>NZ_CP110615.1:2452134-3065168 GCF_026153295.1 Rhodococcus antarcticus | reverse complement strand
CCGGGCGCGTGGCAGGCTGAGCACCGCGCCACGCCGACAGACCAGCTGAGGGAGCCCACGTGCCCGACGGTGACCGCACCGAGCTCTACTCCGGCGACATCGCCTCCGTGCTGATCACCGCCGACGAGCTGCACGCCAAGACGGTCGAGCTGGCCGCGCGGATCGCCGCCGCCGAGCCGACCGACCCCGGTGACGACCTCATCCTCGTGGGGGTGCTCAAGGGCGCTGTGATGTTCATGACCGACCTGGCCCGCGCGCTGCCCGTCCCGGTCCAGCTGGAGTTCATGGCGGTCAGCTCGTACGGCAGCTCGACCAGCTCCTCGGGCGTGGTCCGCATCCTCAAGGACCTCGACCGCGACATCGCCGGGCGCCGGGTGCTCATCGTCGAGGACATCATCGACTCCGGTCTGACCCTCTCCTGGCTGATGAAGAACCTCTCCACCCGCAACCCCGCGTCGTTGCAGGTCTGCGCGCTGCTGCGCAAGCCGGACGCGACCAAGGTCGACGTCGAGGTGGCGCACGTGGGCTTCGACATCCCCAACGAGTTCGTCGTGGGCTACGGCCTCGACTACGCCGAGCGCTACCGTGACCTGCCCTACATCGGCACGTTGGAGCCCCGGGTCTACACAAGCTGAGGGCACGGGCCCGCTCCCCGGGGGAACGCAGCGGTGCCCCCCGTCGTTGGCCCGGTAGCGCGTCCGCAGCCAGCGGACGAGCGCCCTGTGGGCTCCGAGCTCCCGGGGTAGCCTTTCCCCTCCGGGGCGACGTCCGTGCCTTCCGTGGCGCCGTCGGCACCCGGGCCCTCTCCCGGAAGGACGAGGCCGTCACGGCCGCAGGTGCATGAACCGCAAGAACCTCCCCCGCAACCTGAGCATCGCCCTGGTGGTGCTGCTGGTCATCGCCGGCTTCACCTACTTCAGCGGTAGCGACACCCGGGGCTACACGACGGTCGACACGTCCACCGCGCTGTCCCAGCTGGCCGGAGGCAAGGCCAAGGACGCCCAGATCGACGACCGTGAGCAGCAGCTGCGCCTCACCCTGGCCAGCGGCACGTCCGGGGTCCAGGGTGTGCCCGACGGCACCACCCTGCTCATCACCAAGTACCCGGCCGACGCCACGGCGAAGATCTTCACCGACGTGCAGGACGCGAAGCTCTCCGGCGGGTTCACCACGACGGTCAACAACCCGGGCTTCCTCTCGAGCATCGCGAGCTTCCTGCTGCCGCTGCTGCTCGTGCTGGGCCTGCTGTTCTTCATCATGAACCGCAGCCAGGGCGGCGGACGCGGCGGTGTCATGGGCTTCGGCAAGTCCAAGGCGAAGCAGCTGAGCAAGGACATGCCCAAGACGACGTTCGCCGACGTTGCCGGTGCGGACGAGGCCGTCGAGGAGCTCTACGAGATCAAGGACTTCCTGCAGAACCCGGCCCGCTACCAGGCCCTGGGTGCGAAGATCCCGCGCGGCGTGCTGCTGTACGGCCCCCCCGGAACCGGCAAGACGCTGCTGGCCCGGGCCGTGGCCGGGGAGGCGGGCGTCCCCTTCTTCACCATCTCCGGCTCGGACTTCGTGGAGATGTTCGTCGGTGTCGGTGCCTCCCGGGTGCGCGACCTGTTCGAGCAGGCCAAGCAGAACGCGCCCTGCATCATCTTCGTCGACGAGATCGACGCGGTGGGCCGCCAGCGCGGGGCCGGGATGGGCGGCGGGCACGACGAGCGCGAGCAGACCCTGAACCAGCTGCTGGTCGAGATGGACGGCTTCGGCCCGCGCACCGGCGTGATCCTCATCGCCGCCACCAACCGGCCCGACATCCTCGACCCGGCTCTGCTGCGCCCGGGCCGCTTCGACCGGCAGATCCCCGTCGGCGCGCCGGACCTGGCCGGGCGTCGGGCGATCCTGCGCGTGCACGCCAGCGGGAAGCCCATCGCCGAGGACGCCGACATCGAGGGCCTGGCCAAGCGCACCGTCGGCATGTCCGGCGCGGACCTGGCCAACGTGCTGAACGAGGCCGCGCTGCTCACCGCCCGGGAGAACGGCACGGTCATCACCGCGGCCGCGCTGGAGGAGTCCGTCGACCGCGTCGTCGGGGGTCCGCGCCGCAAGAGCCGTCTCATCAGCGAGCACGAGAAGAAGATCACGGCCTACCACGAGGGTGGTCACGCGCTGGCTGCGTGGGCCATGCCGGACATCGAGCCCGTCTACAAGGTCACGATCCTGGCCCGTGGCAAGACCGGCGGGCACGCCCTGGCCGTCCCGGAGGACGACAAGGGCCTCATGACCCGCTCCGAGATGATCGCCCGGCTGGTCTTCGCCATGGGGGGGCGCGCCGCCGAGGAGCTCGTCTTCCACGAGCCGACCACGGGCGCGTCCTCGGACATCGAGCAGGCGACCAAGATCGCCCGGGCCATGGTGACCGAGTACGGCATGAGCTCGGCGCTGGGTGCGGTGAAGTACGGCCATGAGCAGGGTGACCCGTTCCTCGGTCGGTCGATGGGCAGCCAGGCCGACTACTCCCTCGAGGTGGCCCACGAGATCGACGAGGAGGTGCGCAAGCTGATCGAGGCCGCGCACACCGAGGCGTGGGACATCCTCAACACCTACCGGGACGCCCTCGACCGGCTCGCCACCGAGCTGCTCGAGACCGAGACGCTGAACCGCAAGGACCTCGAGCGCGTGCTCTCCGACGTGCAGAAGCGTCCGCGCATCACGGCGTTCAACGACTTCGGCGGTCGCACCCCGTCGGACAAGCCGCCGGTGCAGACCCCGGGCGAGCGCGCCATCGAGCGCGGCGAGCCCTGGCCCCCGCCGTCGACCGGGCCCGACCTGCGCAAGCCCGAGCCCGTGGGTGCGGTCGCGGGAGGCAGCTGGGGTGGCCCGGCGGTCGGCTCGGGTGCTCGTCCCGCACCCCAGCAGGGTGGCGCGTGGTCCGGTGGCCCTCAGGCGCCGTCGGCCCCCGGCGCTTCGCGCCCGGACTACGGAGCGCCTCCCGGCTGGTCCGCCCCCGGCTGGCCCCCGCGGGGACCCAACGGTGCTCCGCAGGGCCCGGCGAGCGGCGGCGGCTTCCCGCCCCCGCAGGGCCAGCCCAACGGGTCCGGCTCCAACCAGGGTGGCGGTTACGGCCCCCACGGTGGTCCGCCGAACGGTTACGGTCCCAACGGCGGTCCGCCGAACGGCTACGGCCCCAACGGCGGTCCTTCCGCCGGTTACGGCCCCAACGGTGGTCCTTCCGCCGGTTACGGCCCCAACGGCTACGGGCCCCAGGGCTACGGCCCGGGCGGTCCCGACGGCCGCGGTGGCGGATCCCCTTCCACGGCACCCGAGGTCGGGGGCGGAGCGCACCGCGACGGCGAGCCGACGCGGCAGTGGGATGCACGCGACCCCGACGACCGCGACGGTCGCTGAGCCCAGCCCGTCCGCAGGGCACGATCGCACCCGCGACCGTGCCCTGCTCGCTGCCCGCACGAGTCAGCGCACCAGAGAGCACGGAGGACGTCGATGACGGCGGTCGAGCAGGTTGAGCAGAGCAGCAGCACCCCGGTCCGGCGTGGTCCGGCGGTTCCGGGGAGGGACGTGTTCGACCGGGCCCGCGCCGAGGCCGCCGTGCGCGAGCTCCTGCTGGCCTGCGGGGAGGACCCCGACCGGGCGGGGCTCCTCGAGACACCCGCCAGGGTCGCGCGGGCCTACCGGGAGATGTTCGATGGGCTGTACACCGATCCCGACGAGGTGCTCTCGACGACCTTCGACGAGGGCCACGACGAGCTCGTGCTGGTCAAGGACATCCCCACCTACTCGACCTGCGAGCACCACCTGGTCTCCTTCCACGGCGTGGCGCACGTCGGCTACATCCCCGGCGAGAACGGCCGGGTCACCGGGCTGAGCAAGCTCGCCCGCGTCGTCGACCTCTACGCCAAGCGCCCGCAGGTGCAGGAGCGGCTGACCGGCCAGGTGGCCGACGCCCTGGTCCGTCGGCTCGAGCCGCGCGGCGTCATCGTCGTCATGGAGGCCCAGCACCTGTGCATGGCCATGCGGGGAATCCGCAAGCCCGGCTCGAGCACCACCACGTCGGCCGTGCGCGGGTTGTTCAAGACGAGCGCGGCGAGCCGGGCCGAGGCGCTGCAGCTCATCCGCAGCCGGTGAGCTCGGCCGCGCGCCGGGTGCACCCCGGGCTGCCCGACCCCGGACGCTGCGTGGTCATGGGGATCCTCAACGTCACCCCGGACTCGTTCTCCGACGGTGGTCGCTTCCTGGACCGCGACGCCGCCGTGGCCCACGGGGTGGAGCTGCACCGCCAGGGGGCGGACCTGGTGGACGTCGGCGGTGAGTCCACCCGGCCCGGTGCGGAGCGGGTCGACGCGGCGAGCGAGGCGGCCCGGGTGGTGCCGGTGATCACCGAGCTCGTGGCCCACGGTGTGCCCGTCAGCGTGGACACCATGCGCGCAGGGGTGGCCGAGGCGGCCCTGGACGCCGGTGCGCGGGTGGTCAACGACGTCTCCGGCGGGCTCGCCGATGCCCGGATGGCCCGGGTGGTGGCCGCGGCCGGGGTGCCGTGGGTGCTGATGCACTGGCGTGCGCACAGCGCCGTGATGGACGCCGCGGCCGGGTACGAGGACGTCGTGGCCGAGGTCCGCCAGGAGCTCGTGACCCAGCTGGACGCTGCGGTGCTGGCCGGGGTGGACCCTGCCGCGCTGGTGGTGGACCCCGGTCTCGGCTTCGCCAAGAACGCCGCGCACAACTGGGCCCTGCTGCGCACCCTGCGCGCGCTGACCGACCTGGGCTTCCCCGTCCTGGTCGGGGCGTCGCGCAAGCGGTTCCTGGGCTCGCTGCTCGCCGACGCGCACGGCACCCCGCGCCCGCCGGAGGGCCGGGAGGTCGCGACGGCGGCGATCTCGGCGCTGGCCGCGGTCAACGGGGCCTGGGGGGTCCGGGTGCACGACGTGGCCGCGACCATGGATGCCGTCGCCGTGGCCACCGCGTGGACCCTGGGCACCTCGCCGGCCGAGCTGGAGGGCCGGTGGTGAGCGTCCCCGTCGACCGGATCGAGCTCCGTGGGCTCCGGGTGCGCGGGCACCACGGGGTCTTCGACCACGAGAAGCGCGACGGGCAGGACTTCCTCGTCGACCTGGTCGTCAGCATCGACCTGGCCCCGGCCGCCGCGTCGGACGACCTGGTGGACACGCTGCACTACGGAGAGCTGGCCGAGGCCGCCGCCGCCGTGGTCGCCGGCCCGCCGCGCGACCTCATCGAGACCGTGGCCGCCGAGATCGCCGAGGGTGTGCTGGCCGCCGACGCCCGGGTCCACCAGGTGGAGGTGACGCTGCACAAGCCCTCGGCGCCGATCCCCCTGACCTTCGCCGACGTGGCGGTGGTCGTTCGGCGGACCCGTGGAGCACGCGCGTGAGCCGGGCCGTGCTCTCGATCGGCTCGAACCTCGGGGACCGGCTCGCGCACCTGCAGAGCGTGGTCGACGGGTTGGGCGGAGCCGTTCGCGCGTGCTCGTCGGTGTACTCGACGGCCCCCTGGGGCGGGGTGGAGCAGCAGGACTTCCTCAACGCCGTGCTCGTGGTCGAGGACCCCGAGCGGGACGCGGCGGCCTGGCTGCGCGCGGGCCAGGGGCTGGAGGAGACCGCCCGGCGCGCACGTCCCCTGCGGTGGGGTCCGCGGACGCTCGACGTGGACGTGCTCGACTGCGACGGCGCCGTCAGCGACGACCCCGAGCTCGTGCTGCCGCACCCCCGGGCGCACGAGCGGGCCTTCGTGCTGGTGCCGTGGGCGGAGGTGGACCCGGCGGCCGTGGTGCCCGGGCGGGGGAGCGTCGCCGAGCTGCTGGCCGGTCTCGACCCCGCCGAGCGGGCGGGCGTGCACCGGAGCGAGCTGGTGCTGGTGCGCCGGTGAGCACGACACGACCGGGCGACCTGGTGCTGCTGTGGGTGGTGGCCGTGGCCGGGACGTGGCTGCTCGCCCGCGGGTTCTACGGCTCGCTCCCCCCGGTGCCCCTGCTGGCCGGTGTGTCCCTGCTGCTGCTCGCCGTGGTCGAGGTGGGACTCGCGGTGGTCCTGCGGGGACGCATCGAGCGGCGGCCGGGGGCACGGCTGCTCGACCCGATCATGGCGGCGCGCTCGGTGGCACTGGCCAAGGCGAGCTCGGTGGCCGGCACCGTGGTGGCCGGGGTCTGGACGGGGGCTCTGGTGTACCTCCTGCCGCGGCGCGCCCAGCTCGCGGCCGCTGCGCAGGACGTGCCCGGTGCGGTGGTGGGACTGGTGTGCGCCCTGCTGCTCGTGGTGGCTGCGCTGGGGCTCGAGCACGCCTGCCGCACCCCTGATGACCCCGACCCACCCCGGCCGGAGTGATCCGGCCCGCGCCGCGCGCCAACCCCGTGGGTGAGCCGTCCGGACGGGCCGCCCGAGTACCCTTGCCCGCATGACCTCCCCCGCCCGTGGCTCCTACAGCCGCCGAGGCAGGAGGGGTCCGCTGCAGGTCATCGGTGGTGTGCTGGCGGTTCTGGCGGTGTTCGGGAGCGTCGCGCTGTTCTTCACCGACGACGCGAGGCTGCTGCGGCTCGGCCTGGTCTCGCTGCTGTGGGTGGCCTTCGGTTCGTTGGTGGCCGTCGTCCACTTCCGGAAGGACACCGAGCGCGCCGTGTCCCGCTCCGCGGACCAGCGGGCGGTCTACGAGCTCGAGCTGGAGCGGGAGGTCCGGGCGCGCCGCGAGCACGAGCTGGCCACCGAGCGCGAGGTCCGGGCGCAGGTGTCGGCCGAGGTGCGCCAGGAGGGTCGCCTCGAGCTCGACGAGCTGCGCGAGGAGCTCAAGGCGCTGCGGGAGAACCTCTCGCTGCTGCTGTCCGGTGACCTGCTGGTGGAGCGGGTGGCCCTGCGCGCCGAGTCCACCCGCCTGCGCTCGCTGACCGACACCGCCCGTGTCGAGGCCGGGTCCACCGCACAGCTGGGAGGGACCCCGCACGGCCCCGACCCGCTCGAGGCCGAGACCGTGGAGCACGCGCCCGATCCGCGTCCGGCGGTCCCCGCACCCGCCGTGCACGGGGACCCGCCGGAGGCGTCCGGCGAGCCGCAGAGCGCCGAGCTGGAGATCGTCGAGCCCCGGTCCGAGCCGGTCGCCCCGGATGCGCCCACCGAGGTTCTCGCCGCCGTCCGTCCGGCCGAGCCCGAGCCCGAGGCCGACGCGACCGGCCCCGCTGCGGCTGGTGCGCACAGCGCGGGCCGATCCGTGTCCGACCTGCTCGCCGCCTACGGTGCGGGGTCGACCGGACCCCGCCGCCGTCGTCGCTCGGAGGACTGAGCGGGTCCGGGCACGTCCGCCCGCTCAGCGGTCGATGTCCCCGACCACGACCGCGAACGATCCCAGTGCCACGGGCAGGAGCTCGAGCGGCGTGCCGGGGAGCAGCACCGCGAGCGCCTGGACGTTGCTGAACGACGCCGTCCGCAGCCGCAGCCGCCACGGCGTCCGCTCCCCCCGGGACACCAGGTGCACCCCGGCCACCCCGAGCGGCGCCTCGCCCCACACGTGCACGGAGCCCTCGCCCGGTGCCACCGTTCCCGGCAGCCGGACGTTGACCGGACCGTCGGGCACGTCCAGCAGGCACCGGGCGACGAGCTCGACGGCGAGCGCCACCTCGGCCACCTGGCCCTGCACCCGGGCCAGGGCGTCCCCGGTCGACCCCAGCACCGGCCGGACCCCGAGCTCGGCGTAGCCCTCGGCGGGGTCGTCACGTCGCAGGTCGAGGTCCACCCCGCTCGCCCGCCCGGCCGGACCGGTCACGCCGAGGGCGACCGCGTCCCGGTGGGCCAGCACGCCCACCCCGCGGTGGCGCGCGACGAAGCCCGCGTCCTCGACCGTGGCCTGCCGCACGGCCACGAGCGCGGCCGTGACCACCTCCAGCGCGGCGGCCACCCTCTCGGTCCAGCCCGCCGGGACGTCCTCGCGCAGGCCCCCGATGCGGTTGGCGACGAGGTGGATGCGCCCGCCCGAGGCCTCCTCCAGCACCTGCTGCACGGCTTCGCGCGCCGACACCGCGGCGGTGGTGGCCTCGGTGTGGGCGCCCCCGACGGTCCGGGTCAGCGGGGTCAGGAACGCGAGGTGCGCCATCGCCCGGCCCAGCTCGCACAGCAAGACCCTCAGCCGCACCGCCCGGGCGGGCACGGTGATCCCCGTCATCCGCTCGACGGCGTGGGCCACGAGCACCTCGTTGGCCACCGCGGCCCACCAGTCGTGCCGGTTCGCCAGGGCCATCACCTGCCGGTAGTCGCGGACCTCGAACAGCTTCTCCGCGCCGCGGTGCAGGTGGCCCACCAGCGGGACGGCGGAGGTGATGACGGCACCCGGACCCGTGCCCGCCAGGCCCAGCCGCAGTCGCATGGCGCCGTGGGCGCTGGGGTGCAGCGGACCGAGGTCGACGACGTGGTCCACCCCGAGGTGCTCGGTGGCGGCGCCGATGCCGACGGTCACGGTGCGGTCCACGTCGACGATCGTGCCAGCCGCGGGCGGCCGGGTCCGCCCACGGTCAGCCGAGCAGCCGCCGTGCCCCGCCCCGCTCGGCCAGCAGCCAGCCGAACCCGCCCAGCCCGGACGGGTCGCTCAGCTCCGCGAGCTGCCCGGAGCGCTCGGCGTGCAGCAGCCACCCCCAGCCGTCGGGGTCCGGGACCCCTGCCGACACCCCGAGCCGGGTCAGGGCCTCGGCCTGGGTGACGAGCCTGCCGCCCCGGGCCGCCACCGACGGCCAGTGCACGTGCGCCGTGAGGTCGCAGGAGCCGTCCGGCACCGGAGGCGCCTGCCGGCCGTGGCGGTAGGCAGCCAGGGTGTCGGCCGGCCGGACCACGCCGTAGTCGACGGCGACCGCCGCCCCCGCCACGACGTGGGACAGCACCGCGGACCAGGCCGTGTCCCGCGGGAGACCGACCTCGCCGCGGCTCCCACCGCCCCACCGCCGCCACCACGCCCGCGCGGCCCCGTCGGCGGCTGGTCCGGCCCGCTCCGAACCGTCCCGCTCCGGTCCTCCGGTGGCCACCTGCACCCGCCGCAGCACCCCGTCGACCTCCACCACCACGGGGCAGGCCAGCGCGTCGAGCCACTCGTGGGCCACCACGAGCCCGTGCAGCCGGTCCGGCATGGCGGTCGCCCAGGGCAGCGACCACCCGTCGGGCGCCGACCGGAGGTCCACCGCGAGCGGCTGAACCCGGCTCCGCAGCCCGGTCGGCAGCCGCTCCACGACCCCGGCGAGCAGCTCCCCGCCCCCGGCGCCCAGGTCCACCAGGTCCACGGTCGCGGGGTGGCCGAGGGCGGTGTCGACCCGACCGAGCAGCTCCACCACGGCCTCGGCGAGCAACCCGCCCACGTGCACCGACGTGCGGAAGTGGGCGGCGGGTGGCTGCCCGGAGCGCACGAAGCCGCCGGGGCCGTACAGCGCCTGCTCCCACGCCTGCTCCCAGTCCCGCCACACGGGCGTTGACTCTGCCCCCATGACCGGGATCACGTCGGCTTCGCCCACCGCGCGCACGGCCGTAGCGTGTGCGCGCAACCGACCGGTACCCCTGCTGCGGGACCGGAACGAGGACGAGGAAGGACGACGATGACGTCGCACGAGAGCCCCGGCGCCCCCGCGCGGCTGACGGTGGGGGTCGTCTCCGCCGGGCGCGTGGGCACCGCGCTCGGGCAGGCGTGGGAGCACGCCGGCCACCTCGTCGTGGCCACCTCGGCGATCTCGGACGCCTCCCGTCGCCGTGCCGCCGACCGGTTGCCCGACGCCGTGGTCCTGCCGCCCGACGAGGTCGCCGGCCGGGTGGACCTGCTGCTGCTCGCAGTGCCCGACGACGCGCTGGCCGGGCTCGTGGCCGGGCTCGCGTCCACCGGTGCCGTGCGACCGGGCCAGATCGTGGTGCACACCTGCGGGGCCCGCGGCGTCGGCGTGCTGGAGCCGCTCACCCGGCTCGGGGCCCTCCCGCTCGCGCTGCACCCGGCGATGACGTTCACCGGCCACCCGGAGGACACCGCCCGCCTGGCCAGCTGCTGCTTCGGCGTGACCGCGCGCGACGAGCTGGGCTGGGCGGTGGGCGAGGCGCTAGTGCTGGAGGTCGGGGCCGAGCCGGTGCGGGTGGCCGAGGCCGACCGGGAGACCTACCACGCCGCCCTCGCCCACGGTGCGAACCACCTGGTGACGCTGGTGCGCGACGCGGTGCAGGTGCTCGAGTCGGTCACCACGGGCGGGGTGCCCGCCGAGCGGCTGCTCAGCCCGCTGCTCTCGGCCGCGCTGGACAACGCGCTGCGCCACGGGGACCGCGCGCTCACCGGGCCGGTCGCCCGGGGCGACGCGGCCGCGGTGGCCGCCCACCTGCGCGTGCTCCGGGCTGTGGACCCCGAGCTCGCCGAGGCCTACCGGGCGCTGTCCCGCCGGACGGCGCAGCGCGCCGAGCAGCACGCCCTCATCACCGCCGCCGCCGCCCGAGCCGTCCTGGAGGAGCTCTCGTGACCGCCCCGCCCCGTCCCCCCCTGCGCCGCTTCACCCCCGGTGCAGCCACGGTGCACCACGATCCGGCCGAGCTGGCCCGCACCAGCCGTGCCCTGCGGGCCGCCGGTCGACGCGTGGTGCTCGTGCCCACCATGGGCGCGCTGCACGCCGGGCACCTCGAGCTGGTGCGGCACGCGCGGCGGGTGCCGGGCTCCACCGTCGTGGTGTCGATCTTCGTGAACCCGCTGCAGTTCGGGGCCGGCGAGGACCTCGAGGCCTACCCCCGGACCCTGGAGCGCGACACCGAGCTGCTGCGGGAGGCCGGCGTGGACCTGGTCCTCGCGCCGTCCGCGGACGGCATGTACCCGCGCGGGCGACGCACCACCGTGCACCCGGGGCCGCTCGGCGCCGAGCTCGAGGGGGCGTCGCGACCGGGACACTTCGGGGGGATGCTCACCGTCGTCGCCAAGCTGTTCGCCGTCGTCGGGCCGGACACGGCGTTCTTCGGGGAGAAGGACTTCCAGCAGCTGACCCTGGTCCGGCAGATGGTGGCCGACCTGGACCTGGGGGTCCGGGTGGTCGGCGTGCCCACCGTGCGCGAGCCCGACGGTCTGGCCCTGAGCTCGCGCAACGCCTACCTCGACGCGGACCAGCGCCGGGCGGCCGTGGTGCTCTCCGCGGCGCTCGTCGCCGGCGCGCACGCCGCCCAGGGGGGCGCGGAGGTGGTGCTGGAGACCGCCCGCGCCGTCCTCGACGCGGAGCCCGGGGTGGTCGTGGACTACCTCGAGCTGCGCGACCTCCACCTCGGACCTGCCCCTGCGCAGGGTGACGCCCGGCTGCTCGTCGCGGCCCGCGTCGGCCCCACCCGGCTCATCGACAACGTCGGCGTCGCCCTCGGCACCGGCTTCCTGAACGTTCCCGCACCGACCGCCGTCCCGGAGGCCTGACCGTGTTCCGCACCATGCTCAAGTCCAAGATCCACCGTGCGACGGTGACGCAGGCCGACCTGCACTACGTCGGTTCCGTCACCGTGGACCGCGACCTGATGGACGCCGCCGACCTCCTCGAGGGTGAGCAGGTGGCCATCGTGGACGTCACCAACGGGGCTCGCCTGGAGACCTACGTCATCCCGGGCGAGCGCGGCAGCGGGGTGATCGGCATCAACGGGGCGGCCGCGCACCTGGTCGTGCCCGGTGACCTGGTCATCCTCATCAGCTACGGGATGATGGATCCCTCCGAGGCCCGCACGTCCGCGCCCCGCGTCGTCTTCGTCGACGCCGACAACCGCGTCGTCGAGCTCGGCGCGGACCCGGCGCACGCCCCGGCGGGCTCCGGCCTGCGCTCGGGTGCGGTCACCGAGTCGGCCGAGACCCCGGACGCGGCCCGGCTGGACGCGCTGATCTCCCCGGACCCGGACCCGGACCCGGCGCCGCTGCAGCCGACGGAGGCCTGATCCCGTGCTGCTGACCATCGACATCGGCAACACGAACATCGTGCTGGGCCTGTTCAGCGACACCACCGAGGGCGAGACCCCGAGCCTGGTGCGCGACTGGCGGATGCGCACCGACGCCCGGATGACCGCCGACGAGATGGCGCTCATCATGCGGGGGCTGCTCGGCCACCACGTGCACGACGTCACCGGGGTCGCGGCCCTGTCCACCGTGCCCGCCGTGCTGCGCGAGCTGCGCTCCATGCTCACCCGCTACTGGGGGGACGTGCCGCACGTCGTCGTCGAGCCCGGGGTGCGCACCGGGGTGCCGCTGCTGGTGGACAACCCCAAGGAGGTCGGCGCGGACCGGGTGATCAACACCCTGGCCGCGCACCACCTGCACGGCACCGCGTGCGTGGTCGTGGACTTCGGCACGTCCACCAACATCGACGTGGTCAGCGCGCGGGGGGAGTTCCTCGGCGGGGCGCTGGCCCCCGGCATCGAGATCAGCGTGGACGCCCTGGCCGCCCGGGCCGCCGCCCTGCGCAAGGTCGAGCTGGTCCGGCCACGCTCGGTGATCGGCAAGAACACCGTGGAGTGCCTGCAGTCGGGCATCGTCTACGGCTTCGCCGGGCAGGTCGACGGGCTCGTGCGGCGGATCCTCGACGAGCTGGTGGGCGACTCGGGCGAGCCCGTGGCCGTGCTGGCCACCGGTGGCCTGGCGCCGCTCGTGGTCGCGGAGTCGGCGACCATCGCCCACCACGAGCCGTTCCTGACCCTGGTGGGTCTGCGCCTGGTCTACGAGCGCAACGTCGACCGGGCTCCGGCACGGTGACCCCGCCGCCCCCGGACCCCGTCCCGCTGACCGTGGACCAGCTGCTCCACCGGGCCCGTACCGGGCTCACCAGGCTGCAGCCGCAGGAGCTCGCCGCGGCCGTGGCCGGCGGGGCTCTGGTGGTGGACATCCGACCGGCCGCCCAGCGTGCCGCCGAGGGTGCCGTCCCGGGTGCCCTCGTCGTGGAGCGCAACGTCCTGGAGTGGCGTTGCGACCCCACCAGCGACGACCGCCTGCCCGAGGCGGTCGACCACGACGTCGCCTGGGTGGTGGTGTGCCAGGAGGGGTACACCTCGTCCCTCGCCGCCGCCGCCCTGCAGGAGCTCGGCCTGCACCGGGCCACCGATCTCGAGGGCGGGCAGTCCGGCCTGCGGGAGCTCGGCCTGGCCCCGGACCCGCGCTGATCCCCGAACCCACCGGGGCGCACCGCCCGGGCGCGTCGTCGTGCGAGCGGGCGCGATCTCGTGGCACCCCGGCCAACTACGCTGACCACCCGTGACCGACACCCCCGCACCTCGACCGGACGACGACCAGCCCGAGCAGCTGCGGGTCCGGCGGGACAAGCGGGAGCGGATGCTCGCCGCCGGTCACGACCCCTACCCGGTCAGCGTGCCGCGCACCCACACCCTGGGCGAGGTCCGCGCCGCCCACCCCGACCTCGCCCCGGACACGGCCACCGGCGAGCTGGTCGGCGTCGCGGGCCGGGTCATGCTCGCCCGCACCGGCGGCAAGCTCTGCTTCGCCACGCTGCAGGCCGGCGACGGCACCCAGCTCCAGGTGATGGTCAGCCTGGCCGGGGTGGGCGAGACGGCCCTGGCCGTGTGGAAGGCCGACGTCGACCTCGGCGACCACGTCTTCGTGCACGGAGAGGTCATCACCTCCCGCAGCGGCGAGCTCAGCGTGATGGCCGACGAGTGGGCCATGGCGGCCAAGAGCCTGCGCCCGCTGCCGGTGGCGCACAAGGAGATGAGCGAGGAGAGCAGGGTCCGGCTGCGCTACGTGGACCTCATCGTCCGCCAGCAGGCCCGTGACACCGTGCGGCAGCGCTCGCTGGTGGTCCGGGAGATCCGGCACGCACTGGAGCGACGGGGGTTCATCGAGGTGGAGACGCCGATGCTGCAGACGCTGCACGGCGGCGCGGCGGCCCGGCCGTTCACCACCCGGTCCAACGCCATGGACCTCGACCTCTACCTGCGCATCGCGCCCGAGCTGTTCCTCAAGCGCGCGGTGGTGGGCGGGCTGGAGAAGGTCTTCGAGGTCAACCGGAGCTTCCGCAACGAGGGCATGGACTCCTCGCACTCCCCGGAGTTCGCCACGCTGGAGACCTACGAGGCGTACGGCACCTACGACGACTCCGCCCGGATGACCCGCGAGCTCGTGCAGGAGGTGGCCGACGCCGCCTTCGGCACCCGGGAGCTGACCCTGGCCGACGGCTCGGCGTACTCCGTGGACGGCGAGTGGACGACGCTGGAGATGTACCCGACGCTCTCGGCCGCGCTCGGCACGGAGGTCACCCCGCAGGACACCGTCGACGTCCTGCGTGCGCACGCCGCTCGCGTGGACCTGGAGGTGGACCCGGGCTGGGGCCACGGCAAGCTGGTCGAGGAGCTGTGGGAGCACCTCGTCGGCAACGACCTGTGGGCGCCGACGTTCGTGCGCGACTTCCCGGTGGAGACCTCGCCGCTGACCCGCCAGCACCGCACCATCGCCGGCGTCACCGAGAAGTGGGACCTCTACGTCCGCGGCTTCGAGCTGGCCACCGGGTACTCCGAGCTGGTGGACCCGGTGGTGCAGCGGGAGCGCTTCGTCGACCAGGCGCGCCTGGCCGCGGCCGGCGACGACGAGGCCATGCGGCTGGACGAGGACTTCCTGGCGGCGATGGAGCAGGGAATGCCGCCGACCACCGGAACGGGAATGGGCGTCGACCGGTTGTTGATGGCGCTGACCGGACTGGGAATTCGGGAGACCATCCTGTTTCCGCTCGTGCGCCCGATCACGTCCTGATGCAATGGCGCGACGGGCGCCCCGGGAATGTGCTCCCGTGCGCTAGGATCAACGCCGTTCGGGGGATGCGTGATCGAGAGGAAATGGTACGAGATGGCCAGGCAGCAGAAGGTGACCGTGGTGTTCAGTGACGATCTCACCGGAGACCCGCTCGACGAGGGCTCCGTGCACACCGTGCAGTTCTCCCTGGACGGCACCAGCTACGAGATCGACCTCTCCGCCGAGAACGCCCAGAAGCTCCGTGACGACGTCGCCACCTGGATCGGCCACGCCCGCAAGACCACGGTCCGCCGCGGGACGCGCGCGGCGACGGGTGCGCCCAAGGGGCGGGCCGCGGCCGATCGTGAGCAGAGCGGAGCCATCCGCGAGTGGGCCCGCAGCAACGGCCACGCGGTCTCCGAGCGGGGTCGGATCCCGGCCGCGGTGGTCGAGGCCTTCCACAAGAACGCCTGAGCTCCCCGACGTCGTCCGCGGCCTCGCCCACCCCCGGGGTGGAGCGGGGCCGACGGCGTTTCCGGCCCGTTCACCCTCAGCGCAACGCAGCTCGAAACGACCGGCGGGGCTGCGGCGTTGCACAGGTGAGTCCAGCGGGAGGTCCGGACCGGTGGTGGTTGAACCGGGCTCGGAAACCGCAGGGCGATTACAGTAGGCACACGCGACCCGCAGCACGTCCGGCAGTGCACCCGGACGGCACCCGCGGAGCGCGGTGTCTCAGCAGGTCCGGGCCGTCGCCCGTGACCAGTGCACCAGGAGCGTGAGGGAGAGCGATGTTCGAGAGGTTCACCGACCGCGCACGCCGCGTGGTGGTCCTGGCCCAGGAAGAGGCCAGGATGCTCAACCACAACTACATCGGCACCGAGCACATCCTGCTGGGCCTCATCCACGAGGGTGAAGGCGTGGCGGCCAAGTCCCTGGAGAGCCTGGGGATCTCTCTCGAGGGTGTCCGCAGCCAGGTCGAGGAGATCATCGGCCAGGGCCAGCAGGCTCCGTCCGGCCACATCCCCTTCACCCCGCGCGCCAAGAAGGTCCTCGAGCTGAGCCTGCGGGAGGCCCTGCAGCTCGGCCACAACTACATCGGCACCGAGCACATCCTGCTCGGGCTCATCCGCGAGGGTGAGGGCGTCGCCGCCCAGGTGCTGGTGAAGCTGGGTGCAGACCTCAACCGGGTCCGCCAGCAGGTCATCCAGCTGCTGAGCGGCTACCAGGGCAAGGAGCCGGCCGAGGCCGGCGGCACCCGCAGCGAGGGCACGCCGTCCACGTCGCTGGTGCTCGACCAGTTCGGCCGCAACCTGACGCAGGCCGCGCGCGAGTCCAAGCTCGACCCGGTCATCGGGCGCGAGAAGGAGATCGAGCGGGTCATGCAGGTGCTGAGCCGCCGCACCAAGAACAACCCCTGCCTCATCGGCGAGCCCGGTGTCGGCAAGACGGCGGTCGTCGAGGGCCTCGCCCAGGCCATCGTGAACAACGAGGTGCCGGAGACGCTCAAGGACAAGCAGCTCTACACGCTGGACCTGGGCTCCCTGGTGGCCGGCAGCCGCTACCGCGGTGACTTCGAGGAGCGCCTGAAGAAGGTGCTCAAGGAGATCCGCACCCGCGGCGACATCATCCTGTTCATCGACGAGATCCACACCCTGGTCGGTGCCGGCGCGGCCGAGGGCGCGATCGACGCCGCCAGCATCCTCAAGCCGATGCTGGCCCGTGGTGAGCTCCAGACCATCGGCGCCACCACGATCGACGAGTACCGCAAGTACATCGAGAAGGACGCGGCCCTCGAGCGGCGCTTCCAGCCCGTCCAGGTGGGCGAGCCGAGCGTCGAGCACACCATCGAGATCCTCAAGGGTCTGCGCGACCGCTACGAGGCGCACCACCGGGTCTCCATCACCGACGGTGCCCTGGTCGCGGCGGCCACCCTGGCCGACCGGTACATCTCGGACCGGTTCCTCCCGGACAAGGCGATCGACCTCATCGACGAGGCGGGCGCACGGATGCGCATCCGTCGGATGACGGCGCCGCCGGACCTCCGCGAGTTCGACGAGAAGATCGCGACGGCCCGCCGGGAGAAGGAGTCCGCGATCGACGCGCAGGACTTCGAGAAGGCGGCGAGCCTGCGGGACACCGAGAAGCAGCTCCTCACCGGCAAGGCCGAGCGGGAGAAGCAGTGGCGCTCGGGCGACCTGGACATCGTCTCCGAGGTGGACGACGAGCAGATCGCGGAGGTCCTCGGGAACTGGACCGGCATCCCCGTGTTCAAGCTCACCGAGGAGGAGACCACCCGTCTGCTCCGCATGGAGGACGAGCTCCACAAGCGGATCATCGGTCAGCACGAGGCGGTCACGTCGGTGGCCAAGGCCATCCGGCGCACCCGTGCGGGGCTCAAGGACCCCAAGCGTCCGTCGGGCTCGTTCATCTTCGCGGGCCCCTCGGGCGTCGGGAAGACCGAGCTCTCCAAGGCGCTGGCGAACTTCCTGTTCGGCGACGACGACGCGCTCATCCAGATCGACATGGGTGAGTTCCACGACCGCTTCACCGCCTCGCGGCTGTTCGGTGCCCCTCCCGGGTACGTCGGCTACGAGGAGGGGGGCCAGCTCACCGAGAAGGTGCGGCGCAAGCCATTCTCGGTGGTGCTGTTCGACGAGATCGAGAAGGCGCACCAGGAGATCTACAACACGCTCCTGCAGGTGCTCGAGGACGGTCGGCTCACCGATGGGCAGGGCCGCACGGTGGACTTCAAGAACACCGTGCTCATCTTCACGTCGAACCTGGGCACGGCCGACATCTCCAAGGCCGTCGGACTGGGCTTCTCGAACGGCTCCGGTGCGGACTCGAACTACGACCGCATGAAGCAGAAGGTGAACGACGAGCTGAAGAAGCACTTCCGCCCGGAGTTCCTCAACCGCATCGACGACATCGTGGTGTTCCACCAGCTCACGTCCGACGAGATCGTGAAGATGGTGGACTTCATGCTCACCCGCGTCGAAGGTGCGCTGAAGAACAAGGACATGGCCCTGGAGGTCACGCACGCGGCCAAGCAGCTGCTGGCCAAGCGCGGGTTCGACCCGGTGCTGGGGGCGCGGCCGCTGCGGCGCACCATCCAGCGCGAGATCGAGGACCAGATGTCGGAGAAGATCCTCTTCGGCGAGCTGCAGCCCGGCCAGATCGTCCTGGTGGACGTCGAGGGCTGGGACGGCGAGAGCGCGGGCGAGGACGCCAAGTTCACGTTCCGTGGCGAGACCAAGCCGAGCGTGGTCCCCGACCTGCCTCCGGTGGAGCTCTCCAAGGCGGGCGAGGGCGACAGCTCGGACTGACCCCGCCCGACCACGACGGCGCCGCACTCCTTCCCGGGGTGCGGCGCCGTCGTGCGTGGTTCGTCGTGCGGGCTCCCGTCTCCACGGGTAGCCATGGACGCATGGCCACCACCGGGACCCTGCCCACCGACGAGTCCGAGACCCCCGCCCGCGAGCAGCTGCAGCGCGCGTTCAACCGGTTCAGCGAGCTGGTGCACCGGGTGCCCGCCGGGGCGTGGGACGACGCGAGCCCGTGCGAGGGCTGGAGCGTCCGCGACGTGCTGGCCCACATGACCTCCGAGCACCTGTGGGCGCCACGACTGCTGGTCGGCGAGACGACGGACCAGGTCGGCGACGACTACGACGGCGACGTGCTCGGTGATGACCCGGTGGCGGCGTGGGACAGCGCGGCCACCGGGTCCCGCGAGGCGTGGGCGAACGCCGAGGACGCCACCACGGTGCACCTGTCCTTCGGGGACACCCCGGCGGGCGAGTACGCCGAGCAGATGCTGCTCGACCTCACCGTGCACGCCTGGGACATCGGGACGGGCGCGGGCCTCGACGTGACCGAGGGCGTGGTGCCCGAGGCGGTCCTGCACGTGCTCCGCTACGCCCGTGCCTCCGGGATGGTGGGCCGGGCCCCGTTCGGGCCCGAGGTCAGCACCGCCTCCGAGGACCCCCAGCAGCAGCTCGTGGCCCTGCTCGGGCGCACGCCCGCCTGATCCGCCGCCTCAGGCCCTGCTCAGCCGGCCTCGGTAGCGTCGGCCGGGCGGGTGGGACCACCCGGGCCGAGGGGGACGCGTGCAGACGGCGGTGCTCGTGGTGGCCACCGGGCTGGTCGCCCTGCTGCTGGTGCACCGGCTCTCCGGCGTGCTGGGCGGGGTCCCCGGCGTGGTGGTCCTCGCGGTGCTGCCCTGGCTCGTGGTGCCGGTCCTGCTGGTGCCCGTGGTGTCGCTGGTGCTGGGACGGTGGTGGACCGGGGGTGTGGGAGCGGTGCTCGCCGTGGGCCTGCTGCTGGTGCTCGCGCGGCGTGGCCTCCGCGCAGGGGCGGCGCCCACGGGCGGCGCGCAGCTGCGGCTCATGACGGTGAACCTGTACCTCGGCCGGGCGGACGCGAGCGCCGTGGTCGACCTGGTGCGCGTGCACGCCGTGGACGTGCTGAGCCTGCAGGAGCTGACCCCGGCGGAGGTGGCACGGCTGGACGCCGCCGGGCTGGCTGAGCTGCTGCCGCACCGGGTGCTCGACGCGCGGCCGCAGGGGTACGGGTCGGGGATCTGCAGCCGAGTGCCGCTCACCGGGCTGCCCGGGCTGGAGGGCTTCCGGTGCGCGGTCCCCCGGGCCCGTGTGCGCCTGCCCGAGGGGCGCGAGCTCGAGGTGACGGCGGTGCACCTCGCGGCGCCGGTCGACCGGGCGCGCACGGCGCGGTGGGTGCTCGAGGCGGGCCTGCTCGAGCGCCACGGCGGGAGCGGGCCCTCGGTGCTCGCGGGGGACTTCAACGCCACTCTCGACCACCCGCCGCTGCGCCGGCTGCTCCGCGCCGGCCACTGCGACGCCGCGGCGACCGTCGGTGCCGGCTGGCGCACCACCTGGCGGCAGCCGGGCGTCGCACCGCCGTTGACGATCGACCACGTCCTGCTGCGCGGCGCGGTGCGCGCCCGGTCGGTGCGGGTCGTTCCCGTCGCGGGCAGCGACCACCACGCCGTGGTCGTCGAGCTCGTGCTGGACTGAGGTCAGTCCCGGGTGCGGAAGGTGATCGTCGCGTCCGTGCAGGGACGACCGCCGAGGGGCCCGCCGACCACCCGCACCACGGTGACGGTGCGTCCGCGGTGCACCACCGACGCGGTGAGCTCGACCTCCGGGCTCAGCGGTGTCGGGCGCAGGTAGTGCACGCGGATCGAGGCGGCCCACCACGTCGCCGGGTCGTCCAGGGTCGCGGCGGCGGTGCGCTCGGAGGCGCAGGCCACGATCCCACCGTGGACGATGCCCATGGGGTTCGCGAGCTCCGGGCCGCCGGTGAGCCGCAGCACGGCCCCGTCGGCGGTGCGCTCGGGCCGGGAGCCGAGCAGCTGCGACACCCGGAGCGCCGGGTCGGGCTCCGGCGTGCTCGGGTCCGGGCTCCACACGGGCACACCGGGCGGCAGGGCGACGAAGCGGCCCCAGTTGCTCACGACGGCCACGATCGCGCCGTCGGAGTCGGTCACGCGGCACTGGGTGAAGGCGCCCCGGCCGGTGCTGCTGGTGGTCCAGCCCTGCGCGACGAGCTCGGGACCGGTCCAGGGCGGCGGGAGCGCAACGTCGATGGAGAGCTCGGAGGTCACCGAGGCGTGGGCGTCGTCGGGGCGCGTGGTGAACACCTGGTGCCCGACGGCGTCGTCGAGGAACACCCCGAGAGCGCCGGAGCAGGGCACGCCCGCGTCGTCGAGCAGCCAGTCCCCGGTGCGCATCGTGATGCGCGCGTCCGGCCCGGCGTGCTCGAAGCCGGTGACCCGGAACATCGCCTCCGGCGTGGTGGGTCGGGCCTCCGGCGTGGTGGGTCGGGCCTCCGGCGTGGTGGGGCCCGGGCTCACGCGGGATCGACGTGCAGGACGACCTCGAACTCCAGCAGCGACGCCCCGGTGGCCACGGGCTTCTGCCCGGCCGGTCCGGCGTGCGCGGCGGGGGCCATGTCCTTCGCCCACGCCTGGTAGGCCTGCTCGGACTCCCACTTCGTGTAGACGAAGTATCGACGCTCGCTGCCGGTGGGGCGGAGGAGCTCGAAGCCGAGGAACCCGGGGGAGCCCTCGACGGCGCCCGCGCGCGCGGCGAAGCGTGCCTCGATCTGCTCGCCCGCGCCCTCGGGGACCTCGATCGCGTTGATCTTCACGACTGCCATGGGTGCGAACCTACCCGGGTAGCGTCGGCGCCCGTGCTGCACGACCTGGGTGGCCACGGCCCGCCGATCCTGCTGCTGCACGGGCTCATGGGTGCGGCCGCCACGTGGGAGCCGGTGTCGGAGTGGCTCGGCCGGCACGGGCACGTGTGGGCGCTCGCCGCGGCCGGGCACCGTGACGACGGGTCGGACACGGGTCCCTGGACCACCGAGCGCTTCGTCGCCGACGCGGCGGCGGCCGTCCTGGGGCTGGACGCCGGCCCCGTGGTCGTGTGGGGGCACTCGATGGGCGGGCTGCACGCGTGGTGCCTGGCCGGGGCGCACCCCGAGCTGGTGCGCGGACTCGTGGTGGAGGACATGGCGCCGGACTTCCGCGGCCGCACCGCGGACGGCTGGCTGGAGTGGGTGCGGGCGTGGCCGGTGCCGTTCGGTGACGCCGACGCGGTGCGGGCGTTCTTCGGGCCGGTCGCGGGTGCGTACTTCCTGCGCTCGTTCGTGCCCGGGCCGGACGGCTGGCGGCTGCACGGCCGGGCAGCGGACTGGGCGGCGATCGCCGAGCACTGGGGCACCCGCGACCACGGGGACCAGTGGCGGGCGGTGCGCTGCCCGAGCCTGCTGCTGGAGGCCGAGCACTCGGTGGCGCCGCCCGGCCAGCTCGCCACCATGGCCGCCCGGGCCGGCGGGCCGTGCACCCACCTGGTGGTCGCCGGCGCCGGGCACCTGGTGCACGCCGACGCCGCCGACCTCGTCCGTGGTGCGGTGGAGGCGTTCGTGGACGGCCTTCCCCGGTGGTCCCCGCGCCGGGGCCCGCAGGGTGGCGACCACCTGCGGGCGCGCGGTGCGTCAGCGGGGACGCGGCCGCGTCAGGGTCGACGCTCAGCCCTCGCCGGCCAGGGCGAAGCGGTCCTCGCCCGTGGGCTCCACCAGCCCGTCGGCCACCAGCGAGCCCAGCGCGCGCTCCCGCTGCTCCGGGTCCTGGGGCCACACCAGGTCGAGCCGCTCCCGCTCCACCGGTCCGTCCGTGCCCCGAAGCACGGCCATCAGCCGTCCGCGCACCTGCCGGTCGGTGCCGGGCGAAGCGCTGCACGGCGGCGCGGGCGCCCACGTGCTCGGGACGCCCGGCCCGCACCCAGGCGCACGCCGACACCACGGGGCACTGCTCGCAGCGCGGGCTGCGCGCCGTGCACACCACTGCGCCCAGCTCCATCAGGGCTGCCGAGAGCACCACGGCCTCGCCGACGTCGGCGGGCAGCAGCGCCTCGGTGTCGGCGAGGTCCCGGGTGACCGACGGCGCGCCCGGCTCGGCCCGTCCGTGCACCGCCCTGGCGACCACCCGGCGCA
This sequence comes from Rhodococcus antarcticus, assembly GCF_026153295.1. Classification (NCBI taxonomy): domain Bacteria; kingdom Bacillati; phylum Actinomycetota; class Actinomycetes; order Mycobacteriales; family Nocardiaceae; genus Rhodococcus; species Rhodococcus antarcticus. Next base: position 3,042,956 of record NZ_CP110615.1, on the reverse strand, counting down.
CGTTGGTGTCCACCACCGGGACGCGTGACCCGTGCGCGAAGCACGCGACCGCCCTCGCCGTGTAGGAGCCCACCCCGGGCAGGGTGAGCAGCACGTCGACGTCGTCGGGCACCTCGTCGTGGTGCACCGAGGCCAGCACCGAGGCGCAGGCGTGCAGGCGCAGCGCCCGCCGGGGGTAGCCCAGGCTGCCCCAGGCCCGCAGCACCTCGGCGGTCGAGGATGCCGCCATGGCGCTCGGAACCGGCCAGCGCCGCACCCACTCGGCCCAGATCGGGGCCACCCGCGCCACCGGGGTCTGCTGCAGCATGACCTCGCTCAGCAGCACCCCCCACGCCGTGGTGCCCGCCCGCCGCCAGGGCAGGTCGCGCGCGGTGGCCCGGAACCAGTCGGGCAGGACGACGGCCAGGGGGCTCGCGGCCACGGGGCTCAGAACACCTCGCGCAGCAGGCCGCCGTTGGCGAGGTCCACGACGAACCCGCGCAGGACGAGGTGGTGCTTGAGGAAGGGGCTGCGACGGATGCGCATCATCCCCTGGCGGACGCTCTCGTCGACGTCGGTGAACGACTCCACCGACCACGTGGGGGTCAGCCCGCTGAAGCCCAGCAGGTCGTTCTTGTACTCATCGTCGGTCATGGTCGACATCCCGCAGCCGGTGTGCTGGGCCAGCAGGATCTCCGTGGTGCCGAGACGGAACTGGCTGATCGACAGCGAGCGGATGACGTCGTCGGTGACGATCCCGCCGCCGTTGCGGAGCACGTGCGCCTCACCGGGCTTCAGCCCGAACAGGTCGTACATGTCCATCCGGGAGTCCATGCACGTGACGATGCTGGCGCGCATCGACGGGGCGACCGGAAGCTCGGACAGGTCGGCCCCGTGATCACCGCGCCTGCTGTTGCGCTCGACGAACTCGGCCACGCTCATGCGGTTCCTCCTGATGGCTCGTCCCCGGACGGGGCCCAGACCGATCGAACAGGCTGGCGTGGGCGAGCACAAGCGGACCCGCGACACGCCGCCCGGGGCAGCCGTGGTGCTGGTGCCCGGCGGCTACCGTCAGATGGTGCTGCAGCCCGTCGGTCCCCTTCCCGCCACGATCTACTGGCGTCGTCGGGCGGCGGCGATCGTGGCCACCGTGCTCGTCCTGGTCCTCGCGGTGTGGCTGGTGGTGTCGTTGACGGGGGGTTCGGGCCCGGGCCCAGCAGCCCAGCAGAGCGCCCTGAGCTCCTCGACCACCGACCCCAACACCTCGACCACCGCTTCCACCACCCCGACGCCCACGACCACCACCCCGACGCCCACGACCACCACCTCGGCGGCCACGACCACCACCCAGGCCCCCGTCCCCGCGCCGACCACTGCCCCCGCCGCGCCCGTCGCCCCGGCACCGGCTCCGGCGACTCCCGCCGCGTGCCCGGACGCCGCGGTGGGGCTCACCGCTCAGGTGGCCGCGCCGTCCTACGCGGTCGGCGAGCAGCCGGTGTTCCGCATCCTCATCACCAACACCTCCGCCGCGGCGTGCACCCGCGACCTCGACGCGGGGTTGCAGCAGGTGCTGGTGTACTCCGCCGACGGCGCGACGCGGCTCTGGTCGAGCAACGACTGCTTCCCCGGCAAGTCCGTGGACGTGCCCGTCCTGAACCCCGGCGAGGTCAAGACCTACAGCGTCAAGTGGTCGGGCACCACGTCGGAGCCGACCTGCCAGGCGGATCGCACCGTGGTGCCGGCCGGGTCGTACACCGTGGTGGTGACCCTGGGTGGGCTGAGCAGCCCGCCGCTGCCGTTCACCATCACCTGACCCGGACGGTCTAGCCGTACCGCTCGACGATGGAGGACTCCGCGAGGCGGGAGAGGCCCTCGCGGACGAAGCGGGCCCGGGTCTCACCCACCCCGTCCACGGTCTGCAGGTCGTCCGCCGTGGCCGCGAGCAGGGCCTGCAGCGTGCCGAAGGTGTCCACGAGGCGCTCGAGCACCGTGCCGGGCAGTCGCGGCACCCGGGCGAGCAGCCGGTAGCCGCGGGGGCTCATCGGCTGCTCCAGCGCCTCGGGTCCGGGCGGGTGGCCGAACGCCGTCGACACCGTGGTGAGGTCGAGCAGGTCGGCGGTGCTGAGGGCGTCGAGGGCGCCGAGCACGGCGTCGATGGTGGGGCCCTGCTCGGGCTCGGCCCCGTCGGGCAGGTAGTCGCGCACCAGGAGCTCGCGGTCGGAGTCGGTGCCCCCGGCGAGCTCGTCGAGCTGCAGGGCGAGCAGCCGGCCGTCGGTGCCCAGCTCCACGACGTCGCCGGTGATCTCGGCGGAGATCCGCCGCACCATCTCCAGCCGCTGCACCACGGTCATCGCGTCCCGCAGGGTCACGAAGTCCTCGATCTCCAGTGCCGAGAGCTGCTGCGCGACCTCGTCGAGGCGGGCCTTGTACCGCTCGAGGGTGTCCAGCGCCTGGTTCGCCCGGGAGAGGATGGTGGCGGAGTCGGCCAGCACGTGGCGGGTGCCGTCGACGTAGACGCTGATGATCGACATGGACTGGCTCACCGACACGACGGGGTAGCCCGTCTGGATCGCGGTGCGCTCCGCGGCGCGGTGCCGCGTGCCCGACTCGTCGGTGGGGATGGCGTGGTCCGGCACCAGCTGCACGTTGGCGCGCAGGATGCGGGTGGCGTCGGTGGCCAGGACCACGGCGCCGTCCATCTTGGACAGCTCCCGGAGCCGGGTGGGGGCGAAGGCCACGTCGAGGCTGAAACCACCGTCGGACAGCGTCTCGACCAGGTCGTCGTGGCCGAGCACGATGAGCGCGCCGGTGCGTCCGCGCAGGATCCGCTCCAGCCCCTCGCGGAGACCGGTGCCGGGCGCGAGACGCGCGAGCGTGGTGCGCAGCAGGTCCGAGGACGTGGGGTCGGCCACGGGGGACACGAGGGCCCCCTTCCTGGAACCGCGTCTTGACGGGCGCATCATAAGTCACCGCACCGCTCGAACCCGGTTGCGGCCGCGGCACGGGGCGGGCGTGGCGGGTGGCTCAGCCGCGGCGCAGCACCCGCAGCGCGGCGCCCAGGTCCGGCACCACCGTGGCGCGGACGCCGGGCGGCATGGTCCCGGAGTCGGGGGGGACGAGGGCACGGGTGAACCCCAGCCGTGCCGCCTCGGCCACCCGGCGGCCCGCTCCCGTGACCCGCCGCACCTCGCCGGCCAGGCCCACCTCGCCCAGCACCACCAGGCCCTCGGGCAGCGGGGTGTCCAGGGCGGCGGAGGCCACGGCCAGTGCGAGGGCGAGGTCCGCGGCGGGCTCGGTCAGCCGCATGCCCCCCACGGTGGCGGTGTAGACCTCCGAGTCCGACAGCTTGACCCCACCGCGACGCTCGAGCACGGCCAGCACCATGGACACCCGGGCGCCGTCGAGCCCGCTCACCGCACGCCGGGGGGAGGCGAGGCCGGAGCCGGCGACGAGGGCCTGGAGCTCGCCGAGCAGCGGCCGCTTGCCCTCCACCGCGACGGTGACGGCCGTGCCGGGCACGGGGGCACCGCGATGGTGCAGGAACAGGCCCGACGGGTCGTCCACCCCCACGATGCCGTCCTCGCGGAGCTCGAAGCAGCCCACCTCGTCGGCCGCGCCGAAGCGGTTCTTCACCCCGCGCACCATGCGCAGGGTGGAGTGCTTGTCGCCCTCGAAGTGCAGCACCACGTCCACCAGGTGCTCCAGCGAGCGTGGCCCGGCGACGGCACCGTCCTTCGTCACGTGCCCCACCAGCAGCACCGCGAGCCCGCGGGCCTTGGCCAGCGAGGTCAGCGCCGCGGTGACCGCGCGGACCTGGGTCACCCCGCCCGGCACCCCGTCGACATCGGTGGCGAGCATGGTCTGCACCGAGTCGACCACCAGCAGGTCCGGCTCCACCTGCTCGACGTGGCCGAGCACGGTGGCGAGGTCCGTCTCGGCCGCCAGCCACACCTGCTCGTGCACCGCGCCGGTCCGCTCGGCGCGCAGCCGCACCTGCCCGGCCGACTCCTCACCCGTGACGTAGAGCGCGCGACGACCCAGCCGGGCCCACTGCGACACCACCTCGAGCAGCAGCGTCGACTTGCCCACGCCGGGCTCACCGGCCAGCAGCACCACGGCACCGGGCACGATCCCGCCACCGAGCACCCGGTCCAGCTCGGCCACACCGGTGGAGCGCTGCTGCGCGCCCTGAGCGTCGATCCTGGTGAGCGGCAGGGCGGGGGTGGTGGGGACCAGCGCGACGGCACGGGCGACCGACGGGCCGCCCACGGCACCGAGCCTCGGGGCGCTGAGCACAGCCACCTCGCCGACCGAGCCCCACTCGCCGCACTCGGGGCAGCGGCCCACCCACTTGGCCACGCCGTGCTGGCAGGCGGAGCATCGGTAGGTCGTCCTCGGTCGGGCCACCCGCGCAGGCTAGGTCAGGGGGCCGACAACGTCGGGCCGACTACTCGCGCGCCCCGTCCGGGGCACCCACGGGAACGGGCAGGGTGACCGGCCCGGCCTTGGCGAAGGTGAACGTCACCTGAATGGTGAGGCCGGGGCGGACGTCCTGGGTGAGGCCCGTCAGCTCGGCCGCGACCACGCCGACGGTGATGCCGGGCTTGCCCGAACCGCCGGAGGGGCTGGGGACGCTGGTCCGCGTGGCGCTGGGGCTGCCCGCGGAGGTGGAGGGGGTGCTGGACCCGGAGTTGGTCGGGACCACCGTGGAGCTGGAGCCCGAGCTGGCCTCGACCGCGGCGGAGACCAGGGTGGTGCCGCCCGGGATCGCGGTGGCACCGGAGAGGCTGACGTCGCCGGCGGCCGGGGTGCTGATGGAGACCAGCTCGTCGGCGGTGATCCCGCTGTTGACGAGGGTGAACAGCAGGGGCGCGTCCTCGCCGACGGAGTAGTGGTCCTGGCCACCGGTCGGGTACTGGAGGGTCACGTTGCGCACGGCGACCTTCCCCACCAAGCCCTGCGCCCCGTTGACCGCGGCGACCTGACCGCCGATGGTGCCGGTCTGCCCCGCGCCGCACGCGGTGAGCAGGACGGCGGCCGCGCCTGCGGCGACCGCCCCCAGCAGCACCCGCGACGTGCGGCGGGGCGCGGACCTGCGGGTGCTCCTCGAGATGCTCACTGCGACGTCCTCCCAAGACTCTGCGGTGCGGTGCCCGTGCGCCCGTGGCGGGTGCGTGAGTGCAGCAGTGCCACAGAGTAGTGGCTGGGCGGCCACCGCACGGTGCCCGGGTGCCCGACACACGTCCGGGGCCGGTTGTCAAGAGCTCGCCACCGGCCCGCAGTGCTCTGACCTGCGACGACGGTCGTCGAGCCTGGGCGCGGCGTGTTACCATGGGCACAGCGAAAGGGGCTGCGAACACATGATTTTCAAGGTCGGAGAAACGGTCGTCTACCCCCACCACGGGGCCGCGCTGATCGAGGCCATCGAGACCCGCACCGTCAAGGGCGAGGAGAAGGAGTACCTCGTCCTCAAGGTCGCCCAGGGTGACCTGACGGTGAAGGTCCCGTCCGAGAACGCCGAGTACGTGGGTGTGCGCGACGTGGTCGGCCAGGAGGGCCTGAACAAGGTGTTCCAGGTGCTCCGCGCGCCGCACACCGAGGAGCCCACGAACTGGTCGCGCCGGTACAAGGCCAACCTCGAGAAGCTCGCCTCTGGGGACGTGAACAAGGTGGCCGAGGTGGTCCGTGACCTCTGGCGCCGCGAGCAGGACCGTGGCCTCTCGGCCGGGGAGAAGCGCATGTTGGCCAAGGCCCGGCAGATCCTGGTGGGTGAGCTCGCGCTCGCCGAGGGCACCGACGCCGAGAAGGCCTCGTCCATCCTCGGTCAGGTTCTCGCAGCTGCCTCCTGAGGTCGGTCCCGACCCCACGCCCCGCCCCGTCCCGCAGCCGCGGGGCGGGGCGAGCGGCGTGGGAGGGGTCCGCGTGGTGGCGGTCGTCCCGGCGGCCGGGCGCGGTCTGCGGCTCGGCGCCGACACGGCCAAGGCCCTCGTGCCGCTGCGCGGGGTGACGCTGCTGCGCCGGTGCGTGGACGGCCTGCTCGACTCGGGGGTCGTGGACCTCGTGGTGGTCGTGGCGCCTGCCGAGCTGGTGGAGACCGCCCGCGCCGAGCTACCCCCGGAGGTGGTCGTGGTGCCCGGAGGGCTCGAGCGCTCGGACTCGGTGCGGGCCGGGCTGGACGAGGCGGCCCGCCGGGCACCGGGGGCCGAGCACGTCCTGGTGCACGACGCCGCGCGCGCCCTGACCCCGGCCGCGCTCGTCGGAGACGTGGTGGCCGCGCTGCGCGCCGGGGCGGTCGCGGTGGTGCCCGCCCTTCCCGTCACCGACACGATCAAGGCCGTGGACGCCGCCGGGGTGGTCACGGGTACGCCCGAGCGGGCGAGCCTGCGGGCGGTGCAGACCCCGCAGGGGTTCACCGTCGAGGTGCTCCGCGCGGCCCACGCCGGCGCGCTGGCGGCCACCGACGACGCCGCGCTCGTGGAGCGGGCGGGATCGACCGTGCACACCGTGCCCGGGCACCCGCTGGCCTTCAAGATCACCACGGCGACGGACCTCGCCCTGGCCGCGGTGCTGCTGGAGGGACTGGCGTGAGGGTGGGACCGGCGTGAGGGTGGGGATCGGGACCGACGTCCACCCGGTGGAGGTCGGTCGCCCGTGCTGGGTGGCGGGGCTGCTGTTCGAGGGGGCCGACGGCTGCGCCGGGCACTCCGACGGTGACGTCGCCGCGCACGCCCTGTGCGACGCGCTGCTGTCGGCGGCCGGGCTGGGGGACCTGGGCGCAGTGTTCGGCACCGGGCGGCCCCGGTGGTCCGGGGCGAGCGGGGTGCAGCTGCTCACCGAGGTGCGACGTCTGCTCGACGAGGCCGGGTGGACCGTGGGCAACGCGGCGGTGCAGGTGATCGGCAACGCACCGAAGATCGGGCCCCGGCGGGAGGAGGCGCAGGCCGTGCTCGGCGCCGCGGTGGGTGGGCCGGTCTCGGTCTCGGCCACCACCACCGACGGGCTCGGCCTCACCGGCCGTGGTGAGGGCCTGGCCGCGGTGGCCACGGCGCTGCTGCTCCCGACCTGAGCCGCGCCCGCCCCGGCGCGGCACCCCGCCAGCCCCCGGCCACGTGGAACCTCGTGGTCGCGCGGGGCCGGTCGCTCCCGGCCACGTGGAACCTCGTGGTCGCGCCGGGGTGGTCGCGCGGGGCCGTTGCCGCGCGGTGCTGCCGCAGGTGGGAGGGGGTCCACGCGGCGGCCCGTAGACTTCACCGTCGTGGCCCTGCACCTGTACGACACCATGACCCGGAGCCTGCGGCCCTTCCGGCCACTGACCCCCGGACGGGCGTCGATCTACCTGTGCGGCGCCACCGTGCAGGGGGTGCCGCACATCGGCCACGTGCGCAGCGGGGTCGCCTTCGACGTCCTGCGCCGCTGGCTCGCCGCGAACGGTGCCGACGTGCTCCTGGTCCGCAACGTCACCGACATCGACGACAAGATCCTCACCAAGGCCGCCGAGGCGGGTCGCCCCTGGTGGGAGTGGGCCCAGACGCACGAGCGCGCCTTCTCCGACGCCTACGACGCGCTCGGTGTGCTGCCCCCCTCGGCCGAGCCGCGCGCGACCGGCCACGTCACGCAGATGGTGACGCTGATGGAACGCCTGCTGGACTCCGGGCACGCCTACGCCGCGGACGGTGACGTGTACTTCGACGTCCGCAGCTGGCCCAGCTACGGCGAGCTCTCCGGGCACAAGGTCGACGACGTGCACCAGGGTGAGAGCGCGGCCACCGGCAAGCGCGACCCCCGGGACTTCACGCTGTGGAAGGCCGCCAAGCCCGGCGAGCCGTCCTGGCCCACGCCGTGGGGCGCGGGCCGCCCGGGCTGGCACCTGGAGTGCTCGGCGATGGCGCAGGCGTACCTGGGCACCGAGTTCGACATCCACTGCGGCGGGCTCGACCTGGTGTTCCCGCACCACGAGAACGAGCTGGCGCAGAGCCGGGCCGCCGGGGACGCCTTCGCCGGCACCTGGCTGCACAACGGCTGGGTGACCCTGGGTGGGGAGAAGATGTCCAAGAGCCTGGGCAACGTGCTGTCGGTGCCCGCCGTGCTCGAGCGGGTGCGCCCGCAGGAGCTGCGCTACTACCTGGGCTCCGCGCACTACCGCTCCACGATCGAGTTCTCGGAGGACGCGCTGCAGGAGGCCGCGGCCGGCTACCGGCGCTGCGAGTCGTTCGTGCTGCGCGTCGCCGACCGGGTCGGCCGTCCGGAGAAGGGCCTGCTCCGCGCCGAGTTCACCGCGGCGATGGACGACGACCTCGGGGTGCCCGCCGCCCTCGCCGCCGTGCACGGCTGCGTCCGGGAGGGCAACACCGCGCTCGAGGCGGGCGACCACACCGCCGCGCTGGGGGCTGCCTCGAGCGTGCGGGCCATGCTCGACGTGCTCGGCGTCGACCCGCTCGACCCGCGCTGGGTGGCCCCCGCCACCGGGGGTGGGCATGCCCTCGGCGTCCTCGTGGACGCCACGCTCGCCCAGCGCACCACCGCCCGGGCCGCCAAGGACTGGACCACCGCCGACGCCGTGCGCGACCTGCTCGCCCTGGCCGGCATCGACGTCACCGACACCCCCGACGGTCCTCGCTGGACCGTGCACGCGAAGGAAGAGGACCACTGATGGCCGGCAACTCCAGCAGGCGAGGAGCCGTCCGCAAGGGTGACGGCAAGAAGGGCGCCAGCACCGGCTCGGGAGGTCAGCGCCGCCGCGGGCTCGAGCCGCGCGGGGCCACCCCGCCCGCCGAGGCCCGCACCAAGCACCCCAAGGCCAAGCGCATCCGCTCGGCGGCCAAGGCGGAGGCCCAGGGGCGACCCACCGGCCGCGGCCGTACCCGGGCCCCGGGCGCGAAGCCGGTGGACGGGCCGGAGACCGTGCTCGGCCGCAACCCCGTGGTGGAGTGCCTGCGCGCCGGTGTTCCCGCCACTGCGCTGTACATCGCTGTGGGCACCGAGTCGGACGAGCGGCTCACCGAGAGCATCCAGTACGCCTCGGAGCACGGCATCGCGATCCTCGAGGTGCCGCGCACCGACCTCGACCGGCTCAGCAAGAACGGCCTGCACCAGGGCGTGGCGCTGCAGGTGCCGCCCTACGAGTACGCGCACCCCGACGACCTGCTCTCCCGGGCGCGCGCGGGTGGGTCCGGCACCCCGCCGCTGCTGGTGGCCATGGACAACGTGACCGACCCGCGCAACCTCGGGGCCGTGATCCGGTCGGTGGCGGCGTTCGGTGGGCACGGCGTGGTCATCCCGCAGCGCCGCAGCGCCTCGGTCACCGCCGTCGCCTGGCGCACCAGCGCCGGCACCGCGGCCCGGCTGCCGGTCGCCCGCGCCACGAACCTCACCCGCACGCTCAAGGACTGGGCGTCCAAGGGGATCACCGTGGTCGGGCTCGACGCCGAGGGCGAGACCAGCCTGGACGGCTTCGAGGCGGCCACCGGGCCCGTCGTGGTGGTCGTGGGCTCGGAGGGCAAGGGCCTGTCCCGGCTCGTCCGCGAGTCCTGCGACACCACCCTGAGCATCCCCATGGCGGGGCCGGTGGAGAGCCTCAACGCCTCCGTCGCCGCGGGCGTGGTGCTCGCCGATATCGCGCGCCGGCGCCGCCAGGCCTGACCTCCGGGGGGCTACAGGCGCAGCTCCAGCTCGAGGCGGACGGCCACGGCGTGCAGCGTGTGCTGCGGCAGCTCGACGGGCCCGCAGGCGCCGGTGCCGATGCCGTGCTGGGCGACGTCGAGGTTGAGCCAGTGCCACTGCGGATCCGGCACCAGGTCGGTGCGGTGCGCGGCGGCGTCCAGGGCTTCCGTGGTCCACGGTCGCAGCGTGACGTCCACCGTGCCCGTCGCGGTGACCCGCAGCGGCGCGCCGTCGGCCCGGCCGACCTCGGCCGCGCGGACGTGCCGACGCACACCGTTCTCCTGCGGCCGGACGTAGGGCGTCTGCAGCTCGTGGATGCCGAGGGAGAACCGGCCGATCCGCTGCGCGGTGGCGGTGTCGCTGTAGGCCTCGCCCGGGCCGAGCCCGAACCAGTCGAGCCGGTCGAAGCTCGTGGGAAGCCCCATCCGCAGCCCGAGCCGCGGCACGGGGGTGGTCCACGTCCCCAGCGGGTGCGCCTCGAGCGCCAGGGCCACCCCGCCCTCGACCGCACGCCAGGTGAGCTCGGCGGAGTAGCCGACGTCGGTGCCGGCGGGCAGCACGTGGCTGCGGACCACCAGGGCGTCCGCGGTCGCGGTCACGTCGAGCACGTTGTGCTGCAACCGGTCCAGGCCGAGCGCCCGCCACTGCGGGCCGGGCGGACCGGACCGGCCGCGCTCGTCGTTGTCGGTCGTCGCCCGCCACAGGTCCAGCCGGGGGCCCACCACGTCGACCCCGCCCAGCTGGACCAGGGTGCCGCGCGCGTCGAAGCGGGCCGGGCCCAGGCTCCAGCCCGCGCCGTCGGCCTCCGGGGCGGCACCGCGAGCCGGCACGGAGGTGGTGGTCGAGCCGAGAAGTCCCTGACCCCAGCCGATCTCGTGCCCGACGTCGGCCCAGGAGGTGTCCTGCGCGAGCACGGCGCGCACGGTCAGCCAGCGCTCGCCGTCGCCGTCGGGCAGCCCGGCCGGTAGCGCCACCGCCCCGTCCGACCAGGCACCCACCGGTGGCACGTCCAGCTCCCCGGCGGCCCGCTCCACCCCGTCCACCTCGCAGGTCCAGGGAAAGCGGAGGTGTGCGGTGCTCAGCTCGGCGTACCGGTTGGCGACGGTGATCCCGGTGGCGGTGACGACGAGCCGGACGGGCTCCACCACCTTCTTCAGCTCCAGCAGCCCGGGGGACGGGGTGCGGTCGGGGAACACCAGCCCGTCGGCGATGAAGTTGCCGTCGTGCACCACCTCGCCGAGGTCACCGCCGTAGCCGGGGAACACCTGGCCGTCGGCGGCGCGCACGGGCACGGCGTGGTCGATCCACTCCCAGACGAACCCGCCGGCCAGCCGGGGGTGCGCCTCGAACAGCTCCTGGTACTCGCCGAGGCCGCCGGGGCCGTTGCCCATGGCGTGCGCGTACTCGCACTGCACGAACGGCAGGCCGCGGCGGTGGGCGTCGAGGGCGGGGTCGGTGGTCGGCGGCTCGGTCCCCAGGCCGATGAGCTCGGTCTCGGCGTGGTCGGCGTACATCCGGCTGTAGACGTCGACGTAGGCGGAGTCCCAGTCGCCCTCGTAGTGCACGAACCGGCTGGGGTCGCGGTCCTTCGTCCAGGCGGCCATGGCGGCGAGGTTGTCCCCGACCCCGCTCTCGTTGCCCAGCGACCAGCCGATGACCGACGGGTGGTTCTTGTCCCGCTCCACGGTGCGCTGCACCCGGTCGAGGTAGGCGGGACGCCACTGCGCGTCAGCGCTGGGGTTGCGGTGCCAGCCGACCTTCTCGAACCCGTGGGTCTCCAGGTCGCACTCGTCGATCACCCACAGCCCGTGGGTGTCGCAGAGCTCCAGCAGGCGCGGGTCCGGCGGGTAGTGGCTGGTGCGCACGGCGTTGACGTTGTGCCGCTTCATGAGCAGGACGTCGGCGAGGATGCTGGCCTCGTCCAGGGTGCGGCCGGTCTCGGGGTGCCACTCGTGCCGGTTGACCCCGCGGAACAGCACCGGGGCGCCGTTGACGAGCAGCTGGGCGTCGACCACGGCCACGGTGCGGAACCCGAGGCGCAGGGTCACGGTCTCGGCGTCGGTGCGCAGGGTGGCCTCGTAGAGCCGGGGGACCTCGGCCGACCACGGCTGCACGGCCACGGCGTGCGGGCCCGCGGGGTCCACGTCGACCAGGCCCAGCTCGGGCACGGTCAGCCGTGCGCCCGGGGTGGTGTCGACCACCAGGGTGCCGGTGCCGGTGCGGTGGTCGTAGCCGGCGCGCACGAACGCGTCGTCGAGGCCGCCGGTGGGGCGCAGCACCAGGTTGACCGGTCGGAAGATGCCCGAGACCCACCACATGTCCTGGTCCTCGAGGTAGCTCGCGGCCGACCACTGGTGCACCCGCACGGCCACGGTGTTCTCCCCGGCGCGGACGAGGTCGGTGACGTCGAGCTCGTGGACCAGCCGGGAGCCGTGCGCCCCGCCGACCCGGGTACCGTTGCACCACAACGTGAACGCGGAGTCCACGCCCTCGAAGCGCAGCAGCACCCGGCCCGCGCCGAGCCAGCCGGCGGGCACGTCGACGGTGCGGCGGTACTCCCCGGTGGGGTTGTCGGCCGGGACGTGCGGCGGGTCAACCGGGAACGGGAAGATCACGTTGGTGTACGCCGGGCAGCCGTACGGGTGGGTGTCGGGCAGCCCGGTCATCTGCCAGCACGAGGGCACGGTGAGACGGTCCCAGGCGGTGTCGTCGTAGCCGGTGGTCTCGAAGCCCTCGGTGATCTCGGTGAGCCCGCCGACGAGCCGGAAGGCCCAGTCCCCGGACAGGTCCAGCGACGGGGCGTCGGTGCGAAGCCGGGCCCGGGGCGGGGTGCAGCCCGCAGAGGGGGCGATCGAGCGGACGGCGTCCCACTCGGCGGTGGGGGTGGGGGTGGGCACTGCGGCGTTCCTGTCTGGGTCGGTGGAGCCTGCGCGAACGACGGTCAGAGCACGCGGGAGCCGGCCGCGCTGGGCACGGCCAGCAGGAACCCGGGTGCGCGCCAGCCGCGCACGCCGAACGCCCGGTCGACCGCGGAGGCCACCGATCCCGAGGTCCCGGCGGGCACGAGCGCGATGGCCGAGCCACCGAAGCCGCCCCCGGTCATCCGGGCCCCGATCGCGCCCGCGGCCCGGGCCACCGCGACGGCCTCGTCGAGCTCGTCGCAGGAGACCTCGAAGTCCTCCCGCAGCGAGGCGTGCGAGGCGTCGAGGAGCTCGCCCGTCTCGTCGAGGCGGTCCTGGCGCAGCAGCCCGGCGAACGCCTCCGCGCGCGCGATCTCGCTGACGACGTGGCGCGCTCGGGCGCGCAGCCGGGGATCCTGCAGGCCCTCGACCTGCTCGGCGGTGGCCTCGCGCAGGCTGGGCACGCCCAGCGCGGCGGCGGCGGTCTCGCAGTCGGCCCGGCGGCGGGCGTACTGGCCGTCGACGAGGCTGTGGCTGGCGCGGGTGTCGATGACGAGCAGCTCCAGCCCGGCCGCGGGCAGGTCCAGCGGCAGGTGCTCGGTGGAGCTGTCCCGGCAGTCCAGCAGCAGCGCTGTCCCGGCGCGGGCCAGCAGGGCGACCGCCTGGTCCATGCCACCGGTGGGCGCCCCCACGGCCTCGTTCTCCGCACGCACGCAGGCGGCCACCAGCTCCTCGCGGCTGGCCAGCGCCTCGCCGATCGCCAGCGCGACCGCGCAGGTCAGCGCGGCGGAGGAGGAGAGCCCGGCGCCCACCGGAACGGCGGAGTCGACGTGCAGGTCCACCCCACCCACCTCCAGGCCGATCTCGCGCAGCGCCCACAGCACCCCCGTGGGGTAGGCCGTCCACCCCGGGCCCACCTCCCCCACGGTGCCGGTGAACGTGGCGTCGGCCTGGCGGCTGGTGATGCGCACCCGGTCGTCGGAGCGCCGGACGACCGCCACGGAGGTGCGGTGCGGCAGGGCCACCGGCAGGCAGAAGCCGGCGTTGTAGTCGGTGTGCTCGCCGATGAGGTTGACCCGTCCCGGAGCCGACCACACCCCGTCCGGGGTCCGGCCGAACTCGCGGGCGGCGTCGGTCGCGGTGCGCTGCACGAGGTCCGTCGGTTCGAGGAACACCGGCCTCGTGCGCGCCCGCGTGCCGCTCACGAGGCCACCTCGCGGAGCCGGGCGGCGATGGTCTCGGGGCTGGCGTCGTTCACCCAGGCCCCCATGCCCGACTCCGAGCCCGCCAGGTACTTCAGCTTGCCCGGGGCGCGCAGCACCGAGAACACCTGCAGGTGCAGCCGGGCCAGCTCACGGCCCTCACCGACGGGCGCCTGGTGCCACGCGGCGATGTAGGGCACCCGGTCCACCCCGGGGAAGAACCGGTCCACCCGGCGCAGCAGCTCCTGGTACACGTCGGCGAGCTCGTCGCGCTCCGGTGCGTCCAGCGCAGCGAGGTCCGGTACGTCGCGGTGCGGCGCCAGGTGCACCTCCACCGGCCAGCGGGCGGCCGTGGGCACGTAGGCGCTCCAGTGCTCGCCGGCCAGCACCATCCGGGTGCCGGCGCGCTGCTCGTGGTGCAGCACGTCGCGCAGGAGGTGGCCCCCCGTGCGGCGGGCGTGCGCGCGGGCCTGGGTCAGCACGGCCGCGGTGCGCGGGGTGACGTAGGGGTAGGCGTAGATCTGCCCGTGCGGGTGCGCGAGCGTCACGCCGATCTCCTCGCCCCGGTTCTCGAAGCAGAACACCTGCGCCACCCCGGGCGTGGCCGAGAGCTCGGCGGTGCGCTGGGCCCAGGCCGCGACCACGGTGCGCATCCGCCGTCGCGTCAGCTCCGACACCGAGGCGGAGTGGTTGCTGGAGAAGCAGACCACCTCGCAGCGCCCGAGCGCAGGCCGGTCGGGCAGGCCCGCCCGGGGCTCCGGCACCCCGGGGTCGAGCTCGGCGTCGCCGGAGAAGCTCGGGAAGCGGTTGCCGAAGACGACCACGTCGTAGTCACCCTCGGGCACCTCGGTGGGGTGTCCGCCGTCCCGGGTGGGGCACAACGGGCAGTCGGCCCGCGAGGGCAGGTGGGTCCTGGTCATCCGGTGCGCCGCGATGGTCACCCACTCCCCGGTCAGCACGTCCAGGCGCATGGTGCCGGCCTCGGCCGCGGCCCCGAGATCCCGGTGGTCGACGCCGTCGTGGACCACCGCGTGGCCACCGTCGTCGAAGTAGAGCAGCTCACGGCCGTCGGCCATCGGACGGCGGGTCACCGTCACCCCGGCGCCGGTGCTGCCCGCGGTGGTCGGTGCGCCACGGTCGGTCGTGGTCATCGTCCCTGCTCCCTCACGACAGCTCCCCCGGCGTCCGCCCGAGCTCGTGCTCGTCGGTGTCGGGGCTCGTCACCACGAGCCGGCCCACCGCGTCGGCCAGGACGGTGCACGCGGCCTGGTCCAGCCCGTCGTCGGTGACGAGCACGTCCACCTCGTCCAGTCCCGCGATGGTGGACAGGCCCACCACGTTCCACTTGGTGCTGTCGGCCAGCACCACCAGCCGCCGGGCGCAGGAGACCAGGGCCCGATCGGTGTCGGCCTCGGCCAGGTTGGGCGTGGTGAGCCCCGCCTGGGCGTCGAGCCCGTGGACGCCGAGGAACAGCCAGTCGGTGTGCAGGGTGCGCAGCGCAGCCACCGACACGGGCCCGACGAGCGCGTCCGACGGCGTCCGCACCCCGCCGGTGAGCACCAGGGTCACGTCCTTGCGGGGTGACTCGTGGAACAGCTGCGCCACCGGCACGGAGTTGGTCACCACCGTGAGGTCGGGCACCGCGAGCAGCTCCCTGGCCAGCGCGAACGTGGTGGTGCCGGCGGAGATGGCGACGGCGGAGCCCGGCTCCACCAGGGCGGCGGCGGCGCGGGCGATCGCGCGCTTCTCCTCGCTCTGCAGGCCGGACTTCACCGTGAACCCCGGCTCGTAGGTGCTCCGCGGGGCCACCTCGGTCGCCCCGCCGTGCACCCGGGCCACCAGCCCGCGGGAGGCCAGCACCTCGAGGTCGCGCCGCACGGTCATGTCGGAGACGCCGAGCAGCTCGATCAGCTCGGAGACGCGGGCGCCACCGTCGGCACGGATGATCTCGAGGATGCGCTCCTGGCGCTGGCGGGCGAGCACGGTGCTCAGGCCTCCCGGAGCACGGCGACGCCGCCGGCCGGGACGCTCAGGTGGTCCACGTCGGCGCCGGACAGCAGCTCGTGGCCGGACGCCGGCACCTCGGCGGCGACGTCGGCGTGGTTGATGACGAACAGCCACGACCCGAGCTCCGAGCGGCGGCGCACGACCTCCACGCCCGGGCCGACCTCGGCGGCCGGCGAGACCCCGGCGTCGGCGCAGACCCGGGCCAGCAGCGCGTCGAGGCCGGCCGCGTCGGGTCGGGTGGCGAGGTACCACGCAGCGCCCGAGCCGACCGGGCGGCGGGTGAGCACCGCCTGGCCGGAGGTGTCGCCGTCGGTGGCCCGGCTGAGCACCTCGGTGCCGTGCTCGACGTCCACCCACTCGCTCCAGCGGGTGGCGGAGCCGGTCAGCAGCCCGTCGAGGGCCACCCGGGCCTGCGCGGGCAGCGGGGCGTGCTCGGCGGTGCGGGCGCCGGTGAGAGCGGCCACCTCCGGCGACCAGCCGTCCCCGCGGAGGTGGTCGTGGGCGTCGACCACGCCGGAGAAGTAGGTCAGCAGCACCTGCGCCCCGGCGCGGGCGGCGGCCGCCACGGCGACGAGGGTCTCGTCGGAGGCCAGGTACAGGGTGGGCACGAGCACCACGCGGTAGCCGGAGAGGTCGGTGCGGGGCCCCACCACGTCCACCGTGACCCCGGCCCGGCGCAGCGCCGCGTGCAGGTCGTGGGCCACCTCGCCGTACTCGACCTGCGAGCTGGGGTGGCTGGGGGCGTTCAGGGCCCAGCCGGACTGGTAGTCCCACAGCAGGGCCACGTCGGCCTCCACGCGGGACCCGAGCACCTCGCCCAGGGCGGCGGCGGCCCGGCCCAGCGCCACCACGTCGCGCCACACCTTCGAGCCCGTGCCGGCGTGCGGCAGCATCGCGGAGTGGAACTTCTCCGCGCCGGCGCGGGACTGGCGCCACTGGAAGAAGCCCAGGGTGTCCGCCCCGCGCGCCACGTGGGTGAGGCTGTGGCGCAGGAGCTGGCCCGGCGTCTTGGCCCGGTTCACCGGCTGCCAGTTGACCGCGCTGGTGGAGTGCTCCATCAGCAGCCAGGGCGCACCGCCGGCGAGGCCGCGGGTGAGGTCGGCGGCGAAGGAGAGCTCGGCCTCGGGGTCGGTGAGGTCACCGCAGACGTAGTGGTCGGTGCTCACCACGTCGACCGAGCCCGTCCACTCCGTGTAGTCCAGGTGGCGGAAGTGGTCGAGCGTCATGAAGTTGGTGGTCACCGGGACACCGGGGGAGTGCACCCGCAGCACGGACAGCTCGGCCTGGTGCTGGGCGAGCAGCGCGTCGGAGGTGAAGCGGCGGTAGTCGAGCTCCTGGGTGGGGTTGGAGTGAGCGGTGGAGATCCGCGGCGGCAGGACCTGCGCGAGGTCGGTGTAGCGCTGGCTCCAGAAGGCGGTGCCCCACGCGGCGTTGAGCGTGTCGAGGTCGCCGTAGCGCTTGTCGAGCCAGGTGCGGAAAGCCCCCGCGCAGGTGTCGCAGTAGCAGGGCGCGTTGTGGCAGGCGTACTCGTTGGACACGTGCCACAGGGCCAGGGCCGGGTGGTCGTGGTAGCGCCGCGCCATCTGCTCGGTGAGCCCGGTGGCGGCCTCGGTGAACACCGTGGAGCTCGGGCACCAGCTCTGCCGGGAACCCGGCCACAGCGTGCGCCCGGAGTGGTCCACCGGCAGCGTCCCGGGGTGCGCGTGGGAGAACCACGGCGGCGGTGACGCGGTGGCGGTGGCCAGGTCGACGGCGATCCCGCCGGCGTTCAGCAGGTCGAGCACGCGGTCGAGCCAGTCGAAGGTGTACACCCCGGGGGAGGGCTCCAGCAGCGACCAGGAGAAGACGCCGACCGTCGCGAAGGTGACGCCGGCCTCCTGCATGCGGGCGACGTCGTCGACCCACACCTCCTCGGGCCACTGCTCCGGGTTGTAGTCAGCGCCGAGCGCGATGCCATCGGCAGGCCAGTTCCGCATGCGGTGCAGAGTGGCCGGGGCCACAGGGAAAGTCAACACGACCGGACATGGGCTGAGAGGGCAAGGTCCGTGTCGTTCGGCGCACCAGGTAGGAGCACGTCGGTGGGGTGGACCCAGCGTGCGCCGGGCGTTGCCGCAGGTGGCGGTCCGGTCCGGGCACACGGTGCGGTGCGGCGCGGTGAACGGCGCGTGTGCGGACGATGTCGATCCGTGTCTTGACATGTGGTGGTGCTCACTGGACAGTGAGCGCGAACCTGGTCGATCGTGTTCGTTCGTGTCGGTTACTCGAACAGTGCACCGCCGGCCGCAAGAGCTCTACCCCCGCTCGAGGTCGACCGTCACCGTCGACGTCACCGCACCCGCCCTGGAGGAGTCGTGTCCCGTCCGCAGTCTGAGTCCACCCCCGGACTCATCGCCCCCCCGCTCACCACTGCCTCGCTCACCAGCACCTTCACCACCTCGTCGATGAGCCGGCGGTCCCTGTTCAAGGGCGCCCTCGGCGCGGCCGCGCTCGTCGGCCTGCCCGGGTTCCTCGCCGCCTGCGGCTCCGGCTCGTCGTCCTCCGGCGCCGGGGCCACGGGCCAGGGCGCCACCGGCGCGGTCTCCTACGGCTCCAACCAGTCCGACGCGGTGCCCAAGAAGTCCATCGCGGACATGGTGACGGCGTACCAGCAGCAGAGCGGCGGGGTCACGGTCTCGGTCAACACCATCGACCACAACAGCTTCCAGGAGAACATCAACAACTACCTGCAGGGCAACCCCGACGACGTGTACACGTGGTTCTCCGGGTACCGCATGCGCTTCTTCGCGGACAAGGGCCTCGCCGGCGACATCAGCGGCGTGTGGGACGGCATCTCGGGGATGGGCGACGCGCTGAAGACGGCCTCGACCTCGACCGACGGGAAGCAGTACTTCGTACCCGCGACGACCTACCCGTGGGCCGTGTTCTACCGCCCCAGCGTGTTCAAGGCCAAGGGCTACCAGGTGCCGAAGACCATGGACGACTTCTACAAGCTGACCGCGCAGATGAAGACCGACAAGCTGATCCCGCTCGCGTTCGCCGACAAGGACGGCTGGCCCGCGATGGGCACCTTCGACCAGCTCAACCTGCGCATCAACGGCTACGACTTCCACGTCAGCCTGATGGCAGGCAAGGAGAACTGGGCGGACCAGAAGGTCAAGAAGGTCTTCGACGCGTGGCGCAAGCTGCTCGAGGTCTCCCAGCCGGACTCCCTGGGGCGCACCTGGCAGGAGTCGGCCCAGTCGGTGCAGAAGAACGACGCCGCCATGCTGGTGCAGGGCATGTTCATGGCCCAGCAGTTCACGAAGGGCGCCGACCAGGAGGACCTGGACTTCTTCGGCTTCCCGGAGATCGACTCCAACATCGGGACCGACGCGATCGAGGCGCCCATCGACGGGAACATGATGGCGGCGCGGCCCAAGAACGAGGCCGGCGCCAAGAACTTCCTCGCCTACCTCGCCACCCCCGCCGCCCAGCAGCTGCTCGTCAGCGCGGACCCGTCCGTGATCGCGACCAACACGAACGCCGACACCTCCGGCTACACCGCGCTGCAGAAGAAGGCCGTGGACTTCATCGGGGCCGCCAAGAACATCTCCCAGTTCCTCGACCGCGACACCCGTCCGGACTTCGCCTCCACGGTGATGATCCCGGCGCTGCAGACCTTCATCACCACGCCGAGCGACGTCGACGGCCTCGTCAACAGCATCCAGAACCAGGCCAAGACGATCTTCGTCTCCTGACCGGGGCGACCGAGGAGAGGAGAGCGCCATGGTGGACACGGCGGTACCGCTGACGGCCCCGGCCGACAGCACCCGCAGCACGAACCGCCCGGAGCGCAAGCGCAAGGTGCGGCGCCTCACCGGGCGGGACAAGCTCACCGTGGCGTTCATGGTCGTGGTGCCGAGCATCGTGGTGCTCGGGCTGATCTGGCTGCCCGCGATCGCCTCCGTGGTGCTCTCGTTCACCCGTTGGAACGGCATCGGCACCCTGCAGGGGTCGGACTTCATCGGTGGCGAGAACTACGTCAACGTCACCACCATCTACCCGCCGTTCTGGCCGGCGATCCAGCACAACCTGATCTGGCTCGCGGTGATGTTCTTCGTCGCGACCCCGATCGGGATGTTCCTCGCCGTCCTGCTGGACAAGGAGATGCGGGGCGGACGGATCTACCAGACCGCCCTGTTCCTGCCGGTGGTGCTGTCGCTGGCCCTGATCGGCTTCATCTGGCAGCTGATCTTCTCCCGCGACCAGGGCCTGCTCAACGCGGTCACCGGGAGCCAGATCGACTGGTTCGGTGACCAGAAGTACAACCTGTGGGCAGCCCTGGTGGCCACCACCTGGCGCCAGGTCGGCTACATCATGCTGCTGTACCTGGCGGGGCTTAAGGCGGTGGACGCCTCGTTGCGCGAGGCGGCCGCGATCGACGGAGCGACGGAGGGCCAGGCCTTCTTCCGCGTCGTGCTCCCGGTGCTGCGCCCGATCAACATCATCGTGCTGGTGGTGACGTTCATCGAGTCGCTGCGTGCCTTCGACCTGGTCTGGATCATCAACAAGGGCCGCAACGGCCTCGAGCTGATCTCCACCCTGGTCACCCAGAACGTGGTGGGGGAGGCCAGCCGGATCGGCTTCGGCTCGGCCCTGGCCACCTTCATGCTCGTCATCAGCTCGATCTTCATCGCGCTGTACCTGCGTGTCGTCATGAAGGGGGACGAGCGATGACCGCCGTCGCCGATCGACCCACCGCCGCGGCCCCGGCCCCGACCTCGGCTCCGGCGGGTCGGCGCAAGAAGGTGACCACGGGACGACGGGTGCTGCACGTCTTCCTCATCGTCGTCGCGCTCGTCTGGCTGTTCCCGGTGCTGTGGGCGCTCTACAACAGCTTCCGCGACTACGCCTACACCTCGACGCACGGCTACGCCTCCTTCGGCGGCTTCACCCTGAGGAACTTCACCAACGCCTGGAACCAGGGCGACTTCGCCCGGCACTTCCTCAACTCGGCCATCGTCACGATCCCGGCCGTGGTGGCCACGCTGGTGCTCTCCTCGATGGTGGCGTTCGTGGTGGCCCGGTTCAACTTCACGTTCAACCTCGCGCTGCTGGGCATGTTCACCGCGGCCAACCTGCTGCCGCCACAGGCCCTGCTCATCCCCATCTACCGGCTGTTCCGCTCGATCCAGGTGCCCTTCTGGGTCTCCAGCTCGGGCACCCTGCTGGACAGCTTCTGGGGCCTGATCCTCATCAACACCGCCTTCCAGACCGGCTTCTGCGCCTTCGTGCTCAGCAACTACATGAAGACGATCCCGATGGAGCTCTACGAGGCGGCCGACGTCGACGGGGCGAGCGTGCTGCGCCAGTGGTGGCAGCTGACCCTGCCCCTGTGCCGGCCTCCGCTGGCGGCGCTGGCCACCCTGCTGGTGACCTGGATCTACAACGAGTTCTTCTGGGCCACCGTGCTGCTGCAGAGCGGCGACAAGTTCCCCATCACGAGCTCGCTGAACAACCTCCGGGGCCAGTTCTTCACCGACTACAACCTGCTCTCGGCCGGCTCGGTGCTGGTGGCGCTTCCCACCCTCATCGTGTTCTTCGCGCTGCAGAAGCAGTTCGTCTCCGGCCTGACCCTGGGCACGACGAAGGGCTGAGCACGCAGTCCGTCCCCACGATCCGCCCCGTCCCCGCGTCGGCCACCGCCCGCGGGGGCGGGGCGCACCACGTCCCTGCCCCGTCCCCACGGCGCGCGCATCCCACCCGCCCCCGGCGCAGCCCCACCCCTGCTCGACGCGTCTCCCGAGGAGGAGCCCGACCGTGACCAGCCCCGCCCCCGTCATCGTGACCCTGCGAGCGGCGGGGGTGGCCCTCGTCCTGGACGTCTCCGGGCCCCGGCTCCCCCGGGTGCTGCACTGGGGCACCGACCTCGGTGACGAGACGGGTCTCGAGCTCGCGACCAGCCCGGTGGTCACCAACAACGCCCTCGACGTGTCCGTGCAGCTCACGGTGCTGCCGTCCGAGCACGAGGGGTGGCTGGGCACGCCGGGCCTGGAGCTGGCCAGGGACGGCCGCTCCGCCCCGCTGCGCCTGGCGCTCACCGGGCCCGTGCTGGTCGTGGGCAGCACGCTCACCGCCACCGCGGCCGACGAGCACGCCGGGGTGCACGTGGTCGTCGAGCTGGCCCTGGACCCGCACGGCGTGCTCGCCCACCGGGTGCGGGTGCGCAACACCGGCGAGGGCCCGCTCGACGTGGTCTCGCTGGTGGCGCTGCTGCCGCTGCCCGAGCGTGCGGTCTCGGGGCTCGACCTCACCGGCCGCTGGGTGCGCGAGCGCTCCCCGCAGCGATTCCGGGTGCAGCACGGCACCCACCTGCGGGTCAGCCGCCGCGGGCGCACCGGGCACGACGCCACCCTGCTGATGAGCGCGGGCACCGAAGGGTTCGGGTTCCGACACGGACAGGTGTGGAGCACCCACGTGGCGTGGAGCGGCAACCACGTGCACCTGGTGGAGAGGCTGCCCGAGGGCGCCGGCCGCCACGGTGCGGTGCTGGGCGGTGGCGAGCTGCTCGGCCCGGCCGAGGTGCGGCTGGCCCCCGGCGAGGAGCACACCACCCCGGACGTGCTGTTCGTGCACGCCGACGCGGGTCTCGACGCCGTCAGCGCACGGGTCCACCGGCGGCTGCGGGCCCGAGCCCAGCACCCGTCCTCGCCGCGGCCGGTGGTGCTGAACACGTGGGAGGCCGTGTACTTCGACCACGACCTGGCCCGCCTGCGCGCCCTGGCCGAGACCGCGGCCTCCATCGGCGTGGAGCGCTTCGTGCTGGACGACGGGTGGTTCGGCAGCCGGCGCGAGGACACCCGTGGGCTGGGTGACTGGGTCGTCAGCGACGAGATGTGGCCCGACGGGCTGTCGCCGCTGTTCGACGAGGTCCGCGCGCTCGGCATGCAGGTGGGCCTGTGGTTCGAGCCCGAGATGGTGAACCTCGACTCCGACGTGGTGCGCGCCCACCCCGGCTGGGTGCTCGGCCGGGCCGGGGCCATCCCCGCGCGGCACCAGTTCGCCCTCGACCTGACCAACCCCGAGGCCTGGACGCACCTGCTCACCCGGATCGACGCACTCGTCACCGAGAACGGCATCGACTTCATCAAGTGGGACCACAACCGCGACCTGCACGAGGCCGTGAGCCAGGGGCGGCCCGCCGTGCACCGGCAGACCGCGGCGGTGTACGCGCTGCTCGACGAGCTGCTCGCCCGCCACCCCGGCCTGGAGGTCGAGAGCTGCTCCAGCGGGGGCGCCCGGGTGGACCTCGGCATCCTCGATCGCACCCACCGGGTGTGGACCTCGGACTGCAACGACGCCCTGGAGCGCACCGACATCGAGACGTGGACGGGCCTGCTGCTGCCGCCCGAGCTGGTGGGATCCCACGTCGGCCCGCCCGTCGCACACACCACCCACCGGTTCGTGGACCTCGGGATGCGCTGCGCCACGGCGCTGTTCGGCCACGCAGGGCTGGAGTGGGACATCACCACGTGCACGCCGGGCGAGCTCGAGGTGCTGCACGGGTGGATCGCGCTGCACAAGCAGCTCCGACCGCTGCTGCACTCCGGTGACGTGGTCCGCGCGGACTGCGACGACGACTCCGAGCGCCTGCACGGGGTGGTCGCGGCCGACGGGAGCGCGGCGGTGTTCGCGTTCGTGCAGCTGACGACGAGCGCCTCGACCCGCCCCGGGCTGCGGCCGCTGCCCGGGCTGGACCCGTCGCGCACCTACCGGGTGCGCGTGCCGGCCGGGATCCCGGCGCCCGCGACCCTGCACCACGTCGAGCCTCCGTGGCTGGCGCCCGCCCGGGACGAGGGAGTGCTGGTCGGTGGTGCAGTGCTGGACCGTGCGGGTCTGGCGCTGCCGGTGCTCGCGCCCGGCCAGGCCCTGGTGGTGGTGCTCGAGGCGGAGTGAGCGTCGGGCGGGACGTCGTGTCGGTTGGGGCTGGGGAACACCGCGCGCGGGCTCGATGCAGTCGACAGGTGGGGACGGGGACCTCGCGCGGGCTGAACGCGCCCGCTGGTGCGGGTCCGGTGCAGGTGAGCGCATCTGTACCGTTACCGTGGGGACCATGCCAGGCGCAGGCGGACCACGACGGCAGGCCACGCTGGCCACGCTGGCGGCCTCGCTGAAGGTGTCGCGCACCACCGTGTCCAACGCCTACAACCGGCCCGACCAGCTCTCCCCGGCCCTGCGCGAGCGGGTGCTGCGGGAAGCGGCTCGGCTCGGCTACCCGGGCCCGGACCCCGTCGCCCGCTCGCTGCGGACCCGCAAGGCCGGTGCCGTGGGCCTGCTGCTGACCGAGGCGTTGTCCTACGCCTTCCGTGACCCCGCGGCCGTGAGCTTCCTGGCCGGGCTGTCCGAGGCGTGCGAGGCGGCGGGCCAGGGCCTGCTGCTGGTCCCCGCGCACCCGGGGCGGGACCGGACGGAGGCCTCGCAGGCCGTGCTCAGCGCCGGGGTGGACGGGTTCGTCGTCTACTCCGTGGCGGAGGACGACCCCTACCTCGCAGCCGTGCTCCGCCGGGGCGTGCCGACGGTCATCTGCGACCAGCCGGACGGCCTCGACGGGGTCGACCGGGTGGGCATCGACGACCGGGCCGCCGTCCGCGAGCTCGCCGAGCACCTGATCACGCTGGGGCACCGGCACTTCGGTGTGCTGTGCATGCGGCTGGGCCGCGACCGCAACGACGGTCCCGCGTCGACCGAGCGCTGGCGCGGTGCGCGCTTCCACGTGCAGCGCGAGCGGCTCGAGGGGCTCTCGGACGCTCTGTCCGCAGCCGGCCTCGACCTCTCGGAGATGCCGGTGGTCGAGCGCTTCGACCACCTCGTCGAGCAGGGACAGTCCGCGGCGGCCGAGGCACTGGATGCCGATCCCGGGATCACGGCCCTGGTGTGCACCACGGACGTCCTGGCCCTGGGGGCGCTGCGAGAGGCCCGCCGCCGCGGCCTCGACGTGCCCGGCCAGCTCACCGTCACCGGGTTCGACGGCGTGCCCCAGGCGCTGGCCGAGGGGTTGACCACGGTGCTGCAGCCCGTGGAGGAGAAGGGCCGCGCGGCGGGACGCCTGCTGCTCGAGCCGCGCGAGGCCGGGGTGGCCGCCACGCCACGCACCGTGCTGCTGCCGACCACGCTCGAGCTCGGCCGCACGTCGAGCTCGCCCCAGCAGCCGAAGTGGTTCTCCGGCCTCTGAGGCCTGCTGCGGCGGGGGGCGCTACTGCTCGACACCGCCCAGCGAGTCGAGGAAGGAGCGGGCCCAGCGGTCCACGTCGTGGGTGAGCACCTGCCTGCGCAGCCCGCGCATCCGCCTGCGACCCTCGGTCGGGTCCTGGGTGAGCGCGGCGACCAGCGCGTCCTTGACCCCGTCCAGGTCGTGCGGGTTCACCATGTACGCGTCCTTGAGCTCGGCGGCGGCTCCGGCGAACTCGCTGAGCACCAGGGCGCCGCCGAGGTCCCCGCGACAGGCCGGGTACTCCTTCGCCACCAGGTTCATCCCGTCGCGCACCGGCGTCACCAGCATCACGTCGGCCGCGACGAACAGCGCCACGAGCTCCTCGCGCGGCACGGGCTGGTGCAGGTAGTGCACCGCCGGCCGGCCGACCTTGGACCAGTCCCCGTTGATCCGGCCCACCTGCTGCTCGATGCCCTCGCGCATCTTGATGTAGAGCCCGACGTTCTCGCGGCTCGGCGTGGCCAGCTGCACCATCACGGTCTCGTCGGCGTCGATGCGCCCCTCGGCGAGCAGCTCGTGCAGCGCGTGCAGCCGGTTGTCGATGCCCTTGGTGTAGTCCAGGCGGTCCACGCCCAGGATGATCCTCGACGGGTTGCCGAGCTCGGCGCGGATCTCGGCGGCCCGGGCCTGCACCTCGGGCCGTCGGGAGAGCTCGTCGAGCTGCCCGGAGTCGATCGAGATGGGGAACGCGCCCACCCGGACGGTGCGGTCGCCCACCTCGACGGTGCCGGGTCGGGAGCGCACGCCCACCGAGGCGCGGGAGGCGGGCTGCCCGGCGAGACGGCGGGAGAGGTACAGGAAGTTCTGCGCGCCGCCCGGCAGGTGGAAGCCGATGAGGTCGGCGCCCAGCAGGCCCTGCACGATCTCCGTGCGCCACGGCAGCTGCATGAACAGCTCCACGGGTGGGAAGGGGATGTGCAGGAAGAAGCCGATGGTGAGGTCCGGTCGGAGCTCGCGCAGCATCTTCGGCACGAGCTGCAGCTGGTAGTCCTGCACCCACACCGTCGCACCCTGCGCCGCGATCGCGGCGGTGGCCTCGGCGAAGCGCTGGTTGACCTGCACGTAGGAGTTCCACCAGTGCCGGTGGTACTCCGGGGTGGCCACCACGTCGTGGTAGAGCGGCCAGAGGGTGCCGTTGGAGAAGCCCTCGTAGTATTCGGTGACCTCGGCCGCGGACAGCCGGACCGGGTGCAGCGTCAGCCCGTCCTCGACGAACGTGTCCACGTCGACGTCCGCGACGCCGGTCCAGCCGACCCAGGCGCCGTCGTTGCTGCGCAGCACCGGCTCCAGCGCGGTGACCAGGCCGCCGGGGCTGCGCTTCCAGCGCCGCTCGCCGTCCGGCTGGGTGTCCAGGTCCACGGGCAGACGGTTGGCGACGACGACGAAGTCCGCGCCGCTGGTGGTGCTGCTGGCCGCCACGTCGGCGCCCCCTCTCCTCGGTCGCGCTGCGCGTGATCGACAACGCCCCACCGACCCTAGTGCGGGCGGTGGGGCGGCAGCCGGACGAGCGGGGGTGGCTAGACCTTGAGCGGACGACCGATGCCGAGCATGTCGAGCAGGACGACGCACTCGTCGGCATCCTCGGCGTAGGCGGCAACGACCTTCTGCGCGGCGAGGGCGGTTTCGCTGGGGACCTCGACCTCCTCCTCGTCGAGGTCGGCGGTCGAGGGCTTGGCGGGCTTGGCGTCGGCCACGGGGGCCACCTCCGGGAGTCGGGTGTGCGGGAGAGCTCGACCCCCAGTGTCGCACCGGATCAGGACGGCGCCTGCCGCGGCGTCCCTGACCTGCGGCGGAGCCCGAGGATGGCGCGTCTCTCGCCCTCGCCCAGCCCACCCCACACCCCGTAGGGCTCGCCGACGGAGAGGGCGTGCTCACGGCACCGGTCGAGCACCGGGCACGCGTCGCAGACCCGCTTGGCGCCCTCCTCGCGGGCGAGCCGGTCGGGGCCGCGCTCGTTGTCGGGGTGGAAGAAGCGGGCGTCCTCGAGGCCGCCGCACGCCCCGTGCTGCTGCCACTGCCGCTCGTCCACCGCCACGCTGTGCACCGAGCTCGTCATGGGACCCCCTCCGTGTGCGTGGGTCGAGCCTAGGGGCGGGGGCGGGCGGCGTTCAAGACCCGTCCCGCCCACCGTCCAGGCGGTGCTCGAGCCGGGAGAGCCCGGTCCGGACGGGCAGCGACACCCACTCGCCGAGCACCACCCCCGCCGCGAGCGCACCGGCGACGGCCAGCGCACCGCCGAGCTCGCTGAACCCCTGCACGACGGAGTCGTCGGTGAGCCCGTACAGCCCGCGGTAGACCGCCAGGGCCGGCAGCAGCGGCGCGATCCCGCTGACGGTGACCACCATCGGCGGGATGCGGGTGCGTCGTGAGATGACCCCGCCGGCCAGTCCGACCAGGGTCGCGGCCGCCGCCGAGGCGAGCACGGGTCCCGAGCCGGCCTGGGTCAGCAGGCCGTACACCAGCCAGCCCACAGCCCCGGCTGCGGCGGCGGCCAGCAGCGCGCGCCGCTCGGCGTAGGAGGCCAGCGCGAAGAAGGCCGAGGTTCCGGCCGCCCCGATCACCTGGACCGGGAGGTCGGTGAACCCGGTGCTGGTCTCCGCGAGCGGGGGCAGCGCCACCCCGACGCCGGTGGACAGCTTCAGCGCGAGCCCCAGGCCCACGATGATCCCCGCGGTCAGGACCATCACCTCCGCGAAGCGGGCGGTGCCGGTGACCAGTGCGCCGGTGATCGCGTCCTGCACGCTGCCCACCAGCGACAGCCCCGAGAGCAGCACGACGATCCCCGCCGCGACCACCTGGGACGGCCGCACGCTGATGCCCAGCCCGCCCTGCGCGGCGTACAGCGCCACGGCGGGCATGGTCGCGATGAAGCCGCCGACCACCTGCTGGAAGAAGAACGGCAGACCGATCCGGTTGAGCAGCCGGTTGGTGCGGTCGATGGTCACGGTGGCGACGAACGCGACCGCGATGACCAGCGGGCCACCACCGAGCAGCAGGGCCACCGACGCGGCCATGCCGGCCCAGGCCGCCGTGGCCACCCAGCGTGGGTAGGGGTGTGCGGCGGTGGTGATGCGGTCGAGCTCGGTGTGCGCCGTCGTGGCGGTCAGCTCGCCGCGCTGGGCGGCGACGACGAGCCGGTCGACCTCGGCGAGCCGGGTGTAGTCCAGCGAGCGGTAGTTCACGACCCGCAGGGTGTTCACCGGAGGCCGGCTCAGCCCGCGGTGCGCGCTGATGGTGATGGAGGTGAAGGTGATGTCCACCTCGCACCGCGGCAGGCCGTAGGCACCGGTCACCGCCAGCACGTACCCGGTGGTGTCCATGGCGGCGGTGCCGCTGGAGAGCAGCACCTCGCCGATGCGCAGGGCCAGGTCCAGCACCTCGGTGACGCTCGCGTCGTCGGCCAGCTCCGGACCGGGGTCGCGGTGGTAGGCCACGGGTGCGGCGATCCCGCCGTCCGGGGTGGGCTCGCCGACCTCGGGCCAGCTGTTGCCGAGCACCCCGGGGTGGCCGTGCCCCCGGTGCTGGGGCAGGTGCGCCGCACCCGTCCGCCTGCGGACCCAGCTCACGGCGGTCCCTCCTCCTCGATCGTGCTCAGCTGTCGGTGATCTCGTCCTCGTCGCCCAACCCGGTGGCGGCCAGCGCCTCGGCCAGGTCCGCGTGCCGGAACACCGACACCACCACGTGGCCCACCACCCGGAAGGCGGAGGCCACCGTCGAGCTCCCGCCGCCCGACCAGCTGGCGTCCTCCTCGACGACCACGACCCCGTGGTGGACGAAGGTGCGGCCCGGCTCGAGGCGGACGTCGGCGTCGGCCGCCCACTCGCGCAGCGCGGCCGTGCCCTGGCTGGAGCCCTCCGGACCGGAGAGCTCCACGTCGTCGCTGGAGACCTCCAGCAGGCTCTCGACGTCACCCGAGTTCAGGGCGTCGTGCCAGGCCAGGACGGTGGAGATCTCGGTGGTGTACTTCTCCGCGTCGCTCACCGGGCCCACGGTAGTGGTCGACCGCGGAGT
The DNA here is from genome assembly GCF_026153295.1 of Rhodococcus antarcticus. Classification (NCBI taxonomy): domain Bacteria; kingdom Bacillati; phylum Actinomycetota; class Actinomycetes; order Mycobacteriales; family Nocardiaceae; genus Rhodococcus; species Rhodococcus antarcticus. The sequence continues at coordinate 3,013,947 of NZ_CP110615.1, read as the reverse complement.
CCTCGGCACCCGTACGATCACCGTCGGTCGGCCGCGCCAGCCACGCCGGATTAGCTCAGCGGTAGAGCACCGCTCTTGTAAAGCGAAGGTCGTCGGTTCGATCCCGACATCCGGCTCAGCCCGCCCGCGGGGCCAGCTCGGCCGCGAACCGGGCCAGGGTCTCGGTGCACCCGGCGTCCAGCTTGACCGTGGCCAGCTCGTCGCCCCGGGTCCAGCCCCGGTTCAGGATGACGACGGGCGTGCCGCTCTTCGCGCAGTGCCGGACGAAGCGCAGCCCGCTCATCACCGTCAACGACGACCCGACCACCAGCAGCGCGTCCGCGGAGTCGACCAGCGCGTACGCCTGCGCGACGCGGGGCTTGGGCACGTTCTCGCCGAAGTAGACGATGTCCGGCTTCAGCATCCCGCCGCACCGCTCGCAGCCGGCCACCCGGAAGCCCTCGGTGGTGGCGAGCACCGCGTCCGCGTCCGGCGCGATCTCGGCGTCGCCCACGGCGTGCACCGCCGCGAACTCCGGGTTGAGCGCCTCCAGCCGCACCGCGAGCTCGGCCCGGCCGGTGGCGTGACCGCAGGCCAGGCACAGCACGCGGGCGTAGGTGCCGTGCAGGTCGATGACGGTGCGGCTGCCCGCGAGGGTGTGCAGCCGGTCCACGTTCTGGGTGATGACGCCGCGCACGACCCCGGCGGCCTCGAGCGCCACCAGCGCGCGGTGCCCGCCGTTGGGTGACTGGCGGTGCACGTGCCGCCAGCCCACGTGGTTGCGGGCCCAGTAGTGCCGCCGGAAGTCGGGGTCGCCCACGAACTGCTGGTAGGTCATCGGCGTGCGGGGCGGCGAGGACGGCCCGCGGTAGTCGGGGATCCCGGAGTCGGTGGAGATGCCGGCCCCGGTGAGCACGGTGACGGTCCGCCCGGCGAGCACGCCCAGCGCGGCGTCGAGGGTGCCGGGGGTGGTCGCGGTCGTCACGAGACCAGGGTACGAGCGGGGCTGGTCCCGCACCGGGTGGTGCGGTTCACTGGGCTCGTGACCCTCACCGGTGAGTACGAGCCCAGCACCCAGAAGTGGGTCCGCGACCAGGTCGAGCTGTACGAGAGCTCGGGCGGCACGCAGGGCACCACCCTCGGCGACCGCGGGTTGCCCTGCGTGCTGCTGACCACCCGGGGCGCGAAGTCCGGCAAACTCCGCAAGGTGCCGCTCATGCGGGTGGAGCACGACGGCCGCTACGCCGCGGTGGCCTCCCTCGGCGGCGCCCCCAAGCACCCGGTCTGGTACTTCAACCTCAAGGCCAACCCGCTGCTGGAGCTGCGCGACGGCACCACGGTGGCGGACATGACCGCGCGCGAGATCAGCGGCGAGGAGAAGGCGCAGTGGTGGGAGCGGTGCGTGGCCGCGTTCCCCGACTACGCCGACTACCAGCGCAGGACCGAGCGGGAGATCCCGGTGTTCGTGCTGGAGCCCGTCGCCGCCTGAGCATCCGGCGGGGTGGCGCGCGGCCGGGCAGGATGGCCCCGTGCGCGGTGACGGGGACGGCTGGGTGCACGCGGCCGACGGGTCGCGGCGCTGGGGTCACCACGGCGCAGCGGGGCTGCTGCTGCGGGCCCCCGGGCCGGACGGCACGGTCGTGCTGCTGCAGCACCGCGCGGCGTGGAGCCACCACGGCGGGACCTGGGGGATCCCGGGTGGGGCCCGCGACAGCGACGAGACCCCGGTGCAGGGCGCGCTGCGCGAGGCCGCCGAGGAGGCGGGGCTGCGGGCGGGTGACGTGTCGGTGCGCACCGCACGGGTCACGGCCGGCCACGCGCCGGGGTGGAGCTACACCACCGTCGTGGCCGACGCCGCGTCCCCGCTGGCCCTGACCGCCGACCACGAGAGCGACGAGCTGCGCTGGGTGCCCGAGGACGACGTGGACGCCGTGCCGCTGCACCCCTCCTTCGCCCTCGCCTGGCCGCAGCTGCGGGCCAGGCCGGTGCAGCTGCTGCTCGACACGGCCAACGTCCTGGGGTCCCGGCCGGACGGCTGGTGGCGGGACCGGGCCGGGGCGACGACGACGCTGCTGCGCCGGGTGCGCGATGCGGTGCCCCGCACGGTGGAGCTCCCGGACGGCAGCTTCGTGCGGGTGGAGGGGGTGACCGCGGTGGTCGAGGGTGCGGCCAGAGCCGTGGACGTCGAGGGCGCGCGCCTGCACCGTGCACCGGGATCGGGGGACGACGAGCTGGTGCGGGTGGCCACCGGCGACCACGTCGTGGTCACGGCCGACCGCGGGTTGCGGGCCCGTCTGGGGGCGGGGGTGGCCGTGGTCGGGCCGTCGGCGGTGCGCGCCTGGCTCGACGAGCCGGCGCGGGTGCAGGAGCCGGACCAGCGGTGGGCGACCCTTGAACGGCGTCCGGGCGAGGTCTAGCGTCGAGTGCGCGCTGACGCTCCAGCAGCTGGGTATCAGCCTTCCGAAGTTCACAGCTTTCGAAGGTGGGTGCACTCATGGCTGACTACAGCCGTCTCCCCGGTCCCGTCGAGGACCACTGGACGTGGCAGTCCCTCGGCGCGTGCCGCGGCCTGCAGACCGCGATGTTCTTCCACCCCGACTACGAGCGCGGTTCGGCCCGCGAGCGCCGGGAGTCCCAGGCCAAGGCCATCTGCGAGCGGTGCCCCGTGCTGGGGCAGTGCCGCGAGCACGCGCTGCAGGTGCACGAGCCCTACGGCATCTGGGGCGGCCTCTCCGCCGACGAGCGCAAGGGCGTGCTCCGAGCGCAGCGCCGGCGCACGGCTCTGGCCGCCGGGCAGCGGGAGCACGAGCCCGCCTGAGCGCGCCCACGGGCCGATCCCGCCGGCCGGCCACCCCGCAGGAGCTCGGCCGCGGGAGATGAGGGCCTCGGGTCAGCCCAGCGCGGTCCGCAGCGCCCGGGCGGCCGCCTCGGGGTCGGCCGCGGAGGTGATCGCCCGGACGACGACGACCCGGGTGGCCCCGGCGGCCAGCACCGCGGGCAGCCGCTCGGCGTCGACGCCCCCGATGGCGAACCACGGCCGGTCCGGCGCGTCCGCGGCCGTGGCGCGCACCAGGTCCAGCCCGGGGGCGGCGCGGCCGGGCTTGGTGGGGGTGGGCCAGCAGGGGCCGGTGCAGAAGTAGTCCACCCCCGGCTCCTGCGCGGCGGCCCGGGCCTGGTCGACGTCGTGGGTGGAGCGGCCGATGACCACGTCCGGGCCGAGGATCCGCCGGGCGTCGGCCACCGGGAGGTCGTCCTGGCCCAGGTGCAGCACGTCGGCCCCGGCGGCGAGGGCGAGGTCGGCCCGGTCGTTGACCGCGAGCAGGGCCCCGTGCCGGTCGGCGGCCGCACGGAGCACGGCCAGGGCCGCCAGCTCGCCACGTGCCTCCAGCGGACCGTGCGCCCGCTCCCCGGCCGATCCCTTGTCACGCAGCTGGACCACGTCCACCCCGCCGGCGAGCGCCGAGTCGACGAACGCGGCGAGGTCCCCCAGCTCTCTGCGTGCATCGGTGCACAGGTAGAGGCGGGCGGTGGCCAGACGTTCCCTGCTGTGCACGGCCGCGACGGTAGCGATAGGTTGATCGGAGTTCAGCACGGGAGTCCCTGACGGGGGCTGAGAGGGAGCACACGAGCTCCGACCGTCGAACCTGATCCGGATCATGCCGGCGCAGGGAGCAGGAGGTGGTCGTGCCGTCGTTGGCCGTGGTGGGTGCCGGTGCCGTCGGGCTGTCCGTCGCGTGGCGGGCGTCCCGCGCGGGCTGGTCGGTCACCGTGCACGACCCGGAACCGATGCGGGGCGCCTCGTGGGTGGCCGGCGGGATGCTCGCCCCGCTGACCGAGGGCTGGCCCGGCCAGACCGACGCGCTCGAGCTGGGGCTGGCCTCGCTGGCGCTGTGGCCGGAGTTCGCCGCCCGGCTCGGGTGCCCGCTGATGACCCGCGGGACGGTGGTGGTGGGGGTGGACGCCGCCGACGCGGCCGAGCTGGACGTGCTGGCCGGGTGGCTCGACGGGCACGGCCGCGAGGTCGCCCGGCTCACCCGTCGCGAGCTGCGGGCGGCGGAACCGTCACTGGCGCAGGGCTTCCGGGCTGCGCTGGACGTGCCGGGGGACTGGGCGGTGGACAACCGGGCCCTGCTGGCCGCGCTCTCGACGGGCGTGTCGGTGGTGGCGGAGCAGGTCCACGACCTCGGCGCGCTGGCCGCCGACCAGGTCGTGGTGTGCGCGGGCGCGGCGTCCGGGGCGCTGGTCCCCGACCTGCCGGTGCGGCCGGTGAAGGGGGAGATCCTGCGGCTGCGCGTCCGTCCGGGGGCGCTGCCGCCGCCGGCGCGGACGGTGCGCGGCGTGGTCCACGGCCGGCACGTCTACCTGGTGCCGCGGCCGGGCGGGCTGGTCGTCGGCGCCACCACCCGTGAGGTGGGCGTGGACCGCGAGGTGACCGTGGGCGGGGTGCGCGACCTCGTCGCCGACGCCGAGGCGGTGCTGCCCGCCGTCGCCGAGTACGGGGTGGTCAGCGTCGACGCTGGGCTGCGGCCGGGCACCCCGGACGACCTGCCGCTGATCGGGCGGCTGGACGACCGGACGGTGCTGGCCACCGGGCACGGCCGCAACGGGCTGCTGCTGGCCCCGCTCACCGCCGAGGCCGTGCTCGCCGAGCTGGCCGGGACACCGAGGGACGACGTCGCGTGCGCGCGGCCGGGGAGGTTCACGTGAGGGTGCTGCTGAACGGGAGTCCGCAGGAGGTGGACGCGGGCACCACGGCCGCCGAGCTCGTGGTGCTCGCCGGGGCCCCGCCGACGGGGGTGGCCGTGGCGCTGGACGGGGCGGTGCTGCCGAGGTCGCGATGGGCGACGGTGCTCGTCGAGGGCGCGACCGTGGAGGTCCTCACGGCGGTGCAGGGTGGCTGAGCAGACGGTGGCCCGGGGGCTGACGGTCGGCGACCGCACCTTCGGCTCGCGGCTGGTGATGGGGACCGGCGGGGCGACGAACCTGGCCGTGCTGGAGCGGGCGCTCGTCGCCTCGGGCACCGAGCTCACCACCGTGGCGATGCGCCGGGTGGACGCCGGCGGCGGCACCGGGGTGCTGGGCCTGCTGGAGCGCCTGGGCATCGCGGTGCTGCCCAACACCGCGGGGTGCCGGGGGGCGGCCGAGGCCGTGCTCACCGCGCAGCTCGCCCGCGAGGCCCTGGGGACCAGCTGGATCAAGCTGGAGGTGGTGGCCGACGAGCGCACCCTGCTGCCCGACGTCGTCGAGCTGGTGGACGCGGCCGAGCGGCTGGTCGACGACGGGTTCACCGTGCTGCCGTACACCAGCGACGACCCGGTGGTGGCGCGACGGTTGGAGGACGCCGGGTGTGCGGCCGTGATGCCGCTGGGCTCGCCGATCGGCACCGGCCTGGGCATCCGCAACCCGCACAACCTGGAGATGATCGTGGCCGCCGCCGGGGTGCCGGTGATCCTGGACGCCGGGATCGGCACCGCCAGCGACGCCGTGCTCGCCATGGAGCTGGGCTGCGACGCCGTGCTGCTCGCCACCGCCGTCACCCGGGCCACCGATCCGGAGCGGATGGCCCGAGCCATGCGTGCCGCGGTGGAGGCCGGGTTCGACGCGCGGCACGCCGGGCGCATCCCGCAGCGCTTCTGGGCGCAGGCGAGCTCCCCTGTGCGTGATTTCTGGACCCAGGACACGAGCAATCCTTCACAGGCGGACTCGTGATCGTCCACGCGCTGACCATCGCCGGCAGCGACCCCAGCGGCGGCGCGGGCGTGCAGGCCGACCTCAAGGCGTTCTCCGCGCACGGGGCCTACGGGATGAGCGTGCTGACCGCCCTGACCGCGCAGAACACCCGCGGGGTGCAGGGTGTGCACCCGGTGCCGCCGTCGTTCGTCACCGACCAGCTGGACAGCGTGTTCGACGACGTCCGGGTGGACGCGGTGAAGATCGGGATGCTGGGCGACGCCGCCACCATCCGGGTGGTCGCCGACGTGCTGCGCCGCTGGGCTCCGCCCGTCGTGGTCCTGGACCCGGTGATGGTCGCGACCTCGGGGGACCGGCTGCTGGCGGCCGACGCGGTGGCCGCGCTGCGTGACGAGCTGCTGCCGCTGGTGCACCTGCTCACCCCGAACCTGCCCGAGGCCGCGGACCTGCTCGGGGTGCCGCCGGCCCGGGACGAGGCGGAGATGACCGACCAGGTGCACCGCCTGGGCGCGCTGGGGCCCGCCGGGGCGCGGCCGTCGGTGCTGCTCAAGGGCGGTCACCTGGAGGGCCCGGAGTCGGTCGACCTGCTGCTCGTGGACGGCGAGCTCACCCGGCTCACCGCACCCCGGGTGCCCACCCGCAACACCCACGGCACCGGGTGCGCGCTCAGCTCGGCGATCGCGGCGCTGCGGCCGCAGCGGTCGGGCTGGATCGGTGCCGCGGTCGAGGCCAAGGCCTGGCTGACCACGGCGCTCGAGCGGTCCGACGAGCTCCACGTGGGCTCCGGCCACGGCCCGCCGCACCACTTCCACGCGCTCTGGCCGCCCCCCGCCCCCACCAGCCCCCGCAGGTAGCGGGCCACCTCTGCACGACCACCCCACACGGGAGTCCGCACCGCGCGGGCTGAGAGGGCGACAGCACGGGTCGCCGACCGTTCGAACCTGGCCGGTACCCACACCGGCGGAGGGAGCACCCGATGACGCACGACACGCCCGCCCAGCTCGACCAGACTCGTACCGAGCCCGGCCGGACGCTGGACACCGATCCACCCCGCACGCTCGGCACGTTCGCCCAGCTGGGCCTGTGGGGCAACCTCGGCATCTCGCTGCTGCTGCCGGTGGCCGCGACCTTCCTGGTCCTGCCCGGCACGTCCGTGGCCTCGACCCTGCTCGCGGTCGTCGTCGGCGCGGTGATCGGCAGCACCCTGCTGGGGCTGTCGGCCGCCGTCGGGGCGCGCACCGGCGCCCCGGCGATGGTGCTGCTGCGCGGCCTGCTGGGCACCCGGCTCTCCGCACTGCCGACGGTGGTCAACCTGCTGCAGTGCGTCGGCTGGGCGACGTTCGAGGTCTTCGTCATCGCCGAGGCCGCCACCGCGCTCACCGGCGGTCCGCGCTGGGTGTTCGTGCTGGTGGCGGGAGTGCTGGCCACCGGCATGGCCCTGCGGCCGCTGGGGGTGGTGAAGATCCTGTCCCGCTACGCGGTGTGGCTCGCGATCGCGTCGACGGTGTACCTGCTGGTCCAGGTGCTGCGCCAGCCGCTGCCACCGCTCACCGAGGGCGGCTCCGCGGGCTTCTGGAGCGCGACGGACCTCGTCATCGCCCTGCCCGTCTCCTGGGTGCCGCTGGCCGCGGACTACTCGCGGCACTCGCGCTCCGCGACGGCGTCGTTCGTCGGGGCGAGCGTGGGCTACGGCGTCGCGACCGTGGTGTTCTTCGCCCTCGGGGTGTTCGCCCTGGTGGCCTACGGCGTCACCCCGGGCTTCGACGTCATCGGCAGCCTGCTGGTGCTCCCGGTGGCCGGGGTCGCGGTCGTCGTCCTCGTGGTGGACGAGCTCGACGAGGCCTTCGCCAACCTGTACTCGACGGCCGTCAGCGCGCAGAACCTGCGGCCGGGCTGGGACCGCCGCCACCTCGTCATCGGGGTCGGGGTGCTCGCGACCGCGCTGGCGCTGGGCGTCGACGCCTACAGCTACGAGCCGTTCCTGTACCTGCTGGGGGCGGTGTTCGTGCCGCTGACCGCGGTGCTGCTCGTCGCGTTCTTCGTGCTCGGCCGCCTCGGCGGTGGATCAGGCTGGGACACCTCCGCCGAGGCACCGGCCCGCCCGGAGATGCTGGTCCCCTGGGTCGCCGGGTTCGTGGCCTACCAGCTCGTCGCCCCCACGGCGCTGACCGGGTGGGCCGCGGGCTGGACGACGTGGTGGACGGACCGGCAGTCCGACCTGGGGATCCCGACGGGGTGGTCGGCGTCGCTGGTCGCGCTCGCCGTCTCCGGGGTGCTCACCCTCGCTGTCGGGGCGGTGCGTCGGCGGTGACGCTCTCCACGGAGCTGCAGGCGCTGGGTGAGCCCCTGCTGGAGGTGCAGCTCGCCCACCCGTTCCTGCGTGGCATCGCCGACGGCACCCTCGACCCGGCGGTGTTCCGGGCCTGGCTGGAGCAGGACCACCTCTTCCTGCTCGGTTACACGCGGGTGTTCAGCCGACTCGCGTGGCGGGCCCCCGCCGAGCACCTCGGCGAGCTGGTCGCGCTGGCGAACAGCACCTTCCACGACGAGCTGGGGCTGCACCGTGAGCTCGCCACCCCGTTCGGCGCCGACCTCGCCGGCGCCACCCCCAGCCCGCAGTGCGCCGCCTACACGGCGTTCCTGCTCGACGCCGCGGCCGAGCACGGCACCGGGCTGGCGGCGCTGCTGCCCTGCACGTGGGGCTACTCCCGGATCGGGCAGCGGCTGGCCGAGTCCGGTGTGGACGGTCGCTACCGGCGCTGGGTGGACACCTACGCCGACCCGGCGTTCGCGGCCCTGGCCGTCCGGTGCGCGCAGATGCTGGAAGAGGCGGCGCCGGACCCGGCGCGCGCCCGGGCCGCGTTCCTCGCCGGGATGGGCCACGAGCTCGCGTTCTGGGACGCCCGGTGAGCCGCGCGGACGCCCTGGTGGCGGCGGCCGGTGCACGCTGGAGCTCGCTCGTCGAGCACCCGTTCGTCCTCGCCACCGCGGACGGCACCCTGTCCGCGGCCGCCTTCGACCGCTGGCTGCTCGACGACCACGCCTTCGTCCTGCAGTTCCGCGACACCCTGGCCGAGGTGGTGGGGATGGCCCCCGACCCCGTCGCGCGGCAGGTGCTGGCGGGCGGCCTGGCCGCGCTGGGCCCGGAGCTCGCGCTGTTCGCCGACGAGCTCGCCGCGCGTGGGCTGGACCCCTCCGCGCACCAGCCGTCGGGGGCCTGCCAGGAGTACCTGCGGTGGCTGCGCTCGAGCCCGGAGCAGGGCTGGGACGTGGCCCTGGCGGTGCTGCACGGGGTGGAGCGCGCCTACCTCGACGCGTGGACGGCGGTGCGGGAACGCTCCACCGGTCACCGCTACGCCGCGTTCGTGCACAACTGGTCCTCGCGGGAGTTCGCGGCCTGGGTGGACGCGCTCGTGGGCCTGCTGGGCGAGGAGCCCCCCACGGCCGAGCAGGTCGTCGTCCACCGGGAGGTCGCCGAGCTGGAGCACGCCTTCTGGGACGCCGTCCACACCGGCTGAGGGGGTCGCTCAGCGGTCGAGCCAGTCGCGCACGGCCTCGCGCAGGAACGCGTGGTCGGCGTGGTTCGAATCGAGGCTCGGTGCACCGGCCCGGTGGCCCCAGATCGAGGGGATCGGGCGCAGCTCCGCGTCGTGCAGGTGGGCGAGCTCGGCGGCGCTGTCCGCGACCCGGAAGTACAGGTCGGTCTCGCCGGGCAGCAGCAGCACCCGGGCCCGGATCGCGCCCAGGGCCGCTGCGAGGTCGCCGTCGTGCTCGGGGCCGGCGCTGATGTCGGCGTGGTACCAGGTCAGCGCCTGGGCGTAGAGGTCGGCAGCCCGCGAGGTGGCGAACCTGTCCTCCCAGTCGGTGCGCAGGAAGCCGTCCAGGTCCGGTGCCCCGAGCACGGTGCGGAACAGGTCCTCCCGGTAGAAGTCCTGGCTCAGGCCCCAGCCCGCGTAGACGTGCGCGAAGGCGCGCAGGGTCGCGGTCGGCTCCGCGGAGAACCGGCCGCCGCCGAGGTGCTCCGGCGCGGCCTCCAGCACCCGGAGCAGTCCGGACAGGAACACCTGGTTGTGGACGGCCGTGCGGGCGCTGCCGCAGACGATGATCGCGCGCTCCACGGCCTCGGGGTACATCGCGGCCCAGTGGTAGGCCTGGCCCGCGCCCATGGAGAAGCCGTACGCGGCGGCGACCCGGTCCACCCCGAGGTGCTCGGTGAGCAGTCGGCGCTGGGCGGCCACGTTGTCGCGCAGGGTGACCAGCGCGGGGAAGTCGTCGTCGGTGCTCGCGCTGGAGGAGAGCCCGTTGGAGAACATGTCCGGGACGACGATGAACCACCGGCCGGGGTCGAGCAGCTGGTCCGGCCCGATCATCGCGGCCAGCCCGGTGTGGGTGGCGCGGTAGCTGCACGGGTAGACGATCACGTTGTCCCGCGCGGCGTTCAGCGTCCCGTGGGTCTGCCACGAGAGCGTGGCGTCGTGGATGGTCCCGCCGTGCTCCACCTCGAGGTCACCCAGTGGAAACAGACCCTCGGACACCGACCACGTCATCGTCGAACCTCCTGCACGCCTCGAGCCCGTGACCACCGACGCCGTCATGCAACACCACCGGGGCGGTGGGTGCTCGTGGCAGGGTGCTCGGCATGAGCGAGCAGCCCGACCAGCGGTACGAGGTGTCCCGGCAGGTTGACGCCACGCCGGCGGAGGTGTTCGCGCTGCTGTGCACCCCGGGCGGCCACGTGGCCATCGACAGCTCGGGGATGCTGCAGTCGGCCGAGGGTGACCCGGTGCGGGCGGTGGGGGACACGTTCGTCGTCCACATGGACCGGGAGTCGCTCGGCGACCTGCCGATGGGCGCCTACGACGTCACCGTGGTCATCACGGGGTTCGCGCAGGACGCCGCGCTGGAGTGGACGATCTCCGGCACCGTGCAGCCGCCCATCCAGCACCGCTACGGCTACCGGCTGGAGCCCTCGGGCACCGGCACGCTGGTCACGTCCTACTACGACTGGAGCCAGGTCCTCGAGCGCTACCGTCGGGCGATCGCGTTCCCGGTGGTGCCCGTCGCCGCCCTCGGGGCCACCCTCGGCATCCTGGCCCGGACCCTGCGCGCGGACTGATCCCCACCCCCCCGGGCAGCGGCTCAGACGTGCTCGACGGCGTCGGCCTGCGGCCCCCGGTCGCTCTGCCGGATCCGGAACCGGACCCGCTCACCGGCCACCAGCGGCTGGTCGCCGGCGACCACCGAGACGTGCACGAACAGGTCGGGCCCGCCGACGTCCGGGGTGATGAACCCGAAGCCGCGGTCGGCGTCGTAGCGCGCGACCGTGCCGTCACCGCCGCGGGCCGGGGGCCGGGTGGTGGACGTTCGGGCGGGGGTGTGGCCGGGGGTGCGGCTGGACGGGCGGGCGGGGTTCGGGGCCACCGCGGTCTCGACCGGGTCCCCGGCGGCCACGAACCGCACCTCGCGGGCCTGGCGACCCTGGTCCATGGTGACCGGGGAGAACGTGATCCGGTCGCCCTCGGCGGGCACGTACTGCGGGTCGTCCAGGGCGCGCACGTGCAGGAACACGTCGCCCGCCCCGTCGTCGGCGGCGACGAAGCCGAACGACTTCTCCTCGTCGAACCACACCACGGTGCCGTCGGCGCCGTCTCCGGGCGCGACCAGCGGCGCTCCGCGGACCCCGGCGTCGTGGCGCAGCGGGACGAGGTGCTGGGCCTGCGGCCCCTTCTCCCCGGCGGTCACCACGAAGGCGACGCGCTGGCCGGCCGCGAGGACACCCCCGGTGACGATCGCGGAGGAGTGGACGAACACCTCGGCGCCTCCGCCGTCGGGAGCCGCGAAGCCGTAGCCCTTGGCCGGCTCGTACCAGGAGACGGTGGCGAGCACGCCCAGGGCCGCGTCGTCCGCCACGTCCCCGGTGACGGTCACGGTGAGGGCCTGCGGTCCCCGAGGGCCGTCGCCGGGGGTGAACTCCACGGTCTGGCCCTCGCGCAGCGCCCGGGCCGCGCCCTCGCCCTGGACCTGCGAGACGTGCACGAACAGGTCCGGGCTGCCGTCGTCGGGGGCGAGGAAGCCGAAGCCGCGCTCGAGGTCGTACCAGCGGACGGTTCCCTGCTGCACGGTGCTCTCCTGGTGTCGCGGTGGTCGAGCGCTCGGCTGATCGAGCGCTGGGTCGGTCGAGCACCCAGTGTCCCAGCCGACGAGGGGGGCCGGTACCGGCCGTCGCTGCCGTGCGGGCGGCGGCCGGGCCCGGCGCTACCGTGCAGGACGTGCCGCCGCGTCCGCTGCCCGTGCGCGACGGGCTGAACCCCACGCGGCTGCGCCTGCCCGAGGACGCCGGCCTGCCCGAGGACGCCGGCCTGCCGGTGGGCGGCGCGCAGGCGACCGTGCTGGCGCACCTGCTCGCCCGCTGGCCCGACGACGCGGTGCGGCTGAGCGAGAAGGTCGACTCCGGGCAGGTGCTGCTCGACGACGGGAGCGCGGTCACGGCCGCAACCCCGTACCGGGCCGGGGTGTTCGTGCACCTCTACCGCGACCCCGCGCCCGAGACGCCGGTGCCGTTCGCCGTGGACGTGCTGCACCGCGACGAGAACCTGGTGGTGGTGGACAAGCCGCACTTCCTGGCCACCACCCCGCGCGGGGTGCACGTGACCGAGACGGTCCTGACCCGGCTGAGGGTGGAGCTCGACCTGCCCGAGCTGAGCCCCGCCCACCGTCTCGACCGGCTCACCGCCGGGGTGCTCGTGCTCACCACCCGCGTGGCCGTCCGGGGCGCCTACCAGCAGCTGTTCGACGCGCGCGCGGTCACCAAGACCTACGAGGCGGTGGCCGTCGAGGGTCCCGCGCCGGAGCTGCCGTGCACCGTGCGCAGCCGCATCGTCAAGGAGCGCGGGCACCTGCAGGCCCGCGAGGTGCCGGGCGAGGTGAACGCCGAGACCCTCGTGGAGGCCGGCGACCGCCCGGGGCACTACCGCCTGGGCCCGCGCACCGGACGCACCCACCAGCTGCGGGTGCACCTGGCCGCGCTGGGCATCCCGATCCTCGGCGACCCGCTCTACCCGGTGGTGCGCGAGGTGGCCGTGGACGACTGGTCCGACCCGCTGCAGCTGCTCGCCCGCACGGTGTCCTTCACCGACCCGCTGACCGGTGCGCCCCGGGAGTTCACGAGCCGACGGGTGCTGCGCACCTGTGCGTGATTCCTGGACCCGGGGGGCGAGCATTCCTGCACGGCCGATCAGCCGAGCAGCCGCCACAGCGGGGACACCGGGCCGTGGCCGGCGCCCAGCGGGTAGGCCGCCGCCACGCACCGCGTAGCCCACTCCTTGCCCAGCGCGACGGCCTCGGGCACCGACCAGCCGTGGGCGAGGGCGCACGCCGTCGCCGCGCCCAGGCAGTCGCCCGCCCCGTGGTCGTTCGTGGTGGGGGTGCGCGGCGCGGTCAGCTCGGTGAACGAGGTGCCGTCGTGGAGCACGTCCGTGCTGACCGGCGAGCTGCGCAGGTGCCCGCCCTTCACCAGCACCCAGCGTGGCCCCAGGCCGTGCAGCACGCGGGCGGCCTCGCGCTGCGACGCTCCGTCGACCACGTCGATCCCGGTGAACAGCCGCACCTCGTCCAGGTTCGGGGTGAGCAGCGTCGCCAGCGGGAACAGCCGGTCGCGCAACGTGTCCTGCGCGGAGCCCGAGAACAGCGGGTCCCCGCCGACCGACGCGGCCACCGGGTCGAGCACCAGCGGCACCCTCGACCCGATCCCGAGCTCGCCGAACACCTCCTCGAGCGCCTCGATGATCGCGCTCGAGGCCAGCATCCCCGTCTTCACCGCGCCGACACCGATGTCGGTGACCACCGCGCGCACCTGGGCGGCGACGGTGGCCGCAGGCACCTCGTGCACCCCGCTGACGCCGACGGTGTTCTGCACGGTCACGGCGGTGACGGCCGCGCACCCGTGCACCCCGAGCAGCGCGATCGTCCGCAGGTCGGCCTGCATCCCCGCACCGCCCCCGGAGTCGGACCCGGCCACCGTGAGCACCCGGACCGGGGTGTCGCCGGGCAGCGGGAGGGGCAGGGACGGCGGGGGCGCGCTCATGGACGGCCACTCTGCCCGGACCGGGCCCCGTGCCGCAGGGCACACCTCGCCCCGTGTTGTTTAGTTGCCTGCACACAACTAGCCTCCGGACGTCACCGAGGAGGCCCCGTGTCCACCGAAACCCCCGTCGCACCCGCTCCCGCGGCGACCACCACCCGCGGTCGCCGGATGCGCGTGGACCGGGACCACCCGCGCTACAAGTGGGTCGTCCTCACCAACACCACGCTCGGCGTGCTCATGAGCACCATCAACTCCTCGATCGTGCTCATCTCGCTGCCGGCGATCTTCCGGGGCATCGGCCTCGACCCCCTGGCGGCGGGGAACGTCAGCTACCTGCTGTGGATGATCATGGGATACCTGCTGGTCAACGCCGTCCTCGTGGTGACCCTGGGCCGCCTGGGCGACATGTTCGGCAGGGTGAAGATCTACAACATCGGCTTCGTGGTCTTCACCGTCGCGTCGGTCGCGCTCAGCGTCGACCCGATGGCCGGTGGTGGGGGTGCGCTCTGGATCATCCTGTGGCGCGTGGTGCAGGGCGTCGGCGGAGCGATGCTGTTCGCCAGCTCGACGGCGATCCTCACCGACGCCTTCCCGGCCGAGCAGCGTGGTCGGGCGCTGGGCATCAACCAGGTGGCCGCGATCGCCGGGTCGTTCCTCGGCCTCGTCATCGGTGGAGTGCTCAGCGAGTGGGACTGGCGCGCGATCTTCTGGGTCAGCGTGCCGCTGGGCATCCTCGGCACCGTGTGGTCCTACCGCTCGCTGCACGAGCTCGGTGAGCGGAGCCCGGGAAAGATCGACTGGCCCGGCAACCTCAGCTTCGCGGTGGGGCTCACGGCCCTGCTCGCCGGCATCACGTACGGAATCCAGCCCTACGGCGGCCACCCCACCGGCTGGACCAACCCGTGGGTGCTCACCGGCATCATCGGCGGGCTCGCGCTGCTGGTCGCGTTCTGCGTCGTCGAGTCCCGGGTGAGCGACCCGATGTTCCACCTGGCGCTGTTCCGCAACCGGGCCTTCGGCCTCGGCAACCTGGCCGGTTTCACGGCCTCCGTCGGCCGGGGTGGGCTGCAGTTCATGCTCATCATCTGGTTGCAGGGCATCTGGCTGCCGCTGCACGGATTCAGCTTCGAGACGACGCCGCTGTGGGCCGGCATCTACCTGCTGCCGCTGACCGTCGGGTTCCTCGTCGCCGGCCCGCTCTCGGGTGCGCTGTCCGACCGCCACGGCGCACGACCGTTCGCCACCGGCGGGCTCGCGCTCGTCGCGCTGACGTTCGTGCTGCTGCTGACCATCCCGGTCGACTTCCCGTACTGGCTGTTCGCACTGCTCATCGCGCTGAACGGGGTGGGCTCGGGCCTGTTCAGCTCGCCCAACGCCGCCGCCATCATGTCCAGCGTCCCCGCCAACCAGCGCGGCGTGGCCTCGGGGATGCGCGGCACGTTCTTCAACGCGGGCTCGGCGTTGAGCATCGGGGTGTTCTTCTCCCTGATGGTCGCGGGCCTGGCCACCACGCTGCCCGGGGCGCTCAGCTCGGGGCTGCAGGCCCAGGGCATCTCCGCCGACGTCGCCGGACAGGTCGCCGCCCAGCCTCCGGTGGGCACGCTGTTCTCGGCCTTCCTCGGCTTCAACCCCATCAGCGAGCTGCTCGGCCCCACCGGCGCCCTGCAGCAGCCCGGCGTGAACGCCGACGTGCTGACCGGCCAGAGCTTCTTCCCGCAGCTCATCTCCGGTCCGTTCCACTCCGGTCTGGTCGTCGTCTTCGTCGCGGCCGCGGTCATGATGGTCGTCGGTGCGGTGGCCTCGGCCCTGGCGGGCGGACGCTACGTCCACCCCGGCACCGCGCCGACCCCCGCGCGCGCGACGGCGAAGGGCTGAGCGGTGAACGAGCCGGCGACGGTGACAGCGGCGGCGGAGCTGAACCTGCGGCTCGGTCGGCTCAGCCGGCTGCTGCGCCGGTCCGCCGCCCCCGGCGAGCTCAGTCCTGGTGCCACCTCGGCCCTGGCGACGCTCGTGCGTGGCGGTCGGCTGCGACAGGGGGAGCTGGCCGCGCGCGAACAGGTGGCCCCACCGACCATGTCGAGGATCGTGGCGTCGCTCGAGCTGGGCGGCCACGTGGTCCGCGAGGCCGATCCGGGCGACGGGCGGGCGACGCTGCTCGTGGCGACCCCGGCGGGACGCGAGCTCGTGACGGGCGTCACCTCGGCCCGGGTGCGCGAGCTCGACGCCGCGCTCGCCGGGCTCGACCCCGGGCAGCGCCGGGGCCTGCTGGACGGCCTGGCAGCCCTGGAGGCCGTGCTCAGCACCAGGCCGGCAGGGGATCAAGCCGGGGGTCCATGACCGAAACTCTTGTGCTGCTGCCCGTTTCGTCCTCCAAGGGTCGGTGTGAAGCCCCCGTTCGCCGCTACCGTGGATCCCGTGCGACGACTGAGGACCTTGGCCTGGCTCGGCGGGACGTGCGTGCTGGCGGGTGCCCTCGTCGCGGGGGTGCTGTTCCCCGTCGTCGGTGGGTTGGGGCTGGTGACGACGACCGTGAGCGCCAGCGTGGACAGCGTCTCGACCGACCTGCAGACCGGCACGGTCGCGCAGACGAGCACGATGCTCGACTCCACCGGCAAGCCCATCGCCTACTTCTGGGGCGACCAGCGACGGACCGAGGTCGCCAGCGACAAGATCTCGCGGGCCATGAAGCTCGCCGTCGTCTCCATCGAGGACAAGCGCTTCTACTCCAACGACGGGGTCGACTGGCGCGGGACGCTCCGGGCCGCGGTGACGAACGCGACGGCCGGCTCCACGCAGCAGGGTGCCTCGACGATCACCCAGCAGTACGTGAAGAACTACGAGCTGCTGGTGCTGGCCACCACGAGCGCCGAGCAGAGCGCCGCCACGGCCGACACCGCGGCCCGCAAGATCCGGGACGTCCGGGTGGCGCTCACCCTCGACCAGAAGCTGGGCAAGGACGAGATCCTGACGCGGTACCTGAACCTGGTGCCCTTCGGCAACGGCGCGTACGGCATCCAGGCCGCGGCGCAGACGTACTTCGGCATCAACGCCGTCGACCTCACCGTCCCCCAGTCGGCCATGCTCGCCGGGATGGTGCAGTCCAGCTCCGCGCTGAACCCCTACACCAACGTGCAGGGCGTCACCGAGCGCCGCAACACCGTGCTGGACACCATGGCCGCCAACGGAGTGATTCCCCCGTCCGACGCCGATGCCGCCAAGGCGACCCCGCTCGGGGTGCTGGCCGAGGCCGCCTCGCCGTCCAACGGCTGCATCGGTGCCGGGGACAACGGGTTCTTCTGCGACTACGCCCTGCAGTACCTGGCCACGGCCGGGATCAGCCAGCAGCAGGTGGACACCGGCGGGCTCACCATCCACACCACCCTCGACCCGACGGTGCAGGCCTCGACGAAGGCCGGGCTGGTCAGGCAGGCCCCGGCCGATCTCGACGGCATCGCGAACGTCCTGGACGTGGTGCAGCCCGGCACCACGGCGCACAAGGTGCTGGCCATGGCGAGCAGCCGCACCTACGGCCTCGACGCCGCCCGGCACGAGACCGTGCTCGGCCAGCCGTACTCACTGGAGGGTGATGGCGCGGGGTCGGTGTTCAAGATCTTCACCACGGCCGCGGCGATGGAGAAGGGGCTCGGCATCAACGACGTGCTCGACACCCCGGCCCAGCTCCAGCTGAAGGGCTTCGGGGACAGCGCGGGCAGCCCCGGGTGCCCGGCCAAGACCTACTGCGTCCAGAACTACAGCTCGCACTACAAGACGTCGTACCCGGTGTGGGACGCGCTGGCGCAGTCGCCCAACACCGCGTTCGTCAAGCTCATCAGCGAGGTCGGCGTGGCGCCGACGGTCGACATGGCCGTCAAGCTCGGCATGCGGTCCTACGGGGTCGTCCAGCCGGGCCGGACCACGTCCATCGCCGACACCTTCAAGAACGGCAACCAGGCGTCCTTCACCCTCGGCGTCACCCCGGTGAACCCGGTGGAGCTGTCCAACGTGGGGGCGACGCTCGCCTCCGGGGGCACGTGGTGCCCGCCCACCCCCGTCGACGGGGTCACCGACTCCACCGGTGCCGCCGTCACGGTGAACCAGCAGGCCTGCGAGCGGGTGGTGGACCCGGACCTGGCGAGCAGCCTCGCCAACGGCCTGAGCCACGACCCGGTCAGCGGCACCGCGGCCGGTGCGGCGAAGACCGTCGGCTGGACGCTGCCCCTGTCGTCCAAGACGGGTACCACCAACGCCGAGAAGTCCGACGCGTTCCTCGGGTTCACCAACACCGTGGCCGGGGCCGACATCATCTTCGACGACTCCGGCAGCCCGCGGAGCATGTGCACCTCCCCCCTGCGGCACTGCCCCTCCGCCACCGCCGACCTGACCGGCGGGGCCGAGCCGGCCCGCAGCTGGTTCGACGCGGTGTCCCCGGTGGTGGGCGGACTCGGGGCGGTGACGGCACCGGTGCTCGCTCCCCGGTACGCGACGGGGAACGGGGCGTTCGGCCAGCCCTGATCCGACCCCGGCCGACGCGAGGTGGGCGGGCCGCGACGCGGGCTCGGGCTCCCGGCAGGTTTCGGGGGCCCGACTGTCGACTCGGCGGGGACGACCGTTCGTGACGCTCGGAGATCCGGGCGCGGTCCGCACGTCGTGCGTGCGCACCACACCCCGATCCCGTCTCCTGATCGGCGGATCCGCGTCGGCGTCCGCCGGGCGAGGAGGCGATCGGGGCGCCAACCGCACGTCGTACCCGCGTTCCGCGCCCCGATCTCAGAGCCTGCTGACCGGACGGCACCCGGGTCCCCGAGGACGCGCGACGGCACCGGGCGGCCTCAGGGCTCCAGGGCGTAGCCGTACCCGTGGTGGTCGGTGAAGCCCGCCGCTGCGCAGAGGGCGCGGGCCGGGGTGTTCGGCTCCGCCACCTGCAGGTAGGCACCCTGCGCGCCCCGCTCGGCCCCCCACGCGACCAGACCTGCGCAGATCCGCCCGCCGAGGCCCTGGCGGCGGGCGCGGGGCGCCACCTCCACGACGGTCAGCCCCAGCCACGGGGTGCCGTCCGGCGCGGCGGTCACCGCGCCCCGGGCCACGGCCACCACCTCGGACCCACGGGTGACGCGCGCAAAACCCAGCTCCCCGTCCACCACCGCCCGCAGCACCCCCGCCGCCCCTGGCGGCAGCGTCCTCCCGCGGTGGCGGCAGGCGCCGAGCCACTCGTCGTCGGGCTCGTCCCGCACGTCCACCTCGGCTCCGGCGACGTCGGCGACCGGGGCCGTCAGCACCCGGGAGCGGTCGATGACCGGCCAGCCCGGCAGGTCCACGGCGAGGCGGTCGGGCTGGGTGAACCGGGCGGGCAGCCCGCGCTCGGCGTACCAGGCGCGGACCCGCTGCACCCCGTCCTCGGGCACCGGCCCCAGGGGGGCACAGGAGTTGGCCCGGGCGGTGAAGCCACCCCCCGCGCGCACCAGCCAGCTCTCCAGCCACGCGTGCTCGCTGCCGGGCCAGGCCAGTGCGGCGGCGTGCTCCAGGGCGCGGACGGCCCGAGTGCTCACCGGCCGCGGGGGCACGGTCTTGAGCGCCACGACGTCGTCGCTGGCCAC
The DNA here is from genome assembly GCF_026153295.1 of Rhodococcus antarcticus. Taxonomy (NCBI): domain Bacteria; kingdom Bacillati; phylum Actinomycetota; class Actinomycetes; order Mycobacteriales; family Nocardiaceae; genus Rhodococcus; species Rhodococcus antarcticus. The sequence continues at coordinate 2,994,600 of NZ_CP110615.1, read as the reverse complement.
CTGCACCACCCTCCCGTCGGCAGCGCGCACCCGCACCGGGTCCACCGACTCGAGCAGGCCGAGCACGTCGGTCATCGGGTGGCTGGACCCGGCGGGCAGGCGGTGCCGCAGCACCACCCGGTCGCCGGGGGCTGGCGGCACCACGGGGTCGCCGCTCGGACGGCGGGCGTCGACCACCTCAGTGGCCGAACGGGTCCGGGCCCTCGCCCGGCAGCCAGCTCAGCCCCGGAACCCCCCACCCGTTGCGCTTGACGGCCTTCCTGCCGGCCCGGGCGTGCCGGCCCACCAGCCGGTCGAGGTAGGTGAACCCGTCCAGGTGGCCGACCTCGTGCTGCAGGCAGCGGGCGAAGAACCCGTGACCCTCGACGTCCACGACGGCACCGTCGACGTCGGTGCCGGTGACCCGGGCCCAGTCGGCCCGGCCGGTGGGGAAGGCCTCTCCCGGCACCGAGAGGCAGCCCTCCTCGGTCTCGTCGACATCGGGCATGCCCTCGGGCACCTCGGAGGTCTCCAGCACGGGGTTCACCACCACGCCCCGGCGCCGGGTGCGTCCGTCGTCGTCCTCGTCGTCGGGGCAGTCGTAGACGAACACCCGCAGGTCCACACCCACCTGGTTGGCCGCCAGTCCCACCCCGTGAGCGGCGTCCATGGTGTCGAACAAGTCCTGGACCAGCAGGCGCAGCGCGTCGTCGAGGGTCGCCACGGACCGGGTGGGGGCGTGCAGGACGGGATCACCGACGATGCGGACGGGGAGGATCGACACGGGGAGCGAGCCTAGCGAGGTCGCTCCGACGTGGTTCAATGGCCATCGAACGACAGCCGTGTGATTCACCGGGGACGCCCGTCTCCGAGGAGCCAGGGGAGGAGCGCGATGGACGCCGCAGCGACCCCCGCACCGGAGGTCGACGGCCCGGGGGTCGACGACCCGGCCCCCACGGACGGCCTCAGCCGCCGCGAGCACGAGATCCTCGCCTTCGAGCGCCAGTGGTGGAAGTACGCAGGCGCCAAGGAGGAGGCGGTCAAGGAGCTCTTCGACCTCTCGGCCACCCGCTACTACCAGGTGCTCAACGCGCTGGTCGACACCCCGGAGGCCCTCGCGGCCGACCCGATGCTGGTCAAGCGCCTCCGCCGGCTCCGCGCCAGCCGGCAGAAGCAGCGCGCGGCCCGGCGGCTGGGCTTCACCGTCTGATGAGCACCTCGGCGACCGGTGGTCCCGGACGGTCGCCGCTGCGGATCGCGGGGGTCACCCTCGTCGGTCTGGCCCTCGTGCTGGCCGTCGTCGGCGTGCTCACCGGGACCAGCAACGACACCACGGCCGCCGCGTCCTCCGGGAGCACCTTCGCGAGCACCTCGGTGAGCCCCTCCCCGACGACCGCGACCACCACCACCGCGCCGTCGGGCAGGACCACCACACCGCCGGCCACCGACGCCCCGACCACGACCACCGTGGCGGCGACGACCACCGTGGCGCCGACGACCCTCGCGCCCACGACGGTCCCACCGGCGGCCGTCGCACCGGACCCGCGCACGAGCGTGGACGTGGTGGTGCTCAACAACTCGACCGTGGGCGGTCTGGCCCTCCGCGCGGCGGAGGACGTCCGCGGCCGGGGGTGGACGGTGGTCGAGGTCGGCAACTACACGGGCCTGGTCCCCACCACCACCGCCTACTACCGTCCCGGCACCGCCGAGGAGGCCGCTGCCCGCGCACTCGCGGCGGACACCGGTGCGCGGGTCGAGCCCCGGTTCGACGGTCTGCCGAGCGCGGCCGCCGGCGTCGTCCTCGTCGTCACCGCGGACTACGCGGGCTGAACCGGTCGGAGGCCGTACCGGTGCCCGCGGGCGCGACACCCACCCGCGGACACCGGTCGGACGGGGCTCTACTGCTGCGGCGAGCTGATCTCGCGCTTGAGGATCTTGCCCGTGGCCCCCTTGGGCAGCGCGTCGACGAACCACACGATCCGCGGGTACTTGTACCCCGCCACCAGGGGCTTGACGTGTGCGATGAGCTCCTCGGCGGTCACCGAGTGGCCCTCCTTGAGCGCCACGGCCGCACCGATCTCCTCGCCCAGGCTCTCGTGCGGGATGCCGATGACGGCCACCTCGGCCACGGCCGGGTGCTCGTACATGACCTCCTCGATCTCGCGGGGGTAGACGTTGTACCCGCCGCGGATGATGAGGTCCTTCTTGCGGTCGACGATGTAGTAGTAGCCGTCGTCGTCCTTGCGGGCGATGTCCCCGCTGCGGAACCAGCCGTCCACGATGGCCTCCGCGGTGGCCTCGGGCTTGCCCCAGTAGCCCTTCATCACGTTCTCGCCCTTGATCGCGATCTCGCCGTCCTCGCCCTCGGCGGCGTCCGCACCGTCCGGGTCGAGCAGCTTCATCTCCACCCCGTCGACGGGCACGCCGATCGAGCCGGGCTTGCGCTCCATGGTCGGCAGGTTGAACGAGGCCACCGGTGAGGTCTCCGACAGGCCGTAGCCCTCGAGCACGGTCGCGCCGAACTTCTCGCCGAACGCGCGCATGACCTCGACGGGCATCGCGGACCCGCCGGAGATGCAGGTGCGCAGGCTGGAGAGGTCGAAGCTCTCGCCGTCCGGGTGGTGCAGCAGGGCGGCGTACATGGTGGGCACCCCGGCGAAGACGGTCACGCCGTCGCGCTGCAGCACCTCGAGGGCCTTGGCCGGGTCGAAGCGGGGGATCAGGGTGAGGGTGGCCCCGCAGAGCACGGCCGTGTTCAGCGCGCACGTCTGGCCGAAGGCGTGGAACAGCGGCAGCGACCCGAGGATGACGTCGTCGGGGCCCAGCTCGAGCAGCGACTCCGCGGCGACCCGCGCGTTGGAGGACAGGTTCGCGTGGGTGAGCTCGGCGCCCTTGGGCTTCCCGGTGGTGCCCGAGGTGTAGAGGATGACGGCGGTGTCGGAGTCGGCACGCTCGACGACCTCGGTGAACGGCTCGGCCGCCCCCACCAGCTCGGCGAAGTCCTCGGGCCGCACCAGCACCAGCTCGGCCCCGGCCTCCTCGGCCCCGGCCCGGGCCGCGTCCTCGAAGTCGTGCCAGGCGATGAGGACCTTGGCCCCGGAGTCGGACAGGTGGTAGGCGACCTCGCGGGCCTTGAGCAGCGGGTTCAGCGGGACGACGACGGCCCCGGCCCGCAGCGCGCCGTAGTAGCAGACGGCGAACGGCGGGACGTTGGGCAGCGAGATGGCGACCTTGTCGTCCGGCTCGACCCCCTTGGCGCGCAGCAGCCCGGCCAGGTGCGCCGTGGAGCCGTCCAGCGCGGCGTAGGTGATCTCCAGGTCGTCCAGTCGCACGGCCACCCCGTCGGGCTGGCGCTCGGCACTGGCGGTCAGGTTCTGGGCGAGGTTCGTCACCTGCGGACTCCTTCGACGCGCGAGAGGTCGGCCACGCGGCGTTGCGGGCTCGGGCACACACTAGGCGAGCCCGGCTCAGCGGTGGCTCCGATCGGCCGCGGCCTCGCTGGCCGTGCGGACCTGGACGCGGCCGAACGCACCCGCACCCTTCACGGTGATCGCCGGACCACCGGTTCGGCCCGGGACGCACGCGGCGTCGCAGGTGGTGCTGCCGAAGACCATGCCTCCCTCGGTGCTCACCACCGCGTTGTCGGGCACCACGACCACCTCGCTGCCGAAGAGCACGCCGACATCGACGGTGCCGGGTCCGGTCTGCGTGACGGTGCCGCTGCCGAAGACCGTGGTGTGGTCGGCCCCGGCCACCTGCACGGCCCCGTAGGCCGCCGCGGCCACCGCCACCACCGTGACGATCCGCTTGAGCGGCCACCCGCCGGAGCGGTGCGGCCGCCGGCGGTCCACCGTGCCGCGTCCCTTCTCCAGGTCCACCCCCGGCACCGCGACCTGCTCGCCGGAGCCGTGCGAGACCGTGACCGAGCCCATCAGGGCGGAGGCCCGCACCGTCACCACCGGGGCGCCGGGCTCGGCCGGCCCGACGTCGGTGGTGCGGCTGCCCATCACCGCCGCCCCGCTCAGGTGCACCTGCACCCCGCGGGGGACGAGCACCGTGACCTCGCCCATCACGGTCACGGCCCGAACCTGCACGTCGTGCGGCAGGTCGGTGCGGCGCAGGTCCACCACCACCGTGCCCATCACCGCGGTGGCCTGCACCGGTTGGCCGGGGAGCACGGCCCCGGAGAACTGGGACTCCGACATCACGGCCACCGTCCGCAGGGGCTCCCGGGTCGTGGGCGTCGCGGGCACGACGGAGGGTTCGGGGCTGGTCACGAGATCGGCGACGACCGCGGCGAGCTCACCCCGGGTGCGGGCACCCCACACCGAGCTGGCCAGGTCCTCGTAGTCGCGCAGGCTCAGCGCGCCGCGGCCGACCGCGGCCTGCAGCTCCGCGTCGGCCACCGCCCGCTCGAGGTCGCCCACCGCGCGGTCCGCCCCGCCGTCCGTCCCCGCCGCCTCGTCCACCCGGTGATCGTGCCCCTCCGGGGCCGGGCCCGGGAAGCGTTCGGCGCAGCCGGTGGCTCCTCAGGCCGCGAGCCCGGTCTCGGCCGGCCAACCGTTGACGGTGTGCACGCGGAGCCGGTCGTCCACCAGGCGGGCCGGGAGCCCCAGCTCGCGCAGCCAGCGCAGCGCGGCGTCACCCCGGACGACGCACGCCGTGCTGACGGTGTTGGCCTCGAGGCAGGTGGCGGCGGCGACGGTGACGCTGCGCCAGCGGGTGGGCGCGGGCAGGCCGGTCCGCGGATCCACGATGTGGTGCACGGTGCGCCTTCCGTGGCTCCAGCTGCGGCGCACGGTGCTGGAGGTGGCCACCGCACCCCCGGCGGCCACGGCCACCTGGCAGGCGGGGTCGGTGGGGATGTCCTGCACCAGCACCTGCCAGCCGCCCCCGGGTGCGGGTCCGGCCGTGGCGATGTCGCCACCGAGGCTGAGCAGCACACCGCAGCCGGTCTCGGCCGCCACGAGCGCGGCGCCCCGGTCGGCGGCCACGGCCTTGGCGGTCGCCCCGAGGTCGAGGTGCGACCCCCGCGGCAGGGTCAGCACGCTGCCGTCGAGGAGGACGCGCCGCCAGCCGACGGAGTGCACGAGCACGGCCACCGGGTGGTCGTCGGTGCCCACGTGGGTGATGTCCCTGTCGTAGCCGAGGGCGTCCATCGCCGAGCCCACGGTGGGGTCCACGTCGCCGTCGGTGCGCTCGGCGGCCTCCAGCGCGGCGGCCACCAGTCGGGCGAGCAGCGCGGTCACGACCACCGGCTGGCCGTGCGCCTGCTCGACGGCGCGCAGCTCGGAGCAGGCCCGGAAACGGCTGCACGCGGCGTCGACGTCAGCCAGGTGCTGGACGACCAGGCGCCGGGCGGGCTCGAGCTGGGCGGGGTCGGTGACGACGAGGCGGGCGCGGGTGCTCCAGACGTCCCACTCGGCGGCAGCGGTGCTCACGCGCCGGTGGCCCGGCGCGCTCGGTGCCGTGCTCGGGTGCGGTTTTCCACTGCTGCCTCCTCGTGGCGGGTTCCTGGCCCCAGCCTCGCCACCGCGGCTGTGGGCAGCCTGTGAGCGGGCTGGGCCGTGCCTGGACGTCGCCGAGCACCGGGGCCGACGTCGACCGGGAGTCCTGCTTCAGCGCGGTGTCGACGGTGAGGGTGGCGGCCACCACCAGGGACAGCAGCGGATCCGGACCCACCGGGACGAGAGGGGTGCGGCCGCCCGGAGCAGGGCGGTGCTCGACGGACGACCGCAGTTCGTGGGCTGGTCCGTCACCGCCTCTCGGCGGAAGGCCGCTCGTGGCGGCTGAGGTGGGGCCCGGGGGTGGATCGGACCAGCCACGTCCTACAACACCCCGGCCGCGGGATCATTCCCGTGGCCGCAGGATCCCCACCGCCACCGTCGCGTCGAGCTCGTCGTCACGCACGATGCGGGTGCGGAACCCGTTGCGCCGCAGCAGCTCCGCCGTCGCCAGAGCCTGCCGCTCGCTCGTCTCGACCAGCACGCTCCCGCCCGGCCGCACCCAGCGCGGCGCGACGGCGGCGACCCGGCGGTGCAGGTCGAGCCCGTCGACGCCGCCGTCGAGGGCCACCCGGTGCTCGTGCACCCGGGCCTCCGGCGGCATGAGGGCCACCGCACCGGTCGGCACGTAGGGGGCGTTGACCACGAGCACGTCCACCCGGCCGCGGAGGTCGGCGGGCAGCGGCTCGTCGAGGTCGCCCAGGTGCACCCGGCCCCCCACGCCGGCCACGGCCCTGCGCGCGCAGGCCACGGCCGCGGGGTCCACGTCGGCACAGTGCAGCTCGACGGACGGGTGCAGCTCGACGGACGGGTGCAGCTCGACGGACGGGTGCAGCTCGATGGACGCACCCAGCGCCGTCACCACCGCCAGCCCCACCGCGCCCGTGCCGCAGCACAGGTCCAGCACCACGCGCGGGTCCAGCGCCACCGCCTCGCGGACCAGGAGCCCGGTGCGCCGCCGCGGCACGAACACCCCCGGCTCCACAGGCACCCGCAGCCCGCAGAACTCCGCCCAGCCCAGCACCTGCTCCAGGGGTTCGCCGGTCACCCGCCGGGCCACCAGCGCCTCCAGGTCGCCACCGGCCCCCACCAGCAGCTCGGCCTCGTCCTCGGCGAACACGCAGCCCGCGGCGCGCAGCCGCTCGACGACGGACCCGGGCACTAGCCCTGCTCGGCGTCGGCCTTGAGCCGGTCCAGGGTGCGTCGGATGTTGCCGCGCTGGAACGCCGCGAACGTCGTCCCGGTGGCCACCGTGTCGAAGGCGCGGACCAGCGTGTCCGGCCACGGGCGGTCGTCGGTCCAGGTCTCGGTGACCAGGGTGCCGCCGTCGACGGGGGTGAGGCGGTACTCCCAGCTGGCGTTGCGGGCCGGCACGAGGGGCCGTCCCAGCCCGATGCGGTGCACCCGGAAGGCGAAGCGCGACCCGGGATCGGCGGCGGTGACCACCGCGCGGGTGACCCACCGTCGGCGGCCGCGCCGGTTGGTGCCGTCGAACTCCGCGCCGACCGGCAGCGAGCCGGTGGTGGAGGCCCCGGTGTTCTCCGGGCTCCAGCGGCGCATCTGGCTGGGGTCGCTCACGAGGGCGTACAGCGCCTCCGGCGTCGCGGCGACGAGCACCTCGTCCGAGACCGTGCGCACCCTGTCCACGTCAGGCCTGCAGGAACTGGGCGATGGTCGCGGCCGAGGCCTCGGGCTCCTCGAGCAGGAACAGGTGTCCGCCACCGTGCACCACGTGCAGGTGCGCCCGCGGGATCCGCCACGCCAGGATGCGGCCGTTGGCCAGCGGCACGATCGGGTCGTCGTCGCCGTTCATGACCAGGGTGCGCTGCCGGAGGCGGTGCAGCCACGGCAGGCTCGACCAGCCCTGGATGGAGTAGAGCTGGTGGGCGTAGCCGGCCCAGGACGGGGGCGCCGCGAAGCGTGCCGCCGTGTGGTGCACGGGGGAGCCCTCGGCAGACCGGGAGCGCCCGCCGTACAGGGTGCCCGCCACCTGCCGGAAGTACTCGGGATCGCGGTACCGGCGCGGGGTGCTCATCCGCAGCAGCACGGACGGCGAGGCGGGCACCCCACCCACGCCCGGCATGGTCGCGGCGAGCACGAGCTTGCGCACAAGCTGCGGCGCCTGGCGGGTGAGCTGCTGGGCGATGGCGCCACCCAGGGACACCCCGAGCACGTCCACCTGCCCCAGGGCCAGCGCACCGAGCACGTGCTCCACCACCCGGGCGATCGCGGACATCCGGCGGGGCAGGAACCAGCCCGTGGACTCGCCCGTGCCCGGGGCGTCGAAGGTGATGGTCTGGAAGCCCCGGGGCACCAGCTCCCGCTCGAGCGGCTCCCACATGCCCATGTTGCCGCCCAGCCCCATGATGAGCAGCAGCGGCTGACCGGTGCCGCGCACGGAGACCTTGATGTCCAGGCCGTCGACGTGCACGAGCCGGACGTCGGCGTCGGGGAAGGTGTTCACGGCGGTCGATGGTACGGGGGCGGCCGTTGCCATGCTGGGCGCCGGCTCAGGTGGCGAAGACGTAGGTGCCCGGGGCCGCCGCCAGGACGGGGTGCGCCGCGTCGCCCAGGCTCGTCGGCGCGGGCTTGGACCCCCCGGAGTGGGTACCGAGCCAGGCCACGTAGTCGGTCCACCAGCTGCCCTGGACGGGCTCGTTGTCGGCCAGGAACTGCTGCGGGTCGGTCGGGGTGGTGTCGCTGACGCGGTAGCTGGCCTTCTTGTTGGTCGGCGGGTTGACCAGGGCGGCGATGTGCCCGCTGGTGGAGAGCACGAACCGGCTCCTCCCACCCAGCAGGTGCACGCTGCGGTAGCAGCTGGCCCACGGGCAGATGTGGTCGGCGATCCCGGCCACCACGTAGGAGTCGACCGTGACCTTCGAGAGGTCCACGGGCGAGCCCAGCACGGTCACCGCACCCGGGGTGACCAGCGAGTTGTGCAGTCCCAGCTGCAGGAAGTCGGCGTGCAGCTCGGCGGCCATCCGGGTGGTGTCGGCGTTCCAGTAGAGGACGTCGAAGGCCGGGGGCTGCTTGCCCAGCAGGTAGTTGTTGACCCAGTAGTTCCACACCAGGTCACCTGGGCGCAGCCAGGCGAACACCGCGGCGAGGCTGCGTCCGTCGAGGTAGCCGTCGGCGCGGGACTTGGCGGCCGCGGCGCGCACCAGCTCCGGGCTGGTCACCGAGGACATCAGCCCGGCGCGGGACTGGTCCAGCAGCGTGACGCCCAGGGAGAAGCCGGAGAGGCGGTCCTCCTGGCCGGTGTTGACCAGGTGGCCCAGGGTCAGCGAGGAGATGATGCCGCCCGCGCACAGCGAGAACAGCACCTGCTGGTCGGTCTCGGCGATCTGCTCCACGGCGTCCATGGCGTCGAGCACGGCCTGCACGTAGGTGTCCAGGCCCCAGGCGGCGTGCTTGCGGCTGGGGTTGCGCCAGCTGACCAGGAACACCTGCTGGCCCGAGGCGACGAAGTGCTCCACCATGCTGCGGCCCGGGGCCAGGTCGGCCACGTAGTACTTGTTGATCGTCGGCGGCACCAGCAACATCGGCGCGGTGCGGACGGTCTCCGTGGTCGGGGTGTACTGCAGCAGCTCGAAGACCTCGGTCCGCAGGACCACGGCCCCGGGGGTGATGGCCAGGTCCTGACCGACGTTGAACGCCGAGGTGTCGACCATGGCCGGCACGCGGGGCTTCACGGCCATGTCGGTGGCGAAGTTGCGGAGACCGCGCGCGTAGCTGGTGCCGCCGGTGTCCAGCGCCGCCTTGAGCGCGGCGGGGTTGAGGAACGGGTTGTTGCTCGGGCTCAGCGCCTCGACGAGGTTCTCCGCGACGAAGGTCATCCGCTCGCGGTCCTTCCAGCGAAGCCCGGCGTCGCCGACGAGGTCCTTGGTGGCCTGACCGGTGACGAGGTAGGTCTGCAGCACCCGGCGAAGCCACGCGTTGTCCGTCCAGGCCTGCTCGGCGAAGCGGCGGTCCTTCGCGGACGGCTCGACGGAGGAGAAGCCCACCGCCACCTTGGCCAGCTCACCGGCGGTGCCGGCCACCCGGCGGCCCAGCTTCTGCGGACGGGTGGCCAGGCGCGCGGCCATCCGCAGGCCCGACATGCCCGGGTTGAACCGCCGCAGCGGCCCGAAGACCGCGTCCACCAGGAGTGAGTCCAGCGGTGCGGCGACGTCCACGCTGTCGGCCCCCATCGCCCTGTCGGGCGGGGCCGCCGGGGTGGGACGGGAGCTGGCGGAGCGTGCCGCGGTGGAGCGGGTGGCGGACCCGGTGACCGCGCGCGGCGACCCCTTCCGGGCGCGGGACGTGGTGGCCGCGGCCTTCCGCGGGCTCGCCCGCCGAGGCTTCGGGGCGGCCTTCTCGGTGTTGGCGTCCGTGCTCATCGTCACCCTCCGGGGCTTTGTGACTGCAGTCACCCGACAGTAGGCCACCCGGTGGGACCCGCCTGACACGTGGGAGGCGGGTTCATCCCGTTCCTCCGGGTGCGCGACGATGTGCGGATGACCCTCCGCCACGCACTGGTCCTCGTCCCTGCGGCCGCGTGCGTGCTCCTGGCGTCGGCCTGCTCCAGCGACCCCGGGCCGGCGTCGACCGCACCGGCGGGCTCGGCCGCCTCCATCGGCCCCAGCGGCCCCACCGTGTCGGGCACCGACGCCGACGCCGTTCAGCTCGTCGACCAGACCGGTGACGGCACCACGGTCACCGTCGCCGGGGTCGGGGCGGCGGAGGCAGGCTGGATCGCGGTGGTGGACCCGTCCGGTGCGGTGGTGGGCAGCGCCGCGGTGCCGGCGGGGGAGAGCCGGGACGTGGTGGTGACGCTGGACCCGCCGCTCACGGCCACGCAGGGGATCACCGCCCAGCTGCACCGCGACGTCGGGGACGCGGCGTTCGACGCGTCCACGGACCCCTACGTCACCGGTGGCGACGGAGGCCTCGTCGGGGCCGACGCCCGCTACACCGTGGGCTGACCGCTGCTGCGTCCCCGCGCCGGGAGTGACCGGTGTCAGCGGTCGTCGGAGAGCTCGGCGGCCGCCAGCTCGTCACCGTCGAGCAGGTCCTCGCGCAGGCAGCCCTCCTGGTAGGCCACCTGCCCCACCCGCTGGGCCACCACCGGGGCGGTGACGAGCTGGAAGACGATGGCCAGCAGCAGCATCCAGACGTGCACGTCGCCCCGCAGCGCCAGGATCGCGCCCAGCAGCGTGAGGACCATCCCCAGGGTCTGCGGCTTGGTGGCGGCGTGCATCCGCGACAGCGTGTCGGGGAAGCGCAGGACGCCGATCGCCGCCGCCAGCGCCAGCAGCGCCCCGACCAGCACCAGCGCGGCGCCGAGCAGGTCCAGCGCGGAGCTCACGTCTCGTCCCGCACGCGGAAGCGAGCCACGCTGACCGAGCCGACGAAGGCGAGCAGCGTGAGGGCGACGATCGCCGGTACCAGCGACGAGCTCCCGGTGGCCGCGGAGTAGGTGACCATGCCACCGATGGCGATCGCGACGAGCACGTCGACGGCCACCACCCGGTCCAGCGAGGACGGCCCACGCAGCATGCGCACCATGGTGAGGGTGGCGGCGAGCAGCAGGCAGACCCCGCTCACCCCGTAGATCACGGTCACGGTGCCTCCTGCAGGTCGTGGGGCTCGGGGTCACGGGGCTCGGGGTCACGGGGGGCGGCGAAGCTCCGGTCGAGCAGCTCCTCGAGCCGCAGCGCCGAGCGGCGCAGCCGGCGGTTGCTGTCGCCCGGCCGTGCGTCGCGGTGCTCGACGGCGAGCACGTGCACGTAGAGCCGGCGCTGCACCGCGTCGACCTCCAGCACCACCGCACCGGGCTGCAGGTTGAGCAGGCTCACCACCAGGCTCAGCACCAGGTCGGAGCGGGTGCTGAGCTGCACCGAGGTGATCGAGGTGCGAGGGGGTCCGCCCGGCCGGACCGAGAGCCACGCGACGTCGGCGCTGGACACCACGAGGTCCACGGCCACCCGGACGGCCAGCCGCAGGACGGGCAGCGGCCGGATGCGTCCCTCGGTGGGCACCACCGGCAGCGGCAGCAGCAGCCGGATCAGCACGGCCACCACCACCCCGCCCAGGACGTTGGCGACGGACGCGGTCCCCCACAGCAGCACCCACACCGCCGTCAGCCACACCACCACGGCGAGGCCGGTCACCCGTGAGCGGGTCACCGGGCGCCGTCGGGCCCGAGCACGGTCTGCACGTACACCGACGGGTCGCGGAGGTCGTCGGCCGCACGGTCGGTGATGCCGATGATCGGTCCGGCCAGGACCGTCAGCAGCAGGCTCACCCCGATCATGGCCACGGTGGGTGCGAGCATGCCCAGCGGGATCCGGCCGACCCGGCTGCGCTGGGCCAGGGCCACGTCGCCGCTGCTGCCCTCGCCGGGCTCGATCTCGCCGCTGTCGGCCAGGTGGCCCTCCGGGGCGTCCTCCCGGGAGCGCCAGAACGCCTTGGTCCACACGCGGGCCACGACGTAGAGCGTGAGCAGGCTCGTCACGACGCTGCCGACCACCAGCGCCCAGGCGAGGACGCTGCCGTCGGCGACGCCGGCCTGCAGCAGTGCCACCTTGCCGAGGAACCCGGAGAACGGCGGGATGCCCCCGAGGTTGAGTGCGGCCACCAGGTACAGCCCGCCCAGCACGGGACTGGTGGCGGCCAGCCCGCCGAGCCGTCGCAGCGAGGCCGTCCCGCCCTGGCGCTCGATGATGCCGACCACGAGGAACAGGGCCGTCTGCACGACGATGTGGTGGGCCACGTAGTAGATGGCGCCCGAGAGCCCCGCCCGGGTGCCGAGGGCGATGCCGAAGACCATGTACCCGATGTGGCTGACCAGGGTGAACGACAGCAGCCGCTTGACGTCGTTCTGCGCGATGGCGCCGAGGATCCCCACCAGCATGGTCAGCAGCGCGGCCACCATGAGGACCCCGTTCAGCGCACCGCCGGGGAACAGCAGCGTCTGGGTGCGGATGATGGCGTAGACGCCGACCTTGGTCAGCAGCCCGGCGAAGACCGCGGTGACCGGGGCGGGCGCGGTGGGGTAGGAGTCGGGCAGCCACGCCGAGAGCGGGAACACCGCGGCCTTGAGCGCGAAGGCCACCAGCAGCACGCAGAACATCGCGTTCCGGGTGCCCTCGGGGACCCCGGCCAGCCGGACCGAGAGCTGGGCCATGTTCAGCGTCCCCGTGGCGGCGTAGACCAGCGCGATGCCCACGAGGAACACCACCGACGACGTGAGGTTCACCACCACGTAGGACACCCCGGCCCGGATGCGGTCCGCGCCGCCGCCCACGGTGAGCAGCACGTAGCTGGCGGCCAGCAGCACCTCGAAGCCGACGTAGAGGTTGAACAGGTCGCCGGCCAGGAACGCGTTGGCCACACCCGCGGCGAGCACCAGGTAGGTGGGTTGGAAGATCGAGACGGGTTGTCGCTCGTCGCCGTCGCGCACGCCCTGGCCGATGGCGAACACGAGCACGGCCAGCAGCACGGTGGACGCCACCACGAGCATCAGCGCCGAGAGCCGGTCGACCACCAGGGTGATGCCCACCGGCGCGACCCAGCCGCCCACCTGGACGGCGGTGGTGCCGTCGCGGTCGGCCAGCAGCAGCAGCGTCACCACGACGGCCAGCACGGTGGTCAGCACCGTGACGCTGATGGCCCGCTGCACCTGGGGCCGGCGCCCGACCACCAGGCAGGCCGCCGCGCCGAGCAGGGGCAGCAGCACCGGCAGCGGGGCCAGGGTGGCGGTGTCGAGCGCGGTCACGGGTGCGCCCCGCCCCTCGACCCGGGGTCGTCCTCGTCGCCCTCGAGCGGGGCGAGCTCGGTGTCGCCCTCGAGCGGGGCGAGCTCGGTGTCGCCCTCGAGCGGGGCGAGCTCGGTGTCGCCCTCGAGCGGGGGGAGCTCGGTGTCGATGAGGACGTCCTTGGTGATCGCGGCCCCGAACCGGTCGCCGGCTGCGGTGTCCCCGCCCCGTCGGGCGCTCTCGGAGCGGTCGCGGTCCGGTGCGTCGGCCCGCCTCCGGTGGGCCACGGTCACGTCCTCGGGGTCGTCCTCGATGGCGTCCGCGCGGGTGAGGGTGAACGCGCGGTAGGTCAGGGCCAGGACGAACGCAGCCAGGCCCATGGTGATGACGATGGCCGTCAGGACCATCCCCTGGGCCAGGGGGTCGGCCATGCCCTCCTCGGCGAAGCGACCGACCAGGGCCGGGTCACCGGCCGGCCCGCCCGCGGTGAGCAGGAGCAGGTTGGTGGCGTTGCCCAGCAGCAGCACGCCGAGCAGCACACGGGTGACGCTGCGCTCGAGGAGCAGGTACACCCCGCAGGAGTAGAGCACCCCGATGACGACGAGAAGGCCCAGGTTCGCGGTCACACCCCGCCGCCCCGCACGGCGGGCGAGGAGTCGGCGAGCCGGTCGTCGCCCCCCTCGTCGAGGGCCTCGCGGTCGAGCCCGGCGCCGAGGCTGCGCAGCACGTCCAGGACGAGGCCGACCACGACCAGGTACACCCCGGTGTCGAAGAACAGCGCGGTCACCAGCTTGACGTCGCCCAGCAGGGGCAGGGTCACCTCCAGCACGGCCGAGGACAGCACCGGGGCTCCGAGGAACAGCGACGCCACGGCCGTGCCCCCGGCGAGCAGCAGCCCGAGACCGAGGATGAGCCCGGCGTCCACCGGCAGCGTCTCGCCCAGCTCGTAGCGACCGCCCGCCAGGTAGCGCACCACCAGGGCGAGCCCGGCCACGAGTCCGCCGGCGAATCCGCCGCCCGGGGCGTTGTGGCCGGAGAACAGGAAGTAGATCGACAGCACCATGACCGTCGGGAAGACCAGCCGGGCGGAGACCTCGAGCACCAGGGAGCGGTGCCTGGCGTCGACGAACCGCCCGCCCGCGAGCCAGGTCGTGCCGGCGTCCGGGGCGACGTCGGACGCCGGGTCGTCGGGGGAGTCGGGCCGGGCGTGGCGCACCGCGTCGGACACCCGGGGTGCGGTGCCGGTGCGGCGGTGGCGGAACACGAGGCTGGCCACCCCGGTGGCGGCGACCAGGAGCACCGAGATCTCACCCAGGGTGTCCCACGCGCGGATGTCCACCAGCAGCACGTTGACGACGTTGGCGCCGTTGCCGCGGGTGTAGGCGGCGTCGGGCAGGAGCTTCGCGACGGGGACGGTGGTGCGGGCGTTGACGGCGTACGCCCCGACCACCGTGATGGCGGTGCCGACACCGACGGCCAGCACCGCCCGGGGGCCGCGACGCCCGACGGAGTTGCTGTCCTGCATGTCGGGCGGCAGCTTGCGCAGCATCAGCACGAAGATCACCAGCGTCAGCGTCTCCACCAGCACCTGGGTCAGGGCCAGGTCCGGCGCCCCGTGGATGGCGAAGACGATGCCCGCGGCGTAGCCCGTCAGCCCCACCAGCAGCACGCCCGTGAGGCGGTTGCGGGTGCTGGTGGCGGCCAGCGCGGCGACGACGGCGAGGGCCCCGACCGCCAGCTGCAACGGGGAGTCGGCCAGCCGCAGCCGCACCCCGGTGTCGGTGCCGAGCACGAGGAACACCGTCGGCACCACCGTGAGGGTCACGAGGATGGTCGTCAGGTTCAGCGGCAGCGAGCCGCGCTGGGTCACCCCGGTCAGCCGCAGCGAGAGCACGTCGGCGAAGCGCAGCGACGCGTCGTACGCGCGGTCGGCGTTGCCCAGGGCGGGGCTGCGGAACTGCAGGTGCTCCACGCCCTCACGGGCCCAGAACAGCGCGACGCCGGCCACGACCGCCAGCACGCTGAGCCCGAGAGCGGGGTTGAGGCCGTGCCAGAGCGCCAGGTGGTACCCCGGCTCGTCGGGTGCGGCGCGCACGGTGTCGGCATAGGGGGCCAGCGCGTGGTCCACCAGCGGGGCCAGCAGCCCGGCCACGAGGCAGCCCGCGGCCAGCAGCACGGGGGCGGCGAGGAACAGCGGACCCGGGACGTGCATGGCGCGCACGGCCGGGCTGCCCTGCGGGCGGCCCTTGTCCGCGAAGGCTCCCCACACGAACCGGAGGCTGTAGGCCGCGGTGAAGGCCGAACCGAGCACGACGGCGGCGAGGGTCAGCAGCGCGGCCCGCGCGTCGGGCAGGCCGCCGTGCAGCAGGGACTCCAGAGCCGCCTCCTTGCCCACGAAGCCCACCAGCGGCGGCAGCCCGGCCATGCTCGCCGCGGCCAGCGCGGCGGCCACGAGCAGGACGGGCTGGCGGCGGCCGAGGCCGGCGAGCCGGCGCAGGTCCCGGGTGCCCGTCGAGTGGTCGATCACCCCCACCACGAGGAACAGGGTGGACTTGAACAGCGCGTGCGCGAGGACCATCGCCGCCCCGGCCAGGGCCATGTCCCGGGTGCCCGCCCCCACCAGCACCACGAGGAAGCCGAGCTGGCTCACGGTTCCGAAGGCCAGCACGAGCTTGAGGTCGTGCTCGCGCAGGGCGCGCCAGCCGGCGACGAGCATCGACGTGAGACCCAGCGGCACCACCGTCCACCGCCAGGCTCCCGCGTCCGCGAAGGCCGGGGACAGCCGTGCCACCAGGTAGATGCCCGCCTTGACCATGGCGGCGGCGTGCAGGTACGCGCTGACCGGTGTGGGGGCGGCCATGGCGCCGGGCAGCCAGAAGTGCAGGGGGATGATGGCCGACTTGCTCAGCGCACCGACGAGCACCAGGACCAGTGCCACCCCGGTGAGCCAGGCGTGCCGGTCGAGCAGCACCGGGGCCCGGTCGAGGATGGTCGAGAGCCGGTAGCTGCCCGCGAGCCCGCCCAGGATGATGAGCCCCACGAGCATGGCGAGGCCGCCGGAGGTGGTCACGAGCAGCGCCTGGGTGGCCGCGCGACGGCTGGTGGCCCGTTCGGCGTAGTGCCCCACCAGCAGGAACGACAGGACGGTCGTCAGCTCCCAGAAGGTGTAGAGCAGCAGCACGTTGTCGCTGACCACGAGCCCGAACATCGCGCCCGCGAAGGCCACCATCAGCGCCGCGAACAGGCCCACCCGCGCCTCGCCGGCGTCGAAGTAGCGGGCGCAGTACAGCAGCACCAGCGCACCCACCCCGGTGACGAGGCTGGCCAGGATCGCCGCGAGCGGGTCCAGGCGCAGGGCGACGTCGAGGCTGAGCCCGGGCACCCAGGCCACGTCGACGCGCTGCTCGGTGCCGGCGTGCAGGAGCGTCCACACCAGGCCTGCGGCCGGTACGGCGGCGAGCACCACGAAGGCCGACGGACCGACCCGGCGCACCAGCGTCGGGGCGAGGACGGCCGCCACGGCGTGGGCGAGCAGGACGTGCAGCACAGGGGCACTCCGTCACGGGGGCGTGGTCGGCGGGGTGTCGCGGGAGCCGTCGAGCGACGGTGCAGGTGCCAATCTATCGGGGTGGGGAGGGGAGCGCGGTCCGCCCGAGCAGCCCGTGCTCAGGGGCGGCGCCGGCCGGCGAGGCGGCGGACCCGCGGCGGGCGCAGGCCCAGCCGCCGCCGCGAGAGCTGGCGCACGGCCTTGCGCTGGGCGGGTGCGACGTCCCACACCTCGGGGTGGGCGCCCAGCCAGCGCCAGCGTCGGGTGGCCAGCGGCAGGTGCGCCAGGTACGCGGCGGTCAGCAGCAGCACGACGAGGTCCGGGAACACGATGAGTCCGGCGATGGTGGCTCCGACCAGCACCAGGAACGGTGCGGCGAGGCGGGAGGGCACCCGGATGCTGTTCACCGACAGGGTGGGCAGCCGGCTCACGACGAGCGCGGCCACCGCCACCACCCAGATGCCCACCACCGGCGCGGAGCTCCACCACCCGTCGCCCAGCAGCATCTGCAGCGGGATGGGGACCAGCGCGAGCATCGCACCCGACGGGCTCGGGACGCCGGTGAAGAACTCGCTGGCGTAGGGCGGCTTGGAGTCGTCCTCGATGAGGGTGTTGTAGCGAGCCAGCCGGAGCACCGTGCACACCACGAACACCAGGGTGACCACCCAGCCGGCGCGGCTGCCGTCGAGCACGGTCAGGTAGAGCACGAGCGCCGGGGAGACCCCGAAGGAGATGGCGTCGGCGAGGGAGTCGAGCTCCGCGCCGATGCGGCTGGACACGTCGAGCAGCCGGGCGATCCGTCCGTCCAGCGCGTCGAGCACGGCCGCCGCCGCGACCAGCGCGTAGCTGGTGCCGAGCTGGCCGTCCAGGGCGAACTTCACCGACGAGAGCCCGAGGCACAGCGCGAGCACGGTCACCGCGCTGGGAAGCAGGCTGATCCCCCGTCCCCGCTCGGACCCGGTCTCGCTCACGGCAGCTCGGCCAGGACGGTCTCGGCACCGACCATCCGCTGCCCCACGTCCACCAGCACCCGGCTGCCCACCGGCAGGTACGTGTCCACCCGCGAGCCGAAGCGGATGAGCCCGTAGGTGGCTCCGCGCTCGGTGCGGTCGCCCTCGGCGAGGTGGCAGACGATGCGACGGGCGATGAGCCCGGCGATCTGGACGACGCCGACCTCCTGGCCGTCGTCGGTGCGCAGCAGCACGCAGGTGCGCTCGTTGTCGGTGCTCGCGGCCGGCAGGTCGGCGCTGAGGAACGTCCCTGGCGTGTGCACCACGCGCGAGACGGTGCCGCCGACGGGGCTGCGCTGCACGTGCACGTCCAGCACGGAGAGGAAAACGCTGACCCGGGGCACCGGTGCGCTGCCGAGGCCCAGCTCGGCGGGCGGCACAGCCGTGTCCTGCAGGGCGACGACGCCGTCGGCGGGGGCGACCACCAGGCCGGGGCGCTGCGGGGCGACCCGGGCGGGCTCGCGGAAGAAGGCGGCGCAGGCGAGGGCCGCCACGGTGGCGGTGCGACGCAGCGCGGGGGAGCGCCGTCCCAGCACGGCGAGGACGGCCGGCACCAGCACGAAGGGGCGGCCCGCGGGGTTCAGCGGAGGCACCACGCTGCGGACCAGGCCGACCAGGTGCGCAGCGCCGGTGGGTGGGTCGGGCTGCTTCGGACGGCGGGCCACGGTCTGCTCGGCTCCTCTGCTGGCGGGCACGTCGGACGGTCGACGGGCGGGTCACAACCTACGTGACCCGCCCGTCGAGACTGTTCAGGTCGAGCTCAGCGCGAGGCCTTGCGGCCGGTGACGGCCTTGACCAGGAACAGCAGGATGACGGCGCCGAGGAGCGCGACGAGGAAGCTGAAGATGATCCCGCCACCCTGCACGTCCACGCCCACCGCGTTGAGGATGAAGCCGCCCAGCAGGCCGCCGATGATGCCGACGACGATGTTGAGGATGATGCCCATCTGGGCGTCCGTCTTCATGATCTTGCTGCCGATCCAGCCGGCGAGCCCGCCGATGATGATCCAACCGATGATCCCGAGTCCGAGCATGGTGTTTCCTTCCGCCGTGGTGCCCCCCTGGTCGGGGGAATGAGGGCGTGGTGCCCTCGAACGTCACGTTGTGATCTTGGAGAGTTGACCTGCTGAGCACCGAACGAAGGTGTCGTCGCAGGTCAGGGCTCAGGTGTCGAGGACCCAGACGTCGATCTCGGAGCCCGCGTCCAGGTGCGTCGTCTCCTCGTGGAGGTCGAGCAGGCAGTCCGAGGCCGCGAGCCAGCGCAGGAAGTGCGAGGCGGGCGGACCGATCGGTCGCACCGTGCCTGCGGCCTCGTCCAGCACGCCGCGGCGGTACTGCCGGCGGCCCTGCGGGGAGTCCAGCGCCTCGGTGAGCCGGGCCCGCACCACCCGGCGGTGCGTCCGCCCGTGGCCCATGGCGCCGCGGACGGCCGGACGCAGGAACACCTCGAAGCTGACCAGCGAGCTCACCGGGTTGCCCGGCAGGGTCACCACGGGCACGCCACGCAGCCGTCCGGCGCCCTGCGGCATGCCCGGCTGCATCGCGACCTTGGCGAACTCCACGCCCTGGCCGGTGAGCGCGTCCTTCACCACCTCGTAGGCCCCGGCGCTGACCCCGCCGGAGGTGAGCACCAGGTCCACGTGCTCCAGGCGGGGGGCGAGCGCGGCGTGGAAGGCCTCGACGTCGTCGGCGACGAAGTGCAGCTGCTCGGCCTCCGCCCCGGCCGCCCGCAGCGCGGTGCAGAGCATGACGCCGTTGGACTCGTGGATCTGGCCGTGGACCAGCGGCTGCCCCGCCGCCACCAGCTCGCTGCCGGTGGAGAGCACCAGGGCCCGCAACCTCCGGTGCACCCGCACGGTGGGCTCGCCGAGCGCGGCCACCAGGCCCAGCTGCGCGGCGCCGAGCTCGGTGCCCGCGGTCAGCACGGTCTCGCCGACGGCCACGTCCTCCCCCGCGGTGCGGACGTGGGTGCCGGCCACCCGCTCCTCGTGCACGAGCACGGTGACCGTGCCCCCGTCGGTGGCCTCCACCTGCACCACCGCGTCCGCGCCCTCGGGCACCGGGGCGCCGGTCATGATGCGGTGGGCGGTGCCGGGTGCGAGCGGGGGGCCGTCGACCCGTCCGGCCGGCACGTCCTCCGCCACGGGCAGCGCCACGGGGTGCTCGACCGAGGCCCCGGCGACGTCGGCCGCGCGGACCGCGTACCCGTCCATGGCCGAGTTGTCGAAGGCGGGCAGGGCGCGGGCGGCGACCAGGTCCTGCGCCAGCACGAGCCCGGCGGCCTCGGCCAGGCCCAGCTCCACCACCTCCGTGCGGACGAGGAGCTCGGCGACGACGGACTGGTGTTCGGCAACGGTGCGCACGAGCAGCGATCCTGCCCCGCCGGGTGCACCCCTGCCCAGGGCGGCTCCGGCGAACCGCGTCCGCGGCGGCGCCCGGCCGCTAGGGTCGCAGGGGTGGCGGAGCAGTTGGGTGACCTTGTCGGGCGACGCCTCGGCCACTACCGCGTGGACGGGGTCATCGGCCGCGGCGGGATGAGCACCATGTACCGCGCCACCGACGTGCGGCTGGGCCGCTCCGTCGCCCTGAAGATCATGTCCGACGCGCTGGCCGGGGACGCCGAGTTCCGCGAGCGCTTCGTCGACGAGGCGCGCAACACCTCGGCCATCGACCACCCGCACGTCGTTCCGCTCTACGACTTCGGCGACCTGGACGGGATGCTGTTCCTGGCCATGCGCTACGTGGAGGGCGCGGACCTCTCCAGCCTGCTCTCCGACGGCCCGCTCGCCCCGCGCCGTGCGCTGCTGCTGCTGGGCCAGGTGGCCGAGGCGCTGGACGTGCTGCACGGCCGCAAGCTGGTGCACCTCGACGTGAAGCCGGCCAACGTGCTGGTCACCCACCGGGAGGGCTCCGGCGCGGAGCACGCCTACCTCGCGGACTTCGGCCTGACCCGTCGCGGCACGGCGGGCCACCGCACCCGCGGCGGGGACTTCCTCGGCTCGCCCACCTACGCCGCCCCCGAGCACCTGCGCGGGGACTCGGTGGACGCGCGCACAGACGTCTACTCCCTGGCCTGCATGCTCTTCGCCTGCCTCACCGGGCACGCCCCGTTCACCGGCACCGTGGACGAGGTGATCAACGGTCACCTCGCGGGCATGGCCCCGTCCGTCTCCGCCGAGGTGGTGCTGCCCGCGCGGGTCGACACCGTGGTGCGGCGCGGCATGGACACCGAGCCCGACGCGCGCCCGGGCAGCTGCCGGGAGCTCATGACGCTGGCCCACCAGGCGCTGTCGGGCACCACCCGCCCGGAGGAGCCGCCCGTGCGCCGCGCGACGAGGACGGGCCAGCAGGCGGGCGGGCCGTGGGTGGCGCCGGAGCCCTCGGGCCCCTCGCGGCCGGTAGCGGTGCCGCAGGCCCCGCCCGTCCAGCTCATGCGTCCCGAGCCGGCGCGCCAGGCGCCCCAGCCCGCCCCCCAGCCACCGGGACCCCATGCGTCGGGCCCCCATGCGTCCGGCCAGCCGTCCTGGGGTCCGCAGCCGTCGGGCCAGCCGTCCTGGGGCTCGCAGTCGTCGGGTCCGCACCCCCGGGGTGCGCCCCCGCAGCCCCGCCCCCTGGGACCGCCGCCGGCCGGGCCGTCCGACGTCGCGTCGATGCGGCTGCGGGACCCGATGCCCACGCGCACCTCCACGGCGTTCACCGCCGAGCCGGTCGCCGGTCGTCGTTGGGTGGTCCCCGCCGTCGTCGCAGCGGCCGTCCTCCTCCTGGTGGCGCTGCTCCTCCTCCTGCTCTGAGCCCTGCCGCCGCACGGGGGAGCGCGTTGCACTCGACAGGGGCGAGTGCTAGACATGAAGCTGGCACTCACCACCTGTGAGTGCCAGGTCGGAACGGTGAGGCCGGGGTGCGTGACCCCTCGGCCGTCCGTCGCGGGCACCGGACCTGGCCAGCACACGTGTCACCCCCAATCCGGAGGATCACTTCGCAATGGCCAAGATGATCGCGTTCGACGAAGAGGCCCGCCGTGGCCTCGAGCGGGGCATGAACACCCTCGCCGACGCCGTGAAGGTGACGCTGGGACCCAAGGGTCGCAACGTCGTCCTGGAGAAGAAGTGGGGCGCCCCCACGATCACGAACGACGGTGTCTCCATCGCCAAGGAGATCGAGCTCGAGGACCCCTGGGAGAAGATCGGGGCCGAGCTCGTCAAGGAGGTCGCCAAGAAGACCGACGACGTCGCGGGCGACGGCACCACCACCGCCACCGTGCTCGCCCAGGCCCTGGTGCGCGAGGGGCTGCGCAACGTCGCGGCCGGCGCGAACCCGATGGCGCTGAAGAAGGGCATCGAGAAGGCCGTCGAGGCCGTCACCGCCAAGCTCATGGAGACCGCCAGGGAGGTCGAGACCAAGGAGCAGATCGCGGCCACCGCGGGCATCTCGGCCGGCGACCCCTCCATCGGCGAGCTCATCGCCGAGGCGATGGACAAGGTCGGCAAGGAAGGTGTCATCACCGTCGAGGAGAGCAACACCTTCGGCCTCGAGCTCGAGCTCACCGAGGGCATGCGCTTCGACAAGGGCTACATCTCGCCCTACTTCGCCACCGACACCGAGCGCATGGAGTCGTCCCTGGACGACCCGTACATCCTGCTCGTGAGCTCCAAGATCTCCACCGTCAAGGACCTGCTGCCGCTGCTGGAGAAGGTCATGCAGTCCGGCAAGCCCCTGGCGATCATCGCCGAGGACGTCGAGGGCGAGGCTCTCGCGACCCTGGTCGTGAACAAGATCCGCGGCACCTTCAAGTCCGTCGCCGTCAAGGCCCCGGGCTTCGGTGACCGTCGCAAGGCGATGCTGGCCGACATGGCCATCCTCACCGGTGGCGAGGTCATCAGCGAGGAGGTCGGCCTCAAGCTCGAGACCGCCGACATCTCCCTGCTGGGCTCCGCCCGCAAGGTCGTCGTCACCAAGGACGAGACCACGATCGTCGAGGGCGCCGGCGACACCGATGCCATCGCCGGCCGGGTCAACCAGATCCGCGCGGAGATCGAGAACAGCGACTCCGACTACGACCGCGAGAAGCTGCAGGAGCGCCTGGCCAAGCTGGCCGGCGGTGTCGCGGTGATCAAGGCCGGGGCGGCCACCGAGGTGGAGCTCAAGGAGCGCAAGCACCGCATCGAGGACGCCGTGCGCAACGCGAAGGCGGCCGTCGAGGAGGGCATCGTCGCCGGTGGTGGCGTGGCGCTCATCCAGGCCAGCTCCGTGTTCGAGACCCTGCACCTCGAGGGTGACGAGGCCACGGGCGCCAACATCGTGCGCGTCGCGCTCGAGGCCCCGCTCAAGCAGATCGCCATCAACGCGGGCCTCGAGGGTGGTGTGGTCGCGGAGAAGGTGCGCAACCTCCCCACCGGCCAGGGCCTCAACGCCGCGACCGGCGAGTACGTCGACATGCTCGCTGCGGGCATCAACGACCCGGTGAAGGTCACCCGCTCGGCGCTGCAGAACGCGGCGTCCATCGCGGCCCTGTTCCTCACCACCGAGGCCGTCGTGGCCGACAAGCCCGAGAAGGCCGGCGCCAGCGCCGGTGGGGGCGGCGACATGGGCGGCATGGGCGGCATGGACTTCTGAGTCCGGCCCCCTGCTCGACCAGCTCCACCTGATCGACCCGACGGGCCGGTCCACCCTCGCGGTGGGCCGGCCCGTTCGGCGTGCACGCCGCATCCGTGGCGACCGGACCCGGCTCGAGCTCAGGGCCGCGCCACCACCGGTCGTGCCACGAGCCCCCGACGCACCGCGCCGCTGATCTCGGTCAGCACGCGCTCGGGCTCGTCCTGCAGCTGGTGCCAAGTGACGCGGAGCACCGTCCACCCCGCCGAGACCAGGGCGTCCTGCCGAACCCGGTCCGCGGCGAACCGCCCAGCACCGTGGTGCCGGTCCCCGCCGTCGACCTCGATGGCCACCCGCGCAGCCGGGAACGCCGCGTCGATCTCGTGGCCGAGCACCTGGTACCCGCGCCGCAGCCCGGTGAGGCCGGCGCCCCGGAGCAGCCGCAGCAGCGCCCGCGCGTGCGCCTGGCCCAGCGCGTCGACGGGCACCCCGTGCGGCAGCACCCGGTCGAGGAACCTCGATCCGTGCTCGAGCGCGACGGCCGCCTCCAGCACGGTGAGCGCGGTGCCGGTCACGGCCGCGCGGGTGCGGGCCTCGTCGGTCCAGCGGTGCCCGGCCACGAAGTAGGTCCGCGGGCCCACCTGTCGCCAGCGTCGGGTCCACACGCGGTCGCTGACCATGGTGGCGGTGAGCCCTGCGGCGCGGGCCTCGTCGAGCGTGACGAGTCCGGCGTGGCGCTCGAGGGTGCGGTGCAGTGCGGCGTGGTCCATGCCCGGTTCGACGGTGTCGGCGGGGCGATCCGCCTAGGGGTTTCTGCTCAACCGTGCCGACAGGCCGATCGAGCGCCATGGAAGCGTTCAGCTCCACCAGCACGACGCACGTCGAGATCAGTCACCCGAACACGACCAGAGCGCGACCTCGCTCCGGCCGAGCGGGGGGGCGGGTGCGCCGAACGGGGCGCAACGGTCAGGGCGCGAGCAGGGCGGCCGAGCCGAGCTGCTGCAGGAGCGTGCCCATCTGCGCCCGGTCGAGCCCGCGCCCGGCGTGCGTCGTGGAGTTCAGCAGCCCGAACACCGCCTGCACCCGCGCCCGGGCCACCACCTCGTCGAGGTCCGGCCGCACCACCCGGAGGTGGACGACCCACACCTCGATGTAGGCGCGCTGCAGCCGGCGGACCCTCGCGCGGTCCTCGGCGGTGGTCGAGGCGAGGTCGCGGTCCTGGACCCGGATGAGCTCGGGCTCGGTGAGCGCGAAGTCCACGTGGAAGCCGAGCAGCGCGTCGATCCCACCCCCCTGCCGCGCCCGGCCGCCGTCGAGCAGCCGCTGGCTGATGCCGACGAGCATCTCACCGAGCACGGCCTGCTTGCTGGCGAAGTGCCGGTACAGCGCCGGCCCGCTGACGCCGGCGGCCGCGCCGAGGTCGTTGATGCTGACCCCGTGGTAGCCGCGCTCGGCCATCAGCCCGGCGGCCACCCCGAGCAGCTGCTCGCGCCGGGGGGTCGTCACACCCGCCAGGTTAGCAGTCGCTAACTGCACGCAATCGATGTCCTCCCCGGTCGGCCGTGTCGGGTGCGATCGGTCAACCGGGCGTGCGCATCCAGCGGGCGGTCAGCTCCAGGCCCTCGTCGAGCCCGCGCGGCGTGGAGCCCAGGGCGCGCGCGGCGTCGTCGACTACGCGGTAGCCGCCGAGGTGTCCGTAGACCTCCGAGCGCTCGGCGAACGGTGGCGGGTCGGTCAGCGCGGAGCCCTGTGGCACCGGGTGCACCCGGTGCGGACTGCCCACCAGCCCGCAGTAGGTGTTCAGCAGCCGGGGGAAGGACGCGACCTCCCCGCTCAGCACGTAGCGGTGCCCCGCCTCGCCCTGCTCGTAGGCGTCGAGCTGCCCGGCCGCGACGTCCTCGGCCAGCACCCAGCCCACTCTCGTGTCGACGATGTCGCCCACCTCCCCCCGCGCCGCCGCCGCGAGGAGCGTGTTGTAACCCTGCGGGCCGCGCGGGGAGGGGCCGTAGACGCTGACGACGGTCGCGACGACGGCGTCGAGCCCGTCGTGCACGGCGGCCAGGACCACCGCCTCGGCCTCGGCCTTCGTCGTCGAGTACGCGTCGGTCAGCGCCGTCCCGCCGGCCGCGCCCTCGTCGACCACCGCACCCGGACCGTGTGGGTCGGCCACGCAGATCGCAGCGCTGCTGGAGGTGTGGACGAGCCGCCGGACCCCGGCGCGACGGCAGGCGTCGACGACCCTGGCGGTGCCCCCGACGTTGATCTGGCGGACCGCGGCGCCGGACAACCCGACCGCCGCGGCCAGGTGGAAGACGCCCTCGCAGCCGTCCACCGCGCGGGTGAGCGCGTCGACGTCGGTCAGGTCGGCCACGGCGACCTCGACGCCGTCGGGCAGGACGGTGGCCCGGGCGGGGTCGCGGACGAGCGCGCGCACCTGGTGGCCGCGCGCGTGCAGGTGGGCGACGACGGCCGCGCCGACGAACCCGGTGGCGCCGGTGACGAGGAGCACCGGCCGATGGTGCCACGGGGGTGGTGCTGGCGTCGTCGTCGCCGTGGACGACACGCTGCCCCCGCTGTCCGACGACATCACCATCGTGCTGGCGTGGCTGCGCACCCCGACGACCTCGAGCACGGCGCGGCGTCGGTCGTCGGTCGTCGGTCGTCGGTCGTTGCCCGGTGGACGGGTCGGGACACGGCCGTCGCGCACCTGCTGCTGACCTCGGGCGAGGCGGGCATCGACACCCTCGACCCCGCTGCTGTTATCGATCGCTAACATCGCGAGGTTAACGTCTGCTAACGTCAGCGTCGTGACCCAGACGACGGACGCGCTCGCGCCGGTGCTGCCCACCCGCGTGGACCCTGCCTCGCCCGAGGGCCAGGCCAACGCCGCCGCCATGGGCGCGCTCGTGGCCGACCTGCGCGCCCGGCTCGCCGCGGCCGCGCTCGGCGGCCCGGAGCGCAGCCGGCAGCGCCACCTCGACCGCGGCAAGCTGCTCCCCCGTGACCGGGTGGACACCCTGCTCGACCGCGGCAGCCCCTTCCTGGAGCTCAGCCCGCTGGCCGCGAACGGCATGTACGGCGACGACGCCCCGGGCGCCGGGGTCATCACCGGGGTCGGCCGGGTCGCGGGGCGCGAGTGCGTGATCGTGGCCAACGACGCCACCGTCAAGGGCGGCACCTACTACCCGATGACGGTGAAGAAGCACCTGCGCGCGCAGGAGGTGGCGCTGCACAACCACCTGCCGTGCCTGTACCTGGTGGACTCCGGTGGCGCGTTCCTGCCGCGGCAGGACGAGGTGTTCCCCGACCGCGAGCACTTCGGTCGCATCTTCTTCAACCAGGCCACCATGAGCAGCCGCGGCATACCCCAGGTCGCCAGCGTGATGGGCAGCTGCACCGCTGGGGGCGCGTACGTGCCGGCGATGAGCGACGAGGCCGTCATCGTCCGCGACCAGGGGACGATCTTCCTGGGCGGTCCGCCGCTGGTGAAGGCCGCGACCGGCGAGGTCGTCTCAGCCGAGGACCTGGGGGGCGGGCTGCTGCACTCCAAGACCTCCGGGGTCACCGACCACCTGGCCGACGACGACACCCACGCCCTGCAGATCGTCCGGTCGATCGTGGCCACGCTCGCCCCGCGCACCCCCGTGCCCTGGGACCTCGCCGCGGTCGAGCCCCCGCTGCACGACCCGGCCGAGCTCGCTGCGGTGGTCCCCGCCGACGTCCGCACCCCCTACGACGTGCGCGAGGTCATCGGGCGCCTCGTGGACGGCAGCCGCTTCCACGAGTTCAAGGCCGAGTACGGCGCCACCCTGGTCACCGGGTTCGCGCACCTGCACGGCCACCCCGTGGGCATCGTCGCCAACAACGGCGTCCTGTTCGCCGAGTCGGCCATGAAGGGTGCGCACTTCATCGAGCTGTGCGACCAGCGCAAGATCCCGCTGCTGTTCCTGCAGAACATCACCGGGTTCATGGTCGGCCGCGAGTACGAGGCCGGCGGCATCGCCAAGCACGGCGCCAAGATGGTCACCGCCGTGGCCTGCGCCCGCGTCCCCAAGCTCACCGTGGTCATTGGCGGCAGCTTCGGCGCCGGCAACTACTCCATGTGCGGCCGCGCCTACTCGCCCCGCTTCCTGTGGATGTGGCCCAACGCGCGCATCTCCGTGATGGGCGGGGAGCAGGCCGCGCAGGTGCTCGGCAGCGTGGGTGACGTGGACTCCGACGCGATCCGGGCGCAGTACGAGGACCAGGGCAACCCCTACTACTCCACCGCGCGGATCTGGGACGACGGCGTCATCGACCCCGCCGACACCCGCACCGTCCTCGGCCTCGCCCTCGGCGCCGCCGCCAACGCACCGCTGGAGCCCGTGGGCTACGGCGTCTTCCGGATGTGAGCGGGATGTCCCTGTTCACCACTGTCCTGGTGGCCAACCGCGGCGAGATCGCCTGCCGCGTCCAGCGCACCCTGCGCGAGCTCGGCATCACCTCCGTCGCGATCTTCACCGACGCCGACGCGGGAGCCCGGCACGTCCGCGAGGCCGACACCGCCGTCCGCATCGGCAGCTACCTCAGCATCTCCGACGTGCTCGCCGCGGTGGCGGCCACCGGGGCGCAGGCCGTGCACCCGGGGTACGGGTTCCTGGCCGAGAACGCCGCCTTCGCCCGCGCCTGCGAGGACGCCGGGGTGGTGTTCATCGGACCGTCGTCGGCGGCCATCGAGCTCATGGGCGACAAGATCAGCGCCAAGGCGACCGTCAGCGCGGCCGGGGTCCCCGTGGTGCCCGGGCGGTCGGTGCCGGACATGACCGACGACGACCTCGTGGCCGCCGCGGCCGAGGTGGGCTACCCCGTGCTGGTGAAGCCCTCGGCCGGGGGCGGCGGGAAGGGCATGCACCTGGTGCGCGACCCGGCCGAGCTGCCCGCGGCCCTGGTCTCCGCCCGGCGCGAGGCTGCGTCCAGCTTCGGCGACGACACCCTGTTCCTCGAGCGCTACGTGCTCACCCCGCGGCACATCGAGGTCCAGGTGCTCGCGGACGGCCACGGCCACGTGGTGCACCTCGGGGAGCGCGAGTGCTCCCTGCAGCGCCGGCACCAGAAGGTCGTCGAGGAGGCGCCGTCGCCGCTGCTGGACGAGGCCACCCGCGCCCGGATCGGGGCCGCGGCGTGCGAGACCGCCCGGGCCTGCGGGTACTCCGGCGCCGGCACGGTGGAGTTCATCGTGGCCGCGGCCGCCCCGGAGGAGTTCTTCTTCATGGAGATGAACACCCGGCTGCAGGTGGAGCACCCGGTGACCGAGCTCGTCACCGGGGTGGACCTGGTGGCCGAGCAGGTGCGGGTGGCCGCGGGCGGCGAGCTCACGTTCACCCAGTCCGACGTGGTCCTGACCGGGCACGCCGTCGAGGCCAGGGTGTACGCGGAGGACCCGGCGCGGGACTTCCTACCCACCGGCGGCACCGCGCTGCTGGTCCGCGAGCCCTCCGGTGCGGGCGTGCGGGTGGACTCCGGGCTGGTCGAGGGCACGGACACCGGCTCCGCCTACGACCCCATGCTGGCCAAGGTCATCGCCCACGGTCCGGACCGGGCCACCGCGCTCGCGCGGCTGGACCGGGCCCTCGCGGGCACCGCCGTGCTCGGGGTGGGCACCAACGTCGCGTTCCTGCGCCGCCTAATCAGCAACGACGACGTGCGCGCCGGGCGGCTGGACACCGGGCTCATCGAGCGCGAGCTGGCCTCGCTCACCGCCGCGGAGCCGACCGACGACGTGCTCGCCGCCGCCGCCCTGCACGCACGGATGCACCAGGTGCACCGTGGCGCGGACGACGTGTGGTCCGCGCCGAGCGGGTGGCGCGCCGGCGAGCACGCGCCGCTGCGGTGGTCGACCAACCTCGGGGACGTCGAGATCCGTGGCGGTCAGGTGCGGGTCGGTGGGAGGGAGTGGCGCGCCGGCTCGATCACCGGGGCCGGTCCGGGTGAGCTGCTGCTGACCCTGGACGGGCGCACCCAGCGCTGGCTGGTCGTCGTGGACGGTGACACCACCTGGCTCGGCCGCGACGGGGCGGGGTGGGCCGTCACCGAGCTCTCCGCCGACCGCTCCCGGTCCGCGGCCGCCGGCGGTGCGGAGCTGCGCAGCCCCATGCCCGGCACCGTGATCGCCGTGCACGTGGCCCTGGGCGACACCGTGGCCGCGGGCCAGCCGCTGCTCGTGGTCGAGGCCATGAAGATGGAGCACGGCATCAAGGCCCCGCACGCCGGGGTGGTGTCCAGCCTGGACGTCCGCGCCGGGCAGCAGGTCAAGGTCGACGCGCTGCTCGCGACCGTCGAGGCTGCGACGGGGGGCGAGCCGAGTGCCTGAGTACGGGATCACCCCGACGACCGGGCTGCCCGACCGCGTCCGCGTGTACGAGGTGGGTGCCCGCGACGGGCTGCAGAACGAGAAGACCCTGGTGCCCACCGCGGTCAAGGTCGAGCTCGTGCAGCGCCTCGTCGCCGCCGGGCACACCGCGGTGGAGACCACGAGCTTCGTGCGCCCGGAGTGGGTGCCCCAGCTCGCCGACGCCGCCGAGCTGCTGGACGCGCTGGGGCCGGCGCCCGACGGCGTGCGGATGCCCGTGCTGGTGCCCAACCGGCGCGGGCTCGACCGGGCCCTGGCCGCCGGGGTGCGCGAGGTGGCCGTGTTCGCCAGCGCCACCGAGACGTTCGCCCGCCGCAACCTCAACCGCAGCCTCGACGAGAGCCTGGCCGCGCTCACCGAGGTCGCCACCGCCGCCCGCGCGGAGGGCCTGGCCGTGCGCGGCTACGTCTCCATGTGCTTCGGCGACCCGTGGGAGGGGGCGGTCGACCCGGCCGTCGTCGCGCGCGTCGCCACCGCCCTGCACGACGCGGGGGCGAGCGAGATCAGCCTCGGCGACACCATCGGCGTGGCCACCCCGGGTTCCGTCGTCGCCGTGCTCGACGCGCTGGTGGTCCCGGTCGACGCCGTCGCGGTGCACTTCCACGACACCTACGGGCAGGCCCTGGCCAACACCCTCGTCGCGCTGCAGCACGGCGTGAGCTGCGTCGACTCCGCCGCCGGCGGTCTCGGGGGCTGTCCCTACGCGGAGTCGGCCACCGGCAACCTCGCCACCGAGGACCTGCTGTGGCAGCTGCACCACCTCGGCATCTCCACCGGCGTCGACCTCGACGCCATGGTCGCCACCAGCGCGTGGATGGCCACCCAGCTCGGCCGCCCCAGCCCGTCGCGCGTCGTCAACGCCCTCGCGCCACCAGCCCTGTCCCCCGCCGTCCCCACCCCGCAGGAGTCCTGATGCTCGACACCCAGCTCACCGACGAGCAGACCCAGCTCGTCGCGACGGTCCGCGAGTTCACCCGGGAGGTCGTCGCCCCGGTCTCCTACCAGCACGACCACGACCACACGTTCCCCTACGAGGTGGTGAAGCAGATGGGGGAGATGGGGCTGTTCGGGCTGCCGTTCCCCGAGGAGGTCGGCGGCATGGGGGGCGACTACTTCACGCTGTGCCTGGCCCTGGAGGAGCTGGCCAAGGTCGACCAGTCCGTGGCCATGACGCTGGAGGCCGGGGTCAGCCTCGGCGCGATGCCCGTCCACCGGTTCGGCACCCAGGCGCAGAAGGACGAGTGGCTGCCGCAGCTGGTCACCGGGCAGTCCCTCGGCGCGTTCGGGCTCACCGAGCCGCAGGCCGGCAGCGACGCCGGGGGCACCCGCACCACCGCCGTGCTGGACAGCGGTGAGTGGGTCATCAACGGGCGCAAGCAGTTCATCACCAACTCCGGTACCGACATCACCCGCCTGGTCACCGTCACCGCCGTCACCGGCCGCACCGCCGGGGACCGCCCGGAGATCAGCAGCTTCCTCGTGCCGGTACCCACGTCCGGGTTCACCGCGGAGAAGGCCTACGACAAGGTCGGCTGGAACGCCTCCGACACCCACCCGCTGACCCTGGACGACGTCCGCGTTCCGGAGGAGAACCTGCTCGGCGAGCGCGGCCGCGGCTACGCCGGGTTCCTGCGCATCCTCGACGAGGGCCGCATCGCCATCGCCGCGGTCGGCACCGGGGTGGCCCAGGGTTGCGTGGACGAGAGCGTCAAGTACGCCAAGGAGCGCGAGGCGTTCGGCCGGCCCATCGGGACCAACCAGTCGATCGCGTTCACCATCGCGCGGATGCAGGCCCGGGCGCACACCGCCCGCACCGCGTACTACGACGCCGCGGCGCGGATGATCGCGGGCCTGCCCTTCAAGACCGAGGCCTCCATCGCCAAGATCGTCGCCGGTGAGGCGGCCATGGACAACGCCCGCGACGCCTGCCAGGTGCACGGCGGGTACGGGTTCATGAACGAGTACGTCGTGGCCCGGCACTACCGGGACTCCAAGATCCTGGAGATCGGCGAGGGCACCACCGAGGTGCAGCTCATGCTCGTCGCCCGGTCCCTGGGCCTCTGAGGAACGAGGCCCCTGTGCGTGATTCCTGGACCCAGGAGGCGAGGAATCCTGCACACCTGGTGCTGGGCCTCGCGCAGCCCGGGGACGACGTCCAGCTCAGCGCCACCCCGGACCCGTTCGACGTGGACCCCGACCCCCGGCCGCTGCCCGGGGCCGCAGGTGCTCAGGGGCTCTCGGTTCGCGAGGACGGGGTGCTCGTCGGCCGGGTGAGCTGGCACCCGGTGCCGCACGGACCGTCGTTCCCGTGCGTGGCCCTGAACATCGGGATCACGCTGCTCGAGGAGCACCGGGGCCGCGGTCTAGGCACCACGGCGCAGCGGCTGCTCGTGGAACACCTGTTCGCGACCACCGACGTGCACCGCGTGGAGGCCAGCACGGACGTGGACAACGCGGTCGAGCAGCGCGCCCTGGCGAAGGTGGGGTTCCGGCGCGAGGGCGTGCTGCGCGGGGCCCAGCTGCGCGGCGGCACCTGGCGTGACCTGGTGCTCTTCTCGCTGCTGCGCGGAGAGCTCGGCTGAGCGCTCAGCAGGGGTGGGTCGCCGTTCCAGGCCCGCAACGGCGCGGTCGGGTCCTCGGTGGGGCCCTCGGTGGTGGGCAGGGCGCGGTCGGACGGGTCCTTCGCGTACTCGTCGTAGAAGGTCGCGAGGCTCGCGTACCGGTTGCCGTCCTCGTGGTGCGCACCCTCCCGCTCCCGGGTCGCGGCGAGGACCAGCCGCTCGGGTGCTGCGCAGCACAGCGCTCCGAGACACATCCGGAAAGGACACGTCGCAGCCGGTCAGTGGCGAGGGTCGGCCGTGTCTGCGCGCAGGTGACGCTGTGCGGTGTCGTTAGGCCACAGTTGGGTCTCGAAGACCACGAGAACCACCCAAACGCGTCCTCATGCACTAGAAATTGCGACGACAACGTTGTCGACGCGACGCCAGGGAGTTCCATGCTCGAGGTCAAGGACCTGCACGTCACCTACGGGGGTGCGGTGCGAGCGCTGCAGGGCGTCACCCTCAGCCTGCCCAAGGGCAAGGTGGCCGCTCTGCTCGGCAGCAACGGCGCGGGGAAGTCGACGTTGTTGAGGACCATCTCGGGCACCCTCCGGATGCACCGCGGGGCGGTGACGAGCGGCACCGTGGAGCTCGACGGCGGGTCGCTGCTCAAGCGGGACGCCGCCGCCATCGTGACGTCCGGTGTCGTGCAGGTCCCCGAGGGCCGCCGCATCTTCGGCCGGATGACCGTCGAGGAGAACCTGCGCGCAGGATCGGTGGGCAACGCCTCGCGCTCGTCCCGGGGGCGCCTGCAGGACGAGGTGTTCGAGATGTTCCCGGTGCTCGCCGACCGGCGGTCGGGGCGGGCCGGGCTGCTGTCCGGGGGCGAGCAGCAGATGCTCGCCATCGGGCGTGCGCTGATGGCCGAGCCCGAGGTCCTGCTGATGGACGAGCCGTCCCTCGGTCTTGCGCCCCGCATCATCGGTCAGATCGGCCGGGTGATCAGCGACATCAACTCCCGTGGCGTCTCGGTGCTCCTGGTGGAGCAGAACGCCACGATGGCTCTCGACGTGGCCGACCTGGCCTACGTGCTCGACCTCGGCCGGGTCTCGCTGTCGGGTTCGGCCGACGAGCTGGCGGGGACCGACGCTGTTCGGCACCTCTACCTCGGGGAGTCCTCGCCCGATGCCACCGGGATGGATGGCCGACCGGGGTCTCCCGTACCCGGCTCCGCGCCGCGTGGGCTGAGCCGGTGGGTCTCGTGAACGACACTGCCGCCGCGACCGAGCGGGCCGTCCCGGCGCTGCGCGTGCAGGGCCTCACCGTGCGGTTCGCCGGGGTGACGGCGCTGAACAACGTCTCCTTCACCGTCGAGCCCGGCTCCGTCCACGCCGTGATCGGCCCGAACGGGGCCGGGAAGTCGACCTGCTTCAACGTCATCTCCGGGGTCTACTCAGCCACCGAGGGCAGCGTCGCTCTCGGGGAGCGCACCATCACGGGGTTGCGGCCGCACCGGATCGCGAACCTCGGTGTGGGACGTGCGTTCCAGAACATCGCGCTATCCAAGACGCAGACGGTGCACGAGAACCTCATGCTGGGCCGTCACCACCTCACCAGGGCGGGCTTCCTGTCCACCGGCACCGCTTTCCGCACCGCGACGAAGGAGCGGGCCCGCCACGCCACGCGGATCGAGGAGATCGCGGACTTCCTGGGGCTGCACGAGGTGCTGCGCCAACCCGCCGGGCTGCTGTCCTACGGCGACCAGAAGCGGGTGGAGATGGGTCGGGCGCTGGCGATGGAGCCGAACATCCTGCTGCTGGACGAGCCGGTGGCCGGGATGAACGCTGACGAGTCGGCCCAGATGGCCACGGCCATCGCCAGCGTGCGGGACACCCTGGGCATCTCGGTGCTGCTGGTGGAGCACGACATGGGTCTCGTCATGACGATCTCCGACCGTGTCACGGTGCTGGACTTCGGCCGGCTCATCGCCGACGGATCCCCTGCGGAGGTGCAGAACGACCCGGAGGTGATCCGGGCCTACCTCGGCACCAGTGACGACAACGCGGACAACCCGGACACGCTAGACCACCGCGACACCACGGAGGCCACTTCATGACCAAGTTCGTCGAGCTGTTGATCCAGGGAGTCTCGCTCGGCTTCATCTACGCCCTCATCGCGCTCGGTTTCGTCGTGATCTACCGGGCGACCGAGGTGGTGAACTTCGCCCACGGCTCGCTCCTGCTGCTGGGCGGGTACGTCGTCGCCGTGAACAGCCAGCGGTTCGGCTTCGCGCTGGCCCTGGTCTTCGGCATCGGTGCTGCGGCCGTGGCGGCCCTGATCATCGAGGTGGTCCTCGTCCGGAAGCTCCGTGGACGTGACGCCAACTCGCTGGCCATCCTCACCATCGGCGTCGACATCATCCTGTTGACCGAGCTCACCCGGCGGATCGGGTCCCAGGTGCTCAGCACGGACGCGCCGTGGGGAAGCAACCTCTACAAGATCGCGGGGTTCACCGTTCCGCAGTCCCGTGTCGCGGCCATCGTCGTCGCGATCGTGCTGCTGGCCGCGTTCTTCGCAGCGTCGAAGTACACCAGCTGGGGGGTCGCCACCCGGGCGGCCGCCGAGGACAGCGAGGCAGCCGCCCTGATGGGCATCCGGCTCGGCCGGGTCTCGACGATGTCCTGGGTGATCGCCGGCGTCCTCGCCGCCGTGGCCGCGGTCTTCCTCGTGTCGTTCCCCACCCCCGGACTCACCAACACCACCGGGTTGATCGCGTTCCGGGCCTTCCCGGCCGCCATCCTCGGCGGGCTCGACTCCACCACGGGTGCTCTGGTCGGCGGCATCGTGGTGGGTCTCGCGGAGACGATGACCTCGGGCTACGAGGACAAGCTGCCCTTCCTCGGCGGTGGGTTCGGCTCCGTCATGCCGTACATCGTGATGATCGCAGTGCTGCTCTGGCGCCCGTCCGGGCTCTTCGGGACCAAGGACATCGCCCGTGTCTAGCGACGTCGAGGTCGCGGCGGACGCTCGCGCCGGCTCAGGAGGGAGCAGGGCGTCCTCGCCCGCGCGCCGTCGCCGGCCGACGGTGCCCACCCTGCTGCGGGTGCTCGTGGTGCTCGTGGTGGCGGTGCTGCCCCTGTACCTGACCAGCTCGCTGCTGCAGACCGGCCTGTTCTGCATGTCGGCGATCATCGGCGCCATCGGGCTGAACCTGCTCACCGGCAACACCGGTCAGCTGTCCCTGGCGCACGCCTTCTTCCTCGCGGTCGGCGCGTACGGCTACGCCTTCTTCGCCGGTACGGCCCCGAAGATCGCGGGGGGCAGCGGAGCGTCGGGGCTCGCGCTGCCGACCGTGGTCGCCGCCGTCCTCGCCGTCCTCCTGACCGGCGCGCTCGGGTTGTTGTTCAGCCCCGTCTCGAGCCGCCTGCGCGGCATCTACCTCGGCATCGCGTCGCTCGCGCTGGTCTTCGTCGGCCAGCACGTGCTGTTCAACGCCGAGAGCTTCACGGGCGGGTTCAACGGACGCAGCGTTCCGACCTTCAACCTGTTCGGCTTCGTGTTCGACGCGACCGAGCCCCAGCTCTACATCCTGAACGTGCCGTTCGGCCGGTTCGAGCGGCTGTGGTACCTCGGCCTCGTCCTGGTCGTGCTGTCCTACGTCTTCGCCAAGAACCTTCTTCGCGGGCGTCCGGGCTGGGCCATGCAGATGGTTCGCGACAACGAGATCGCCGCCGCGGTCATGGGGGTCGACGTCCGGCGCTACAAGGCCTCCGCGTTCGTCCTGTCCTCGATGTACGCCGGGCTGGCCGGTGTCCTGTTCGGACTGACGTTCTCGCGCATCGTGCCCGACACGTTCGGTGTCGACCTGTCGATCCAGTTCCTGGCCATGATCATCATCGGGGGCCTGGGAACCGTCGGCGGTGCGGCCCTCGGGGCGGTGCTGGTCGTGGCGCTCCCGCAGGTCCTGAGCCAGTACGGGTCGAGCGTGCCGTTCCTGGCCGCACCCGGGTCCGGCGGTGTGGACGCAGGCAGCTTCGCCCGCTACGTCTACGGCATCGCCATCGTCGGCTTCCTGATCTTCGAGGCGGGTGGGTTGGCCGCCATCGGCCGGCGCATCGCGGAGGCCGTGGGCCGACGCGGGCGTCCCGCACCTCCGCCCGCCGCCCCGGCCCCGGCCTCCGCTGCGCCCGACGTTCCGGCCAGCAGTCCCTGATCAACCCCTGACCAACCCCCTGAGCCCCATCGATCCTGCCCCGGGCCATCCGGCACGGGCCCCGCACAGTGGAGGAACACATGTTCAGAGCACGAGGCCGCGCGGCCGTCGCCGTGTTGGCGATCGCGTTGACGGCTACCGCATGCAGCACCAAGGCCGCTGATTCCTCCTCCGGCGGTGGCGGGGGCGCCTCGGGAGAGGTGAAGACCGGCACCGGTGTCACCGCGGACACGATCACCGTCGGTCAGCTCACCGATCTCTCGGGAGTGTTCGCGGCCCTCGGCAAGAGCATCACCCAGGCCGAGCAGCTGTACTTCGACCAGCTCAACACCGCGGGCGGTGTTTGCAACCGCAAGATCGAGGTGGTCACCAAGGACCACGGGTACAACGTGCAGAACGCCGTGACGCTCTACCAGCAGATGAAGGACCAGGTGCTCGGTTTCCCCCAGGTGCTGGGCTCGCCCATCAACGCGGCGCTGCTCGACCAGTACACCTCGGACAAGCCGATCGCCATCCCGTCCGCCTGGGCGGCGACGCTCCTGTCCAACAAGCAGATCATGATCGTGGGTTCCACCTACGACTACGAGATGATCAACGGCATCGACTACCTGCTCGAGAAGAAGGTGATCAAGAAGGGCGACAAGATCGGCCACATCTACTTCGAGGGTGAGTACGGGGCGAACGGTCTGCTGGGCAGCACGTACGCGGCCGAGAAGAACGGGCTGACGATCGTCGAGAAGAAGGTCAAGCCGACCGACACCGACCTCACCGCCCAGGTGACGGACCTGAAGAACCAGGGCGTCACCGCGATCGCGCTCACCGTGTCGCCCACCTCCGCGGCGTCGGTGGCGGCCGTGGACGCAGGCATCGGCCTCAACGTCCCGATCATCGCGAACAACCCGAACTTCTCGCCGGGCCTGCTGAAGACGGCGGCCGCTCCCGCCCTGGAGAAGCTGTTCTACGGCGTGGCCTCCTGGCAGCAGCCCAACGGCACCGACCCCGGCACCGCGAAGTTCGTGGCCGACTACAAGGCGAAGTACCCCGACTCCCAGCTCGACGGGGGCCTCACCTGGGGCTACGGCGCGGCGACCGCCTTCACGACGGTGCTCAAGAAGGCCTGCGACAACAAGGACCTCACCCGGGACGGCATGAACACGGCCTTCCGTTCGCTGAGCAACGTCGAGACCGGAGTGGTCGCCCCGCTGGACTACTCCAAGCCCGGCGCCGCACCCAGCACCAAGGCGTACATCTTCCGGCCCGACGCCACCGTGCCCGGTGGGCTCAAGCAGGTCAGCGACGGCCTCTACGAGGGTCCGACCGCTGGCGGCTACACGCCGCCCGCACTGAAGTGAGCTAGCACCTGCGCTCGGCAGCGGGGCGGTCGTCCATCCGGACGGCCGCCCCGTTCGTCGTGCAGGATCGTCGGCGTGGACGCGATCGGGGTGCTGCTGGCCGCCGGGGCGGGCACGCGCTACGGCCACCCCAAGGCGCTCGTCCCGGGATGGGTGGCCACGGCCGTGACCGCCCTGGCCGACGGTGGGTGCGCCGAGGTGCTGGTGGTGCTCGGGGCCCGGGCGGAGCGCGTGCGCCCGCTGGTGCCCGCGGGCGTGCGCGTGGTGGTGGCCCACGACTGGGCCGACGGGATGAGCGCGTCGCTGCGGGCGGGTCTGCGGGCGGCCCGGGCGGGCGACGCCGACCGGGCCGTGCTGCACCTGGTGGACACCCCGGACGTGGGCGCCGACGTGGTGGCGCGGGTGCTGGGCACCGGCGCACCGCTCGCGCGGGCGGTGTTCGGCGGGCGGGGCGGGCACCCGGTGCTGCTCGGGCGCGAGCACTGGGCGGGCGTGCTGGCGGCGGCCACGGGCGACCACGGGGCGCGGGACTTCCTGCGCGGGAGGACGGACGTGCTGGCGGTGGAGTGCGGGGACCTCGCCACGGGCGTCGACATCGACACCCCCGACATCGACACCCCCGACATCGACACCCCCGACATCGACACCCCCGACATCGACACCCCCGAGCCCGGGGCCCCCGAGCCCGACGGCCCCTGACCCGAGCTAGGACGCCCGCCCCCACCCTGACCGCGGGCGACCTGCGTGCTGGGCAGGCCCCGGTGCGAGGGTGGCGCGCCGCACGGGGTCAGGAGGTCGAGCCCAGCCACTCCTGCAGCAGGGCCAGGGTCTCGACCGGCCGCTCCTCGACCAGGAAGTGACCGGCGTCCACGCTCGCCCCGGTCACGTCCGCGGCGTAGCCGCGCCACACGTCGAGCACGTCGGAGCGACCGACCAGTCCCCGGGTGCCCCACAGCGCCAGCAGCGGCTGGCCGAGCAACCGCCCTGCGTCGGCCTCGTCGTGCACCTGGTCGATGCTGGCCGCGGCCCGGTAGTCCTCACACACCGAGTGCACCGCCCCCGGCAGCTGGAAGCACCGCTCGTACTCGGCCATCGCCTCGGGGCTGAACACCCCCGAACCCCCGGCCAGCGCCCCACCGAGGGTCAGCCGCAGGAAGGCCAGCGGGTCCGCACCGATGAGCGTCTCGGGCAGCGGCTCCGGCTGGGTGAGGAAGAACCAGTGGTAGTACGCCTGGGCCACGGTGCGGTCGACGGTGGCCAGCACGTGCCGGGTGGGCAGCACGTCCAGCACCGCGAGCCGCTGCACGACGTCGGGGTGGTCCAGCGCCATCCGGTGGGCCGTGCGGGCGCCGCGGTCGTGCCCGATCACGGTGAACCGCTCGTGGCCCAGCGCGGCCATCACCTGCACCTGGTCGGCGGCCATGGCCCGGAAGGAGTGCTCGGCGTGGTCGGTGCCGGGGGCGGTGGCCGGCCGCGTGGAGTCGCCGTAGCCGCGCAGGTCGGCGGCGACCACCGTGTGCTCCGCGGCGAGCTCGCCCAGCACGCCGTCCCACATGGCGCGGCTCTGCGGGTAGCCGTGCAGCAGGAGGACCGGTGGACCCGAGCCGGCGCTCACCGCGGAGATGGTGGCGCCGGCCGTGGGGACCCGGTGGTGCTCGAGGGTCACAGCGCGGCCGTGAGCTCCAGCGCCACGCCGTCTGGATCGCGGAACTCCAGGATCGCGATGCCGGCGTCGGTGAGCTCCTTGACGCCGTCGTGGGCCACGCCGAGCCCGTCCAGGGTGCCGGCCGCAGCATCGAGCGCCGCCCTGTCAGCCACCGCGAAGCTCAGGTGGTCCAGGCCCACCCGGTCGGAGTCGAAGGTGTCTCCGGCGGCCGCCATCGGCCGCAGCCCCAGCAGGCCACCGGGGAAG
The DNA here is from genome assembly GCF_026153295.1 of Rhodococcus antarcticus. Lineage (NCBI taxonomy): Bacteria > Bacillati > Actinomycetota > Actinomycetes > Mycobacteriales > Nocardiaceae > Rhodococcus > Rhodococcus antarcticus. The sequence continues at coordinate 2,954,826 of NZ_CP110615.1, read as the reverse complement.
GAGTAGACGCAGCCGCCGAAGACCCACCACAGGGCGTCCTTGGTGGCCTGGTCGGCGTCCTCGGGCACCGCGACGGCGACGTCGAAGCCGAAGACCTCGTCGTAGAACGCCTTGGACACCGCGAAGTCGGTGACGGTGATGCGGACGTGGTGGTAGTCGGTGATGCCGGCGATGGGCACGGTGGCTCCTTGCGCGAGGGGACGGATCGGCACGTACGGACCTGACCGTGCCAGATCGCGCCGGTGATCGTCGGGGTGAACCGATCCGGGCCGGCTCGCCGAAGCCCGCTCGTGGACGTGCAGCGCGCTCGGGTGGGTGGGGTCGACCTGGCTTTCGAGTCCCTGGGCGATCCCGCCGCCCCGACCGTCCTGCTCGTCATGGGTCTCGGGCTGAGCATGGAGTGGTGGCGCGACGACCTCTGCGCCGACCTGGTGGACGCCGGGTTCCACGTGGTCCGCTTCGACAACCGCGACGTCGGCGGGTCGACGCAGCTGGCGGGACCGGGGATCAGCGCCTGGGGCTTCGTCCGTCGTCGCGCCCGACCGGTCTACACCCTGGCCGACATGGCCGACGACGCGGCGGGCCTGGTCGCGCACCTCGACCCGCGGGGCGCGCACGTGGTCGGGGTCTCGCTCGGGGCGCTCGTGGCGCAGGAGGTCGCGATCCGCCACCCCGGGCTGACCCGGTCGCTGACGTCGGTGATGGGCCGCCCCGGGGACGGCCGGAGCGGGAAGGTGGCCTGGCGGATGGTGCCGGAGTTCCTGCGTCCGCCGGCCGCGGACCCGGTGGAGGGGCTGGTGCGCTCGTTCACCCGGATCGGCTCGGTCGGCCGCACCGCCGTCGACGACGAGGACGTGCGGGCGACGCTGCGGCGGGCGACGGCACGGGACACCACGGACGGCTCCGGCGGAGGCCGTCAGCTGGCGGCGTGCGTGGCGGAGCGCGACCGGACGGCGGACCTGCGGGCGGTGCGGTGCCCGACGCTGGTGCTGCACGGGCTGCGCGACCGGGTGATCCAGCCCTCGGGCGGCCGGGCCACCGCCGCGGCCGTGCCCGGGGCGGAGCTCGTCGAGGTGAAGGGCATGGGCCACGACCTCGCCCGCTGGGTGTGGCCGACCCTGGTGGACGGGATCGTCCGCACCGCGGCCCGCGCCGGCTGAGCCGTTGACGGCCCCGGCACGCGCGGCCCGCCACCTCCGCGTGGTGGGCCCCCTCACACCCCGCCTAGTCTCGCGGCGTGGACATCACCTCCCCCGCCGACATGGCGACCGCGCTGCGCTCGGTGGGCTACCTGCCCGACGAGGGCGTGGCCACCGCCGCCTACCTCGCGATGGCGATGGCGCGCCCGCTGTTCTGCGAGGGCGAGCCCGGCACCGGCAAGACCGCGCTGGCCACCGCGCTGTCCGAGGCGCTCGGGCTGCCGATGGTGCGGCTGCAGTGCCACGAGGGCATCGACGCCAGCCAGGCCCTCTACGACTGGGACTTCCCGCGCCAGCTGCTGCACCTGCGCGCGATGGAGAGCCGCGGGGCTGCGACCGGAGGGGTGGACGCTGCGGAGGGCGAGCTGTACTCGGAGCGCTTCCTGCTCGCCCGGCCCCTGCTGCAGGCCCTGCGGCTGGCTCCCTGCGTGCTGCTGGTCGACGAGATCGACCGTGCCGACGACGAGTTCGAGGCGTTCCTGCTCCAGGTGCTCTCCGAGAACCGGGTGAGCATCCCCGAGCTCGGGGAGATCGCGGCGGACGTCCCCCCGCTGGTGGTGCTGACCTCCAACCGCACGCGCGAGGTGCACGACGCCCTCAAGCGCCGCTGCCTCTACCACTGGGTCGACCACCCCGACCTCGAGCGGGAGGTGGCCATCGTGCGCGAGCGGCTGCCCCAGGTGAGCGAGACCCTGGCGCGGCAGGTCGCCAAGGCCACCCGGGCCCTGCGGAGCCTGGACCTGCTCAAGCCGCCCGGGGTGGCCGAGACCCTGGACTGGGCGCAGGCGCTGCACGCCCTGGGACGCACCGAGCTCGACGTCGAGTCGGCCGCCGCCACGATGGGTGCGGTGCTGAAGTACCGGGAGGACGGCGACAAGATCGTGCAGCTGGGGCTGGACGGGATCCTCTTCCGGTGACCACCCCGGCGGTGGACGGGAGCACCGAGCTGCTGCGCGCACACCTGGGCTTCGTCCGGGTGCTGCGGGCCGCCGGCGTGCCCGCCGATCCCTCCCGGGGCCGCGCCTTCCTCGCCGCGCTGGCCGAGCTGGGGGCCCCCGACGAGCCCGCAGGTCCGGCGTCGACGTACTGGGCGGGTCGGTTGACCCTGTGCAGCCAGGCTGACGACCTGCCGCGCTACGACGCCGCGTTCTCCGCCTGGTACTCGGGCACCACCAAGCGCCAGCAGGGTCCGGCGCCCACCGAGATCCCCACCCCGAGCCTGAAGGCCTCGCTCACCGGCTCCGCGCCCAAGGCCCAGGCCGACGACCGCCCGCCCGAGGAGCTCACCACTGCTGCGAGTGCGAACGAGGTGCTGCGGCACAAGGACTTCAGCGAGCTGAGCCCCGTCGAGCGCGAGCACGTGCGGGCGCTGCTCGCCGGCCTGCGCTACCGCCCCGCCACCCGCCGTGCCGTCCGTCGTCGCAGGTCCGCCCGCGGTCCGGTCGACCCGCGCGCCACCGTGCGCACCATGCTGAGGGCCGGTGGCGAGCTCGTCCGACCCGTGCACCACCGACGGGCGCAGCGACCGCGACGGCTGGTGCTGCTCATCGACGTCTCCGGCTCCATGTCGCCCTACGCCGACTCGCTGCTGCGCTTCGCCCACGTGCTCACCTGCGCCGCCCCGGCCACCGTGGAGACGTTCACCCTGGGGACCCGGCTGACGCGGCTGACCCGGGCGATGCGCCACCGCGACCCGGACGTGGCCCTGCGCGCGGTCGCCGCGGCCGTCCCCGACTACGCCGGGGGCACCCGGCTGGGGGAGACCCTCAAGGTCTTCCTCGACCGCTGGGGGCAGCGCGGACTGGCCCGGGGCGCGGTGGTCGTGGTGTTCTCCGACGGCTGGGAGCGCGGGGACGCCCGGCTGCTCGGCGAGCAGGTCGCACGGCTCTCGCGGCTGGCGCGAGCCGTCGTCTGGTCCAACCCGCACGCCGGTCGTGCGGGCTACGCCCCGGTCCAGTCCGGCATCGTCGCGGCGCTGCCCGCGCTGCACCGGTTGCTGTCGGGGCACTCGCTCGTGGCGCTCGAGGAGCTCGTGGAGGTGGTGGCAGATGCGTGAGGTCCTGTCGGAGACGCTGCACTGGTGGAAGGAGGGCCGGCCCGTGGCCCTGGCCACCGTCGTGGGGACGTGGAAGTCCTCCCCGCGCCAGCCGGGGGCCTCGATGCTGCTCGGCGGCGACGGCGCGGTGGTCGGCAGCGTCAGCGGTGGCTGCGTCGAGGGCGCGGTGTACGAGCTGGCCCAGCAGGTCGTCGCGGACGGGGTGCCGGTGCTGCAGCGCTACGGCGTCTCCGACGACGACGCCTTCGCCGTGGGCCTGACCTGTGGCGGCATCCTCGACGTGTTCGTGGAGAAGCTCGACCCCCAGACCTTCCCGGAGCTCGGTGAGGTGGCCGAGGCCATCGCGACCGGCCGTCCGGTGGCCGTGGCCACCACCACGGTGCACCCGGACCCGGCCCGGGTGGGCCAGCGACGGGTGCTGTTCACCGACGGGGCGGACGGCCAGCGGGCCAGCGGCACCCTGGGCTCGGTGCGCGCCGACGCCGCCGTCACCGACGACGCCCGCGGGCTGCTGGCCGCGGGGCGCAACGGCACCCTGCGCTACGGCGCGGACGGCGAGCGACTCGGCGACGGCATGGAGGTGTTCGTGGCCTCCTACGCCCCGCCCGCCCGCATGCTCGTCTTCGGCGCCATCGACTTCGCGGCCGCGGCCGCCCGGATGGGCCACTTCCTCGGCTACCACGTGACCGTCTGCGACGCGCGGGCCGTCTTCGCCACGCCCAAGCGCTTCCCGGCCGCCGACGAGGTCGTGGTGGCCTGGCCGCACCAGTACCTGCTGGCCGAGCGGGACGCGGGGCGCCTGGACGAGCGCACCGTGCTCTGCGTGCTCACCCACGACGCCAAGTTCGACGTGCCGCTGCTGGAGCTCGCGCTGGGCGACGACGGCTGGGACGCCCGCCCGGCCTACGTGGGCGCGATGGGCAGCCGCCGCACCCACGACGACCGCGAGTCCCAGCTGCGCGAGCGGGGGATGACCGACGCCCAGCTCGCGCGGCTGTACAGCCCCATCGGGCTGGACCTGGGAGCACGCACGCCCGAGGAGACGGCCGTGTCCATCGCTGCGGAGATCATCGCGGGACGCTGGGGCGGCGGGGGCAAGCGGCTCACCGAGCTCGAGGGCAGCATCCACCACACGGGCTGACCTGCCCGAACGGGCAGGTGCACCCCCTCCCTGGTGACGGTGGTCCGCCGAGCGCCGCTGGGTAGCGTCGCGGTCAGGACGCACCCCGGCGAGGTGGTGCGCGGACGGGAGAGGCTGTGGTCGAGCGTGTGTAACCTGGGTCACACACCGCCACTGAGGTTCAGGGCACCGCCCTCCACGGCGCCGCGCCGAGAGGAGGGGACGACGTGGTCGTGACCCAGCTGCCCACCCCGTCGCCCCCCACGGTCGAAGCCCCGCACGGGCGGGCGGCGTCGGACGGCCGGCCCCCGCGCATCGCCAAGTTCCACGCGCCGGAGATCGTGTTCGGGCCGGGTTCGCTCGTCGAGGCCGCACACGCCGCCCGGCGCCTGGGTGGGCACCGGCCGATGCTGGTGACCGATCCGGGTCTCGTCGAGTCCGGCTGGGTGGACGAGCTGCTCGGGCACCTGCGCGACGCCGCGCTGCAGCCGGTGGTGTGGAGCGGGTTGACCCCGAACCCGAAGGACCACGAGATCGCGGCGGGGTACGAGACCTACGCGGCCGCGGGCTGCGACGTGCTGGTGGGACTGGGTGGCGGCTCCGTCATCGATGCGGCCAAGGGCGTCGCGGTGCTGGCCTCGAACGGCGGCCACATCCTGGACTACGAGGGCGTGGACCTCGTGACCCTGCCCATCCCTCCCCTGGTCGTGGTTCCGTCCACCTCGGGCACGGGGGCGGACGTCTCCCAGTTCTGCATCGTCACCGACACCCAGCGGCACACCAAGATCACCATCATCGGGCGGGTGCTCGTCCCGGACGTCACGGTCATCGACCCCCGGCTGCTCACCACGATGCCGGAGTGGCTCAACGCGGCGACCGGGCTCGACGCGCTCACCCACGGCATCGAGGCCTTCGTCTCCCTGGCCCACAACCCGCTCACCGACCACCACGCCCTGCGGGCCATCGGCCTGGTCGAGCAGAACCTCGTGCACACCATCGACGATCCCGCGCACACCGGGCACCGCAGCCTCATGGCGCAGGCGAGCCTCGAGGCCGGCCTGGCCTTCACCAACGCCATCCTCGGCGCGACCCACGCGATGAGCCACCAGGTCGGCGGCATGCTGGACCTGCCGCACGGCGTGGTGAACGGGGTCCTGCTCCCGCACGTCATCCGCTTCAACGCCCTGGGCGACCCGACGCCCTTCCTCGCCATCGCAGCCTCGCTGGGCCTGCCCGAGGCGCGCGGGCCGGCACCCGAGGCGGGGGAGGCCGTGGCCGACGCCGTGGCCGTGCTGGCCCGGCGGGTGGGGGTGCCCGCCGGGCTCGCCCAGCTCGGGGTCACCGAGGCCGACCTGCCCCGGCTGGCCAGCCTCACCCTGGGTGACGCGTGCATGTCGACGAACCCCCGCACCGCCTCGGTGGAGCAGGTCATGACGATGTTCCGGGCGGCGCTGTAGCGATGGCGGCCGACCCCACCTTCGCGCACCCCCGCCGGGCCCAGCGCCCGGACCTGGAGAGCCTCACCGGGGTTCGTTCGGGCAAGGGGACCTACTACCCGCAGTACCGCGGGGCGGCCGAGCGTCTGGAGCGCGTGGTGCACGCCCTGGACACGATCTCCCACGCCCTGGTCCGCACGGTCGAGGGGCCGGAGACGCTGGTTCGCTCGGTGGTCGAGGCCGCCGCGGAGCACCTGTCCGCGGACTGGGTGCTGTTCGCCCTGGCCGACGGTGCGCTGCCGGACGCGGACCCCCGCGAGCTCGTGCTCGGGCCGGGTGGGGAGGCCCGCCCCGTCTCCGCCACGCTCCCCGAGCTCGTGCGGGTGCACCTGGACGGCACCCGGGCCGGGCTGCTCGTGGAGCACGACCACGGACACGGCGACGGCCCCGGCCCCACCCACCACGTGCACGTGCCGGTGGAGCTCGACGGTGGGGTGGTGGGGGCCTTCGTGGCGTGGACGCCGGAGCGTCGTGCGATCGACGGCACCGACCTCTCGGTGCTCCGGATCCTGGCCAGCCAGACGGCCGTGGCCCTGCAGAACTCCGCGCTGTACCAGCGCAGCCGCTCCCTGCTGGTCAGCTCCGAGCGTGCCTACGAGCAGTCCCGCCAGCACGCGGGCGACCTCGCCGTGCGCAACGCCGAGCTCGAGGCGACCCAGCGCCAGCTCGGGGTGGCCCACCGGCGGGAGGTCCTCGACTCCGAGCGGCACCGCATCGCCCGCGAGCTGCACGACAGCGTCACCCAGTGCGTGCTCTCGGCGGGCATGCAGGTCGAGGTGTGCCGCAGCGAGCTCGCCCGGGACGGCAGGGGTGTCGACGAGCGGCTCGTCGAGCGACTGGGAGTGGCCAAGGACCTCACCCGGCGCGCGGTCGAGCAGCTGCGCTCGGCCATCTACGCGCTCAACCACGGTGACGACGCCGGTCGGTCCTCGCTGCCGGAGATGCTGGAGCAGCTCTGCACGGTGCACATGCCCGACGAGCTCCAGGTGCTGCTGCGCGTGGAGGGGAACCCGTGCGAGCTGCCGTCGGGCGTCGAGCACGCCCTGCTGCGGATCGCGGGCGAGGCGCTGTTCAACACGGCGGTGCACGGCCACGCCTCGCGCGCCGTGGTGCGGCTGGCCTTCCACCCGGGGGACGTGGTGCTCTCGGTGGCCGACGACGGGGACGGCGACCCGGCGCGGCTGCGCACCGTCCTGCGGCTGGCCGCCGCCAGCGACCTCGACGGTCGGCACCGGGGTCTGGCGAACATGCAGGCCCGGGCGCGTGAGCTCGGTGGCACGCTCGAGGTGCGCCGGGCCCGGCTCGGCGGGGTGCGCGTGGCCGCCCGCGTGCCGCTGGACCAGGCGGCGCGGGCGTGAGCACGGCGGTCGCGGTCTCACGGATCGTCCTGGTCGACGACCACGCGATCCTCCGCGAGGGACTTCGCTCGGTGCTGGAGCGGGAGCCGGACCTGACGGTGGTGGGGGAGGCGTCCTCGTTCGCCGAGGCGGTGGCGGTGGTCGCGAGCGTGGCGCCGGACGTCGTGCTGCTGGACCTCAAGCTCTCCGCGCGCTCGGACCACGAGGGCCTCGAGCTGTGCACCGTGCTCTCCCGGGAACATCCCGGCCTGGGGCTGCTCGTGCTCACCACCTTCCTCGACGAGCACCTCGTCGTGCAGGCCGTGCACGCCGGGGCCCGGGGCTACGTGGTCAAGGACGTGGACACCACCGAGCTCGTGCGAGCCATCCGGGCCGTGTCGCTGGGTGAGAGCGCGTTCGACGCCCGAAGCGCTGCTGCGGTGGTCCGATCCCTCAACGGGCGCAGCGTGCAGCACGAACGGCTCACCGACCGCGAGCTGGACGTGCTCCGGCTGCTGGCCAACGGTCTGTCCAACAAGGACATCGGCGGGCGGCTGTACATCTCCGCGACGACGGTGAAGTTCCACGTCAGCAACATCATGCGCAAGCTCTCGGTCTCCCGGCGTGCGGAGGCCGTGTACGCGGCGAGCAAGAGTGGCTTGATCTGAACCGTGGCCGGACCGTGACCGCTCCCGGGCTCGGCACTGCCTGCGGTTGACTAATCTCACCCGTGCACCCTCGGACGCGTGGTCCGGGCCACACGTCCAGGGGGGACCTCTCGTGCGTCGTGACGCCACCGCCGCCGTCCTCGCCGTCGCCGCGGTCTCGCTCCTGCTCGGCGGCTGCACCTCCTCCGAGAAGGGCACCGCGACCGCGGCGCCGGCCTCGGCGTCGAGCACCTCCGCCGGCGCGTCGTCGTCCCCGGAGTCCTCGAGCTCGTCCGCGAGCGCCAGTGGCGACCTGACGGCCTGGGCGGCGAGCTTCTGCTCCGCAGCCAAGCCCATCTCCGACGCCACCTCGACCATCGGCGACCCCTCGGCGGCGGACATGTCCACCCCCGACGGTGCCAAGGCCTACATCGTCGGGATCTACAGCACGTTCGCGAGCGCGTTCACCGACACCGCCACGGCCATCTCGACGCTCGACGCCCCCCCGGTGGACGGGGCCGAGGACTTCGTGCCCAAGGCCGCGGCGGCCTTCACCGCCGCCGGCCAGACCTTCCAGGGTCTCGCCGACCAGGCGTCGGCGGTGGACCTGACCGACCCGAGCGCGCTGCAGGCCCTCACCGGTGGCCTCAGCACCATGTCCGACCCGTTCCAGGGTGCGTTCACCGAGCTCGAGGCCAGCACCCCGGCCGAGCTCGACTCCGCTCTCACCAACACCCCGGAGTGCGCAGCCCTGGGCAAGTGACCGCCACGGTCGCCCTGAGGCCCCGCAGCCGACACGCCGCTCAGCCGACGTCGAGCACCAGCCAGCCGCCGTGGTGCTCGCTGACGCGGGTCCGGCCGGGCAGGGCGTCCGCGAGCGCCGCCAGGCCGTCCAGGGTGAAGGTCCGCACGTGGCCGTGGCAGGTGGTGGCGGTGTCCTCGAGGGGTACCGCCACCACCACCCTGCGCCGGGCCAGCCGGACGGCCTCGGCCAGCACCGCTTCCCCGTGCTCGGGGTCCAGGTGCTCCAGCACGTGCAGCACGGTCACGGTGTCGGCGCAGCCGTCCGGTCGGGGTACCGCGGCGGCGTCGCACACGAGCGTCCCGAGCTCCACCCCGAGCTGCGGCGCCACCGCAGCCAGCAGGCGCACGGTCCCGGCGCAGAGGTCGCTGGCCGTCACGGTCAGCCCGGCCGCGGCCAGGCGCAGGGGGAAGAACCCGAAGCACGAGCCGAGGTCGAGCACGCTCGCCCCCCGCACCAGCCCTGCGGCCCGGTCGTGCACGGGCGCGAAGGCCGCGGACCCGTCGCCGAGGGCGGCCAGGGAGTTTCGGTAGTACGTCGTCCACGCCTGCAGGGGGTCGTCCACCGTGGACCGGACGAGCCCGGTGAGAACCAGCTCGAACTCACGGGCTCCGCGGACCAGCCCTCCCACCCGGGCGACGAGCGACTCGTCGAGCTCGTCCGCGGTGAGGCCGTGGGTCACGACCAGCCGTGCACCACGGGTGGCCCGCAGGCCCGCCCCGGGCGCCCGCACCACGACCACCCCGTCGTGGGCCCAGGACCCGGACCGCCCGGGCGCGAGGACGTCCAGGGGTGCGAGCGCGAGCGTCACCGTCCCACCTGCTCGGTGGCCAGCGCCTCGGCCGTCGTGGTGAGCCCGGTCAGGTCGCGGACCACGCGCACCCGCTGGCAGTGCTCGGCGTACAGCGGGAGGTCGCAGCTGCCCAGACCCCAGGAGTAGCGCGGCTCGGGGGTCAGCCAGATGGTCTCCTTGGCCCGGCGGCTGATCTCCGCGAACGCCTCGAGGTTGGGGTCGAGCCCGTTGCTGCGGCCGTCGGCGAGCACCAGCACCGTGGTGCGGCGGTTGACGGCGTTGCCGTGCTCCTCGAGGAACTGGCCGAACGCCGCCCCGTGGTCGGAGTTGCCGTCCACGTCCAGCACCTCCCCGCCGAACACCAGCCCCAGCGCGTGCTCCACGGAGTGGTCGGCGAACAGGTCGGTCACCTCCGCGAGCTCGGAGACGAAGACGAAGGTGCGGACCTGGCTCACCAGGTCTTGCAGGCCGTGCACCAGGTGCAGGGTGAACCGGGCGGTGGCCCGGACCGAGAGGCTGACGTCGGTCAGCAGGACCAGGCGCGGCTTGTCCTCGGTCCGCTGCACGGTCACCGGCCGGAACGGCACGCCGTCGAAGCGCATGTTGCGGCGCATGGTGCGCCCGGAGTCCACCCGGCCGCGGGCCCCGGCCTTCCGACGGTGGGTCAGCGCGCCGTGCAGGCTCTGGGTCAGCCGGCGCAGGCTCTCCTCCAGCTCGGCACGCTCGTGCTCACCGACGGAGTCGACCCTGGCGACGTGCTCGGCCTCGACCTCCTTGCCCTCGACGATGCGGTCCTCCAGGGCCAACAGGCTCTCCAGGTGCTTCTTCAGCGCCGCCGGCAGGTTTGCGAGGACCCCGGCCAGCCGCCGCCGCAGGGCCGCGGCGTCGTCGGTGAGGTCCTGCCCCGGGGTGTTCTCGTCCGTCCCCTGGTCGAGCCAGCCGAACAGGGCGTCGGTCTCGGCGATGGAGAGGTCGGTGTCCACCTTGGTACCGGTCTGGGTGGAGATGGAGCCGGGGGCGCTCGCGCCGCGGAGGTGGTCGGTCTCGATCTGGACGCGGTTGCCCTCGCCCATGACGGCCTCGGCGTCCTTGCTGAACACGATCTCGTCGGTCATCGCGGCCAGGTCGATCTTGTTGGCCTCCTGGTGCAGGTTGTACTGCGCCGCCAGGTCGTCAGGGTCGAAGTACTCCCGGATGTCGGCGGGCTTGCCGTGCTCGTGGCCCTGCTCGGGCAGCTGACCGGGCTCCTCGCTGAGGGTGAACTTGTCCAGGACGCCGTCGTCGGAGAGGTCGTCGTGGCCGTGCCCGTGACCGTGGCCGGTCTCCTCGGGCTGCACGCGCACCAGGGCGAAGTACTTGTCGAAGACCTCGGTGAACACCGGGTCGTCCTCCCGGTCCTTGACCAGGCTGACCCGCAGCGCCTCGCGCAGCACCGCCTTGTCCGCCAGGATGCCCGGGACGGCGGCGGCGTCCATGGCGTCGAGCATCTCCGGCACCGAGATCCGCACCCCGCGCAGGCGCAGCAGCCGGACGAACCGGTGCAGGCTCTGCTCCACGTCAGCGCCGACCGCGCGGTGCGTCGACGGCCTTCTTCTTCCCGAACCCGTTCGCGAAGCTGCGGCTGCCCTGGCTGGGCCGCACCGCGGCCGGGGTGCCCGGGGGGGTGGTCGCCGGGCCGGCTGGGGTGGGTGACGAGACAGCTCCGTAGTAGCCGTCGTCGTGGCGCCCGGGTGCGTCCTTGCCGGCCCGGACGTCCTTGCCGCGGGGCCCGGAGTCCTCGGCGTCGTCCGGGTCGCGGGGCACGCTCGCCGCGCTGGGGGAGGGGTGCTCGTCGTGACCGCCGTGCCCGTGCCCGTGCCCGCGAGGGCCCTCGTCGAGGGTCGCGTTGGGGTCGACCAGCCGCGGCAGCGCCTCGATGGCCCTGCGCACGTCCTTCTCGTACTTCACCACCACGTTCACGGTGTCCGACAACGCCTTCGCGGTGAGCTCGGTGGCTCCGAGCACGGCCAGGGTGCGGGCCCAGTCGATGGTCTCGGAGATCGACGGGCTCTTGCGCAGCTCCAGCTCGCGGAGTCCGCGGACGACGTCCACCAGCTGGGTGGCCAGGGCGTCGGTCAGCCCGGTCTCCTTGGTGCGGACGATCTCCAGCTCGCGCTCGGCGGAGGGGTAGTCCAGGAACATGTGCAGGCAGCGTCGCTTGAGGGCGGCCGAGAGGTCGCGGGTGTTGTTGGAGGTCAGCACCACGTAGGGCGCGGTGGTGGCGGTGAAGGTGCCGAGCTCGGGCACCGACACCTGGTTCTCGCCCAGCAGCTCCAGCAGCACCGCCTCCAGCGCCTCGTCCGCGCGGTCGACCTCGTCCACCAGCAGCACCACCGGCTGCTCGCTGCGGATGGCCTCGAGCAAAGGGCGCGGGGCGAGGAAGCGCTCGGAGAAGAAGACGCTCTCCTGGGCGGCGATGCGGTCCACCGCCTCACCCAGGCTGTCCGCGTCGGCCACCAGCTGGCCGATCTTCTCCTTGAGCACCTGGGTGTAGAGCAGCTGCTTGCCGTAGTCCCACTCGTAGAGCGCCTTGGTCTCGTCCTGGCCCTCGTAGCACTGCAGCCGCAGCAGCCGGCGGCCGGTGACCTCGGCGAGGGTCTTGGCCAGCTCGGTCTTGCCGACGCCGGCGGGGCCCTCCAGCAGGACGGGCTTGTCCAGCCTCGTCTGCAGGAACACCGTGGTGGCGAGGGTGTGGTCGGCGATGTACCCGTGCTCGGCGAACCGGGTCACGACGTCGTCGACGCTGGCGAAGTCGGGCTGGGCGAGGGTCACGGGAGCCTTTCCTGGGGTCTCCCACGGCCACGTGGAACCCTGCGGTCGCCGCGGTCGAGTCAGCGAGGGCCGCAGGGTTCCACGTGGCGGAGCAGGAGTGGGAGGGGTGGGAGGGAGAAGGGGGACGATCAGCCGATCAGGTCGTCCAGGTCGCCGTTCATGCAGTGCGCGACCACCGGGCGGACGGTCTCGAAGGTGCAGAGCTTGAGGTTGCCCGGGGTGCAGGCGTCGCCGAGGACGTGGTTCGTGATGCGGTCGATGTCCGCGTCGTCGCCCTTGATGACGCTCTGGCCCTCGTAGTACTTCGTCGGTCCGGTGCCCAGTCGGTTCTTGGAGTACGTGTCCTTGGTGACGTCGGTGAACTTCTCCGCGATGCCCACGTCGCGCAGCAGCTGGATCGCGGCGTCGAGGGCCGCGTGGCTCGCCCGCTCGTCGCTCATGCCGTGCGTGTCGATGCCCATGGCCACGGCGATGTCGGCGAACTTGCCGTAGTCGGCGGTCATGTTGAACGCCCACACCCGGGGCAGCGCGACGGCGTTGTTGAGGCCGTGGTGGGTGTCGTAGAACGCGCTGATGGCGTGGCTGATGGAGTGGATGATGCCGAGGCCGCCGGAGTTGAACGCCTGCGCGGCGATGTACTGCGCGTACATCATCCCCTCGCGGCCGGGCAGGTCCTCGCCGTTCCAGGTCGCCGCGCGAAGGTTCTCGGTCGTCAGCTTGATGGCGTGCAGCGCGTTGCCCAACGAGGGCTGGAAGTTGAGCCGGGAGACGTAGGGCTCGCTCGCGTGGGCCAGCACGTCGAACCCGCACTGGGCGGTGAAGTCCGGCGGGCAGGAGTAGTAGAGGACCGGATCGTCGATGGCCAGGCTGGTGACGGAGGCGTCGTCGAAGGCCACGTACTTGTGCGGGTTGTCCGGGTCGGTCGTGGTGTCGGTGATGACGTAGGCCCAGGAGGTCTCCGAGCCGGTGCCCGCGGTGGTGGAGACGGCGATGTGCGGCGGGTTCTTCGGGTTCTCGCTCTTGTTGAAACCCTCGAACTCGTTGACGTTGCGGCCGTCGTGGGCGATGGCGATGCGGGCGCCCTTGCAGGCGTCGTGGCTGGAGCCGCCGCCGATGGAGACCATGCTGTCGCACTTGGTCTCGGTGTACTGGGCCACCGCGTCCATGACGTTGTAGTCCTTGGGGTTGGACTCCACCTGGTCGTAGACCTCGACCTCGAGGCCGTGGTAGCGCATGGACTCGACGATGTTGTGCACCGTGTCCGTGCCCCGCAGGCCCGAGGTCATCACCAGGGTCTTCCTGAAGCCCAGCTTGAGCGCCTCGGGGCCGATCATCTCGTGCGCGCCCGGGCCCATCATGGCGCGGGGGAACGGGTGGAACTCCTTGATGGGGAACGGCTTGAGCAGGTCGTCGACCTTCACGGGTGGATCCTCTCGGCGTCGGTGGCGGGGACTGCCCCGACGCTAGGAGGGGTGCGCGCGATCACGGGAGGGCTGCGGGCACATCCCGTACGGGCGGCGCGGTGATCGTCGCCGGTGGGGGGGACCGCACCTGCCCGGGTGGGGAGGGGCAGCCCGCGGCCCCGGGACGACGTCGCGCCCGCGCGTCGGGCCGGGCCGGGCCGGGCCGGGCCGGGTCTTACGACGACATCGCGCCCGCGGTGTGCGCCGACCGCGCGCCGGCGCGCCGACCGGAGGGTCGCTCAGTCGCGGGGGCGAGCCGTGCGGTTCGGCGACGGGCCGTCCTGCTTGGTGAGCTCGATGAGCTTGCCGGAGATGCGGGTGCGGGCCAGCTTGCCGAGGGTGTCCGCGGAGAGGTCGGCGGGCAGCTCGACGAGGCTGTGGTCGGCCTGGATGTCGATGTGCCCGAAGTCCCCGCGCCCCAGGCCGCCCTCGTTGGCGATGGCCCCGACGATCGCACCCGGCTGCACCTTGTGCCGGCGCCCGACGCTGATCCGGTAGGTGGCCATGGGGCCCGTGGGCTCCTTGCGGCCGGTCCGCTCGACCCGCTCGCGCACGGGACGGTCGGGGCGGTCGCCGGCCGGGCGCTCGGTGCGCTCGCGGCGCGGCGGGGCGGGCGGCTCGGGCTTGAGCAGCAGGGGCCCGTCCTGGTTGAGCACGGCCAGCGCGGCCGCCACGTCGCCCTCGGGCACGTCGTGCTCGCGGACGTAGTCGTCGATGAGCCGGCGGAACAGAGGCAGCTGGTCGGAGGCCAGGTTCGCGGTGATGGAGTCGGCGAACTTGGCCACGCGCTGGGTGTTGACGTCGTCCACCGTCGGCAGCTGCATCTCGGTGATGGGCTGGCGGGTGGCGCGCTCGATCGAGGAGAGCAGGTGACGCTCGCGGGGGGTCACGAAGAGCACGGCGTCGCCCTCGCGCCCGGCCCGCCCGGTGCGGCCGATGCGGTGCACGTAGGACTCGGAGTCGGTGGGGATGTCGAAGTTCACGACGTGGCTGATCCGCTCCACGTCGAGCCCGCGGGCGGCGACGTCGGTCGCGACCAGGATGTCGATCGCCCCGGACTTCAGCTGGCCGATGGTGCGCTCGCGCTGGGTCTGGGCGACGTCGCCGTTGATGGCGGCGGCGTTGAACCCGCGGGCGCGCAGCTTCTCCGCGAGGTCCTCGGTGACCTGCTTCGTCCGGACGAAGATAATCATCGCGTCGAAGTCCTCGACCTCGAGGATGCGGGTCAGCGCGTCGAGCTTGCGGGGGTAGGAGACCTGGAGGTAGCGCTGCCGGGTGGCCGCAGCCGTCATCGTCTTGCTGGTGATGGTGATCTCGGCGGCGTCGGTCAGGTACTTCTTGGAGATGCGCCGGATCTGGTTGGGCATGGTGGCCGAGAACAGCGCCACCTGCTTGTCGGCCGGGGTGTCGGCCAGGATGGTCTCGACGTCCTCGGCGAAGCCCATGTTCAGCATCTCGTCGGCCTCGTCGAGCACCAGGAAGCGCAGCTGGGTCAGGTCGAGGGTGCCCTTGGAGAGGTGGTCGATGACCCGGCCCGGGGTCCCGACCACGACGTGCGCGCCCCGGCGCAGGCCCGCGAGCTGCCCGCCGTAGGCCTGGCCGCCGTAGATGGGCAGCACGTGCAGCCCGGGCAGGTGCTTGGCGTACTTGACGAAGGCCTCGGCCACCTGGATCGCGAGCTCGCGGGTGGGCGCGAGCACCAGGGCCTGGGTGGTCCGCTGGGTGACGTCGATCCGGGAGAGCACCGGGACGGCGAACGCGGCGGTCTTGCCGGTGCCGGTCTGGGCCAGCCCCACCACGTGCCGGCCGGCCAGCAGCGGCGGGATGGTGGCCGCCTGGATGGGCGACGGGCTCTCGTAGCCCACGTCGTTCAGCGCGCGGAGCACCCGCTCGTCGATGCCGAGGTCGGCGAAGGTCTGCTGCGGGTCCTGCTCAGGGGTGCTCATCGAGCGGTGATCCTACCCAGCGCGCCTGCGTGATCCCCGCGCTGATCAGGGTGCCCCCGTCGCTGAGCAGCTGCAGCAGGTCCGCGTCGTCGTCGGCGAGCCACTGCTCGTACGCGGCCAGGGCCACCCCGAGCAGCAGCCAGGCCACCGTGCGCGGGCCGTGGTCCCCCGGGGCGCCGCCGGTGCGCTCGGCGACGTGCTGGGCCACCACCGCCCGCCAGCCCGCGTACTTCAGCGTCGAGTGCGCCTGCAGTGCCGGCACGCCGAACAGCAGCGCCATCCGCTGGCGGTGCCACGGGGCCTCCTGCGGCGGGAAGGTGTTGAAGTCCACCAGGGCCAGGCACAGGCCCTCGGCGAGCGGGGTCGACGGGGGGAGCGCGGCCAGGAAGCCGCGCATGCGGTCCAGCTCGGTGTCGAAGTCCCCCCAGGGCACGTCGGACTTGGACGCGAAGTAGCGGAACAACGTCCGTCGGGAGATGCCGGCCGCGGCCGCGACCTCCTCCACGCCGGTCGCGTCGAAGCCCTGCCGCGCGAACAGCTCGAGTCCCACGTGGCTGATCTGCGCCCGGGTGGTGGCGGGGCGGCGACCTGCCCGAAGGGACGGTCCTGACGACGGTTCCACGTGTGCGACCTCTCGACCCTTCCCCTGCGGCACCCGGTGCCATTATGGTCCCAGTCACACCCGCGTGACCACGGTCACCACGACGAAGGAGCCTCCCATGGCCGAGAACATCACCCCTGCCGCCGCCGAGGAGGCGCTCGTCGAGGAGACCCTCGTCGAGGAGGTCTCCATCGACGGCATGTGCGGCGTCTACTGACATGACGACCGCCGAGGTGGTGGAGACGAGCGCGCCCGTGCCGGGCTCGCACGGGGTTCTCGACAGGGCCTGGCAGGTGCACCCCAAGGTGGCCGTGCGACCGGAGCCGTTCGGTGCGCTGCTCTACCACTTCGGCACCCGTCGCCTGTCGTTCCTGAAGAACCGCACCGTGGTCGCGATCGTGCAGGCGCTGCCCGAGCACCCCGACGCGCGATCGGCCTGCCTGGCCGCCGGCGTCACGGAGGGCTCGCTGGCCGCCTACGAGAAGGCCCTGGCCACGCTCGCGGGCTCCGACATGATCATTCCCAGAGAGGTCTCCGCATGACCGCCGTGCTCGAACCCACCCGGGTCCCCAAGCTGATCGACCAGTTCGAGCTCGGTCTCGACGCGCCGATCTGCCTCACCTGGGAGCTCACCTACGCCTGCAACCTCGCGTGCGTGCACTGCCTGTCGGCCTCCGGGCGCCGTGACCCCCGTGAGCTGAGCACCTCCCAGGCCAAGGCCGTCATCGACGAGCTGCAGCGGATGCAGGTGTTCTACGTCAACATCGGCGGTGGCGAGCCGACCGTGCGCAGCGACTTCTGGGAGCTGGTCGACTACGCCACCGCCCACCAGGTCGGCGTGAAGTTCTCCACCAACGGCGTGAAGATCACCCCCGAGGTCGCCCAGCGCCTGGCCGGCTCCGACTACGTGGACGTGCAGATCTCCCTGGACGGTGCGACGGCCGAGGTCAACGACGCCGTCCGTGGCGCCGGCAGCTTCGACATGGCCTGCCGCGCCCTGCAGAACCTGGCCGACGCCGGCTTCCGGGACGCCAAGATCTCGGTGGTCTGCACCCGCTACAACATCAGCCAGCTCGACGAGTTCAAGGCGCTGGCCGACCGCTTCGGCGCCACCCTGCGGCTGACCCGGCTGCGCCCGGCGGGCCGCGGGGCGGACGTGTGGAACGAGCTGCACCCGACCATGCCCCAGCAGCGCGAGCTCTACGACTGGCTCGTGGCCCACGGCGAGGGCGTCCTGACCGGGGACTCCTTCTTCCACCTCGCCGCCTTCGGGGACGCCCTGCCCGGGCTGAACCTGTGCGGGGCAGGGCGTGTGGTGTGCCTGATCGACCCGGTCGGCGACGTGTACGCCTGCCCGTTCGCCATCCACGACGCGTTCCTGGCCGGGAACCTGCTCAACCCCGGTGGCTTCCGGGAGGTGTGGCAGAACTCGGAGCTGTTCACCGAGCTGCGCAGCCCGCAGACCGGCGGCGCGTGCACCAAGTGCCAGCACTTCGACTCCTGCCGGGGCGGGTGCATGGCGGCCAAGTTCTTCACCGGCCTGCCCCTGGACGGACCGGACCCCGAGTGCGTGCAGGGCTACGGCGAGCTGGCCCTGGCGGCGGTGGACACCACGAGCAACCCCAAGCCGACCGGGGACCACTCGCACGGCGGACCGGTGCGCGGGCAGTCCACGACGCTGGGGATCCCGGCGATGCCGGTGTCCCGTCCGGTGAGCATGTGCGACGAGAGCCCGCTGGCCGGGGCGGTGCTCTGATGGCTCTGCTGGGCTTCGCGGGCAACCCGTGGTTCGAGACCGTGGCCGAGGCGCAGCGCCGGGCCAGGAAGCGCCTGCCCAGGAGCGTCTACATGGCGCTGGTGGCCGGCTCCGAGCGGGGGATCACGGTCGACGACAACACCGCGGCCTACGGCGAGCTGGGTTTCGCCCCGCACGTCGCCGGGCTGCACGGCGAGCGCGACCTGTCGACCACGATCATGGGCCAGCCGCTGAGCATGCCCGTGATGATCTCCCCGACGGGCGTGCAGGCCGTGCACCCCGAGGGTGAGGTCGCCGTGGCCCGGGCCGCGGCCGCCCGCGGGATCACCATGGGCCTGTCCAGCTTCGCCTCCAAGTCCATCGAGGAGGTCTGCGCCGTCAGCAACCAGACCTTTTTCCAGATGTACTGGGTGGGCACCCGGGACGTGCTCGTCCAGCGCATGGAACGGGCGCGGGCGGCCGGCGCGGTCGGGCTGATCATGACCCTGGACTGGTCGTTCTCCCAGGGCCGCGACTGGGGCAGCCCGCCGATCCCGGAGAAGGTCGACCTGAAGGCGGCCGTCAAGTTCGGTCCCGAGGTCGCGCTGCGCCCGAAGTGGTTGTGGGACTTCGCGAGCACCGGCAAGCTGCCGGACCTCTCGACGCCCAACCTCACCCCGCCCGGGGGCACCGCCCCCACGTTCTTCGGTGCCTACGGCGAGTGGATGGGCACCCCGCTGCCGACGTGGGAGGACGTCGCCTGGCTGCGCGAGCAGTGGGGCGGACCGTTCATGCTGAAGGGCGTCATGCGGGTCGACGACGCGCACCGCGCGGTGGACGCCGGGGTCACCGCCATCTCCGTCTCCAACCACGGCGGCAACAACCTCGACGGCACCCCGGCCCCCATCCGGGCGCTGCCCGCGATCGCCGAGGCCGTCGGGCACGAGGTGGAGATCGTCACCGACGGGGGCATCCGCCGGGGGTCCGACGTGGTCAAGGCGCTCTCGCTGGGCGCGAAGGCCACGATGATCGGCCGGGCCTACCTGTGGGGTCTGTCGGCCAACGGCCAGGCCGGCGTGGAGAACGTGCTGGACATCCTGCGCAGCGGCATCGACTCCGCGGTGCTGGGGCTCGGGCAGCGCTCGGTGCGCGACCTGTCGCCGAGCGACGTGGTGATCCCCCCGGGCTTCCCGCGCGTGCTCGGGACGAAGAACTCCGTGCGCGTCGTCGAGGCCGTGCGGGACGCGGGCTGAGCGGCGGTCGGTTCTCCAGCGTCGCGCAGGCGCAGCAGCAGGCCCGGCGCCGGCTGCCACGCTCGGTGTACGGGGCGCTGGTCGCCGGCTCCGAGCGCGGCGCCACCGCCGCGGACAACACCGCCGCCTACCGCGAGCTGGGTCTGGCTCCGCACGTCACCGGCCCGTCCCGCTCGGGGGACCTGTCGACGACCGTGATGGGTCAGCCGTTGTCCATGCCGGTGATGATCTCCCCGACCGGGGTGCAGGCGGTGCACCCCGAGGGCGAGGTCGCCGTCGCTCGGGCGGCGGCCGCCCACGGCATCACGATGGCGCTGTCCTGCTTCGCGTCCCGGTCCGTCGAGGACGTGTGCGCCGCCAACCCGAGCACCCTGGCCCAGGTGCACTGGATCGGCTCGCGGGACCAGCTGGCCGCCGGCCTGGAGCGGGCCCGGGCGGCCGGCGCGGTGGGGGTGATCCTCACCCTGGACTGGTCGTTCTCCCAGGGACGGGACTGGGGGTCGCCGGTGATCCCGCAGCGGGTGGACCTGCGCACCGCGCTGCGCTTCGGTCCGCAGTGCCTGCGACGGCCGCGCTGGCTGGCCCGGTACGTCCGCAGCGGCACGCTCCCGGCCCTGCGCACCCCGAACCTGCTGCATCCCGACGGCTCGGGCGCCCACCAGTTCTTCGGGGCGTACGCCGAGTGGGAGCAGACCCCGCTGCCCACCTGGGAGGACGTGGCCTGGCTGCGCCGGCAGTGGGGCGGGCCGTTCATGCTCAAGGGCGTGATGCGGGTGGACGACGCACACCGGGCGGTGGATGCGGGCGTCACGGCGATCTCGGTGTCCAACCACGGCGGGAACAACCTCGACGGCACCCCGGGCGCGGTCCGCGCGCTGCCGGCCGTGGCCGCTGCGGTGGGCCACGAGGTGGAGGTGGTCACCGACGGGGGCATCCGCCGGGGGTCCGACGTGGTCAAGGCGCTCTCCCTGGGGGCGAGGGCGGCGATGATCGGCCGCGCCCCCCTGTGGGGCCTGGCCGCGAACGGTCAGGCGGGGGTGGAGGACGTGCTGGACCTCCTGCGCCGGGGGATCAGCTCGGCCGTCCTGGGCCTGGGTCACGCGTCGGCGACGGAGACCTCCCGCTCCGACGTGGTGGTGCCGGCGGGATTCCTCCGCACGCTCGGGGCCCGTGCGGGTGCGGACGGGAAGATCGTCTCGGCGATTGGGTAACGTTTCGGACAAGGTGTGCGGCGCATGAGCACGTCGTGTCCTGACGTGCGCGCGCACCGGGCCCGAACGCGTTCCGGGGTCGTCCCCGTCCGCCGGCGGGCGACGAAAAACGTTGCTGCGCGCAACAACCCGGCCCGCGGGGAGTGACCCGGGCGGACCGGACGAGGACTGCGCGGACGATCGACATCCCCGGCCGGAGCCCGCGGAGCGCCGTCGACGACGGTTTGACGCCTCCGGCGGCACGTGGTGCCGTGAGGGCCGGAAAGTTGTTGCGCTGCTCCAGCGGCGCGCCCCGAGCCGCGCGGGACCTGCCCTGGTGGGGCCCGTCCGGTCGGAAGGCTGTGCCCCCCTGTCCCCGACCCCAGGAGCTCTGTGAATTTTTTCGACTACCTCTCGAACAACTACGAGAACCTGTTCACGCTGTCCCTCGAGCACATCAAGCTCGTGGTGGTCTCCATGCTGATCGCCACGGCCGTGGGTGTGCCGCTGGGCGTGCTCGCGCACCGCAGCACCGCCCTGCGCCCGCCCATCGTCTCCACCGTCTCGGTGTTCCTCACCATCCCGTCGCTGGCCCTGCTGGCGGTGTTCGTCCCGATCTTCGGGCTCGGCTCGCCCCCTGCCATCGCCGGGCTCACCCTGTACGCCCTGCTGCCGGTGGTCAGCAACACGATCGCGGGTCTTGGTTCGGTCGACCCCTCGATCGTCAAGGCCTCCCGCGGCATGGGCGTCGGATCTCTGCGACGCCTGGTGCAGGTCGAGCTCCCGCTGGCCTGGCCGGTGATCATCACCGGCATCAGGGTCGCCACCCAGATCGTCATCGGCATCGCCGCGATCGCCGTGCTGGTCGGCGGGCCGGGCCTCGGCAACGAGATCTTCCGCGGCATCCGATCGCTGGGAGCCACCGGGGCGGACAACCTCGTCATCGGCGGCACCTTGGCCGTCGTCGTGCTGGCCCTGCTGTTCGACGCCGTGTTCGTGATCGTCACCCGACTCACCACCTCGCGAGGTCTCCGATGACTGCCACCGAAGCGCCCACGACCGATCTCGCCCGCGGCGGCCCCGTCGCCGCACCCGAGACGATGATCGAGCTCCAGGAGCTCACCAAGACCTTCCCCGGCCAGACCGTCCCAGCCGTCGACCGCCTCAGCCTGGCGGTGCCACGCGGCGAGATCGTGGTGCTGGTCGGCCCGTCCGGGTGCGGCAAGACCACGTCGATGGAGCTGGTCAACCGGCTCATCGAACCGACCTCCGGCCGGATCATCCTGGAGGGCGAGGACGTCACCAGGGGCAACGCCGACGAGCTCCGGCGACGCATCGGCTACGTCATCCAGGAGACCGGGCTGTTCCCGCACCGCACCATCGCGCAGAACATCGGGACCGTCCCCACGATGCTCGGCTGGAAGAAGGCCAAGCTCGCCGACCGGGTGGACGAGCTGCTGTCGCTGGTGGGCATGGATCCGGCGGCCTACCGCGGCCGCTACCCCAAGGAGCTCTCCGGTGGTCAGCGCCAGCGGGTCGGGGTGGCCCGCGCGATGGCCGCCGACCCGCCGGTGATGCTGATGGACGAGCCGTTCGGCGCCATCGACCCGATCACCCGCGAGCGGCTGCAGAACGAGTTCCTGCGGCTGCAGCAGACCATCCAGAAGACCATCATCTTCGTCACCCACGACATCGACGAGGCCATCAAGATGGGCGACCGGATCGTGGTGCTGCGCGACCAGTCGCACATCGCCCAGTTCGACACCCCGGCCGAGATCCTGAGCAACCCCGCCGACGACTACGTCTCGGACTTCATCGGCGCGGGTGCCTCGCTGAAGCGGCTCAACCTCACCCGCATCCGCGACGTGGCCATGACCGACGACAACCCGACCGGCCTGCTGAGCGAGCCCCCCGCGGACCTGCTGGCCCGGCTGGTGGCCTCGGACTGGTCGGCGATGCTGCTGCTGGACGCCCAGCGTCGACCTGCTCGGTGGGTCACTGCGCCCGACCTGCGCCGGGTGGACGGCATCAGGCCCACCATCGGCCTGCGGGCGACCGCCCTGGTCGAGGCGCACGCCACGCTGTCCGACGCGCTGAACGAGCTGGTCACCTCGAACGGAGGCGTCGCCATCGTCGTCGACGGCTCGGGGGCCTACCAGGGTGTGGTCGACATGGAGACGATCATGACTGCGGTGCGCTCGCTGCGGGAGGAGCAGTCGGAGTTCTACATGGCGGCCAAGCACACGCAGGACGAGTCCTGATGGCCACGCTCACCACCGCCGACCCCCGCTCCGACGTCGCGCCCGACGTGCGGGGACAGCGACGAAGCACGCTGCTGTTCTGGTTCGGGATGCCCGCCTTCCTCGTCACGGTCTGGGTCGCCACCTACCTGGTGATCTCCTCCCGGGAGCTGGACAGCATCGAGCAGCGGACCCTCAACTACTCCCAGCTGCGCGACAGCGTCGTCGAGCACCTCCAGCTGACCGTGGTGTCGACCATCGTCGTCATCCTGCTCGCCATCCCCCTGGGCGTCATCGCGACCAGGCCGTTCGCCCGACGGGCCGTGCCCGGCATCCTCGGCGTGGCCAACATCGGCCAGGGTGTGCCGTCCTACGGGCTGCTCGCCATCGTGGTCGTGCTGTGGACGGTGGGGTTCTGGCCGGTGGTCATCGGCCTCGTCGCCTACTCGGCGCTGCCCATCGTGCGCAACACGATGGTGGGTCTGCAGCAGGTGGACCGGAGCCTGATCAAGGCCTCCCGCGGGATGGGCATGTCGGCGGTCCACGTGCTGTTCAGGGTGGAGCTGCCGCTCGCCATCCCGGTGATGATCGCGGGGATCCGCACGGCCCTGATCCTCAACGTGGGCACCGCCACCCTGGCCACCTTCTTCGCCGGCGGCGGACTGGGCTACATCATCTTCAACGGCATCCAGCTCAACCGCAGCCCGGTGCTCTACGCGGGAGTGATCATGGTGTCCTCGCTGGCGCTGCTCGTGGACTACCTGGGCAAGGCGGCCGGGCGGCTGCTCGCCCCCAAGGGCCTCTGAGCCCTGTCTCCCTCGAGGGTCCTCCCGGACCCTTCGCGCTCGACACACCGCCCGGGTGCGGCGGTCCGTGGTGCGCAGACCAGACCAGACGATCCGAACGTTCCAACGAGAGGACCATCATGAAGAAGCAGTTGTTGACCGCGGTGAGCCTCGGCATGGGGCTCGCCCTGACCCTCACGGCGTGCGGTGGGAGCTCCAGCAGCAGTGGCGGCGGCGCGACGGCCGGCACCCTGGCCGGAGCGAGCATCACCGTCGGGTCCAAGGACTTCGACGAGCAGCTGGTGCTGGGCAACATCACCAAGCTGGCGCTGCAGAACGCCGGCGCCGACGTCACCGACCAGATCAACCTCGGTGGCACCAACGTGGCTCGCAAGGCGCTGACCTCGGGCAGCATCGACACCTACTGGGAGTACAACGGCACCGCCTGGATCAGCTTCTTCGGCAACACCGACCCGATCCCGGACCGCCAGAAGCAGTACCAGGCGGTGGCCGACAAGGACCTCAAGGACAACAACCTGGTGTGGCTGAAGCCGGCCGAGTTCAACAACACCTACGCCCTGGCCTACCCGTCCTCCGCGGCCGGCCAGCTGGGCAACCCCACCACGCTGTCCGACCTGTCTGCGCTGATCAAGAACAACCCCAGCCAGGCCTCGCTGTGCGTGGAGAACGAGTTCTCCACGCGCAACGACGGTCTGCCGGGCCTGGAGGCCGCCTACGGCTTCACCTTCCCCAAGGACCAGGTGACCGTCCTGGACACCGCGCTGGTCTACACCCAGGCGGCCAAGCAGGACCCGTGCAACTTCGGTGAGGTCTTCACCAGCGACGGCCGCGTCGTGGGGCTCGACCTGACCGTGCTCAAGGACGACATGGGATTCTTCCCGCTGTACAACCCGAGCCCGGTGTTCACCAAGGCGATCTACGACCAGTACGGCCCCGCGCTCGACACGATCTTCAACCCGATCTCCGCGGCGCTGACCCAGGACGCGATGAACGAGATGAACAAGCAGGTCTCGGTGGACCTCATGCGGCCGGAGCAGGTGGCCAAGACCTGGCTCTCCGACAACGGCTTCATCTAGGACCGCTCGCGCTGGTTGCTCCAGCGACCGCCGCAGGGCCGTGACCTCCGTGGTCGCGGCCCTGCCGCGTGCGTGGTGCGAGGGATGCCGCGCAGGCTCCTGGACGTGGTGGCCTACTCCCGGGCCAGCCAGGCGAAGCCCAGGGCCGGCAGCTGGAGCCGCCCCTCGGTCACCTCGAGGGTGTCGCTGGCGAGCACCACGTCGGCCACCCCCAGCCCGTGCAGGGCCGACAGCTCCACCCCCGCGGAGGTGGAGCCCCAGTTGACCAGGCCCACGAACGGTCCGCCCCGGGGGTGGTGGCGCACCCACCCCAGCACCCGGGTGTCGTCGAGCTCGAGCACCTCCGAGCCGGCGCCGGCACGCAGCGCCACCACCGAGCCCCGGGCCTCGATGATGCGCCGGGTCCACCCGAACACCCGCCCGCCCACGGTCGCCTCGTCGTGACGGCCGGCGGCGGCACCCCAGTCCATGTGGGGCCGGTGCATCCACCGGTTGTCGTCGGCGAGCGCCGGGTCGTCCAGGTAGGTCGTGTCGTTGTCGAGGGCCAGCTCGTCGCCCATGTACAGCAGCGGCACCCCGCCCCAGCCGTGCGTGACGGCGCTGAGCAGCACCATCCGCCGCACGGCGCGGTCGAGCTCGTCGGAGCTCTGCGCCGACCACACCCCGCACAGGGCGGCCGCGGTGCCGGAGACCCGTGCGTCGCCGGTCGCGCGGTCCTCCTGGAACAGCGCGCCCCGGGCGAACGAGCCGGGGAAGCGGCCGGCGAAGAAGTCGTTGAGGAAGCGCCGGTGGCTCGGCCCGTCGAGGCCCACGGCGGCGGCGTCGACGTCGCTGACCGCCCAGCCGATGTCGTCGTGGCAGCGGCTGTAGGTCACCCAGGACGCCTGCGGCGGGATCGGCTGCATCCGAGCCAGCGCCGCCCTCGCCAGCAGCGCGTCGCCCGTGGCCAGGCTGCTCCACAGCAGCACCATGAGCTGGTTGTGGTAGGCCAGCTCGCACTCCGGCCGGTACACGGCCCGCCCGTCGACGGAGTGAGCGCCGAGGTAGGCCACCAGGTCGTCCGGGGCCACGATCGCCTCCGCCTTGAACACCACCGCCGGGGCCGCCACCTTCACCGCCGCGTGCAGGGCCTGCAGCAGGGCGTGCGCCTCGGGCTCGTTCTGACCGCCCCGACCGCTCCCGAGCCGCTTCCAGAGGAACGGCACGGCGTCCATCCGGAACACCTCGACCCCGAGGTTCGCCAACCACAGCACCTCGCCGAGCACGGCCAGCAGGACCTCGGGGTTCGACCACCGCAGGTCCCACTGGTACGGCCAGAAGGTCGTCCACACCCAGCCGCCCGCCCCGCCCAGTGCCTCCGGGACCCAGGTGAAGCTGCCAGGGGCCCGGACGGGGAACACCGAGGGGGTCACCGCGTCCCACGCGTCGGGGGCGGTGCGGTCGGGGTGCGCGGTGTAGAAGTCGGCGTAGGCCGGGTCCCCGGCGAGCCACCCCTGCGCCCAGGCGTGCTCCCGCGCGGTGTGGTTGAGCACCAGGTCGATGCAGAGGCTGATCCCGCGCTCGCGCAGCACCCGCGCCACCTCGGCCAGGTCCGCCACCGTGCCGACGCGGGGGTCCACGTCACGGAAGTCGGCCACCGCGTACCCGCCGTCGTTCTCGCCGTCCCGCGGGCGCAGCAGCGGCATGAGGTGCAGGTAGGTGACCCCGAGCTCGTCCAGGTGGTCCAGGTGCGCCGGCAGCCCGGCGAGGGTGCCGGCGAACCGGTCGGTGTAGGCGACGTAGCCCTGCACCCGGGCGCGCTGGAACCAGCCGGGGTCGATCTCCCGGCGGTGGTCGAGGGTGCGCAGGTCCGCCGGCCGCGCCGCGGTGGCCTCGAGGGCCAGGGCGAGCACGCGGGCGGCGAGGCCCTCGGCGGCGGCGCCGTGCACGAGCACCAGGGGCTCCACCAGGTCCAGCAGGTGCAGCTGGGCGCGCGCCAGGAACACCGCTGCGCCGTCGGCCCCGAGGCGCTCCACCGCAGCGGCCCCCAGCACGGGCTGCAGCGCGGACCAGGTGTGGGCGGCGCGGGCGCGGCTGGAGCGGGTGGAGGCGGTCACGGCACCGATCCCACCACGGCCACCGGGGGATACGGTGCCACCCTGCGGCGGAGGGAGGACGGGTGACGGGGCTCGGTGATCTGACGTGGCCGACGGTGCCCGCGCACCCGCTGCTGGTCGTCCCCGTGGGCTCGGTCGAGCAGCACGGCCCGCACCTGCCGCTGGACACCGACACCCGGATCGCCACCGCCGCGGCGCGCCACCTCGTGGGACGCACCCCCGGCGCACTCCTCGGACCGGCGGTGGCCTACGGCTCCAGCGGCGAGCACGAGGGCTTCGCCGGCACCACCAGCATCGGCTCGGACGCGCTGCACCTGCTGCTGGTCGAGCTCGGTCGCTCGGCGTGCCGGTGGGCCGGCCGGCTGCTGCTGGTCAACGGCCACGGCGGGAACGGCCCGACCCTGGTGCGCGCGGTGACGCTGCTGCGGCACGAGGGACGCGACGCCGCCTGGGTGCCGTGCGCGTTCCCCGCCACCGCGACCCACCCGGGCGACGCCCACGCCGGGCGCACCGAGACCTCGCTCCTGCTGCACCTCGACCCCGCCGTCGTGGCGCTGGACCGGGCCGAGGCCGGGGCCACCGCACCCGTCGGGGAGCTCATGGACGTGCTGCGGGCCGGCGGCACCCGGGCGGTGAGCCGCAACGGCGTGCTGGGTGACCCCGCGGGAGCCAGCGCGGCCGAGGGGGCCGACCTCCTGGCCGTGCTCGGGGCCCGCCTCGGTGCCGCCGTGGACACCTGGGCGCCCGCCGGCGACGGACGGCTGCGGTGACCGCGCGACTGCCCGTCGGCTTCGCGGTGGAGATCGACCGCACCACCCGACGGCTCGACCGGGGTGCCG
Organism: Rhodococcus antarcticus; assembly: GCF_026153295.1. NCBI lineage: Bacteria > Bacillati > Actinomycetota > Actinomycetes > Mycobacteriales > Nocardiaceae > Rhodococcus > Rhodococcus antarcticus. The sequence continues at coordinate 2,927,320 of NZ_CP110615.1, read as the reverse complement.
TGCTTCTGGGGGGCTCCCCGCCGCGGCTGCTGCGGCTCGCGCCGGTGGCCCGCGAGCTGCTCGCCGGACCCCGGTTGCGGGTGGCCGACCGGCGCACCGCGGGCCTGGCCCGGACCCTGCTCGACGCCGGTGTGGCGCACCCGCGTCCCGCCACCGGCCCCACCGCGGCCGAGGTCACCGTGGTGGTCCCCGTGCGCGACAACCCCACCGGGCTCGCCGCGCTGCTGGCGGGCGTCCACGGGGTGGGGGCCGTGGTCGTGGTGGACGACGGCTCGCGCACCCCGGTGCGGGTACCGGACGGCGTGCGCGTGCTGCGGCACGCGCGCAGCCGCGGTCCGGCCGCCGCTCGCAACACCGGGCTCGCCGAGGCCAGCACCCCCTACGTCGCCTTCCTCGACTCCGACGTGGTTCCCGCGCCCGGTTGGCTGCAGCCGCTGCTCGCGCACCTGGGGGATCCGGCCGTCGCCCTCGTGGCCCCGCGGATCGTCGCCGGTGCGGAGGTCGGCCGCGGCTCGGTGGGCCGGTACGAGGCGGTGCGGTCCTCGCTGGACCTCGGGCGGCGCGAGGCCCCCGTGGTGCCGCGCAGCCGGGTGGCCTACGTGCCGTCGGCGGCGCTGCTGGTGCGACGTGCGGCGCTGGCGGCGCTGCCCTCGTGGCCGGGCTTCGACGAGAGCATGCCCGTGGCCGAGGACGTGGACCTGTGCTGGCGGCTGCACGCCGAGGGCTGGCGGCTGCGCTACGAGCCCACCTCCACCGTCGGGCACGCCCACCGCACGGACGTGCGCAGCTGGCTGGGGCGCAAGGCCTTCTACGGCACCGGGGCCGCGGCCCTGGCCTGGCGGCACCCCGGGCTGGTCCCGCCCGTCGCCCTCGCCCCGTGGACCGCGCTCGCGTGCGGGCTCGCCCTCACCGCCACCCGCCCGGGACTCGTGGGCGCTGCCGTCGTGAGCGCCACCGCCACCGTGCGGCTCTCCCGCGCCCTGCCCCAGCTCGAGCACCCGGTGCGCACCGCGGTCGGTCTCGCGCCGCAGGGCCTCCTCGGCGCGGGGTGGCAGCTGGCCTCGGCGGCGTGGCGGCACTGGTGGCCGCTGAGCGCCGCGCTGGCCGTGCTCTCGCCCCGTTCCCGACGGACGATCCTCGCGCTCGGGGTGGTCGAGGGTCTCGCGGACTGGTTCGTGCACGCCCGGGGGCAGGCGGGGCTCGACCCGGTGCGGCACACGCTGCTGAAGCGGGCCGACGACCTGGCCTACGGCACCGGGCTGTGGGTCGGCGCGTGGCGGCACCGGAGCACGGCCGCGCTGCGCCCGCACCTGCGGGGCTGAGGGTCCTGCCGAGGCCCGGGCCGGCCGTGGTGACCCGGGATACAGTGGTCGCAGAACAGCCAGGAGGAGCCCGATGACGCGGTCGCAGCGCCCGACACCGCAGCGCCCCGTCGTCCGGCGCCCGACACCGCAGCGCCCCGTCGTCCGGCGCCCTGACTCCGTGCCGGTGCCGTGAGCAGCCCCTGGCTGGCCTGGCGCCCCGGCGAGGACGTTGCCCTGCTCACCCGGCGGGTGCACACGGCCTACGAGAGCTTCCTCAGCTCGTCCACCCCGGGGGACACCCTCACCGCGGTGCGACCCGTGGTGCTCGAGTCCTGGTTGCGCAGCCGACACCGCGGGGTGGACCCGGATGCCACCGGTTCGGGCCCCGTGATGGACGACGACGAGCTCCGCACCCTGCGCGAGCACCACCCGCTGGCGGCGGTCGTGCCCGTCGTCCGGCGGCTGCTCGTGGAGGACGCCGTCGACACCGGGCTGCTCGTGGCCATCACCGACGCCCGGGGCCGCATGCTGTGGGTGGAGGGCGACCCGGACCTGCGTCGACGGGCCGCGCCCATGCGCTTCGTGGAGGGGGCGGACTGGAGCGAGGCCGTCGCCGGCACCAACGCCCCGGGCACGGCGATCGCCCTCGACCACAGCGTGCAGATCTTCGGGGCCGAGCACTACTCGCGCACCGTGCAGCCCTGGAGCTGCTCCGCGGCCCCGGTGCACGACCCGCGCACCGGCGAGCTGCTCGGTGTCATCGACGTGACGGGCGGTGACCGGGTGGCCGCTCCCGAGATCCTCACCCTCGTGCGGGCGACGGCGGCGGCCGCGGAGTCCGAGCTGCTGCTGCGCGCCCTGGACGGCCGGGGGCCCGCCGCGGGGTCGCCGCTGCGGCTGACCCTGCTCGGCCGCGACCGCCCCCGGCTGCACGGCCCGGCGGGAACCACCCCGCTGTCGATGCGGCACGCCGAGATCCTGCTGCTGCTGGCCGAGCGGCCCGAGGGGATGGGCGCCGAGGAGCTCGCGGTGCAGCTCGCCGAGCGGGACCTGGACACCGTGACCGTGCGCGCCGAGGTCTCCCGGCTGCGGCGGGTGGTCGGCCCCGACCTGCTGGGCTCACGGCCCTACCGGCTCACCTCGCCGCTGCGCACGGAGGTCGCGGAGGTGCGCGGGCTGCTCGCCCGGGGCGACCGGTCCGGTGCCGTCCGCGCCTGCCGGGGGCCGGTGCTCCCGAGCTCGGACGCCCCCGGGGTGGTGGCCGTGCGCGAGGAGCTCCGCGCGGACGTGCGCTCCGCGCTGCTGCGCCCGCCGCAGGACACCGGGCTCCTGCTCGACTGGCTGGCCACCCCGCAGGGCCGCGACGACGCGGGGCTGTGGCAGGCCCTGCTGGCCGCCCTGCCCGCGGGGTCGCCGGAGGCCGACCGCGCCTCGGTGCGGCTCGGCCTGGACCGGCCGCCGGCCCCCGGGCTGCCGCTGCACACGCGTGCAACCGGGTTGCAACGTCCCCGCTCCTAGTGTGCTGGGTCACACGGTCGGGGAGTGCTCTAGCCTCGGTGTGTGACGTCGGTCACGCGGGAGCCCCTGCGGACCGGACTTCTCTTCCAGGAGGCTCGATGACGCGCGTCAGCATGACCGTCGACGGTGTGAGCTACACCGACGAGGTCGAACCCCGAACTCTTCTCGTGCACCACCTCCGCGAGCGCCTCGGCAAGGTCGGCACCGTGGTCGGCTGCGACACCAGCAACTGCGGTGCCTGCACGATCGCGCTCGACGGGCAGAGCGTGAAGTCCTGCTCCGTGCTCGCGGTCCAGGCCGACGGCTCGGACATCACCACGGTCGAGGGCCTCGCCCGCGACGGGGTCCTGCACCCGGTCCAGCAGGCGTTCCACGAGAACCACGGTCTCCAGTGCGGCTTCTGCACACCCGGGATGATCATGGCCGCGATCGACCTGCTCGGGGAGAACCCGGACCCGACCGAGTCGGAGGTGCGGCACGGCCTCGAGGGCAACCTCTGCCGCTGCACCGGGTACCAGAACATCGTCAAGTCCGTCCAGGCCGCCGCGAAGGCGATGGCCCCGGGTGCGCACGCCAGCACCCCCGCACCCGTGGCAGGTGAGTGACCATGACCGCAACGATCGACACGACCACGTCCACCAGCGAGATCGGCAAGGCCCGGCTCCGCAAGGAGGATGCGCGCCTGATCACCGGGCGCACCCGGTGGACCGACAACATCACCCTGCCCGGCATGGTCCACGTGGCCATGCTGCGCAGCCCCTTCGCCCACGCGACCATCACGGCGATCGACACCACCGAGGCGAAGACCCGCCCGGGCGTCATCACCGTGCTGACCGGGGCCGACCTCAAGGACGAGCAGGGCAGCCTGCCCTGCGCCTGGGCCATCACCCCGGACATGAAGGCCCCCGCGCACCCGTCCATCGCCGTCGACACCGTGCACTTCTCCGGCGAGATCGTCGCGATCGTCGTCGCCCGCAGCGCTGCTGAGGCCACCGACGCCCTCGACGGCATCGAGATCGACTACGACGAGCTGCCCGCCGTGCTCGACATGGAGGCCGCCCTCGCCGAGGGCGCGGACCTGGTCCACCCCGAGCTGGGCACCAACCGCAACGCCCTGTGGATCTTCGACTCCGGCGAGGCCGGCACGGGTGAGCCGATCCAGGCCGCGCTCGACGCCGCGGAGGTGACGGTCACCCGCCGCTTCCGCCAGCAGCGCCTCATCCCCGCCTTCATGGAACCGCGCTCGGTCGTCTGCGACCCCACCGGCGAGCAGCTCACCCTGTGGTCGGCCACCCAGGTGCCGCACATCGTCCGCACCATGCTCGCCATGACCCTGGGCATGCCCGAGCACAAGATCCGCGTCATCGCCCCGGACGTGGGCGGTGGATTCGGCGGCAAGCTGCAGTTCACCCCCGAGGAGCTCCTCTCGGTGGTGCTCGCCCAGCGCCTCGGCAAGCCCGTCAAGATCACCGAGTCCCGCTCGGAGTCCCTGCTCGCCGGCCACCACGGCCGCGACCAGATCCAGGACATCACCATCACCGCCACCCGCGACGGCAAGCTCACCGGCCTCAAGGTGGAGCTGATGGCCGACATGGGCGCCTACCTCGGCCTGGTCACGCCCGGCGTGCCCGTGCTTGGGGCCTTCATGTTCAACGCGATCTACAAGATCCCGGCGTACCACTTCGCGTGCACGAACGTCTTCACCACGAAGACCTGGACCGACGCCTACCGCGGCGCCGGCCGCCCGGAGGCCACGTTCGGCATCGAGCGGATCATGGACGAGCTCGCGGTGGAGCTCGGCATGGAGCCGATGGAGCTGCGCAAGAAGAACTGGATCACCCACGAGGAGTTCCCGTTCACCACGGTCGCCGGCCTGACCTACGACTCGGGCAACTACGAGGCGGCCACCGAGAAGGCCATGGCGCTGTTCGACTACGACGGTCTCCGTGCCGAGCAGGCCCGCCGCCGCGAGAACGGTGACGTCAAGCAGATCGGCATCGGCATCTCGACGTTCACCGAGATGTGCGGTCTCGCCCCGTCCCGGGTGCTGGGCTCGCTGAACTACGGCGCCGGCGGCTGGGAGCACGCGGCGATCCGCATGCTGCCCACCGGCAAGGTCGAGGTCGTCACCGGCGTCACCCCGCACGGGCAGGGCCACGAGACGGCGTTCAGCCAGATCGTCGCCGACAAGCTCGGCGTGGCGTTCGAGGACGTCGAGGTGCTGCACGGTGACACCCAGGTGTCGCCGAAGGGCCTGGACACCTACGGCTCCCGCTCGCTGGTGGTCGGCGGCATCGCGATCGTCCAGGCCGCCGACAAGGTCATCGAGAAGGCCAAGCCCATCGCGGCGCACCTGCTCGAGTGCTCCGTCGACGACCTGGAGTTCACCGGCGGCCGCTTCAGCGTCAAGGGCACCGACGCGGGGGTGGCCATCGGCGACATCTCGCTGGCCGTGTTCGCCGCGCACAACCTGCCCGACGGCGTCGAGCCGAGCCTGGACTCCCAGGCCACGTTCGACCCGGAGAACTTCAACTACCCGCACGGCACGCACCTGTGCGCCGTGGAGGTCGACACCGAGACCGGCTTCGTCGAGATCATCAACTACACCTGCGTCGACGACGTGGGCGTGGTGATCAACCCCCTGATTGTGGAGGGCCAGATCCACGGTGGCCTCGCCCAGGGCATCGCGCAGGCCCTGTACGAGGAGGGCGTCTACGACGAGTCCGGCACGCTGCTCACCGGCACCCTCGCGGACTACCTCGTGCCGTCGGCGGTGGACCTGCCGCACTTCAACGTCGACCAGACGACCACCCCGGCCACCAGCAACCCGCTGGGCGTCAAGGGCGTGGGCGAGGCCGGCTGCATCGCCTCCACCCCGGCCGTCGTGAACTCGGTGATCGACGCCGTCCGCCAGTTCGGCGTCGTCGACGTCGAGATGCCGTGCTCCCCGCAGCGCGTGTGGCGGGCCATCCAGCAGGGCCGCGGGCAGCTCGCCGCCGGTGGTCCCGCCGGTCAGAACACCGCCGAGGCCGGTGGCGGCCTCGGCTCCACCGACTCCTCCGGGAACGTCGACCAGTCCACTCCCGCAGGAGGCCAGGCATGATCCCCGCACACTTCGACTACGTGGCCCCCACCACCGTGGCGGAGGCCCTCCAGGCCCTCGCCGACGGCGGTGAGGACGCCAAGATCCTCGGTGGCGGGCAGAGCCTGCTCCCGGTGCTGCGGCTGCGCCTCGCGGCGCCGACCGTGGTGGTGGACCTCAGCCGGGTGGCTGAGCTCAAGGGCATCACCGTCGAGGGCGACGAGCTCGTCATCGGGGCCATGACCACCCACCACGACGTCCTCAACAGCCCGGAGGTGGTCGAGCACGCCGCGCTCCTGGCGCTGACGGCCGCCACCGTGGCGGACCCCTCCATCCGTCACCGCGGGACCCTCGGCGGGGCGCTGTCCCACGCCGACCCCGCGGGTGACCTCGGGGCACCGGTGCTCGCGCTGGACGCCACCATGGTCATCGCCTCGCCGGGCGGTGCCACCCGCACCGTGGCCGTGGCGGACTTCTTCCAGGACTACTTCACCACCGCGGTGGAGCCCGGGGAGCTGCTCACCCAGATCCGCATCCCCAAGCACACCGGGTGGGGTGCGCAGTACGAGAAGTTCAACCGGGTGGCCCAGGCGTGGTCGATCGTGGCCGTCGCGGCCGCGCTCAAGATCGACGGTGGGACCGTGACCGAGGCCAAGGTGGCGCTGACGAACATGGCGTCCACCCCGGTCCGCGCCCACGGCGTGGAGGCCGCCCTCGTGGGGCAGCCGGCCACCCCGGAGTCCTTCCGGGCCGCCGCCGAGCACGCCGCCGAGGGCACCAGCCCCGGCAGCGACATCGGCGCGGACGCCGAGTACCGGACGCACCTCGCGGGCGTCCTGACCCGTCGGGCCCTGGCGACGGCCGCCGGTACGGTCGCCTGATGGACCTGGAGAACACCTTCGTCGTCGAAGCCCCCATCGCGGACGTGTGGGACGCCTTCCTCGAACCCGACCGGGTGGCACCCTGCTTCCCCGGAGCCAAGCTCACCGAGTCCGACGCGACGTCGTTCATGGGCACCGTCAAGGTCAAGCTCGGTCCCATCGCCATGCTCTACAAGGGGACCGGTGTCTACGTCGACACCGACGAGTCCGCGCGGAAGGCCGTGATCAAGGCCAACGGCAAGGACTCGCGCGGCAACGGCCAGGCCAACGCCACCGTCACCATGACGCTGGCCGAGACCACGCCCACGTCGACCACCGTGGTGGTGGCGACCGACCTGTCCATCACGGGCAAGCCGGCGCAGCTCGGTCGCGGCATCATCACCGAGGTGGCCGGCAAGATCATCGGCCAGTTCGCCGACTGCCTGGGCCAGCGCCTGGGTGCGGAGGCCGACGCCATCGAGGCCGAGGACGCCGCGGACACACCCGTCGAGGCCGTGTCTGCGGCGGACTCGTCGGTGCCGGACAGCGCGGTGCCGGACAGCGCGGTGCCGGACAGCTCGGCACCGGAGTCCAACGGGGTGGTGACGGGGTCCGCGCCCCAGGCCACGGAGGTCCCGGTGGCAGTCACCCCGAAGCCGAGCCCCTCGCCCACCCCACGGCCCCGGCCGAAGGTGGACTACCCGCCCACGCCGGACGCAATCGACCTGCTCGAGTCCGGAGCCGGGACGGCGGTGGCCAAGCGGGTCGCGCCGGTCGCGGTCGGAGCCGTGCTCGGCGGGCTCGTCGTCTGGCTGATCACCCGCTCGTAGCTCTTCCGCTCTTCCCCGCCAAGTGCGGGCTTTTGGCTCCCATTCCGCCCGGAATGACGACCAGAAGCCCGCACTTGGCGTTTCGGCGCACGGGTCAGGGAGTGGTGCCGGGGATCGGCGGGCCGAGGATGTCGTCGGCGTCGGTGATCCGGTAGGCGTAGCCCTGCTCGGCCAGGAAGCGCTGCCGGTGCGCGGCGTAGTCGGCGTCCAGCGTGTCCCGCGCGACCACGGAGTAGAAGTGCGCCTGTCCGCCGTCGTGCTTGGGCCGCAGCAGCCGTCCGAGCCGCTGCGCCTCCTCCTGGCGCGAGCCGAACGTGCCGCTGACCTGCACCGCCACGGAGGCCTCGGGCAGGTCGATCGAGAAGTTCGCGACCTTGGAGACCACGAGCACCCTGATCTCCCCCCGGCGGAACGCGTCGAACAGCTTCTCGCGCTCCTTGTTGGTCGTGGAGCCCTGGATGATCGGGGCGTCCAAGGCCTCCCCGAGCTCGCCCAGCTGGTCGAGGTAGGCCCCGATGACCAGGGTCGGCGCACCCTTGTGCTTCTCCAGGATCGCCTTGACCACCGGCATCTTGGTGCGCGCGGTGGAGCACAGCTTGTAGCGCTCCTCCGGCTCGGCCGTGGCGTAGGCCAGGCGCTCGGCGTCGGTGAGGGTCACCCGCACCTCGACGCAGTCCGCCGGGGCGATCCAGCCCTGGGCCTCGATGTCCTTCCACGGGGCGTCGTAGCGCTTGGGCCCGATGAGGCTGAACACGTCGCCCTCGCGGCCGTCCTCGCGCACCAGGGTGGCGGTGAGCCCCAGGCGCCGCCGGCTCTGCAGGTCCGCCGTCATCCGGAACACCGGGGCCGGCAGCAGGTGGACCTCGTCGTAGATCACCAGGCCCCAGTCGCGGGAGTCGAACAGCTCGAGGTGGCGGTACTCGCCCTTGGTCTTGCGGGTGATCACCTGGTACGTCGCGATGGTGACCGGACGGATCTCCTTGCGCTCCCCGGAGTACTCGCCGATCTCCTCCTCGGTGAGCGAGGTGCGGGCGATGAGCTCGCGCTTCCACTGCCGCCCGGCGACGGTGGTCGTCACCAGGATCAGGGTGGTCGCCTTGGCCCGGGCCATCGCAGCGGCCCCGACCATCGTCTTGCCCGCGCCGCAGGGCAGCACCACCACGCCGGACCCGCCCGCCCAGAACGAGTCCGCCGCCATCTGCTGGTAGTCGCGCAGCTCCCAGGCGGGCGAGCCGTCGTGCGCCTCGGTGTCCAGGGAGATCTCGTGCGCCTCGCCGTCCACGTAGCCCGCGAGGTCCTCCGCGGGCCAGCCGACCTTGAGCAGGACCTGCTTGAGGTGCCCACGCTCGGAGGGGTGCACGACGATGGTGTCCTCGTCCACCCGGGCGCCGAGCATCGGGGCGATCTTCTTGTGCCGCAGGATCTCCTCGAGCACGGCGCGGTCGAGGCTGATGAGCACCAGGCCGTGCACCGGGCTCTTCACCAGCTGCAGGCGGCCGTAGCGGCCCATGGTGTCGACGATGTCGACCAGCAGCGGCTGCGGCACCGCGTAGCGGGAGAACCGGACCAGCGCGTCGACGACCTGCTCCGCGTCGTGACCTGCGGCGCGGGCGTTCCACAGCGCGAGCGGGGTGATCCGGTAGGTGTGGATGTGCTCGGGGGCTCGCTCGAGCTCGGCGAACGGGGCGACGGCCTGGCGGGCCTCACCGGCCTGGGCGTGGTCGACCTCGAGCAGCAGGGTCTTGTCGGACTGGACGATCAGGGGTCCGTCGGTCACGCGTGGTCTCCTCCGTGGTGCTCCGGGCGGGGGGCGACCTTCCATCATCCTCTCCCGCAGCGCGGACGGTGGGCTGCCCCGGGTGGCCTGCGACACCGGGCGCGAAGGAGGCCAGGGGGCACCCGCCGTTGCCGTGGGACGACGGTCGGGGTCACGATCACCCGAACCGCCCGCGGAGCGGGGCGCCGACGCCTACCCTTCGGCTTCCGATCCACCGAAGAGGGACGCCATGACGACTCCGCCGCAGAACCCCTACGGTCCGGGGCAGGACCCGTGGGGCACGCCCCACCGCGGCCCGCAGCCGTCCCCGGGGCAGCCGTGGGGGCAGCAGCCGTCCCCGGGGCAGCCGTGGGGTCCGCCGGCCCAGGACCGCTCGCCGTACGGGCAGCCCGCCTGGGGTGCGGCCCCGCCCCCGCCGCCTCGGAGGAACAACCCGCTCGTCATCGTCGGCGCGCTGGTGGCGGTGCTGCTGGTGGCGGGGGGACTGGTCTTCGCCTCGACCCGCGGTTCGGACGGCCCGAGCGTCGCGGCACCCACGAGCACCGCGGTGCCCCCGTCGAGCGGGGCGGGCGGGACGTCCGCGCCGGCGCGCACCACCACCGCCCCGCCGTCGACCGCCGGGAGCGGGAGCGGGCAGCTCAGCGTGGACGTCGCCGTCGGTGGCTGCGTGGCCGTCTCCGGCTCGTCGTCCTCACCGGACCTGACGACGGTGGACTGCGGCAGCCGCGGCTCCAGCTACAAGGTGACCGCCACGGCGGCCACCTCCGACGGGTGCACGGCGGACTCCGACTACGTCTACTACGAGACGTCCCGGTTCGGGTCCGACGAGCTGGGGGCGCTCTGCATGGACGTCGACTGGACGGAGGGCCAGTGCTTCGAGCTGGGGGCGGGCAACCCGGCGAGGGCCGACTGCACCGTCCCCGGGACGGACGTGGAGAGGGTCGGGCCGATCCTGCGAGGCACCTCGGACGAGCAGGACTGCGACAAGGGCGGCATCCCCTACGCCGAGCGCAGCTTCGTCGTGTGCCTGACGAGGGTGACCGCCAGCTGAGCCTCAGTCCTCGGTGAGGGCGACGCTCGTGATGCGGTGCAGCGCGAAGCGGCGCATCTCGCCGGCCGCGGAGTCGAACGCCTCCAGCACCCCGCCCCCGACCGACACCGGGTCCACCACCCGCTGGCTGGCCACGCCCTGGGCGTCGACGTAGCCGATCCACACGCTGCGCCGGGCGCGCGCCGCCTGTTGCAGCACGCCCATGGTGGCGACCCCGCTGGCCCGGGTGCCGTCGGAGACCAGGCGGGCAGCGGTGGTGGTGCTCGCCGCCCGGTCACCGGCGCGCAGTCCCCGCACGACGGCCTCGCGCTGCTCCGCGCTGGCGGCCGAGGGCCCGGCCGGGGTTCGTCGCGCGCGCCGCAGGGCCACCCGTGCCCCGCCCGGCCGCAGGTCGACCACGTCGCCCGCGGAGTCCTCCCCGGCCGGGGAGAAGCCGGCCCCGCGCAGCGCGACGAGCAGCTCGGCGAGCGGGGCGGGGCTCACGGCCACGGTGGGGGCGAGCCGGCGCAGTCCCAGCTCCGCGGCCACGGGCGAGGACAGCACCTCCGTGAGCAGGGCCTCGTCGTCGCAGCGGAGGAAGGCCGCAGCCGTTCCCGCGCGGAGGCGCCCGTGCCGCCGGGCCACGTCGTCGAGCAGGTAGGTCAGCGACTGCGGCACCGGGGTGCGCGAGCGCCCGGCGAACAGGGCGTGCAGCTCGGCGGCGCTGCGCCCGGCGTCCAGGGCCCGGCGCACGCTTCCCGGTGACACCCGGTACACGGTGGCTGCTCCCGCGGACTCGACGTCGGCCACCAGCGCGATCTCGCGCTCCAGCTCGGGCTGCAGCGGGCCGGGGGCGACCACGGTCAGGTCGGCCTGCACCAGGACGTGGTCCACCGGCTCGGGCAGGGCCGCCGCCATCGCCCCCGTCGCGGTGGCGGGCGCCTCGAGCAGCGCCCGCCCCGGGCGGCTCAGCGCCCCGCGGCCGAGGATGCCCAGCGCGGTGGCCTCCGCCAGCATCCACCCGACGAGGTCCGCCCGACCCCGCCCGCCCCAGCGCGGCACCCGCCAGGCCAGCACCGCCTCCACGTCGGCCGGCTCGAGCGCGGCGGCCCTGCCCCCGCGGAGCGGGCGGTCGCCGAGCACCATCAGCACCCGGCGCCGGTCGCGCGGCGCCGACGGACGGCGCAGCTCGTCGCTCAGCGCGGCCAACGGCTTGTCCCGCTCGTCCCGCCGGCCCACCAGCCCGGGCAGCCGCGGCAGCTCGAGCCAGGCCCGGGCCAGCTCGAACCACCGCAGGGCGGGCTCGCCGGGCAGCCACGCGTCCACCGCGGTGGTCGGGGTCCACGAGGGATCCACGGCCTCGTCGGAGGTGACGAGCCCGGCGCCGACCAGCAGCTCGAGCACCAGGGAGGTGCGGGCCTCGTCGAGCTGGGCCGCCTTGGCCAGCCGCCGCACCTCGCGCACCCCGATGCCGCCGGACTTCAGCACCGGAGCGGGGTGCTCGCCCAGGGCGGTGAGCAGGTCGACGGCGTGCCGGAGCAGCTCGAGGGCCTCACCCGCGGCGGCGGAGTCCACCTCGTCCTGCTGGCGCGGCTGCACGGCGGGGGCGGGCTCGGCGGTGTCCACGCTCCCCAGGGGGTTGCGGCCCCGGATCACCGCACTGACCTGGCTGGGCAGCTCGACGGTCTGGTGGTCCACCGGCAGCAGCAGCCCGGCCGCCAGGAGCTGCTGCACCGGCCGGTCGGCGGGCGTGCCGGGGGCGGCGTCGCGGGTGCGGCCGAGCGGGGAGCCCTGGGCCAGCGTCGCCAGCAGCCCCGTCCTGGTCTCGTCGAGCCCCGCCACGAGCGCCTCGACGTCGGCACCCAGCAGCTGCGGCGAGGGCCGTCCCACCCGGCCCAGGGTCCGGGGCAGCACCTCGCGGGCCGCGGGCACCACGCGGACCCCGGCCACGTGCTCGTCCGGCCCCCACAGCAGCGCCCGCCGCCGCAGGGCGTCGAGACCCTGCTCGGTCCGGGCGGGTCCCACGTCGTGGCCGAGGAGCTCCGCGACGTCCGCGGGGTCCACGGCCTCGGCGTCGGCGCCGGCGAGCACGAGGGCCTCGAGCACGGTGAGCACGAAGGCGTCCAGCTCGTCGGCCGCGCGGGAGACCGAGGCGCGCAGCCCGGCCCGGGTCGCGAGGACGCCGGAGTCGGCCGGGGGCGGGACGGCCAGGTCGGGGCGCAGCGCCAGCAGCTCGACGAGGACGGGATCGGGCTGACGGGCGAGCGCTGCGGCCAGGCTCTCGGGTGCGGGCATCGCCCCCCAACCTAGTGACCGGCACACCCGTGCGCGGGAGGGCACCCGTCGGGCACACTGTGCCCATGGCCAAGGCAGAGGGCGGCAAGAAGAAGCAGTGGGTCGATCCGACGTGGCCGCAGCTGGCCGACGGTGAGCACCCCGTCACGGAGCTGGCCTCGCCGGTCGCCGGGGGACTGTCCCCGTTCGGTGACCTGGAGTTCCCGCTGGATTCCGTGCCTTACGTGCACCCCGTGACGGTCATCAACCGCTGATCGGTCCTGGCCGACGGCGATAGGGTCCACGAGCACTGTCGCCGATGGAGAGGTCCGCCATGCCCGTTCCCGGTCCCGGTTACTCGATCACCGTCCGGGTGGAGGCGCCGGCCACGGCCAGCGCCGCCGGCGACCTCGTCAGCGCGGTCGGCACCCGCGGCGGGGTGGTGACCGCGTTCGACGTCACCGAGAGCCACGCCAGCACCATCGTCGTCGACATCTCGGCGAACGCCACGTCCGAGGCTCACGCCAAGGAGATCACCGACCACCTCGACACCCTGGACGGCGTGAAGGTCCGCAAGGTGTCCGACCGCACCTTCCTCATCCACCTCGGCGGCAAGATCGAGGTGACCTCCAAGGTCGCGCTGCGCACCCGTGACGACCTCTCCCGCGCCTACACCCCAGGGGTGGCCCGCGTCTGCCAGGCCATCGCGGCCAACCCCGAGGACGCCCGCCGCCTGACCATCAAGCGCAACACCGTCGCCGTGGTCACCGACGGCTCGGCCGTGCTGGGTCTGGGCAACATCGGCCCGGCCGCGGCGCTGCCCGTCATGGAGGGCAAGGCCGCCCTGTTCAAGAAGTTCGCCAACGTCGACGCGTGGCCGGTGTGCCTGGACACCCAGGACACCGAGGAGATCATCCGCACCGTGCAGCTTCTCGCGCCGGTCTACGGCGGCATCAACCTCGAGGACATCGCCGCCCCGCGCTGCTTCGAGATCGAGGCCCGGCTGCGCGAGATGCTCGACATCCCCGTCTTCCACGACGACCAGCACGGCACCGCGGTCGTGGTCCTCGCGGCGCTGCGCAACGCCCTCCGGGTGGTCGGCAAGGACATGAACGACGTCCGGGTGGTCGTCTGCGGGGTGGGCGCAGCGGGCAGCGCGATCATCCGGCTGATGCTGCCGCTGGCGCCCGCGCACGTCACGGCGGTGGACGTGGCCGGCATCGTGCACCCCTCGCGGCAGGGGATGGACACCAACCTGGCGTGGATCGCCGAGCACACCAACGCCGACGGCCAGCAGGGCACCATCGCCGACGCGCTGGTCGGGGCGGACGTCTTCATCGGGGTCAGCGCCCCGGGTCTGTTCGGGGCCGACGAGGTGGCCACCATGGCTGCGGACGCCATCGTCTTCGCCCTGGCCAACCCGGATCCGGAGGTGGACCCCGCCGAGGCGCAGAAGCACGCGGCCATCGTCGCCACCGGGCGCAGCGACTACCCGAACCAGATCAACAACGTGCTCGCCTTCCCGGGCATCTTCCGGGGCCTGCTCGACGCCGGCGCCCGGGACATCACCGACGGGATGATGGTGGCGGCCTCCGCGGCGATCGCGGACGTCGTGGCCGAGCCCAACGCCAGCTTCATCATCCCCAGCGTCTTCGACACCGCCGTGGCCCCCGCGGTGGCCGCGGCCGTGCGGCAGGCGGCCGAGCAGCACCTCTCGGTGACCCAGGCCGCGGCGGAGGCGGACGAGGCGGCCGACGCCTGACCGCCGACGCCCCTGTCACGGCTGCGGCTAGGGTCGGTGGGTGAGCCAGAGCCTGAGTCACACCGACGCCACCGGCGCCGCGAGGATGGTCGACGTCACCGACAAGGACGTCACCTCCCGCACCGCCACCGCCACCGGCACCTTCCGCACCACGGCCGAGGTGGTCGCGCTCATCAGCAGCGACGGGCTGCCCAAGGGTGATGCGCTGTCGACCGCGCGGATCGCCGGGATCATGGCCGCCAAGCGCACGCCGGACCTGGTGCCGATGTGCCACCCGCTGGCCGTCACGGGCGTGACGCTGGACCTGGTGCTGGGGGAGTCGACGGTGGACGTGACGGCCACCGTCCGCACCACCGGGCGCACGGGCGTCGAGATGGAGGCGCTGACCGCCGTGGCCGTCGCGGGGCTCACCCTGCACGACATGGTGAAGGCCGTGGACCCGGCGGCCGTGATGGACGGGGTCCGGGTGCTGACCAAGTCCGGGGGCAAGAGCGGGGAGTGGGCGCGTGGGTAGAGCAGTGGTGGTCGTGGCGTCGAACCGTGCCTCGGCGGGGGTGTACGAGGACAGGACCGGCCCGGTGATCGTGGCGTGGCTGCGCGAGCGCGGGCACGCCGTGGACGAGCCCGTCGTGGTCGGCGACGGGCAGCCCGTCGCGGAGGCACTGCGGACGGCGATCCGGGCCGAGGTGGATCTCGTGCTCACCACGGGCGGCACCGGCATCAGCCCCACCGACGCCACCCCGCAGGTGACGCTGCCGCTGCTGGACTACGAGGTGCCGGGCATCGCGGACGCGGTGCGGGCCTCGGGCGGGGACCGGGTGCCCACGTCGATCCTGTCGCGCGGGGTGGCCGGGGTGGCGGGTCGGACGCTGGTGGTGAACCTGCCGGGATCGACGGGCGGGGTGAAGGACGGGCTGGCGGTGCTGGACCCGGTGCTCGCCCACGCGCTCGACCAGCTGCAGGGGGGTGACCACCGGTGAGCCCCCAGGAGCCTGGAACCCCGCGGGTGGCCCGGGCGACGGTGACCACGGACGTGCTCAGCGTGGCCGAGCACGAGGCGCTGGTGGCCGATCCCGCCGCCGGGGCGACGGTGAGCTTCGCGGGCGTGGTGCGCGACCACGACGACGGCAGGGGCGTGGACGCGCTCGACTACTCCGCGCACCCCAGCGCCGCCGCGCTGGTGGCCGAGGTGGCGGCGGAGGTCGCCGCTCGGGTGCAGGGGGTCCGGGCGCTGGCGGTCAGCCACCGGGTGGGGCCGCTCGCCATCGGGGACGTCGCGCTCGCCTGCGCCGTGTCGGCCGACCACCGCGCGGCCGCGTTCGAGACGTGCGCGCTGCTCGTGGACGAGGTGAAGGCCCGCATCCCGGTGTGGAAGCGCCAGCAGTTCGCGGACGGCACCCAGGAGTGGGTGGGCTCGGCCTGACCCGGACGCACGACGACCCCGGCACGGGGGTGCCGGGGCCGTCGAGGTGGAGCCGCGGATCAGAGGGTGAGCGTCTCACCCGGGAAGATCAGGTCGACGTTCTCGACGACGTCCGTGTTCTTCTGGAACAGGGCCTGGTAGCCGCCCTGCACGCCGTGCACCTGGGCGATCTTGGAGAGCGTGTCGCCGGCGACGACGGTGTAGTCCGCACCCGCCTTGGGGGGCGAGACGACGTTCGCCGTGCCGGAGGTGGCCGTGGTGGGCGCCTCGGCGACCTTCGGAGCGGCCTGCTGCTTCGGGGCCGCCTGCTGCTTCGGCGCCGGCTGGGCCTTGGGGGCCGGCTTGGCCTTCGGGGCTGCCTCGGCGGGAGCCGCCGACACCGCGGGGGCGGAGGACGTGTTCGCCGCGCCGAGGCCCTTGCCGCACACGGGCCAGGCACCCTTGCCCTGGCTGGCCAGGGTGCGCTCGGCCACGGCGATCTGCTGCGCCTTGGACGCGAGGTCCGCGCGCGAGGCGTACTGGGTGCCGCCGAAGGCCGCCCAGGTGGACTGGGAGAACTGCAGCCCGCCGTAGTAGCCGTTACCGGTGTTGATCGACCAGTTGCCGGTGCTCTCGCACTGCGCGACGGCGTCCCATTGGCCGGTGGACGCGGCCTGGGCCGGGGCGGCCGCGAGGATCAGGGGGGCGCCGAGGGCGATGCCCGCGATGGCGGCCCGGCCGAGGTGGCGACGGGTCGTGCCGGGCTTGCGGTGACGGCCGTGAGTGGTGCTCATGCTGGGTGGTTCCTCTCCGTGCGCCTGCGAGGTCAGCTGTCGGGTTCGGGCTGAGAGGTCGCCCGGCCGCACGGTTGTGCGGCTTCACCCCGAGGCCGAGCGCGTGCTCGGCCGGTCGTCCGACGATCCGGACGTGGGTCCCCCGTCCCTGCCCCTGGTGGTTCTCGTCGGGGCACCGGTGGGTTCCCGCGGGGCAGGGTTTGGCGCAGCGGGCCGGTGTGCGGCCTGTGGTTCGGCCGGGCCCGACCGTACGTACCCACCCCGGTCGTGTCAGGTCGGTCGTGCAAACAGGTCACGGCTCGGTAACGCGCGGGAGACCCCTGGCGATCTGGGTGTCTGTGCAGGTCACGGGCCTGCGGGACCGCGAGGTGAACAGCAGCTGGATGCCGTGGGGTGTGACCCAGATCACGAAAACGGCGTGTGGGCCACGTGTGCCCAGGCGCTCCTAGCCACCCGCGAAGGGGGGCAGCACGTCGAGCACGGAACCCGGGCGCAGGAGGTCTTCCCGGTCGCGGACGGCCACCTCGTCGTGCAGGAACGAGCAGCGCAGCAGCACCCGGGCGAGCTCGGGACGGCCCTCCCCGAGTGCAAGAACGAGGTCGGCCACGGTGGCGCCCACGGGCAGGGACCGCTCCTCGACGTCCGCACCGGCCGCGGAGCGCGCGGCCGCGAAGTGCCGCACCGTGACCGTCAGCAGGTCGGTGGTGCTGCCCGCGGGGTTCGGGGCCACGATCAGCCCCCGATCGCGCTCATCGGCCGGGTGGGCTGCAGGAAGCTCGGGTCGTTGATGCCGTGCCCGGGCAGCTTGCCCCACATGGCGTCCTGCCAGCGCTCGGCGATCTCGCGGTCGTCCGCCCCGCCGCGCAGCAGCGCTCGCAGGTCGGTCTCGCCGTTGGCGAACAGGCAGTTGCGGATCTGGCCGTCGGCGGTGAGGCGGGTGCGGTCGCAGTCCCCGCAGAACGGACGCGTGACCGAGGCGATGACGCCCACCGTGGCGGGACCGCCGTCGACCAGCCAGCGCTCGGCCGGAGCCGCGCCCCGGGGCTCGGTCGCGGGCGTGAGGGTGAAGCGGGTCGACAGCGACTCGAGGATCTCCTCCGCGGTGACCATGGTGTCGCGGCTCCAGCCGTGCTGTGCGTCCAGCGGCATCTGCTCGATGATGCGGAGCTCGTAGCCGTTGTCGAGGCAGAGCTGGAGCAGCCCCGGTGCCTCGTCGTCGTTCAGCCCGCGCTGCAGCACCGCGTTCACCTTGACCGGGGCGAGGCCCGCGGCCTGCGCGGCCGCCATCCCGTCGAGGACGTCCTGCAGCCGGTCGCGACGGGTGATCTTCGCGAAGCGCTCGCGGTCCACGGTGTCCAGGGAGACGTTGACCCGGTCGAGTCCGGCGGCCTTGAGCGCAGCCGCCTTGCGCTTGAGCCCCAGGCCGTTGGTGGTCAGCGAGAGCTCCGGGCGCGGGGTGAGCGCCGCGGCGTCGGCAAGGATCTCGGCGAGGTCGCGACGCAGCAGCGGCTCGCCCCCGGTGAACCGGACCTCCTCGACGCCCATGGTGGTCACCGCGATGGCCACGAGGCGACCGATCTCCTCGCGCGTGAGCAGATCGGTGTCGGCCATCCAGTCCAGCCCCTCGGCCGGCATGCAGTAGGTGCAGCGGAGGTTGCACTTGTCCGTCAGGGAGATCCTCAGGTCCGTGGCGGTGCGGCCGTGGGAGTCGACGAGCCGGGACGTCTGCGGACGTGCGGGGTCGCGACCCGGCGCGGTGCTCGGGAACGGGATCCCTAGTGCAACGGTCGTCATGTCGTCAACCTTACGGGCGTCGTGCGTGGTGGGCGGAGGGGTCAGGCGGTGGCCGGCCGGGTGCGCGCGGCCACCTCGCCGTGGCGACCGAGCTCCTGGCGAGCGACGGTCCGCAGGTGCACCTCGTCGGGGCCGTCGGCCAGGCGCAGCGTGCGGGCGGAGGCGTAGAAGCCCGCGAGCGGAGTGTCGTCGCTGACCCCGGCGCCACCGTGCACCTGGATGGCCCGGTCGATGATCCGGCACGCCATCCGGGGCGCGATGACCTTGATCGCGGCGATCTCGGTGGCAGCTCCGCGGGCGCCGTGCTGGTCGATCAGCCAGGCCGTCTTGAGCACGAGCAGGCGAGCCTGCTCCACCTCGATGCGGCTCTCGGCGATCTGCTCGCGCACCACCCCCTGCTCGGACAGCGGCTTGCCGAAGGCGACGCGCTCGGTGGCCCGGCGGACCATGAGGTCGATGGCGCGCTCGGCCATCCCGATCAGGCGCATGCAGTGGTGGATGCGCCCGGGGCCGAGGCGGGCCTGGGCGATGGCGAAGCCGCCACCCTCCTCGCCGAGCAGGTTCGTCACCGGGACGCGGACGTCGGTGAACCGGAGCTCGGAGTGCCCGTGCTGGTCCTGGTAGCCGAAGACGGGCAGGTGCCGCACCACCTCGAGGCCCGGGGTGTCCCGCGGGACCAGCACCATGGACTGCTGGGTGTGCCGCGGCCCGTCCGGGTCGGTCTTGCCCATCACGATGAAGATCGCGCAGCGCGGGTCCGCCGTGCCGGAGATCCACCACTTGCGGCCGTTGATGACGTAGTCGTCGCCGTCACGGACGATCGACGTCTCGATGTTCGTGGCGTCGGAGGAGGCGACCTGCGGCTCGGTCATGGCGAACGCGGACCGGATCTCGCCCTCCAGCAGGGGGGTGAGCCACTGCTCCTTCTGGGCCTCGGTCCCGAACAGGTGCAGCGTCTCCATGTTCCCGGTGTCCGGTGCCCCGCAGTTCAGCGCCTCGGGGGCCATGTTCGGCGACCAGCCGGTGATCTCCGCGACCTGGGCGTAGTCGACGTTGGTCAGGCCCGAGACCGACGGGAGGAACAGGTTCCACAAGCCGAGGCCGCGGGCGGTGTCCTTCAGCCGGTGCACCACGGGCGGCAGGTCGTGCTCCGCGGCGGTGCCCCGCCGCTCGGCCCGGAAGCGCTCGTACTCGTCCTCGGCGGGCAGCACGTGCTCGTCGAGGAACGTGCGCATCGTCGCGGTGAGCTCGGCGGCGCGGGTCGAGGGGGCGAAGTCCATGCTCCGACCTTGCCAGGTGAGCCGTGATCCACACCACCTGGGTGCGGTTCCGGCCAACGGCAGAACGACCGGGAGTTCCGCAGGTGCGAAAAGAGTGGGTTGTTGTCGGGGCAGCTGCGGACCTAGAGTCCCGCAGGTGCCGACATTCCGGATACGCGAGGCCGCCGACCTTCTCGGCGTCAGCGACGACACGGTCCGCCGGTGGGTCGATGCAGGCGGAATCGCGTCCTCGCTCGACGACGCCGGGCGCAAGGTGGTCGACGGTGCGTCGCTGGCGGAGTTCGCCCGCAGCCACGCGGCCGCCACCCAGGACCCCTCCGGTATCGGTCGCTCGGCCCGCAACCGCTTCGTCGGCCTCGTCACCCGGGTCGTCGCCGACGAGGTCATGGCGCAGGTGGAGATGCAGTGCGGTGGGCACCGGGTGGTCTCGCTCATGAGCAGCGAGGCCGTCCGCGAGCTCGGGCTGGAGCCCGGCGTCGTCGCCGTGGCCGTGGTCAAGGCGACCACCGTGGTCGTCGAGACCCCTGGAAGAAGCTCGTGACGCCGACCCGGACCCGGACCCTGGCGCTCGTCGCCGCGGCCGCCGCCGCCGCGCTCGTGCTGGCCGGCTGCGGCTCCAGCGGCGACTCCTCGTCCGCGGCGGCGACCACCGCGGGAGCGTCGTCGTCCGGCTCGTCAGCCCTCGACGGGGACATCACCGTCCTCGCGGCCGCCTCGCTCACGTCCACCTTCACCGAGATCGGCGCCCGGTTCGAGTCCGCGAACCCCGGGGTGAAGGTCACGTTCAGCTTCGCCGGGTCCTCCGACCTGGTCACCCAGATCGCGCAGGGTGCGCCGGGCGACGTCTTCGCCGCCGCCGACACCACCAACATGACCAAGGTGACCACCGCGGGAGACAACCGGGGCGATCCGGTCAGGTTCGCGACCAACGTCCTGGAGATCGCGACCCCCCCGGGCAACCCGGCCGGCATCACCTCCTTCGCCGACCTCGCGAAGCCCGGGGTCCAGGTCGTCGTGTGCGCACCCCAGGTGCCCTGCGGTGCCGCGGCGAAGAAGGTCGAGGACACGACCGGCACCGCCATCACCCCGGTCAGCGAGGAGCAGTCGGTCACCGACGTCCTCGGCAAGGTCGTCTCGGGCGAGGCCGACGCGGGCCTGGTCTACGTCACCGACGTCACCACCGCGGGCGACAAGGTCACCGGGGTCGAGTTCCCCGAGTCCGCCAACGCCGTCAACACCTACCCGATCGTCGCGCTGAAGTCCGCCGCGTCGCCCGGGACCGCGGCCGCCTTCGCGGCCTTCGTCGCCGGCCCGGAGGGGCAGGAGGTCCTGACCGCCGCAGGCTTCGGAGCGCCCTGATCCTGCGTCGCACCCGCCCGCGCCGCCGAGCGGCTGCGTACTCGGCGCTGCCGCGGTGGCTGTTCGTCCCGGCCGCGGCGGGGGCCCTGCTCGTGCTCCTCCCGCTGTCCGCGATGGTCGGGCGGGTCCAGTGGGGCAGCTTCCTCTCCCTCGTCACCTCCGAGTCCTCGCGCGCGGCGCTCGAGCTGAGCCTGCGCACCTCGGCGACCTCCACGGTGCTGTGCGTGCTCATGGGGGTACCCATGGCGCTCGTGCTCGCCCGCACGACGTTCCGCGGGCAGCGGCTGCTGCGCTCGCTGGTGCTGCTGCCGCTGGTGCTGCCGCCCGTGGTGGGCGGCATCGCGCTGCTCTACACCTTCGGCCGGCGCGGGCTGCTCGGCCAGCACCTGGACGCGCTCGGCATCCAGGTCGCGTTCTCCACGACGGCCGTGGTGCTGGCGCAGACCTTCGTCTCGCTGCCGTTCCTGGTGGTGAGCCTGGAGGGGGCGGTGCGCACGGCCGGACAGCGCTACGAGGCGGTGGCCGCCACCCTCGGGGCCCGGCCGTCCACGGTGCTGTGGCGGGTGACCCTGCCCATGGTGCTGCCGGGCCTGTTCTCCGGCGCCGTGCTGGCCTTCGCCCGGGCCCTGGGCGAGTTCGGCGCGACCCTGACCTTCGCGGGCAGCTACCAGGGGGTCACCCGAACCTTGCCGCTGGAGATCTACCTGCAGCGAGAGACCGATCCCGACGCGGCCGTGGCCCTCTCGCTCGTGCTGGTGGTGGTGGCCGTGGTCGTCGTGGTCCTGGCGCGCGGTCGGGAGGCCGCGCGGTGAGCGGGCTGCACCTGCGGGCCGCCCTGGCCCAGCGCGACCTCGACGTGGAGCTGCACGTGGCGCCGGGCGAGGTGGTCGCGCTGCTCGGACCCAACGGCTCGGGCAAGTCGACGCTGCTGTCGCTGGTGGCGGGGCTGCTGCAGCCCGACGCCGGTCGCATCACCCTCGACGAGGACGTGCTGCTCGACACCGACGCGGGCACCCACGTGCCGCCGCACCGCCGGGGCGTGGTGCTGCTCGCCCAGCAGGCGCTGCTGTTCCCGCACCTGTCGGCGGCCGACAACGTCGCCTTCGGGCCGAGGGCCAGGGGCCGCGGCAGGGGTGCGGCCCGGGCCGAGGCGGTGCGGTGGCTCGACGCGGTGGGCGCCGACGGGCTCGGGGCCCGGAAGCCCTCCGAGCTCTCGGGTGGGCAGGCCCAGCGGGTGGCGGTGGCCCGCGCGCTGGCCGCCGAGCCGCGGCTGCTGCTGCTCGACGAGCCGATGGAGGCCCTCGACGTCGCCGCGGCCCCGGCCCTGCGCCAGCTGCTGCGGACGGTGCTGCGCACGCAGGGGCGCTCTGCGCTGCTCGTCACCCACGACGTGCTGGACGCCCTGGTGCTGGCCGACCGGGTGGTGGTGCTGGAGTCCGGTCGGGTGGTGGAGTCCGGCCCCACCCGCGACGTCCTCTCCCGCCCCCGCAGCGCGTTCGCCGCGCGGGTGGCCGGGCTCAACCTGGTGGCCGGGACGGCGGTGGAGCACGGTCTGCGGACGACGGACGGCGTGCTCGTGTCGGGGACGGTCGACCCCGCGTGCGTGGCGGGGGAGCGGGCCGTGGCCGTGTTCAGCCCGTCCGCGGTGGCCGTGCACCCGTCGCGGCCCGACGGCAGCCCCCGCAACGCCGTCGAGGTGGTGGTGGCCTCGGTGGAGCCCCGCGGGGAGCAGGTGCGGGTGCGTGCGGTGGAGTCCGGCGACGGGGCCGGACTGATGGCCGACGTCACCGTCGGTGCGGCGGCCGAGCTCGAGCTGGTCCCCGGGGCGCGAGCGTGGTTCGCGGTGAAGGCGGCCGAAGTGGTGGTGCACCCGGGCTGAGGGTCGAGGGCAGCCGTGGGTGCCGCACCGGGAACGGCGTACGAGGACGCCGGTCACCGCCGGCACCGTCGTCGGGCGGCCCCAGGACCACGGTGCCCGTCCAGCCCGTCCAGCCCGGCCGAGGCCGCGCTCAGCCGAGGACGACCGCGGCGTCGTCGCCGACCACCCGGAAGGTGAAGCTCTCCTCCAGGTACAGGTGCACGACGTCCGCGTCGTGGTGGGAGTAGCCGACGGAGAGGTCCTGGCCCACGTCGAGCAGGAAGTCCCCGCCGCGCTGGCTCAGCACCACCGCACCGTCCACGCCCGGGGCCCAGACCACCGGCCCGCCGAGGATGCGGGTGAGGTGCTCCAGCAGCGGGAAGCCGCCGTGCTCGGTGGTCTCGACGATGCGGGTGTAGCCCTCGGGACCGATGGCCAGCGCGTAGGGACCCTCGATCCCGCGGCGGCGCAGGTTGTCCACCGCGCGGGCCACGGTCGCGGGGTAGGCGGCGCAGTCCGTGCCCAGCTCGGTGGCGGGTGCGGCGGCGGCCCCGGTGATGCCCGTGATGCCGGCGGCCTCCCAGCCGTGGAACACCGCTCGGTTCTCGATCTCGGCGATGGCCGAGGCGGCCCGCTCGACGTCGTCGAGATCGGCGTCGAGAGCGCCGCGCTGGACGTCGTCGATCTCGCGGCGGCTCACCGTGAACGGGACCCGCACCTCGACCAGCGGCTGCACGCGGCGCTGGCGCAGCTCCACGCCGGGGGCGGTGGCCTCGGCGTGGGTGATCCCGGCGGGCAGGGCCGTGATCGCGCTGGTGCGGCCGAGACCGGCGGAGTCACGGCGCCAGCCGCCCTCACCGACCCAGTCGACGACCGTGCGCGCGGCCAGCAGCGGGGTGAGCCGGTCGCGGGCCTCGTCGTCGATCTCCTTCCACGCCCGGGTGGGGATGGGCGCGTGCTTCCTCAGCAGGTGGTCGTCGGCGTTCGTCACGGGTCAGCGTCCCTTCAGGCTTCCGATGCCCAGCGACGAACCGCCGCCGGTGGCCCCGCTCGCGGGGTGGTCGAGCTCCCGCTCCGAGCCGGACAGAGCGAGCTCCCGCTCGACGTCCCGGACGTAGCCCTCGGGGTCCTTGTCCGAGGTGTCCACGCCGCGGGTGGTGGTGTGGGTGTCGAGGAAGGCCGCGAACTCCGCACCGAGCCGCTCGCGCAGGGCGTCGGGGGCGCGCAGGCGGAAGTCGCGCAGGCCCTCGTGCTCCTCCTCGCCCATGTGCTCGTCGTTGGCCTCGCGGGCGGCCATCACCGCGGTCCACCAGTCGTCGGAGGCCACCGGGTGGCGGTTCGCGTCGTGCAGGCCGTTGCGGATGTCGTTGTGGTCGCCGATGGCGTCCAGCGTCTCCGCCTCGGGGTCCTCGCCCACGGCGAGCAGCTGCGGGTAGAAGATCTTCTCCTCCGCGATGGCGTGCAGGTCCAACCGCGCGGAGAGCGGCTCCCACAGGGCCCGCACCGCCTCCGCGTCCACCGCGTCGGCGGCCTGCAGCGCGTCCAGGGCGTGGAACTGCCACCGGAACCAGGCGTGGTCCTCCAGGATGAGCGTCGTGATGTCAGGCACGCCCCGACCGTAGCGACTCGTGTCGGCCGGTGTGGATCCGGTGCGCAGCAGCACGGGCGGCCGTCGGCACCGCAGCCCCGCGCGACGTCACCCTGCGCGACGTCACTCCGCGCGACGTCACCCCGAGGTCGGGTTCGTCCCCGTCCCGGGGATGACGCGCACCGGTCCACCCGGGGATGATCGGTGCCGTGAGCGCACCGGAGCAGACCCCCGCCCGCTGGACCTACCTGATGGACATGGACGGCGTCCTGGTGCACGAGGACCACCTCGTCCCCGGGGCGGACGATTTCCTGGCCGAGCTGCAGAGCACCGGCACACCGTTCGTGGTGCTGACCAACAACTCCATCCGCACCCCGCGAGACCTCTGCGCCCGGCTCGCCGCGACCGGGCTCGACGTGCCGGAGGAGGCCATCTGGACCTCCGCGCTGGCCACGGCCGCGTTCCTGCACACCCAGCGCCCCGGCGGCTCGGCCTACGTGGTGGGGGAGTCCGGCCTGACGACGGCGCTGCACGACGTGGGCTACGTGCTCACCGACCGCGAGCCCGACTACGTGGTGCTCGGCGAGACGCGCACCTACTCGTTCACGGCCATCACCACGGCCATCCGGCTGGTGGAGCGCGGGGCCCGGTTCATCGCCACCAACCCTGACACGACGGGCCCCTCGCGGGACGGCTCGCTGCCCGCCACCGGGGCCGTGGCCGCCCTGATCTCCGCCGCCACCGGGCAGCAGCCGTACTACGTGGGCAAGCCGAACGCGCTCATGATGCGCTCGGCGCTGCGCAAGATCGGGGCGCACTCGGAGTCCACGCTCATGATCGGCGACCGGATGGACACCGACGTGCTCAGCGGGCTCGAGGCCGGCCTGCAGACGATCCTGGTGCTGACCGGGATCTCCACGGCCGAGTCGGTGGAGCGCTTCCCCTACCGGCCTACGCTGGTGCTGGACTCGGTGGCCGACCTGGTGGGACGCACGGCCACCCCGTTCGGCTGAGCTCGACCCGTCAGTGGTGCGGGGCGTGCGGGGTGTGCTCGGATGTCGCGCCCATGGCGTGCAGCAGCGCGTCGAGCTCGTCGTCGACCAGGCGGTACAGGGCCAGCCGGCCGTCCCGGCGCACGGCCACCGCACCCTCGGCCCGCAGCAGCCGCAGGGCGTGGCTGGTGGCGCTCTCGCTCATCTGGGCGGCCGCGGCCAGGTCGGTCACGCAGATCTCCCGCGAGCAGTGCAGGGCGAGGCACAGCTTCAGCCGGTGCTCGTCGCCCAGCAGCGCGGCCCGCTGGGCCCACCGCGCGACGTCCACGGCGCCGCCCCTGATGCGGGCCACGGCGTCGCACACCCGTCCGGCGTCGAGCACCCGGCTCTCGGCGAGGTCGTCGGTCAGGTGGTGCACGTCGCCCAGGATAGGTGGGCGGTGGCGGGCCGTGCGCCTGTCCCGGAGCCCGCGACATCGGCGAGCGCAAGCGGGATGTAGCGGGCCCTGCAGCACCAGGCGCGCTGCTGGGGTTCGAGGCGCTGGTGCGCTGGCAGCACCCGGAACGGGGCCTGCTCGGTCCCGGCGAGTTCATCCCCGACGCCGAGGAGACCGGCCTCATCGTCGCGCTCGGCGAGCACGTCCTGCGGACGGCGCTGCAGGAGGCCGCCGGATGGGTCACCGCCGCGGGCCCGCGGACACCACCGGGGCTGTCGGTGAACGTCTCCGCCCGGCAGCTCGACGAGCAGGACCTCCCGCAGGTGGTGGCCGCAGCCCTGCACACCAGCGGCTCCCCCGCCGCCTCGCTGGCGCTGGAGATCAACCAGACGGTGGTCATGCACGACGTGCAGCGCAGCGTGGCGGGCATGCGCGCCCTCCGCGCCACCGGCGTCCAGATCAGCATCGACGACTTCGGCACCGGCTACTCGTCCCTGAACTACCTGAAGCGGCTCCCGGTCACCACCCTGGAGATCGACCGCGAACTCGTCTCCGGGCTGGGTCACGACCCGCACGACTCCGCGATCGTGACGGCCGTCATCGCGCTCGCCCGGCAGGGCTCGGCCGAGCCCGTCCGGGCCCCAGCAGGACGCTGCCCGCCGCGGGAGGGCACCGGCAGCAGGATCGCGCCCGTCGCCGGTCGCGCGCCCGGTGCCGTGGCCGTGACGGACCTGCCCGGCCCGTCGTCGGTCACCTCGGTGGGTGCCGAGGGCCGCTGGTCGTCCGCACGGTGCGCTCGTGTGCGGCATAGGGTCGCCGTGTGTCGGGGTTGCGCGCACGGATCGGCGGGCTGATCAGCAGCTTCGCTGGTGTCGTCGCGGGCTCCGCCCCCCGGGTCGGCGCGCCCAGGGAGCACGTGGTGCCGGAGGAGGTCGTCGCGCTGCGGGTGCTGCAGCAGGTGACCCAGCGGGTGCACGCCAGCCTGGATCTCACCGAGACGCTGGATGCGGTGGCCCGGGGCGTCCTGGAGGCCACCGTCTTCTCGCTGGTGGTGATCAACCTGCGTCGCCCGTCGGGTGATCTCGAGGTCGTGTCCGTCGAGGGTTCGGACGACGCGCGGGCAGCCCTGCTGGGAACGTCCGAGCCCGGTGGGAAGTGGCTGCAGATCCTGGCAGGGTCCGACAAGTGGGGTGCACTCCGCTTCTCCGACCACCGGGCGTGGTCGCCGGACGAGGACACCCTGTTGTCGTGGGTGCCGGACATCCTCGTGTCGGAGGAGCCCGACGCGTGGCACCCGATGGACGCGCTGTTCGCGCCGCTGGTGGCGCCGACGGGCGAGTTCCTGGGCGCGCTGAGCGTCGACGTGCCCCGTGACGGTCGGCGCCCGTCCCGTGAGCAGTGCGCGCTGCTCGAGCTGTTCGCCGAGCACGCGGCGATCGCGATCGAGCACGCCAGGATGACCGCCGCCCTCGAGCGCAGCCGTGACGAGATGACCCACGCCGCCCAGCACGATCCGCTGACCGGGCTCGCGAACCGGGCCCTGCTCATGGAGCGGGGTGCGGTGGCTGTTGCCGGTGGTGGGGGCGTCGGGGTGGTCGTGGTGGACCTCGACGGGTTCAAGGCGGTCAACGACACCTCCGGTCACCGGGCCGGTGACGACGTGCTACGGGTGCTGGCGGCGCGGATGCGGGCCTGTGCGCGGGCGGAGGACCTGGTGGCCCGGATGGGCGGCGACGAGTTCGCGGTGGTCGTCCCGCTGTCCGAGGGAGTGGGCCCCGGGGCGCTGGAGGCGCTCGCCGACCGGCTGCGCCGGGCCTGCGCCGAGCCCGTGGCCGGCGACCGCGGGGGCCACCAGGTCGGGGCCAGCGTGGGCACCGCGGTGTTCCAGGTGGGGTCGAGCTTCGAGGAGACCCTCGCCGCCGCCGACGGCGCCATGTTCACCGACAAGCGCTTCCGGCGCGGGGTTCACGCACACTGAGGGGCTGGCGGGCCGTCAACCGTCGCGGGAGTGACGACCAGGCAGCAGCCTCACCGATCCTGACCAGGCTCACCTCCATCGGTGAGATCGTCTCGGGTCCGAGCCGCACCGTGATCTCCACGGTCAACGACGACCGTCGGACAGCGAGGATCGGGGTGGGTCAGAAGGGGACGGCGGTGTCGTAGGCGGGTTCGCCGCGGCCGGAGAGGCCACGGCAGAAGGTGACGGCGTCCTCGGTGATGTCGGTGCCGCCGGTGCCGAAGGTCCACTGCCCACCTGCGGGTCCGGTCAGCTGGAGGGTGCAGGGTCGACCGTGGCGGCCGGCCCACTCGGTGACGATGTCGGCAACGAGCTCACCGTCGTGCTCGGCGGTGAGCTGGACGTCGCGTCCGGTGGCCCGGGCGATGTCGACGCGGTGCATCCACAGGTCGCGGGTGAGGATGATGTCGACGAGGTAGCCCAGGGTCCACTGCTCGGTGGTGGTCCCGACGTGCTGCGGTACCGGCATGGTGCGGTGGCGGACGACGCTGGGGGTGCGCCGACGTCCCTTGGCCGCTCTGGGTCCGACGACCGCGAAGCGTGCGACCAGCTGCGCGGGGGTGTCGTGGGCGTGCTTGGCGACCTGCAGGGCGGTGAGGGCATCGATGAACTCACCGCCGGCCTTGCTGGCGGCCCGCATCTGTCTGACCTGCTCCGGGATCGACGCCGACATCTCGGCCATGCCCACGACGTGGCTGACGACGGCGTGCACGTCCCATGCTGGGCAGTCGGTGGCCGTGGTCCAGTCTGCCGGCTGGAGGGTGCGGAGCTGGGTGAGGGTGCGGTCGTACTCGGTCTCGGCCAGTCGCATGGCGATGGGCCGTGGGAGGGTGGGTGCGCGGGGTGCGGTGAGGGTGGTGGTCATCGTCCGGCTCCGATGGGTGTGTCGTGGCCGGGAAGCGCCTGGGCCGGGGCAGTCCGGCAGCCGAAGCGGGTCTCGTAGATGTCGGCGAGCTCGCGCAGCAGTCGGGGGCAGTCACCGTTGTAGGAGGATCCGTGCATCACGGCGAGGGTGGTGGGGTTGAGGTCGGCGAGGCGACGGTAGGCGGCGGGGACGGCCGGGCCCATCGAGGTCTGCCAGAACGTCTCCTCGGCGGTGATCGCGGCCTCGAGGAGGTCGTGGTCGGTGACGGGGTCGCCGTCGCCGAGCTGGGAGCACAGGTCACCGCAGAACAGGGTGCCGGTGACCTGCTCGAAGAACACGTGGGACTCCCAGTTGTGCGGAACGTGGGGGGTGGCGACCTCCAGCACGGTGCGGCGCAGCCCGGCGTCGCCGAGGTCGAGGACATCCCCGTCGGCGAGGGCCCTGGGTGGGCGGTCCAACATGTCGTTGAGGGAGAGCATCACCCCCATCGCCCCGTGGGCGACCTGCGCGTGGGGTGCCGCGGCGAGGAACTCGTTGACTGCCCCGCACTCGTCGGCCTCGACGTGGGCGAAGGCGATCCAGCGCAGGCTCTCCACCGGGAGGACCTGCTCGACCGCGGCGCGAACCACGGGGAACATCTGACGCATGCCGGTGTGGTAGAGCAACGGCTCCTGCGCGTCGACGAGGAACTGGTTGAAGGTGAAGCCTCCCGGTGCGATGTCCGGGACGCAGGTGGAGATGCGGTAGATGCGATCCGCGATCTGGTCGACCTTGGTGTCATTCATGGCTACCTCTGGTGGGTGGGGGTGGTGCCGAACTGGGCCAGGAACATGGAGACGAGGTCAGGCAGGGTCGCGGTGAACACCCCGTCGTCGAACGTCGCTCCGGGGGCGTTGGCCAGCTGCTGGGTCATGACACCGGAGGTCAGCACAGTCCAGGTGCGCAGCAGCCGGTCGACGTCGGTGTCAGCTCGGAACAGGGCCCGCTCACGCAGGGTCGCGAACACGGTGCGCGCCAGGGCCAGCATCTCCACCGCCGGCGCGTACGCGGCCGGGGATGGCTCGTACCCGGGGACCGGGCGCCAGCACATCAGCTGCGCCTGCACCGGGTGCTCGAGCATCCACCCCACGAAGCGCCGTCCGTAGACGAGGAGGTAGGCGGGCAGGTCGTCGGCCTCGTGCACCCCCGCCGAGACCGGGGTCATGGTGGTGAGGATCGACCGCCACCCCCGAGCGAACACCGCGTCGTACACCGCGTGCTTGGAGTCGAAGTACCCGTACAGCGAGGGCGAGCGCATCCCCATCCGCCGGGCGACCTCGGCGAGGGAAAGACCACCGACACCGAACTCGGCCATCACCTCGACCGCGACGTCGACGATCTGCTCGATCGTCTCCAGCCGGCGGAGGTGACGACGGTCCACCCGTACGGGTTCGGCACTCATGGCGAGAGTGTCCACCTACAGGCGTTAGGACGTCAACATCCAGTTAGGAGCCCGGTGCCGCGGGCGGAACAGGGCTGTAGACAAGCGCCCGGGACAGGAATTCCGTCTGTCGTCACCAATCCTCCGGCGCGGCGTGCAGGAAACGGGGCTCTGATGACATCGCTCGCGAGCGGCTACCACCTCGCCGTCGACGAAGGTGAGGCTTACGACTTTCTGAGCACGCTGTCCATCGTCAAGGCGAGTGGATCCGCGACCGGCAACGCACTCGGTGTTGTCGAGATGCGGTTGCCGGCAGGGTTTGCCCCGCCGCCGCACGTCCACCACAACGAGGACGAGGCGTTCTTATCTCCTCAGCGGGCGGATCGAGGCGCAGATCGGCGAGCAGAAGATCGCCGCGGAGCAGGGCGCGTTCCTGTGGCTGCCCCGCGACGTTCTGCACGGCTTCGTCGTCAGCGCTGACGGGCCCTGCACGATCCTCACCATCACGACGCCCGCGGGGTTCGACGGCTTCGTGGCGGAGGTGGGCACGCCCACCACCACGCTCGAGATGCCAGAACCCCGCCAGCCCGACATCCCCCGCCTGATCGAGATCTCTGCGCGACACGGGATCGAGTACCCGCCTCCACCGGACCGGCGGACAGACACCTGACGGGGGTCCGGTTCCGGTGGGTCAACCCCCCCCACCGGAAGTCTGAAGACATGTTCGACGAGCGGCCCTGTGCCACCCAGCACCCTCGGGCCGTCGACCCGGTGACCGACGGCCGTACAGCCGGGGTGGTGTGGTCGTCCTGATCCGGCTGGGCGGCTATGCGGGGTGGGCGGTGGTCCAGGCCCGGAACGGGGCGGTCGGGTCGTCGGTGGGACCCTGGGTGGCGGGCAGCGAGCGCCGCTCCGGCGGCTTCGTGTACTCGTCGTAGAAGCTGGACAAGCTCATGTAGCGGTTGCCGTCCTCGTAGTGCTCGTTCTCCTGCTCGCGGGTGGCGGCGAAGAACACCTGCTCGGGTGCTGCGTAGTACAGGGCTCCCAGGCACATCGGGCACGGGTACGCCGTGACGTAGACGGTGCACCCGCTCAGGTCGCTGCGTCCGGCTGCGGCCAGCTCCCGGATGGCGACGATCTCCGCGTGGGCGGTGGGGTCACCGGCCTGCGCCACCTGGTTGGTCGCCTCGGCCAGCACCTCCCCGGACTGGGCGTCGACGACGATGCAGGCGAACGGCTTGCCACCGTCCTCCACGTTCTGCAGGGCCATCGAGACGGTGCGCTGGAGCAGGGACTCATCCATGACCCGAACCCTAGGAGCCCTGACAGCGGGCTGCAGAACCTAGCGGTGTCCAGGTGACCCGCAGATCCCGCTCCCGGTCGTGCGGAACCCGGGCGTGACCTCCACCAGAGAGTCGCGCGCGGGGAACGCGGCCTCGAGCTCGGTGGCAGGGTCTTCGGGGACCGAAGTCACCAGCTCGCTCGCCAACCGCTCACGAGGCTCCACGGCTGCAGTGTCTTCCGTGTGCACTCCACCACGGCGGCGGAAGCGGACGGATCCGCCAGCCGGGGCCGGGTCATTGGCGTGGGCCCTGGCTCGTGGTTGGGTGGTGAAAACAGGAGGTCGTCATGAGTGTTGCGGTCATTGTCGTGGTCGTCGTCGTGGTCTTGGTCGTGCTGGCCGTGGGGGCGTTGGTGGTGCGGAAGAACGGCGAGCGCAGACGTGAGCAAGACCGTTCCGAGGCTGCGGACATGAGGAGCCGTGCGGCCGAGGAGGAGAGGGTGGTGCGTACCCACGAGGCAGAGGCCGCCGAGCAGGAGGCGGCCGCGCGGCAGGCTCGCGCTGAGTCTGACCGCAAGGCCGCGGAGGCGGACAAGCTGCAGGTGCAGGCCGACGAGCGTGGCGAGCGTGCCTCGGTCAAGCGTGACGAGCAGCGTGACCGGCTCCGCGCTGCTGACGACCTCGACCCAGACGTGCCCGAGGGGGCACGCACCGATGTCGGCGCCGACGCGGGCGGCCACCGCCACCGCGAGCCCGGGGGTGAGGAGCGGGAGGACCTCGGAACGGTCGCCGGTCACCGGGACGGGTCGGACAGCATCCCGCCGGCTGACCGGTAGCACCACGGTCCTTTATCTCGCGTCCGGTGGTGTGCGCAGGCGACGGTCGGAGGGGCCGCGTGAGGAGGATTCCCGTGCGGGCCGGCCACCACACCGGGCCCCGTCACCGGTGACGCACGGCCGACCATCGGCATGCTCGCCGCACTGTGCACGATGACCAGACCGGTGCACCATCACGGTTCCACCGAAATGGTGTCGACGGTGCGCACCTCCGCAGGGCTGGCACCGGCGCCACGACGCACGCACCACTGGTGTGAACCGTGAGCTGGCGGCCTTGCTGGCCGACTGGAGAGGATGAGCGATGACGCTGAAGTCGAAGGTCTCCCTGCTGGATCTGGGTCGGATCGACACCGACGACGGGTTCTTCATCCGCGGCTGCAACGCCGCGGTGCAGTCCGACCCCACCCCGTCCTACGAGCGCCGCCGGATCGCGGTCGTGGCGACGGTGATCGAGCACCCCACCGTGGGACCGATCCTCTTCGACACCGGGTGCTCGGAGAACGCCAGGGAGAGCTGGCCGGCCCCGGCGTGGGAGGCGTTCCCGGTGAACGTGTACGAGGAGGAGCACCACCTGGACAACGCCCTCGCCGCCGCCGGGTACGGCATCGCCGACATCAAGGCCGTCGTCATGGGCCACATGCACCTCGACCACGCCGGTGGGCTGGAGAAGTTCGCCGGCACCGACGTGCCGATCTACGCCCACGAGCTGGAGATCAAGGAGCACTACTACGCGGTGGCCACCAAGGAGGACATCGGCGCCTACCTGCCCAACGACCTCAACTGGCAGCTGAACTGGCAGCCGATCCACCGTGACGAGACCGAGCTGTTCGACGGCATCACGGTGCGGCACATGCCCGGACACACTCCCGGGCTGCTCACCATGCAGGTGGAGACCCAGAACTCGGGGCACTTCATGCTCACCAGCGACCTGTACCACGTTGCCGACCTCTTCGAGCAGGACGGGCTGACCCAGGGCTGGCTGCAGCGGGACTCCGCCGACT
The DNA here is from genome assembly GCF_026153295.1 of Rhodococcus antarcticus. Classification (NCBI taxonomy): domain Bacteria; kingdom Bacillati; phylum Actinomycetota; class Actinomycetes; order Mycobacteriales; family Nocardiaceae; genus Rhodococcus; species Rhodococcus antarcticus. Next base: position 2,893,959 of record NZ_CP110615.1, on the reverse strand, counting down.
GGTACCGCAGCCACCGCTGGATGAAGCAGCTCCAGCACCGCTACGACGCCACCATGGTCTACGGCCACGACGCCCCGACCCTGGAACGCCTCAGAGCCGAGAGCCGCACCTTCGACTGACGTGCCCCACACCGAGGGATGGGGGGGTCGAGGCAGTGGGGTTGTCCGGGTGTGGGGTTGTCCGGGTGTGGCAGGAGAGGTGGTGGGGTGACCGACCCACCCGAGGTGCCCAACCCTCGTCCCGTTGCGCGTCACCGTTCGCCAAGGACTGTTGACGGGCGGACATGGCGACGGGCCGCGTTCGCCTTGTTCGCGGTGGCCGCGGGGACGAACGTCCCGACCCCGCTGCTGCTGATCTACCGCGACACCCTGGGCTTGTCCCCCGACGTGCTGACCGCCGTGTTCGGGGTCTATGCCGCCGGCCTGGTACCGGCGCTGTTCCTGGCCGGCCCGGCCTCCGACCGGTTCGGCCGACGCAGGATCGTCCTGCCGCTGGTCGTGCTCAGCGGCCTCACCTCCCTGCTCCTCATCGCAGCCGACAGCTCGCTCCTCGTGCTGTTCACCGGCAGGTTCCTGCAGGGCGCGGTCAGCGGCGCCGTGTTCGGGGTCGGCACCGCCTGGGTCACCGAGCTGTCCACCAACCCCTTCACCGGAGGCCGCCGCGCCGCGGTCGCGATGACCGCCGGGTTCTCCCTCGGCCCGCTGATGTCGGGCCTGCTCGCCCAGTACGTGGCCGCCCCCACGACGTTGCCGTACCTGGTCCACATCGCCCTGGTCGTCGCGGGCCTCGCCGCTGCCCTCACCCTGCCCGAGACCGTCACCCCCACCGTGGGCCCCCGCACCACCGGACCGCTGCTGAGACCCGGTGACCGCACCACGGTGCTCACCGTCCTCGCGCCGCTGGCAGTCTGCGTGTACGCGTTCCCCGCGGTGGTCATTGCCGCGGTGCCCCTGCTGGTCCGGACCAGCGCCCCGCCCGTGCTGTTCCTCGGGGTGCTGGCCGGGCTCACCCTCGGTGCAGGCGCACTTGCCGCCCCCCTGCAGCAACGCCTCGCCCGGCGCACCGCCCCCGTAGCGGCCGGGCTCGGCGCCGCCGGCTACGCCCTGACCACCGTCGGCGCCGCCAGCGGCTCAGCACCGGTCCTGCTGGTCGCCGCCCTGATGCTGGGCGCCGGCGGCGGGCTCGCCCTCGCCAGCGGTCTCACCCTCACCGCCCGCCTGGCCCAACCCGGGCGCCGCGGCGCCCTGAACGCCGTCTTCCTGGGCAGCGCCTACCTCGGCTTCGCCGCTCCCTACGTCACCGCGGTCACGGCCGAAGCCACCACCATCGAGGTCCCCCTCGCCGTGTTCACTGCCCTGACCCTCCTGCTCTGTGCGCGCCTGACGCTGGCCACCCGACGAGGACTCCACTGGTGAGCGCCGGCCAGGGCAGCAACGGGGCGGCGGTGGGTGAGAAGGACCGCCAGGTCGGGTGCGTGGGGACGTGAGCTGGGTCCTCGGCGCGCGCACTGTTGGTGGGGGCGACAGGGGTCTGTGCAGCAGACCGGCAACGGGTGACACTGACGAACATTCCACGGGCTGACGAGGAGAAGCCGATGACGGTCATGCCGGGTGCGGGTGCGTACTGGTTCGAGGGCAACGACGTTGGTTGTCTGTTGGTGCACGGCTTCACAGGCACCCCGCAGAACGTGCGGCCGCTCGCGGACTACCTGGCCCGGCGTGGGCTGGGTGTGTCGGTGCCGCGGATGCCGGGACACGGAACCACGGTTGCCGACCTCGACCGGACCGGGCCGGAGGACTGGCTGGGGGCCGCCGAGCGGGCGCTGGACGAGCTGCGGGGGCGCTGCTCGACCGTTTTCGTGGCCGGTATCTCCATGGGCGGGACACTCACCCTGGAGCTGGCTCGCCGACACCCGGACCTCGCTGGGGTGGTGGTGATGGCGGCGCCGGTTCAGGCGATGGAGGCCCTCGAGCCCCTCGTCAACGACCCGGACCGTCCCGCCGTGGTGCCGGCGCCATGGGCGACGGTGGGTGTGCTCACCGAGGATGTCGGCGTGGGCGGTATCGCCTACCTGGAGATGCCGCTGGGCGCACTCGAGCGCGGTATGGGGCTGATGAGCGAGGTCCGGCGAGGGCTGAGCGACGTCAGCGTCCCCACACTGCTCATCTACGGCGACGCCGACCAGGTGGTCGACAAGGCCAACGGCCCGTTCGTCCTGGAGAACATCGGGTCGACCGACAAGCGCCTGCTGGCTCTGCCCGACTCCTCGCACGAGGTGACCCTGGACGTGGACCGCGAGCGCGTCATGGTGGAGGTCTACGACTTCATCCGCGCGCACAGCACGGCGTAGGGGAGCTCCCGTCGCCGCTGTCCGGCCAGCAACGCGACCACGCCGACCCACCGCCGCCCGACCAGGTACCGCGGCACGCCGCTGGCTGTCGATGAGGGTGTCGGGCGCGGTCGGGGTGCAGCGGGGACGACGAGCCCGGCACGGGTGGGTCCGCCGGCGGGCAGACCTGCTCGGCCGGGTACACGCCACGAGCGGCTGAGGCCGCCTCAGGCCTTGAGGAGCAGGGCGATCCCCGAGACCAGCGCGAACAGCAGCACCCCGGTGCGCAGGCGCGGGCCGCCCACCCGGTGGTGGACGAGATGGCTGGCGAGGGCCCCGAGGCCGAGGGCGGGCAGCAGCACGACAGTGGCCCGGACCTGCTCCGCGTCAATCGTGCCGGTGGCGAGGAGCACGAGCAGGGAGATGACCTCACCGACCAGGAAGCACAGCGCGACCGTCGAGCGCAGGACCGGTGCCGGGCGGTGCTGGTGGAGCAGGACCAGGGGTGGGCCGCCGACCCCGGTCGCAGTCTCGGTGACCCCGGTGACTGCTCCGGCGATCACCTGGGCCGGGTGTCCCGGGGCGAAGGAGGGGACGGCGAGGCTGGCGAGCACGGCGAGCACGGTGGACGCGCCGATGAGCAGGTCGAGGCGGCTGGTGGGGACCGCGACCAGGACGGCGAACCCACCCGCGGTGCCGACCAGCCGCCCGGTGCTGATCCAGCCGGCCCCGCGCCAGTCGATGGCCTCGCGCTCGCGGTGGGCGACGTAGAGGTTCAGCGGGACCATGAGGGCGAGGACCACGACGGGCAGCAGGCCGGGCTGCACGATCCCCATGACGGGGGCGGCGATGAGGGCGAAGCCCATCCCGCTGGTGCCCTGGACGAAGGCGGCGACGGCCACCACCACGGCGAGCAGGGTGAGCGTCGCGGTGCTCACCGGGTCACCCCGGGCGCCTGGGCACCGCGACCGCGCGACGGAGCGCCAGGTGGCGGCCGGCGATCGTCACCACGTTCCCTCGAGGGCGGTCTCCGCCCGGTGCAGCGCAGCGTGGAGCGCGCGGACCTCGGTGGTGCCGAGGGACTGCTCGTCGATGGTGTCCCGCATCCGCCGGACCTGGTCGCGGACCGCGTCCTTGTCGTCGTCGTCGCGGGTCATCCAGGCGACCTCGCGGAGCAGCGCGGCGATGCGGACGAGGACAGCAGGGGCGGCGGCGCCGTAGCGACGGGGCTGGGCGATGGCGCCGTCGAGGAGCTCGCCGAAGTCGAGGCGGTTCAGCACCACCCGGACGAGGCCCGCCTCGTCGCGCAGCAGCTTGGGCCCGAGCTGGTGGCCGAGGGATTCGCACATGAGCGCGGAGAGGTGACCCAGGGCGTGCACCGCGGTGGTGGGGTCGTTGATGCCGGGGGACAGGGCCTTGTTGGCGACGTCGGTCAGCTGTCGCACCCCCAGGCCGACGTCCTGGGCGGCGGTGCGCTCCGGGCCCGCGTAGATGGCGTCGAGGACCCGTGGGAACAGCCGGTCGCGGACCTCCTCGGACAGCGGTGCACCGTCGGCGGACCAGGCCGTGCCCAGGGGGGTGCCGGCGACCAGGGACCCCCCGGGCGGGCAGTCCACCCGGAGGAGCGCACCGACGTCGTGGGCGGCGGCGAGCAGCGCGTCCTCGTCGACGCTGACCAGGAACCCCGACCGGGTGGCGATGATCGGCACGGCGGTCCGGGGCGCGGCGGGGGGCACCTCCGTGCTGGGTCGGCCGTCCTCGCGGACCTCCAGGACCCGGTGCAGGGTCTCGGTGGCTTCCTCGTGCACGTTGGCGAGGATGGTCTCCACCCTGATCTGGCGGGCGAGGTGCGCGAGGAACAGGACCAGGCCGAGCACGCTGGCCAGGGCGAGGAAGAGGGCCACGGTGACCGAGACCTGGGGGACGACGGCGATCTGCTGGTCGCCGTTGGCGGTGCGCACGGTGCGCAGCACCACCAGGCTGTAGGTGAAGGTCCCCAGGAACAGGGCCAGGGTGACGTGCACGAAGCGGTCGCGGGAGAAGGTGCGCAGCAGGCGGGGGGAGAACTGGCTGCTGGCGAGCTGCAGGGTGACCACGGTCAGCGAGAACGTCAGCGACGTCACCGTGATCAACGAGCCGGCGACGGCGCTGAGCACGGAGCGCGCGGCGTCCGGGCCGCCCCCGAACAGGTACAGGGTCACCCCGGCGGGCAGGTTGTGGTCGACGCGGTCGTCGAGGACCGGCAGCCAGAACCCGAGCAGCGCGGACACGACGAGCCCCACCGTGGGCAGCGGCCACAGCTCGGTCGCCACCGTCTCCCGCAGGAGGGTGATCCGGTTGCGCAGCGCGGCCAGGCCCATCACGGGTTTGCCCCGCCCGGCCGGGCCGCGGCCGTCGGGTGCGCCGCCGTCGCCACCGAGGTCCACCGGGCGTGCTGGTCGTCTTGGCGTGGGCTGGGCACGACACACCATTGCAGGGGTACGCGCCCGACGGAACGGGGGCCCGGTCCCGACCGCTGCGAGCCCGGCCGCCCCGCCGGGTCCGTGCGGGCCGGCTGCGGGCGCCGGGTCACGTCGTGGGCCCATCTCCCGGGGCCGGGGTGCTCACCGTGGGGCGGTTCCAGCGGGCGCCTAGTCGAGCAGGATGCGGGACCCCCTCGCTCGTTGCGACGGCCCCGTGGGCGAGCGTGACCCGGAGCGGACGAGGCCCCGGCCATCGGTCGGACGATCTCGCGGCGCGATCGATTGTGTGCAGTTCACGAGATCAAAACCCGGATCCTCCAGAAGATCCTGGACAAGCCCCCGGATTGCATACAACATCGTCTTCCAACCGGAGGGAGAGTGATGACCGCCACAGATCGCGCCTACGCCGCCCTGCGTGCCGGCATCCTCGGCGGTGTCCGCCCCGCCGGCTCCCGGCTGCCGGAGGACACCCTGGCCGAGGAGCTCGGGGTCAGCCGCACCCCGGTCCGCGAGGCCCTGCAGCGCCTGGGCACGGAGGGCCTCGTCGAGCACCTGCCGCACCGTGGGGCCCGGGTCAGCGGCTGGACCACCGACGACCTCCAGGAGACCTTCGAGCTGCGTGCACTGCTGGAGGGCCTCGGCGCCCGCCGCGCCGCCGCCCGGGCGACCGCGGAGGACGTGGCCGGGCTGCGGAGGCTGTGCACCCGCATGGAGCGGGCCATCGCCCCTGGCCGTCCCCGCGACCTCGACGCCCTCACCACCCACAACAGCGCCTTCCACGCCGAGCTGCTCCGGGTCTCGGCCAGCTCGAGACTCACCGCGATGGTCGCCGGCGTGGTGCACGTGCCCCTGGTCATGCGGACCTTCCACCAGTACTCCGACCACGCCCTCGCCCGCAGCCAGCACCACCACCGCGAGCTGTGCGACGCCCTGGCCCACGGTGACGGCGAGTGGGCCGAGTCGGTCATGCGCAGCCACGTGCTCGCCGCCCGCACCTTCCTCGTCCACCCCGAGAACCTCGAGAGCTCCGACCACCCCCACCCAGCACAGGAGGACCGCCCGTGACCTACCGACTCGGCGTCGACGTGGGGGGCACGTTCACCGACGTGCTCCTGGTGGACTCGGACTCCGGGGACACCTGGCGGGCCAAGACGGCCTCCACCCCCGAGGACCAGTCCACCGGGGTGCTGCACGGCATCGACCTGGTGTGCGCGAAGGCCGGCGTGGACCGGGCGGACATCGGCTCGGTGCTGCACGGCACCACGGTGGCGACCAACGCGATCCTGGAGGGCAAGGGTGCGGTGGTCGGCCTCGTCACCACCCAGGGCTTCCGGCAGGTGCTGCAGATCGCCCGCTCGTTCGTCCCCGGCGGGCTCGCGGGCTGGATCATCTGGCCCAAGCCGGAGCCGCTGGCCGCGCTGGAGAACACCGTGGAGGTGCCCGGCCGGATGGCCAGCGACGGCACCGAGGTGCACCCGCTGGACGAGGAGGCCGTCCGGGCGGCCCTGCGCACGCTGCGGGATCGAGGGGTGGAGGCGCTGGCCGTCTCGCTGATCAACTCCTTCGCCGACGACACCCACGAGCGCCGGGTGGCAGCGCTGGCCGCCGAGGAGCTGCCCGGGGTGCCGGTCTCGCTGAGCAGCCAGGTGCTGCCGGAGATGCGCGAGTACGAGCGCACCGTCACCACCGTGGCCAACGGCTACGTCCAGCCGCAGGTCGCGCGCTACGTCCGCACCCTCAGCGAGCAGCTGAAGGCCAGCGGGGTGGCCGGTGAGCTCGCGGTGCTGCGCAGCGACGGTGGGCTCTCCGCCGCCGAGGTGGCCGTCGCCGACCCGGTGACCCTGCTGCTCTCGGGTCCCGCGGGCGGGGTGACCGGCGCGGTGTGGGTGGCCCAGCAGTGCGGGGTCCGGGACCTGCTGACCTTCGACATGGGCGGCACGTCCACCGACGTCGCCCTCGTCCAGGACCTGGTGCCGCGCATCGGCCGGGAGACCAAGGTCGGCGACCTCACCGTCCGGGCGTCCTCGGTGGACGTGCGCACCGTCGGTGCGGGCGGCGGGTCCATCGCCCACGTGCCCGAGCTGACCAAGGCGCTGCGCGTGGGTCCGCAGTCCGCCGGGGCCGTCCCTGGACCGGCTGCCTACGGCAAGGGCGGCACCGAGGCGACGGTCACCGACGCCAACATCGTGCTGGGCTACCTGCCCGCAACGCTGGCCGGTGGCGAGATCACCCTGGACGTCGAGGCCTCCCGGCGCGCGGTGCAGGCGGTGGCCGACGCCGTCGGGCTGCCCTCGGCCGAGGCCGCCGCGGCCGGGATCATCGACATCGTCAACGAGAACATGCTGGGCGGGCTGCGCCTGGTCAGCGTCCAGCAGGGCTTCGACCCCCGGGACTTCGCACTCACCGCCTTCGGTGGGGCCGGCCCGCTGCACGCGAACGCGCTGGGCAGGCTCACCGGGGCCTGGCCCGTGGTGGTGCCTCCATCACCCGGCGTGCTGTGCGCCCTGGGCGACGCCACCACCTCGGTCCGCGACGAGTCCGCCCGCACCTGCCTGCGCCGCTTCGCCGACCTCGACGGCGCCGAGCTGGTGCGCATCCTCGGCGAGCTGCGGGCGGCGACGGCCGCGCGCATCGCCGACCAGGGGATCGGTGAGGCCGAGCAGGAGGTGCGGCTGGAGGTCGACGTCCGCTTCTTCGGCCAGGGCTTCGACATCCCGGTGACCGTGGACCCGGCCTGGCTGGAGCACCCCGACACCGCCCTGGAGCGGGTCGCCGCGGCCTTCGACGACGCCCACCAGCGGCTGTTCAGCTTCCTGGTGCCCGCCGACCACGAGCTGGTCAACGCCCGGGCCACCGTCTCCGGCCCGCGCCCGCACGTGCAGCCGACCGTGCTGCCCGACGGTGACGGGGACCCCTCGGCCGCGCGCACCACCACCAGCCCGGTCTACGTGGACGGGGCCTTCGCCGATGCCGGGATCTACGACCGCGCGCTGCTGCGGGCCGGCGACGTCGTCACCGGGCCCGCCGTCATCACCGAGATGGACTCCACCACCCTCGTCCTGCCCGGCCACCAGGCGCTCACCCACGCCTCGGGCAGCCTGCTGATCACGCCCACCGACGCCACCGCCCAGGAGGGCTGAGACATGGCCACGATCGCGCAGACCGCCACCACCACCCTGGGCACGGTGCCCGTGGACCCGGTGACCCTGGACCTCATCGAGAACGGGCTGCGCAACGCCCGTCAGGAGATGGACGAGGTGCTCTTCCGCACCGCGCTGAGCCCCGGCATCCGGGAGCAGCACGACGAGTTCCCGCTCATCGCCGACCCGGCCGGGAAGATGGTCGTCGGCCAGTTCGGGCTCTCCATCCCCGACTTCCTGGCGGGCTTCGCCGGGGAGATCGGCGAGGGCGACGTGCTGCTGACCTCGGACCCCTACGCGTGCGGGGCGGCGATCAGCCACGCCAACGACTGGCTCGTCGTCGTCCCGATCTTCCACGAGGGCCACCTGGTGGGCTGGAGCTCGATGTTCGGGCACATGTCCGACGTGGGTGGCAAGACCCCGTCGTCCATGCCCACCGACGCGACCACGATCTACGAGGAGGGCGTGGTCATCCCGCCCTTCAAGCTCTACCGGGCCGGCCAGCTCAACGACGACGCGCTGCGCATCATCCTCAACCAGGTGCGGGTGCCGGACTGGAACCGCGCCGACCTCAACGGCCTCGTCGCCGCCTGCCGCACCGCGGGGCGCCGGGTGCAGGAGATGTGCACCCGCTTCGGCACCGAGACCTACCTCAGCGCGCTGGACAACCTCCTCGACCGCAACTACCACGCCATGAAAGCGTTGCTGCACATGGTGTTCGAGGAGGGACGCACCCTCAGCTTCACCGACTACATCTGCGACGACGGCGTGGGCTTCGGCCCCTACGAGCTGGTGCTCTCGCTCACCCGCACCGGCGACGTGGTGCACCTGGACTTCACCGGGTCCTCACCCCAGGCGGTGGGGCCGATCAACTACTACATCAACGAGAACCTCATCCGGATGTTCTTCGGCATCTACATGATCACCGTGGCCGACCCGCAGATCCTGTGGAACGACGGCTTCTACCCCCTCGTCGAGGTGACCATCCCGGAGCGCTCCTTCTGGAAGCCCGAGCACCCCGCCGCGCTGAACGCCCGCAACCACGGCATCGGCCGGGTCTTCGACCTGTTCGGCGGACTGCTCGGCCAGACCAACCCCGCGCTGCTGAACGCGGCCGGGTTCTCCTCCTCGCCGCACTTCATGTACTCCGGGCGCTACAGCGGGGGTGACCGGGCGGGCGAGTGGTTCCAGCTGTACTCCATCGGCTTCGGCGGCATCCCGGGACGCCCGCTCGGTGACGGACCGGACGGGCACTCGCTGTGGCCCAGCTTCACCAACATCCCGTGCGAGTTCCTGGAGAGCTACTACCCGCTGCGGATCGAGGCGTGGGAGACCATCCCCGACACCGGCGGCGCCGGCCTGCACCGCGGGGGCAACGGCGTCGACGTGGCCTACCGCTTCCTGGAGGCGGGCACCATCACCATCCACGACGACCGCTGGCTCACCTACCCCTGGGGCGTCAACGGCGGTACCCCCGGGGCCCGCGGGCGCAAGGTCCTGGAGCGGGCCGACGGCGCCACCGTGGTCCTGCCGAGCAAGTGCGACGGGGTCGCCGTGGCGGCCGGTGACCTGCTGCACTTCATCACCTGGGGCGGCGGGGGCTGGGGCGACCCGCTCGAGCGGGAGCCGGAGCTGGTGGCCCTGGAGGTGCGCCGCGGGCTGGTCAGCGCGGCCGGGGCGCAGCGGTTCGGGGTGGTGCTGGCCGACGACGGCGCGGTGGACGACGCCGCGACCGCGAGCCTGCGCGACCGGCTGCGCGACGGCCGGGGCGAGCTGCCGGTGTTCGACCGCGGGCCCGAGCTCGAGGAGATCCTGGCCCGCTGCGAGGAGGAGACGGGGCTGCCCGCGCCGAAGCGGCCGGTCTGGACGTGAGCGGTGCGGACGTGAGCGGTCCCTTCGGCGCACGGCTCGGCTGGGGCCGGGCCCCGGCCCTGCTGCTGGTGGACGTGGTGAACGCGTACGTCACCCCGGGGAGCCCGCTGGACCTGGGGGCCACCGGGCCGCCCGTGGTGGCGGCCTGCGCCCAGCTGCTGGAGGCCGCCCGGGGTGCGTGCATCCCCGTGGTGCACACGCGGGTCGGGTACACCGCGGGGATGGCCGACGCCGGGCACTTCGGCCGCAAGGTCCCGGCGCTGGCCGTGTTCGCGGCCGGCGCCCCGGGCGGGCTCGGCGGCGTCCCGCCCGAGCTCGAGGCCCGGCCGGACGAGCCCGTCCTGGTCAAGCAGCACGCGTCGGCCTTCTTCGGCACGTCCCTGGCCGCCACCCTCACCTCGCTGCGGGTCGACACCGTCGTGGTGGCAGGGTTCTCCACGTCCGGGTGCGTGCGGGCCAGCGCCACCGACGCCGTGCAGCACGGGTTCGCCCCGCTGGTGGTGCGCGAGGCCTGCGGCGACCGCACGGCCGCCCTGCACGAGGCCAACCTGCACGACCTGGACGCCAAGTACGCCGACGTCGTGTCCCTGCTGGACGCGCTCACCCACCTGCGTGGAGAGGACCCCCGTGGCTGACCTGCTCGGAACCCGCCCCAACCCCCGTGCCCGCCTGCGCGAGCTGCTCGCCGGACCGGGGGCGCTGCGGGCCCCCGGGGCCTACGACGGCCTCTCCGCCCGGCTCGTCGAGCAGGCCGGCTTCGACGCCGTCTACATGACCGGGTTCGGCACCTCGGCCACGCTGCTCGGCCGCCCCGACGTGGGGCTGCTGACCCAGACGGAGATGGTGGACAACGCCCGGCGCATGGTGCAGGCGGTGGACGTGCCGCTCATCGCCGACGCCGACACCGGCTACGGCAACCCCGTCAACGTCATCCGCACCGTGCGCGAGTACGAGCAGGCGGGCGTGGCGGCGATCCAGCTCGAGGACCAGGTGGCGCCCAAGCGCTGCGGCCACATGAGCGGCAAGGAGGTGGTTCCCACCGCGGACATGGTGGCGAAGATCTCTGCTGCGGTGGCCGCCCGCCAGGATCCCGACCTCGTGGTCATCGCCCGCACCGACGTCGCCGAGACCCAGGGCACGGCCGCGGCGGTCGAGCGGGCCAAGGCCTTCCGCGACGCCGGGGCGGACGTGCTGTTCGTCGAGGCCCCGCGCACCGCCGCCGACGTGGAGCTGGTGGCCGCCGAGCTCGACGGCACCCCGCTGCTGTTCAACTGGGTGGAAGGGGGCCGCACCGCGCCGGTGCCGCTGGAGCGCGTGGAGGAGCTCGGCTACCGCCTGGTGATCTTCCCGGTGAGCACCCTGATGGCCGCCACCGCCGCGATGCGCGGGGTGCTGGAACGGCTGCGCACCACGGGCTCCACCGACGGACCCGGCCTGGAGCCCTTCGACGGCTTCCTGGACGCGATCGGGCTGCCGGAGATCCGCGCGGCCGAGGCCCGCTTCAGGTCCTGACCTCGACCCCGCTCCGGCGACCGCAGCGCCCGGAGGTGGCGGGCGCGGGCCGGCGTGAGCACTATGTGATCAAGGGCGCAGGTGGTGCCCGTGCCCTCAGGAGGAACCGTGACCGCGCCGCTCTCCCACGACCAGGGGCCGTCCGAGCCCGCGCTGCTCACCACGACCATCGGCGCGAACCTGGCCGCCACGGTCGCGGCGCACGGCTCGCTGGACGCCATGGTCGACGTCACCTCGGGCCGACGGTGGACCTACGACGAGCTGCACGCCGACGTGCGTCGGCTCGCGGCGGGGCTGCTGCGGGCGGGTCTGCGTCCCGGCGACCGGGTCGGCATCTGGGCACCCAACTGTCCCGAGTGGACGCTGACCCAGTACGCCACCGCGGAGATCGGCGTCATCCTCGTCACCGTGAATCCCGCCTACCGGGTGCACGAGCTCGAGTTCGTGCTCAACCAGGCCGGCATACGGATGGTCGTGGCCGCGTCGGCGTTCAAGACCTCCGACTACGCCGCGATGATCGCCGAGGTCGCGCCCCGGTGCGAGGCGCTGACCGACGTCGTCATCATCGGTGGTGACCGCTGGGCGGCGCTGGCCGAGGGTGAGCGCGACGACGAGGCCGTCGCCGCCGTTGCGAGCGGGCTCGACGCCCACGACCCGGTGAACCTGCAGTACACCTCCGGCACCACGGGGTTCCCCAAGGGCGCCACCCTGAGCCACTCGAACATCCTCAACAACGGCTACTTCGTCGGCGAGCTCTGCGGCTACACCTGCGCCGACAGGGTGTGCATCCCGGTGCCCTTCTACCACTGCTTCGGCATGGTGATGGGGAACCTCGCCTGCACCACCCACGGCTCCGCGATGGTCATCCCCGCGCCCGGCTTCGACCCCGCGGCCACGCTCGAGGCCGTGCAGTCGCAGCGGTGCACGAGCCTGTACGGCGTGCCCACGATGTTCATCGCCGAGCTCGCGCTGCCGGGCTTCGACGACTACGACCTCTCGAGCCTGCGCACCGGGATCATGGCCGGGTCGCCGTGCCCCGAGCAGGTCATGCGCACCGTCATGGACACGATGGGGATGGACGAGGTGAGCATCGCCTACGGGATGACCGAGACCTCCCCGGTCAGCCTGCAGACCCGTTCCGACGACTCCCTGCAGCGCCGCGTGGCCACGGTCGGGCGGGTGGGCCCGCACCTGGAGGTGAAGGTGGTCGACCCCGTCACCGGCGACACCGTGCCCCGGGGCGAGGTGGGCGAGCTCTGCACCCGCGGCTACAGCGTGATGCTGGGCTACTGGAACCAGCCGGAGAAGACGGCCGAGGCCCTGGACGCCGAGCGGTGGATGCACACCGGCGACCTCGCCACGATGGACGCCGACGGCTACGTCTCCATCACCGGGCGCATCAAGGACCTGGTGATCCGGGGCGGGGAGAACGTCTACCCCCGCGAGGTCGAGGAGTTCCTCTACACCCACCCCGACATCCTCGACGCCCAGGTCATCGGGGTGCCGGACGCGAAGTTCGGTGAGGAGCTGATGGCGTGGGTGCAGCTGCGCGAGGGGGCCGTCGAGCTGACCGCGCAGGCGCTGCGGGAGTTCTGCGCCGGCAAGCTCGCCCACTACAAGGTGCCGCGCTACGTGCACGTGGTGGACGAGTTCCCGATGACCGTCACCGGCAAGGTCCGCAAGGTGGAGATGCGGGAGGTGTCCACCGGGCTGCTCGGGCTGGGCTGACCGATCAGCGGGGGCGTCGGTAGTCCCGCGCGACCCCGACGGCGGCCACGACCATCCCGAGCGGCAGCAGCAGGCTCATCAGGTACAGCACCAGGGGCGGCTCCGACGAGCTGACCGCGGCGTAGACGTACACGGCCACGACGACCGCGATCCCGGCGACGACCAGCCCGAGACCGGCACGGACGAGGGTGCTGCGCGGGGCGGCCGTCGGGCGGGCCGGGGGCGGGGTGTCGGGCACGGCGACCACGCTAGTCCGCAGGTCACGGGCGGACCCGCCCGAGACCTGCGTGCCGGTGGTCACGGCGGTGGCTACTCTGGTCGGTGCGCGCCGGGCCGACGAGCCGGGCGCGTTCGTCGTGCCGCACGAGGTGCGCCACGGGATGGACGCGAACAGACGATGGACGGGTGAGCAGCGTGCCTACCGGCAAGGTGAAGTGGTACGACGTGGAGAAGGGCTTCGGCTTCCTCTCCCAGGAGCAGGGCGAGGACGTCTACGTGCGGTCCTCCGCGCTGCCCGCGGGCGTCGAGGGGCTCAAGGCGGGCCAGAAGGTCGAGTTCGGCATGGCCGCGGGCAAGCGCGGACCGCAGGCGCTGAGCCTGACGGTGCTCGAGTCGCCGCCGTCGATCGCCGCCTCCGCCCCGCGCGGGCGCACCGGCCAGGGCGGCCACCACAAGCACACCCCCGACGAGCTGCACGGCATGGTCGAGGACATGATCACGCTGCTCGAGGCCACCGTGCAGAAGGACCTCCGGCTCGGGAAGTACCCGGATCGCAAGGTGTCCCAGCGCATCTCCGAGGTGGTTCGTGCCGTGGCCCGCGAGCTCGACAGCTAGGCAGGTGGCTCAGCCGGAGTGCGGGTCGTAGGAGTTCTGCACCGACCAGCTGCCCCGGGCGACGGGGGTCCCGTCGGCGTTGGTGGCGCCCGAGGGCAGCTGGATCTCCACGAACTGGAGCACGCTCGCAGGGTCGCCGAGGTCGACGGTCACGGCGAGGCGCGCGCCGGGACGGTAGTAGTCGTCCCGGACCTGCTGGCCACCCTGCGCATCGGTGTACGCGGTGAGCATCCGCCACGGCGCGTTGAAGATCTCCGAGGGCAGCGAGACCTGCAGGACGTCACCCGGCGGCACGTCGAGCTGGGCGGCCTCGCCCTGGGTGCAGGTGGTGAAGTCCAGCGAGCAGAGCACCTGCGGACCCGTGACCACGGTGGTCCGGTCGGAGTAGAAGGTGACCTCGGGTGGTCCCTGCGTTGCGCAGGCGGACAGGGTCACGGCGAGCACGGCCGCTCCGACGAGCGAGGTGGCGCGGCGCAGGCGAGGTCGGGTCACCGGACCAGGGTAGGGCTCCACCCGCCCGGCCCTCCGCCTGGTCGCCATCGGTTCGGCTCCCCTGGCCGCCCCCGGTTCAGCTCCGCCTCAGCGCACCCGGGGGCGGCTGGGCGCGGGCCGCCGCGGGCGCACCCCACCCAGGCCCGGCAGCAGCGAGCCGCCACGGCTGGTGATGATGGACTGGGCCAGCCCCGCGGCGGCGAGCACCGAGACCACGGTGAACCCGACCCAGTAGATCGGCGGCAGGAGCACCCCGAGCGCGCCGCCGAACACCCACGACACCTGCAGCACCGTCTCGGACCGGCCGAACGCCGAGGCGCGGGAGGCCTCCGGGAGGTCGCGCTGCAGGGTGGCGTCGAGAGAGACCTTGGCGAGCCCGCTGGCCGCGGACGCGACCAGGGCGGCGAGCGCCGCGGTGGCGATGCCGGGCAGCAGCGCCGCGACCACCGAGACCGCCAGCCCGGCGCCCACGCACCGCAGCACCACCGCGTCCGGACGGCCCATCTGCAGCCGGGCACCCGCGGCGTTGCCGACGAAGCTGCCGAGCCCTGCACCAGCCCCCACGAGCCCCAGCATGGCCACCTGCTCCAGCGGCGCCGACTCGGTGTGGGCCTTGACCACGAACGCGGCGAACAGGGTGAGGAAGCCGGTGACCAGGCGGATGGTGCCGTTGCCCCACAGCCCCGTCAGGACGGTGCGTCCCAGCGACTGCCGCCGCCTGGTCGCCGGCTGGTCCGCGGACTGCGTGTACAGCAGCGTGGTGGGCACCTCACCCTCGGTCACCTCCACCCAGGACGGGATGCGCAGGCACAGCCATCCCCCGGCCAGCATGACCAGCGCGGTGAACAGCAGCGCCCCGGCCGAGCCCGCCAGCAGGGTCACGCCGGAGGCCAGGGTGCCGACGACCCCGCTGGCCACCAGCCCGAACACCGTCAGGCGCGAGTTCGTCCGCACGAGGTTCAGCCCGGTGGGCAGCACCCTGGGGGTGACGGCCGCCTTGAGCACTCCGAACGACTTGCTCAGCACCAGGATCCCCAGCGCGCACGGGTAGAGCAGCCAGGTGTCGAAGTTCAGGGCCATGACCACGGCGAGGACGGCCCGCACCGCGAAGGAGCCCGCCAGCGCCCACCGCCGCCCGCGCTGCACCCGGTCCAGCAGCGGCCCGATGACGGGGGCGATCACGGCGAACGGGGCGACCGTGATGAGCAGGTACAGCGCGACGTTGGACCGGCTCTCCGCGGTGGCTGCGGCGAAGAACAGGGTGTTCGCCAGCGCCACGGCCAGGGCTGCGTCCGCGGCGTAGTTGGCCATCACGGCGTAGGTCAGACGGGTCAGGCCCGACTTGTCCGCCCCGTCGGCGGAGGCCGCCCGGTGGAAGGACTCGATGCCGTTGCGGGTGATCTGGCGGCTGCGCATGGCGGCGACCCTGGTCACCGTGATCTTGCGCGGCAGCTCGGGGCGGCGGCCGGACGGCTCCACCGGCACCGGGGGCGGGCCGAGAGGCGGCAGCACCGCGCGGCCCGGGGGGGCGCCACCGGGCTCCGGCTGGCTGCGCAGGATGCGCGTGGGCTGCTCGTGGGCGGGCAGCTGGACCGTCTCCGGCGAGGCGTCGGCGGCGGGGACGTGCGGCAGCGCAAACGGCACGCCACTGCCCCGTCCGGCCTGCGCCCCCTGCGCCCCCGTGCGGACGGGCCCGGGGCGCGGTGCGCCTGGCCGCTGCTCGGGGGTGTCCACGGGGAACGATCCTGCCGCAGATGGGTCTCGGTGGCCCGCACCACGGCCGGGCGGACGCGTCACGCGGGGACGAACCGGACGGTGAACACCGTCGGCCACAGCTTTCCGGTGACGAGGAACTCGTCGGTGCCCGGCAGCGCGGCGATGCCGTTGAGGACGTCCGCGGAGCCGGCCTGCTCGGGGGTGAGCAGGCCGGTGGCGTCGACCACGGCGGTCACGTGTCCGGCGCCGGGGTCGATGCGCACGATCTGGTCGGTCTTCCACACGTTGGCCCACACCTGCCCGTCCGGCGTGCACTCCAGCTCGTTGATCTCGGTCAGCGGGGTGCCGGCCGCGGTGACGTCCACGGTGCCCAGCACGGCGAAGGTGGTGCGGTCCCGGAAGGTCAGGGTGGCGCTGCCGTTGCTCATGACGAGCCGGTCGGGCTGCGCGCACAGGCCCCAGCCCTCGCCGTCGTACGCCGCCCGGCCCGTCTCGGCCAGGGTCTGCGGGTCCCGCGCGATGGCCGCCCCGTTCTTCCAGGTGAGCTGCCAGAGCCGGTCGCCGGCCAGGGTCACGCCCTCGCCGAAGACGTCCGGCGCGAGCTCCTGGCGGGCCTGCACCGTCCCGGTGGCGAGGTCGGTGCGCCGGACCGAGGAGCGCCCCTCCAGGCCGGTGCCCTCGTAGAGCTGCCCGTCGTCCACCTCCAGGCCCTGGGTGAAGGCCGTGGCGTCGTGCACTGAGGTGCTGACGACCTCCACCCGGAGCTGCTCGATGCCCGGGTCGGACGAGGAGGCCGTGAGCACGGCGGCCGGGTCCTGGCTCCCGCAGGCGGACAGACCCACCAGCACGAGGCTGGTGACGAGCACCCGGGCGGTCCGCACGGACCCAGTGTGCCCGTCCGCCGCGCCGCAGCTGTCCTGGGATGCGGCACAATCAGCGCGGTGAGCACCCTTCCCGTCGCTGAGACCGTCGTTCGTCCCGTCCTGGCCGGAGCCGTCGACCTGGCCCGTGCCGCGGCCGTAGACCTGGGCGAGGGCGCGGTCGGGGCGCACCTGGGCGTGCGCGACGAGGACGGGGACTCGGCCACCCACCGCTTCGCCGCCGAGCTCGCCGGCTACCACGGGTGGGAGTGGTCGGTGGTGGTGGCCGCCTGCCCGGAGGACGAGCGGGCCACGGTGAGCGAGGTCGTGCTGCTGCCGGGGGCCGACGCGCTGGTCTCGCCCGGCTGGCTGCCCTGGGAGGAGCGCGTGCGCGCCGGCGACCTCGGTCCCGGCGACCTGCTCCCCCCGCCGGCCGACGACCCGCGCCTGGTCCCGGGCTACCTCGCCAGCGACGACCCGGCCGTCGAGGAGGTCGCCCTGCAGGTGGGCCTCGGCCGCCGCCAGGTGATGAGCCGTGAGGGTCGCCTCGACGCCGCCGACCGCTGGTTCTCCGGTGACGGCGGCCCCGGGGCGCCGGTCGCGGTGGCGGCCGAGCAGCACTGCGGCACGTGCGGCTTCTACCTCCCGCTGGGCGGCTCGCTGCGCGCGGCCTTCGGGGTGTGCGGCAACGAGATGTCCGCCGACGGCCGGGTGGTGCACGCCGAGCACGGCTGCGGGGCGCACTCGGACACGGTGGTCGCCGAGCTGGCCGCCACGCCCGTCTCCGAGCTCTCCCACGACGACGACCTGCTGGACATCGTCGCGGTCGTGCGGGCCGAGGTGCCGGCGACCGAGACCGTGCCGGGCGAGCCGATCCCCGCGCAGGCCCCGGAGGTGGTCCCGTCGGGATCGCCCGAGGTCCAGCCCGACCCGGCACCGGCGGAGATCAGCCCGCAGGGCACCCCCACCCCGGCCGAGCCCGGGGCACCGCTGGACCCCGCCACCCCGATCGAGCCGGACGAGCCCAGCCGCGCGGAGTGAGCACGCCCGGCGTGGCCGGCGAGGGTCCTTCCGGTGCTGACGGGGCCGGCGCCGACGTCACGGGCGCCGACGTGTTCGGGACCGCGGCGCTGCGGGCGTCCACGCTGCAGACCTGGCGATCCTCGCCCACCCGGCTGCGCGAGGACACCGCCACCGAGACCGACCTGGTCCACGGCGGGTACCGGGACCGGGTGCTCACCGAGCTCGCGCAGAACGCCGCCGACGCCGCGAGCCGGGCCGGTGTGCTCGGGGAGCTGACCGTCCGCCTCGTCGACGGTGCGCTGCGCGTGGCCAACACCGGGGCCGGGCTGGACACCCGGGGTGTGCACGCCCTCTCGGCGCTGCGGGCCTCGGGCAAGACCGACGGGGTCGGCCGCTTCGGGGTGGGGTTCACCGCCGTGCTCTCCCTCACCGACGCCCCGCGGGTGCTCTCCCGGACCGGGTCGGTGGCCTTCTCGGCCGACCGCACGCGCGCCGAGCTCGGCGTGGACGGGCCGGTGCCCGTGCTGCGCCTGGTCTGGGACGACGACGAGCTGCCCCCCGCCGGGACCGACACCGAGGTGGTCCTCCCGCTGCGGGTCGGGGTGGACGGCGAGGGCCTGCTCGCCGTCCTCGCCGGACGGGCGTCGGAGCTGCTGCTCGAGCTGTCGGGGCTGGGCGCGATCACGGTGGGCGACCGGAGGTTCGAGCGGACCGAGCGCGCGCTGGTCCCCGGGCTGGTCGAGCTGCAGGTGGACGGCCGCACCTGGTGGCAGCGCACCGACGGCCGGGCCCGGTGGCTCGTCGAGCTCGTCCACGGTGAGGTGGTGCCGAGCGCCGGCGACGTGCTCAGGGCGCCGACCCGGACCGACGAGGAGCTCTCCCTGCCCGCCGTGCTCGTCGCGGACGTCGATCTCGCCCCGGACCGCCGCCGGCTGCTGCCCGGGGCATCGCTGGACGGGCTGGCGGACGGCTACCCGCTGCTGGTGGCCGCGCTCGGCCCGGAGCAGCGGACCCGGCTGGTGCCACGGCCGGGGTTCCCGCGCAGCGAGGTTGACGAGGCGCTGCGGATCCAGGTGCTCGCCGCGCTGGCGGAGCGCCCGTGGCTGCCCGGGGTGGCGGGGCCGGACGTGCGCCCGCGCGAGGCCGTGGTGCTGGACCCGGCGAGCCCCGCGCTCGCGTGGCTGCTCGCCGAGGTGCTGCCGGGCCTGCTGGTGCCCGTGTTCTCCGAGCCGGAGCACGCTGCGGCGCTCGCGGCCGTCGGGGTCGCCGGGGTCGGCCTCGCCGCGGTGGCCGACGCCGTGGCCGGGCTCGCCCGCGACCCCGCGTGGTGGCGCGACCTCTACGCCGCCCTCGATCCGCTGGTGCACGACCGCGCCGCCCTGGCCGAGCTCGCGGGCCTCCCGGTGCCGCTGGTGGACGGCCGGACGGTGCTGGGTCCCCGGACGGCGGTGCTGGTCGACGCCGCGGACGCCGTGGTGCCGGGGCTTCGCGTGGTGCACCCCGGGGCCGCGCACCCGCTGCTGGCCCGGCTGGGTGCGCGGGAGCTGGGTGCCGCCGAGCTGCTGGCCGACCCGCTGCTCGCCGACGCGGTGGCCGTCCTCGACGGTGCCGACGTGGTCGCTGCCGGTGAGCTCGCCGATGCGGTGCTCGCCCTGGTCGCCACCGCGGGCGAGCGGCCGGGGGAGCAACCGTGGCTCGGGGGCCTGCTGCTGCCCGACGACGGGGTGGACCCCGAGCTCCGCGCGGCCGACGAGCTCCTGCTGCCGGGGGCGCCGCTGGCCGCGCTGCTCGCCGCCGGCGCCCCCTTCGCGACCGTGTCCGCCGACGTCGTCGCCCGGCACGGGGCGGACGTGCTCCGGGCGGCCGGCGTCGGCTGGGGGTTCACCGTCGTGGTCGACGAGGACGCGGGCGGGCCCGACCACGACCTCGACGACGAGGACGCGTGGTGGCGGGCGACGAGCCCGGCCCCGCACCGGGTGCACGCCGTCCGCGACCTCGAGCTCGTCGACCCGGCCGCGTGGCCGCAGGCGCTGGCCCTGCTGCACGCCGAGCCGTCGACCCTGGCCGCGGTGCGGGAGCCCGGCGGGCACACCGCGTGGTGGCTGCGCCGGCACGCCGTGGTGTCCTCGTCGCCGCTGGGGCACTGGCGCGCGCCGACGGCCACCACCTTCGAGGGGCTGCTCGACCCCCTGCCGGGTGCCGCGGTGGACCCGGCCCTGCTGGCGGGTGAGGACGTGTCCGACCCCGCGCTGGCGGAGCTGCTGCTCGAGCGGCTCGCCGATCCCACCCGGCACCCGGTGGCGGCGGTCGTCGCCGGCACCCACGCGGCGCTGGCCGACGCCCTCACCCGCGACGCCCTCGACGTCGAGGACCTGGACGTTCCCGAGCGGGTCCGCGCCGTCGACGGCAGCGTCGTGGACGCCGCGACCGCTCTCGTGGTCGACGAGCCCTGGCGGGCCCAGGTGCTCCCGCCCGCGCGGCTGGTGCTGGGGGCGCTCGGGGCGGGGGCCGACGCGCTGGCCGAGCTGCTCGACCTCGGGCTCACCTCTGACGAGCCGCACGCCCGCGTGGTCGGGACCGGAACGACCGTGGCCTGGGCCGCGGAGCCCGCGGTGGTGCTGGCCTGCGCCCAGCTGGGGGTGGCCGTGCCCGGGGGCGGACCGCAGCGCCACGCCGAGCTGCAGGTCGAGCTCGACGGTGGTGTCCGGACGGTGGACTGGTGGGTGGACGGCTCCGCGGTGCACGCCGGGCCCGCCGGTCTGCTGCCCGCGCTGCTGCACGTGGTGGGGGTCCGTCGGTGAACCTGGTGCGCAGGGCCCTGGTGCGCAGGGCCCTGGGGCGCGGGGCCCTGGGGCGCGGGGCCCTGGTGCGCAGGGCCCTGGGGCGCGGGGGCTCGGCGTGGGCGTTGCGGGGTTCAGCCGCCTGGCGGGTGCTGGCCGTCGGCGGGCTGCTGGTGCTGCTGCTGACCCTGCTCGGCGCGCTCGTGCTGGACGACGTGCTCGACGGCGGTGGGGTCGCCGGGCTCGACCGGCCGACCCTCGGCTGGGTCGTCGAGCACCGGACGCCGGCGTGGAGCACGTTCTTCGCCGCCGTCACCACCCTCGGCGACACGGCGGTGGTGGCCACGACCACGATCGTCGTGGTGGTCGGCCTGCTGCTCGCGCGGCGGTGGGTCAGCGCGGGGCAGGTCGCGCTCGCCCAGGTCGGCGCGGGGACGCTGGTGGCGGTGGGCAAGGCGGCGGTGGGCCGGCAGCGCCCACCCGAGACCACCCGGCTGGCCGTCGAGGGGACGCTCTCGTTCCCCTCCGGCCACGCCCTGGGCACGATCGTCCTCGCGCTCACCCTGGTGTCGCTGGTGTGGCGGTGCTCAGCGCGGCGGTGGGTGCGGCTGCCGGCCGCCTCGGTGGCCGCGCTGCTCGTGCTCGGCGTGGGGGTGTCGCGGGTCTACCTCGGCGTGCACTGGGTGACCGACGTGCTCGGCGGCTGGCTCGTCGGGGGCACGTGGGCGACGGTGTGCCTGGTCGCAGCGGTGCTCCTGCGGCTCCGGGTGCGGGCGCCGGTCAGCTGATGCCCTGCTGGCCCCGCCCGCTGCCGCCGTGCACCGTGCGGCGCTGCCAGAAGAAGATCCCGTAGCCGATCGCACCCAGGGCCACCCCCACGGCGCACGTCGCGACCGTGGTGCCCAGCCCGTCGGTGCCCAGCAGCGACCGCACGGCCACCACCACGAGCACCACCGCCCACAGCGCCGTGCCCACGGCCATCACCGGGCGCGGGTCGGCCAGCGCGGACGGCAGCGCCGGCACCCTGGGCGGCCCCTGGTCGGGGGACGGGACGGTGGGCTCGGTCACCGCCGCAGGGTAGCGCCGCCCGCCGCTGGCTACGCTGCACCGTCCGTGGTGCCCTCCTTGTGTGAAGGAAACCTCGCCGCCCGGGTCCAGCAATCACGCACGAGGGGCGCAGCCCCGGGAGGAGCCAGCATGGCCACCGCAACGGGGTCGCGCACCCTGCTCGACCGCTACTTCCACGTCTCCGAGCGCGGGTCGACGATGTCGCGAGAGCTGCGCGGCGGGCTCGTCACCTTCGTCACCATGTCCTACATCGTGGTGCTGAACCCGCTGGTGCTCGGCTCGAGCTCGCCCGACGACGCGGCCGCGAAGACCGACGTCACCGGCGCGATCCTGCCCGTCGCCCAGGTCGCTGCGGTGACGGCGCTGGTCGCCGGGGTGATGAGCGTGCTGTTCGGGATCATCGCCAACTACCCCTTCGCCATCGCCACCGGCCTGGGCATCAACACCCTCGTGGCCGTGACGATCGCCCCGCAGGTGACCTGGCCCGAGGCGATGGGCCTGGTGGTGGTGGAGGGTCTCGTCATCGTCGTGCTCGCCGCCACCGGGCTTCGCACCGCGGTGTTCACCGCCGTGCCCACCGAGCTCAAGGCGGCGATCGCCGCGGGCATCGGGCTCTTCATCGCCTTCATCGGCCTGGTCGACGCCGGGTTCGTCCGTCGGCTGCCCGACGCGGCCGCCACCACCGTGCCCGTGGGCCTGGGCATCGGGGGCTCCATCGCCTCGTGGCCCACCGCGGTGTTCTGCTTCGGGCTGCTGCTCATGGCGGTGCTCGTGGTGCGCAAGGTCCGGGGCGGGCTGCTCATCGGGATCGTGGTCACCACCGTGCTCGCGGGCGTCGTCCAGGCGATCATCCACGTCGGGCCCTCGGCGGGCACGAACCCCAAGGGGTGGAGCCTCTCGGTGCCGTCGGTCCCCGACACCCTCGCGAGCCTGCCGGACCTGCACCTGGTGGGGGAGTTCAGCCTCGGTGCGTTCGCCCGGATCGGTGCGCTCTCGGCGACGCTGCTGGTGTTCACGCTGGTGCTGGCCAACTTCTTCGACGCCATGGGCACCATGACCGGCCTCGGAAAGGAGGCCGGGCTCGTCGACGAGGACGGCAACCTGCCCGGGATCGGCCGCGCGCTGGTCGTCGAGGGGGCGGGCGCGGTGATGGGCGGGGCGGCCTCGTCGTCCTCGAACACCGTCTTCATCGAGTCGGCCTCGGGCATCGCCGAGGGGGCTCGGACGGGCCTGGCCAACGTCGTCACGGGCGTGCTGTTCCTGGCGGCCATGTTCCTCACACCGCTGTACTCGGTGGTGCCGATCGAGGCCGCCGCCCCGGCGCTGGTGGTCGTCGGTGCGCTCATGGTCGGCCAGGTCCGGGAGATCGACTTCAGCGACTTCTCGGTGGCGCTGCCCGCCTTCCTCACCATCGTCGTCATGCCCTTCACGTACTCCATCGCCAACGGCATCGGCGTCGGCTTCATCACCTGGGTGGTGCTGCGGGCCGCCCGGGGCGACGCCCGCCGGACGCACCCGCTGCTCTGGGTGGTCGCGCTGCTGTTCGTCGTGTACTTCGCCGTGGGTCCTGTGACCGAGGCGTTGTCCTGACCTTCGCCCACGCAGGTCACGACCTGGGTACAGCGGTCATCAAACCTTCCAGCACCCGAAAGTGGTGAGATAGAGTAACCACCATGTCCGACGACCACCTCGCGAGCGACCTGCGGCTGGCCGTCGTCCGTCTGAACCGGCGCCTGCGGGGGCAGCGCGGTGACACGCGCGTCAGCCTCACCCAGGTCTCGGCCCTGTCCACCCTGGACATGTACGGGCCGATGACGCCGGGCACCCTCGCCGCGCGCGAGCGCGTCCAGCCGCCGTCGATGACGCGGATCATCGCCGGGCTCGAGCAGCTGGGCTTCATCGAGCGGGTGCCGCACCCCACCGACGGCCGCCAGGTGATCGTGTCCATGTCCGCGGCCGGAGCGCAGTTCATCACCGACGAGGTGCACGCGCGCGAGGTGTGGATGGACGGCAAGCTCGCCGAGCTCGACCCGTCCGAGCGGGAGACGCTGCGGGCGGCCACCGCCATCATCGACCGGATGGTCGTGGGCCGGGACACGGTCCTGCGTCGACCGACCACGAACGGCACCGGATCCTCCAGCGCCCCGTCCTCCAGCACCCCGTCCTCCAGCACCCCGTCCTCCAGCACCCCGTCCTCCAGCACCCCGGTGTGACGACGCCCGCACCCCGCTCCGCCGCGCCCGCCCGCGCGTCGATGTTCGCCTCGCTGCACACCCGCAACTACCGGCTCTGGGCCTCCGGCCAGGTCGTCTCGCTCGTGGGCACTTGGATGCAGCGGGTCGCGCAGGACTGGCTCGTGCTCACCCTCACCGGTGGTGACGCCGTGGCCCTCGGCCTGGTCTCCGCGCTGCAGTTCGGCCCGACGCTGGTGTTCTCGATGTGGGGCGGAGTCCTCGCCGACCGCTACGACAAGCGCCGCCTGATCCTGCTGACCCAGGCGCTGATGGCCGTGTGCGCCCTCGTGCTCGGCCTGCTGGACGTGGGCGGGCTCGTGCAGCTCTGGCACGTCTACGCCGTCGCGCTGGCCCTGGGCTGCGTGTCCGCGGTCGACGCGCCGGTGCGCCAGTCGTTCGTCGTGGAGATGGTGGGGCCGGCGCACCTCACCAACGCCGTCGGCCTGAACTCGCTGACCTTCAACCTCGCGCGGATCGTGGGCCCCGCCGTCGCCGGGGTGATGATCACCGTGGTGGGCACCGGCTGGGTGTTCCTGGTCAACGTCGGCACGTTCGCCGCCGTGCTGGCCGGGCTGCTCGCCATGCGTCCCGACGAGCTGGTCCGCTCGGTGCCCGCGCCGCGGACGGCGGGCCAGCTGCGGGCGGGCCTGGCCTACGTGCGGGGGCGGCCCGACCTGCGGATCCTGCTCGTCGCGGTGTTCCTCGTGGCCACGTTCAGCCTCAACTTCCCCATCACGCTTGCGATCCTGGCCCGCAACACCTTCGGCCGCGGCTCGGGTTCCTACGGGCTGCTGCTGACCCTGCTCGCCGTGGGCACCCTCACCGGGGCCACCCTGGCCGCGCGCCGCACGGGGCGCCCACGGACCCGGCGGCTGCTGGGCGGGGCGGCAGCGTTCGGGGTGTTCGAGATCGCGGCCGGGCTCATGCCGACCTACATGCTCGTCGGCGTGGTGCTGGTCCCGGCGGGGGTCGCGTCGCTGGTGTTCACCACCTCGGCCATGTCGACGGTGCAGCTCGCGGTCCCCGCGGACATGCGGGGGCGGGTGATGGGGATCTACATGCTGTGCTTCCTCGGCGGCACCCCGGTGGGGGGACCCGTGCTGGGGTGGCTCGCGAACACCTACGGCGGCCGGGCCCCGGTGGTGGTCGGCGGGGTGGTCGCGCTGCTCACCGGGCTGGGGTGCGCGCTGTACCTGGTCCGCCACGAGGGGCTCCGGCTCCGCCTGGACCGCGAGCCCGGGGTGCGCCTGCCCGTGCTGGTGGTGACCCCGGCGGTGGTCGCGGCCGCCGTCGAGCAGTCGGTCCCCGTCCGCTGAGCCGTCCAGCGCCGGGTGCCGGCGCCGTGCTGGCGTCAGGCGGCGAGCGGGGAGAGCCACCCCAGGGCCACCGCGGCACCGACGAGCAGGGCCGGCCCGAAGGGCAGGGCCGTCCGCCGCCCGGCCCGGCGGGTGGCCAGCAGCACCACCGACACCACGGCGTGCAGCGCGAACGCCACCAGGACGGCCAGCAGGGTGGCCGCCGTCCCGGCCAGCCCCAGGGCCAGGCCGAGCACGCCCGCGAGCTTCACGTCGCCCATGCCCATCCCGGACGGCGAGACGACGGCCGCCAGCAGGAACAGCGCGAACAGCGCTCCGGCGGTGACGGCGGACCCGAGCAGGCCAGCGGGTCGCCCGTCCAGCAGCGCCCCGGCCACCAGCAGCACCGCCAGCACCGCGCCCCCGGGCAGCAGGAGAGCGTTGGGCAGGCGCTTGTGCTGCAGGTCGGTCACCGTCAGCACCACGGCAAGCCCCAGCAGCCACAGCTGGGCCGGCAGCAGCCACGAGCCGTCGAAGGCCAGCGCCACCAGCGCGGCCAGCACCCCGGTCACCAGCGAGACCACCGCGGTCAGCCGCCCCGGCCGCCGCAGCGGCAGCACGGGCTGCTCCAGCGGCACCGCCCGGGCCAGCGCGTCCAGCAGCGGCCCGGCGAGCACCCCGCCGAGCCCGCAGCCCGCGGCCAGCACCGCGCTCAGAAGTCGGTCCCGTGCACGGGCGCCCGGTCGGTGACCAGGGCCAGGTCCAGCCGGTCGAGCACGGCAGGGTCGTGCACGCCGACCAGGCCGGCCCGGTGCAGCGTGCGCACCCGGTGCCCACCCAGGTGCAGCGAGCCCAGCGTCGACACGTCGGTGTGCACGTCGGCCGAGGCGTCGGTGCGGGTGCACTCCGCGCCCTCGGGTCCGCCGCGGAGCCGGAACCGCCCACCCCGGCCGAGGAACCCGTCGGCGACGTCGATCACCACGTCCAGCTCGGTGGCGTAGCGGCGCTGGGCCAGGGCGGCCCCCACGTCGAGCAGGCGCACCCACACGCCGTCCCGGGCGCCGGTGACCCGGGCCGCCCGGGTGTCGGTGAGCAGGAACGGCAGCGGGTCGTCGGGGGAGAGCTCGGCCACCACGGTGGGCACCAGGTCGAGCCCGAGCAGCACCCGCCACAGCGCGGCGTGGGCGTCCTCGGTGGCGGCCACCAGCTCCACGACGCGGGCCTGACGACCGCGTGGGCCTTCGGCGCGGCGGAAGGTCGCGTACCCGTCGGGATGGACCAGGAACTGCAGCGCGCTCGCCCCGCGGCGCTCGGCGGGCCGGTCGGAGAGCTGCCAGTCCCACCAGGCCCCGCTGCGGTGCAGGGCGCCCGGGGTGCGGCTCTGCCACCGTGCGTGCACCGCCGGGAGCAGGCCCCGCGCCTGCTCGGCCGTCGTCTGCCGCACCCCGCCCGGATCGGGTGCGCCGGGCCGGAACGCCGCGTGCTGCCGGTCGATCTCCACGCGCTGGTACACCGTGGCCGGGCCGTAGCCGAAGCGGCCGTAGATGGTGCCCTCGCTGGCCGTGAGCGCAGCCAGCGCGAACCCCTCCTCGACGAGGCCGTGGTGCTGGGCGGAGAGGATCTGTCGCAGGATCCCCCGCCGGCGGTGGGTGGCGGCCACCGAGACGTCGGCGATGCCGGCCGCGCGCACCTGGGCCCGCCCGGGGACGGTCATCCGCAGCGGCATCACCGCCGTGACGCCGACCACGGTCCCCGCGTCGAGGCCCAGCACGTAGCGCGCGGGCGGGATGAGCCTGTCGATCTCGGCGATCCGCTCGGGCCCGGCCTCGTCACCGAACGCGCGCGCACCGGCGAGGTGGATCCCCGGGAGGTCGGCGGCTGTCCCGGTGCGGACCTCGAGAGTGCTCACGATCGGTCAGGGTGCCAGACCGGCGCCGTCGTCACCCGTGGTCGTTCACGGCCCAGGTGTGCACCGGGGTGTTGCCGTGCATCAGCTCGGTGTAGCGCCGCAGCATCTCCGTGAGCGCGGCGGGCCGGTCGGCGCCCTGGGCCTCCAGCGTGGCCACGGTCTCCCGCTGCCACACCGAGCCCGTGCGCCGGGCCAGGCAGCGGCCCTCGATCACCCCGAGGTAGCGCTCCCGGGCCTCGTCGGACACCCCGGAGCTGCGCAGGCCCTCGTGCGCCATCGGCAGCAGCCGGCGCAGCACCAGCTCGTCGGGGCGCACCCACCCCACCTCGGGCCAGTAGAGCTGCGCGTCGAAGCCGTCCCGCGCCGCGGAGTGCAGGTTCTCCTCGGCCGCGTCGAAGCTCATCTGCGTCCACACGGGACGGTCGGCGGCGACCAGCGAACGCAGCGCCCCGTAGTAGAACGCGGCGTTCGCCAGGGTGTCGAGCACCGTGGGCCCGGCCGGCAGCACGCGGTTCTCCACCCGCAGGTGCGGGGTGCCGTCCACCGTGTCGTAGATCGGTCGGTTCCAGCGGTAGACGGTGCCGTTGTGCATCTTGAGCTCGCTGAGCTCCGGGGTGCGGCCCGCCTCCAGCGCCTCCAGCGGGTCCTCCTCCGAGCACACGGGCAGCAGCGCGGGGAAGTACCGCGAGTTCTCCTCGAACAGGTCGAAGATGGAGGTGATCCACCGCTCGCCGAACCACACGCGGGGGCGCACCCCCTGGTTCTTCAGCTCCAGCGGGCGGGTGTCGGTGGCCTGCTCGAACACCGGGATGCGGCTCTCGTGCCACAGCGCGCTGCCGGCCAGGAACGGGGAGTTGCCGGCCAGCGCCGCCTGCACGCCGGTCAGGCACTGCGCGGCGTTCCAGTGCGCCGCGAACGCCTCCGGCTCCACCTGCAGGTGCAGCTGGACCGACGTGCACGCCGCCTCGGGCAGGATCGAGTCGGAGGTGACCACGAGCCGCTCGGGCCGCTCGGCACCCGGCATGAGCACCCCGGTGATGTCGAGCTCCAGGTCCTCCCCGCGGGCGGCGAAGATCTGCTGGTTGAGCAGGTCGTAGCGCGGGCTCACCGACATCCACTGGCTCTGGAAGTGCTCCCGGGTCAGCGTGGGCAGCATGCCGATCATGACGATGTGGTGCCCGCTCTCGCGCGCCTTGGCGTCGGCGTCGTCCAGCGAGCTGCGCAGGGCCGCCTCGAGCTCCAGGGTCTGCGACCCGGCCAGCGGTCGCGGCGCGACGTTGATCTCGATGTTGAACTGGCCCAGCTCGGTCTGGAAGTCGGGGTCCGCGATCGCGAGCAGCACCTCGGCGTTGGCCCGGGCCGGCTGCATGTCGGCGTCGACCAGGTTGAGCTCCACCTCCAGGCCGATCTGCGGGTCCGAGGTGGAGAAGCCGCCCTCGGCCAGCATCCGTGCCAGCACAGCCGTGCAGGTCTGCACCTTGGCCCGGAAGCGGGCCCGGTCCTCGCGGGAGAACTCGGTGCGGTCGACGTCGGCGCCCATGGCAGAACGGTGCCACACCCGCTGGGATGATGGTCCGGTGGTGCACATCATCGAGGTCGACGACCCGGCCGATCCCCGCGTGGACGACTTCCGCGACCTCAACTCCTCGGACCGCCGACCCGACCTCCCCGAGGGGCGCGGGCTCGTCATCGCCGAGGGCATCCTCGTGGTGCAGCGGCTGCTCGCCTCCCGCTTCCCGCTGCGTGCCCTGCTGGGCACCGAGCGACGGATGGAGACCCTCACCGAGGACCTCGCGAGCGTCGACGCGCCGTTCTACCTGCTCAGCGAGCAGGTGATGCACGACGTGGTGGGCTTCCACCTCAACCGCGGGGTGCTCGCCTCGGCCGACCGGGCCCCGGCGACGGACCTCGGGGCGGTGCTGCAGGGTGCGCGCACGGTGGCTGTGCTGGAGGGCGTGAACGACCCGGAGAACCTCGGGTCCATGTTCCGCAACGCCGCCGGGCTGGGCGTCGACGGGGTGCTCTTCGGCTCCCGCTGCGCCGACCCGTTGTACCGCCGGGCTGTCCGGGTGAGCATGGGACACGTGCTGCGCGTGCCGTTCGCCGACGTCCCCAACTGGCCCCGGGGCCTCGACGTGCTCCGCACCGCCGGCTTCCAGACCATCGCGCTGACCCCGGAGCCGGGGGCGGTGACCCTGGCGAGCGCGATGACCGGTGAGAAGGTGGCCCTGCTGGTCGGGGCGGAGGGGCCGGGGCTGACCGAGCACGCCATGCGGGCCTGCGACGTGCGGGCACGCATCCCGATGGCCCCGGGCACCGACTCGCTCAACGTCTCCACCGCGGCGGCGATGGCCTTCTACGAGCGCGTGCGGTGACGGTCGTCCTGCGGGTCGGCGCCGGGGTGGAGGGCCTCGGCGCCGTGAGCCCCGAGCTGCACGACTGGGAGATCGTCAGCAGGGCCGTGGGGGGTGAGCCGGGCCAGGCGCGGGCGATCGTGGTCCGCCGGGCCGGGCAGCTGGCGCGCGGGCTGGCGGCCGAGCGGGGCGAGGCCGTGCACGTGGTGGACGGGTCGAGCGTGCGGGTGGTGCACCCGCCCGAGCCGACGCCGTGGGGGACGGGGTCGGTGCTGGCCGCGGCGAGCGCAGCGGTGGTGCTGGTCGCGCTGCTGGTGCTGACCCGGGGCGTGGCCGTGCTGAGCGGGGTGCTGGCCCTGGTGGCGAACATCCTCGTGGTGGGCGGCCTGGCGCCGTCGGCGTGGCTCGCCCGTGACCGGCCGGTGTGGCGGTGGGTGGCCCTGGGCGCTGCCGCGGGCACGGTCGCGGCCTGGTTCTGGCTCCTGCTCACCGCCCTCACCTGAGCCACCTGCTCCCGCCCCGGCCGCCGCCCCCGCCGCCCCGCGCCCCGCCGCCGGGCCGCCCGCCGCCCCGCCGCCGGGCCGCCCCCGCCACGTGGAACCTCGTGGACGGGATCAGGCCGCGCATCCGGCCACGTGGAGCCTTGTGGACGTTGTGGACAACGTGCGCGTCATCCACAGGTGCCCCCGGATCGATGTCAGCGGGACGGAGGCCGCGCCAGGCTGGGGTCGTGCACCCCACCACCGGATCTCTCCCCGAGCTGTTCCTCGGTACGTCCGCCGTGCAGTCCGGCCTGCTCAGCCGACGAGTGCTGCGCGGGCCGCGGGTGCGCAGGCTCGTCCGAGGGGTCTACTGCGCCGCTGGCACGGCGGTCACGCACGAGCTCCGCTGCCGGGCCGTGGCTCTCGTCGCGCCCAGCGACGCGGTGGTCACCGGTGCATCCGCGCTCACCGTGCACGGAGCCGCGCTCTGCGAACCCTGGGATCCTGTCCACGTCGTCGTCCCCCTGGATCGACGCTTCGAGCTCGGGCGCGACGTCGAGGTCCGGCGACGGCTCGTGGCCGCCCACGAGGTCGAGGCCCGTGCGGGCGGACCGATCGCCACCCCGCTGCGGGCGGCGGTCGACCTCGTGCTCGGACGATCGGCCCTCGACGTCGTCCCGCAGCTCGACATCGCGCTCCACCGTGGTCTCGTCCACCGCGAGGTGCTCGAGCGCGAGCTGGCTGGTCGTTCGGACCGGGGCGTGGTGCTGGCCCGTGAGGCGGTGGCGCTGGCCGACGGTCGAGCCGAGTCACGGCCCGAGTCGTGGACGCGGGTCGTCCTGGTGCTCGCCGGCCTCGACCCGACACCGCAGCACGAGGTCCGGGATGCACGAGGACTGGTGGCCCGAGTCGACCTGGCCTTCGTGGCCGAGAGGGTCGCGGTGGAGTACGAGGGTGCACACCACGGGGACCAGGGCTGGCTGGTGCGCGACCGGCAGCGCCTGGAGAGGCTGCGGCAGGCGGGATGGGTGGTGGTGTTCGTGACGAGGGCCGACCTGCACCGTCCGCACCGCGAGCTGGTTGCCCGTGTTCGGGGCGCACTGGCCGCCTGACCGCGACCACAAGTTTCCACGTGGCCCGGAACCCGCGGGTGCGGCGACCACGAGGTTCCACGTGGCCCGGAACCCGCGGGTGCGGCGACCACGAGGTTCCACGTGGCCGGGGCCGTCGGAACCCGGCGGTGGCCCCGCGGCGGACGGGGGTCGCTCAGGCCAGGGAGTGCTCCCACTGGGCGTGCAGCTCGGCGAACGCACCGCCGGCCGCCACGAGCTCGGCCGGGCTGCCGTCCTCGACCACGCGGCCACCGTCGACCACGAGCACCCGGTCCGCGATGAGCACCGTCGAGAGCCGGTGGGCGATGATCACCGCCGTCCGGGCCTGCAGCACCGTCTCCAGCGCGGCCTGCACCGTTCGCTCGCTCGGGACGTCCATGCTCGAGGTGGCCTCGTCGAGCAGCAGCACCGCCGGATCGGCCAGGAACGCCCGCGCGAACGCCACCAGCTGGCGCTGCCCGGCCGAGAGCCGCCCGCCGCGCTTGCGGACGTCGGTGTCGATGCCGTCGGGCAGCGCCTCGATGAACGCCCACGCGCCCACCGCCCGGGCGGCGGCCTCCACCTCGTCCCGGGTGGCGCCGGGCCGACCGAGCGCGATGTTGTCGAGCACGGACCCGCCGAACAGGAACGACTCCTGGGTCACCAGCACCACCGACCGCCGCAGGTCGGCCTCCGAGAGCGCTCGCAGGTCCACCCCGTCCAGGGTGATGGCGCCGGCGGTCGGGTCGTAGAAGCGGGCCAGCAGCTTGGCCACCGTCGACTTCCCCGCCCCGGTCGCCCCCACCACGGCCACCACCTGACCGGCCGGGACGGCGAGGTCGAGGTGGTGCAGCACCGTCCGCTCCGGAGCCGATGAGTAGGCGAACTCCACGCCGTTGAAGTGCACGGCGCCCGCCGCGTGCGCGGACAGCGCCACCGGCTCGGCCGGCTCCTCCACCGCCAGCGGCTCCTGCAGCAGCCCCGAGAGCTTCTCGAGCGCGGCCGAGGCGGACTGGTAGGAGTTGAGGAACATCGCGAGCTGGTCGAGCGGCCCGTACAGCCGGCGCAGGTAGAGCACGAAGGCGGTGAGCACCCCGATCTGCAGGGCACCGCCCGACACCCGGTGCGCGCCGTAGCCGAGCACCACCACCAGGGTCACGTTGCCCACTGCGCGCAGGGTGGAGGCGTACGTGGCGAGCAGCCCGGCCGCGCGGGCGTTGGAGTCGCGGTACCGACCACCCACCTCGTCCATGATCTCGGTGTTGCGGCGCTCGCGGCGGTAGGCCTGCACGGCACGGATGCCGTTCATGCTCTCCACGAACGCGACCACGACCTCGGCGATGGCGGTGCGGTTGGTCCGGTAGCTGGCCGCGGAGCGTCGGCGGTACCAGCGGGTCAGCGCCAGCAGGGGACCGAACCCCACCAGCACCACCACGGCCAGCGGCAGGTCGAGGTAGAGCAGCACCACGGTCACGGTGACGATGGACAGCAGGGAGAACAGCAGCTCGTCGAGGCCTTGCTGCAGCAGCTCCGAGAGCGAGTCCAGGTCGCTGGTCAGCCGGGAGATCACCCGGCCCGAGGTGTAGCGCTCGTGGAAGCTGACCGAGAGCCGCTGCACGTGCCGGAACACACGGGTGCGCAGGTCGAGCAGGATGTCCTGGCCCACCCGCCCGGCGATGAGCAGGAACGCCGCCCGCAGCCCGGCCGAGGCGACGCCCGCGGCGGTGTAGGCGATGGCGATCCACACCACGGGACCGGTCCGACCCTGCAGCGCGGCGGGCACACCGGTGTCGATGGCGGCCGCGATGAGCAGCGGTCCGGCGAGCGCGGCCACGCTCTCGGCGACGGCCAGCACGAGAGCGACCCAGGCCCAGTGCCGGTGCGGGCGAACCAGGGAGCCCAGCAGCGCTCGGGACCGCGCGGCCAGCGCCAGCGAGGTCGAGACGGTGAGGTCGTCGGTGTCGGTGTCCTCGGTGGCGACGCCGCGCCAGGACTGTGCGGGTGCGGTGCTCACGTGCGGCTCAGCTCGGAGGTGTCGCTGGCGATGACGTGCCGGTAGGCGGCGGAGGTGGCCAGCAGCTCGCTGTGCGTGCCCACGGCGGTGATGCGGCCGTCCTGGAGCAGCGCCACCCGGTCGGCCAGCGCGACGGTGGAGGGGCGGTGGGCGACGACGAGGGAGGTGACGCCGGCGAGCACCTGCTGCAGCGCCCGCTCGACCTCGGCCTCGGTGTGCACGTCCAGCGCGGAGAGCGGGTCGTCGAGCACCAGCACGTCCGGTCGGCCCAGCACGGCCCGGGCCAGGGCGAGGCGCTGGCGCTGGCCGCCGGACAGGCTCAGCCCCTGCTCGCCGATGCGGGTGTCCACGCCCCACGGCAGCTCCTGGACGAACTCCCAGCAGTGCGCGACCTCGAGGGCCTCGCGGACCTGGGCGTCGGTGACCTCGCCCGGACCGAGCGCCACGTTCTCGCGCACGCTGGCCGAGAACAGCACCGGATCCTCGAACGCGGTGGCCACGTGGGCGCGCAGGACGCTGGTGGACAGCTCGCGGACGTCCACGCCGTCGAGCAGGACGGCTCCGCCGGTGACGTCGAACAGCCGGGGAACCAGGGTGGTGAGCGTGGTCTTGCCGCTGCCGGTGAGCCCCACCAGCGCGACCGTCTCCCCGGGCGCGATCTCGAGGTCGATGCCGCGCAGCACGGGCTCGGTGGCGTCCGGGTAGGTGAAGTGGACGTCCCGCAGGCTCAGCGCCCCCCGCACGGGGGTGGGCAGCGGCCTCGGCCGGGTCGGCTCGGTGATGGTGCTGGCGGCGTCGCGCACCTCCCAGTAGCGGTCGGACGCCGAGGCGGTCTTGTTGGCCTCCGCGAGCAGCCACCCGAGCGAGTCGATCGGCCACTGCAGGTAGACGACCGTGGTGACGGCGGCGACGAGCGCACCGAGGCTGAGGTGGCCCTGGCCGACCCCGATGCCCCCGATCAGCAGCGTGGCGCCGATCGCGATCTCCGGCAGCGCGATGATGGCGGCCCACAGCACGGCCAGGATCTTGACCTTGGTGATCTCGGTGCGGCGCAGGGCGGCCGACTCGGCGGCGAAGCGGGCGGTGAAGCCGGGGCCCCGGCCGAACGCCTTGATCACCCGCACCCCCAGGACCGACTCCTCGACCCGGGTGGCGAGGTCACCCACCTGGTCCTGCGAGAGCCGGGCGACGGTCTTGTAGCGGCCCTCGAACAGGCTGGACAGGAACACCATCGGCACCACGAGACCCACGGCGACGAGACCGAACGGCGGCCACAGCACCACGAGCACCACCGCGCCGAGCAGCACGGTGAGGGCGTTGACGACCATGAAGATCGCGCCGAAGGCGAGGAACAGCCTGATCGTGGTGAGGTCGGAGACCGCGCGGGAGAGCAGCTGCCCGCCCTGCCAGCGGTCGTGGAAAGCGACGGGCAGCCGCTGCAGGTGCGCGTAGAGGTCATCGCGCATGGTCTTCTCGAGCGTCGCCGTGGGCCGGGCGATCACCCGGCGCCGCACCAGGATCAGCCCGGCCTCGGCGAGCCCGACGACCAGGGCCAGGGCCAGCAGCGGCACGAGCGCGCGCAGCCCGCCGCCCCGGGTGATCGAGTCGACCACGCGCTGGGTGACGAGCGGGATGACCAGTCCGGCGCCGGAGGCACCCAGCGCAGCCAGGGCGGACCAGGCCATCGGGCGGCGCACCTGGCGCACGTAGGGACCCAGGCGCCGCAGGGAGGCCAGGGTGGAGCGCGGGGTGGGGGAGTCGACGGTGCTCATGCTGTTGCTCAGGCTAACTTCTCGCCCCGACGAGAGCAGCCGGTTTTCGCCCCCGGCGCAGCGGTGGGGTCAGCCGCGCTGGCTGCGCACCCCGAGCAGCACGTCCTCCCAGGACGGCATGCTCGGGCGACCCTTGGGCGTGCGGTGCTGCGGGCCCTGCGCGGCGGCGGGCTCGTGGGCGGGCTGCGCGTCGGCGGGCTCGTCGAGGGGGACCTCGACCTCGGCCTCGGCGACGGGTTCGGCGACGGGTTCGGGGGCCGGCTCGGCCTCGACGACCAGCTCCGCCTGCTCGGGTGCGGCCGTCAGCTGGGTCACGGGCGCGACGGTGCGCAGCGGTCGCGTGGGGTCGGGGTCGACGAGCTCGGTGGCGTGGTCGTCCAGGGCGGTGATGGTGCCACCGTGGGCACCGGGCTGG
This sequence comes from Rhodococcus antarcticus, assembly GCF_026153295.1. Taxonomy (NCBI): domain Bacteria; kingdom Bacillati; phylum Actinomycetota; class Actinomycetes; order Mycobacteriales; family Nocardiaceae; genus Rhodococcus; species Rhodococcus antarcticus. The sequence continues at coordinate 2,858,577 of NZ_CP110615.1, read as the reverse complement.
AAGCGCCAGTGCGCGCGGTTGTCGCTGCGCCCGGTGCGCCACAGCAGCTGCACCACCCAGCGGCCGTCCTCGCCGCGCCAGGCGTCCCAGCGGGCGTGGTCGAGGTCCTGCCCCCGCACGGCGAACGCCTGGGTGACCACCTGGAGCAGCGTCTCCAGCGCGGGGCCGTCCGCGCGCAGCGGGTGCCCGCCCTGGGCGATCTCGGCCGCTCGGGAGCGCTCGAGGAGCACGGGGTGGGCGTAGCGCTCGACGCGCTGGGCGGGGATGCCGGCCGCGGCGGCCACCTGCTCGACCGTGGCGCCGGCCCGGATGCGGGCCTGGATGTCCTTGGGGCGCAGCTGCGCCTCCAGCTCGATCTCGATCTGCCCCAGGCGGGTCAGGTCACCCCGGGCGGCGGCCCGCAGCTGCTCGTCGGCAGGCAGCCGGTACTGCTGGCCGCGCTCGACGTCCTCGCAGACCACGGAGCGCCCGTCGGCGTCGAGACCGATGACTCGAAGTGCCCGCACGGTGACCTCCCAGTGACCCTCGCGTACCGAACGACACCACTGTAATTCACCTGTGAGCCGTGGGGGGACGGACACGCTGCGGCACCCAGACGCCAAGTGCGGGCTTCTGGCGTTACCAGGGGCCGAATGATGACCAGAAGCCCGCACTTGGCGGTTCGGGAACGGGCGGACTCAGGAGAGGGCGGCGACCACGTGGTCGATGCACGCGGTGAGCGCGGTGACGTCGTCCGGCTCGATCGCCGGGAACATCCCGACCCGCAGCTGGTTGCGGCCGAGCTTGCGGTACGGCTCGGTGTCCACGACCCCGTTGGCGCGCAGCACCTTCGCCACGGCCGCGGCGTCCACCGCGTCGTCGAGGTCGATGGTGCCGACCACCAGGCTGCGCTGGGCCGGCTCGACCACGAACGGGGTCGCGAACTCCGACCTCTGCGCCCAGTCGTACAGCCGCGAGGAGGAGTCCGCGGTCCGGCTCGTGCACCAGTCCAGGCCGCCCTGGCCGTTCATCCACTCCAGCTGCTCGGCGAACATGATGAGCGTGGCGACGGCCGGGGTGTTGTAGGTCTGGTCCTTGGTCGAGTTGTCCAGCGCGGTGGTCAGCGAGAGCGACTCGGGGATCCAGCGGTCGGTGGCCCCGATCTCGGCCACCCGCTCCAGCGCGGCCGGGCTCATCAGCGCGACCCACAGCCCGCCGTCGGAGGCGAAGCACTTCTGCGGGGCGAAGTAGTAGACGTCGGCGTCGCTCGCGTCCAGGGGCAGCCCGCCCGCACCGGAGGTGGCGTCGATGGCGATGAGCTTGCCGTCCGAGCCCGCGGGCCGCTGCACCGGGATCATCACGCCGGTGGAGGTCTCGTTGTGCGCCCACCCGATCAGGTCGACGGAGTCGTCGGAGACCGGCGCGGGTGCGGAACCCGGCTCGGCCTTCACGACGACGGGGTCGGCCAGGAACGGCGCGCCCTTCGTGACGGAGGCGAACTTGGAGCTGAACTCGCCGTTGGTGAGGTGCAGGGAGCGCTCGCGCACCAGCCCCAGCGCCGCGGCGTCCCAGAACACCGTCGAGCCACCGTTGCCGAGCACCACCTCGTAGCCGTCCGGCAGCGCGAACAGGCTGCGCAGCCCGGAGCGCACCCGGCCCACCACGTCCTTGACGGGCTTCTGCCGGTGGCTGGTGCCCATGACCGTGCGCCCGCCGTCGAGCACGGCCTGCAGCTGTTCGGGTCGCACCTTCGACGGGCCGCAGCCGAAGCGGCCGTCGACGGGCAGGAGCTCGGCCGGGATGGTGATCGCGGGAGTTGTCACGGCCCCCATCCTGCCTGGTCCGCGCACGGAGCCGCCCCCGGGTCCGCCCGACCAGGGGTCAGCGGCGGGACTCGGGGGCGGTGCCGGATCGGCGCGGGGACCGCTCAGGCGTGGGTGATGTCCGCCCAGCCCTCGACGTCCTCGGCCTTGCGCGGGTCCGGGCCCACGTACAGGGCGGCCGGGCGGACCAGCTTGCCCAGGCGCTTCTGCTCCATGATGTGCGCGGCCCAGCCGGCCGTGCGCCCGGAGGTGAACATGGCCGGCATCATGTGCGCCGGGACCTCGGCGAAGTCCAGGATCACGGCGGCCCAGAACTCCACGTTCGTCTCGATGGGGTGGTCCGGACGGCGGGTGCGGAGCTCGGTCAGCGCGGCCTGCTCGAGGGCGGCGGCCGCCTCGTAGCGCGGTGCGTCCAGCTCCTTGCACTTCGCGCGGAGCACGCGGGCGCGCGGGTCCTCGGCCCGGTACACCCGGTGCCCGAAGCCCATGAGCTTCTCCTTGCGGTCGAGGATCCCCTTGACCAGCCCGGCGGGATCGCCGGAGGACTCGGTCTCGGTGATCATCGGCAGCACCCGGGCCGGGGCCCCGCCGTGCAGCGGACCGCTCATCGCGCCGATCGCACCGGACATGGCCGCCGCGACGTCGGCCCCCGTGGAGGCGATGACCCGGGCGGTGAAGGTGGAGGCGTTCATGCCGTGCTCGGCGGCGGAGACCCAGTAGGCGTCGATCGCCTCGACGTGGCGGGGGTCGGGGTCGCCCTGCCAGCGCGTCATGAAGCGCTCGGTGATCGAGGTGCACTCGTCGATGCGCCTCTGCGGCACGGCGGGCTGGTGGATGCCACGGGCCGACTGCGCGACGTAGGACAGCGCCATCACCGAGGCACGGGCGAGCTGCTCGCGCGCCGTGGCGTCGTCGATGTCCAGCAGCGGCTGGTAGCCCCAGATCGGGGCGAGCATGGCCAGCCCGGCCTGCACGTCCACCCGGACGTCACCGGTGTGGATGGGCAGGGGGAACGGCTCCGCCGGCGGCAGGCCGGGGCCGAACTTCCCGTCGACGAGCAGGGCCCACACGTTGCCGAAGGTCACCCCGTTGCCCACGAGGTCCTCGATGTTCACCCCGCGGTAGCGCAGGGCGCCGCCGTCCTTGTCGGGCTCGGCGATCTCGGTGGTGAAGGCGAGGACGCCCTCCAGACCCGACACGAAGTCGGCCGGTACCTCTACTGGTGCCACGGTGCTCAGGTCCTCCTCGTCGGCGCGCAGCACGGGTGTCTCCGCGCTGGTCGTGCGCGCGCAGCCGCGAGGGGTGGAGGTCGTCGTCACCCGTGCTGCGCTGCACGTTCGGGGTCAGCCTGCACCGGGCGTGCACGCCTGTGCAACGTGGCCGGCCGCCCCGCGAGCACCACGGCCGCTCGCGGGTAGCCTCCTGGCGTGGCCGGAACGCAGCAGGGGACAGGCGAGGACGCCCAGCGAGCCCCGGACCTCGCGTCCATGCGGGTGGCCTACCGGGCGGGCCACCTGGACGAGTCGACGGTCGCTGCCACCTGGCACGAGCAGCTGGCGCGCTGGCTCACCGAGGCCACCGCCGCCGGCACGGTCGAGCCGAACGCGATGGTGCTGGCCACCTCCGACACCGCCGGCCGCGCGTCCAGCCGGACGGTGCTCTGCAAGGGCCTCGACGCCCGCGGGATCGTCTTCTACTCCAACCACACCTCGGCCAAGGCGCACGACCTGCGCGACACCCGCTACGCCAGCGCCACCTTCCCGTGGGTGGCGATGCAGCGGCAGGTGCACGTGCGCGGGGCCACCGAGCGGACGTCGACGGAGGAGACCGCCGCCTACTGGGCCGGCCGTCCGCGGGGCAGCCAGCTCGGCGCGTGGGCCTCGGCGCAGTCCTCCACCGTGTCCTCCCGCCAGGCGCTGGACGACGCCCTCGACCTCGTCACCCGCCGCTACGCCGACGTGGAGCTGATCCCGGTGCCGGCGCACTGGGGTGGCACCCGCATCCGTCCGCAGTCGGTGGAGTTCTGGCAGGGCCGGGACAACCGGATGCACGACCGGCTCCGCTTCCGCCTGAACCCGGCGACGCGCGAGTGGGTGCTCGAACGCCTGCAACCATGAGCGGGCTCCGCGCCCGACGGCAACCATGAGCGGGCTCCGCGCCCGACGGCAACCATGAGGCACCTGCGCTCCCTGCTGGCCGACACCACCCCCCTGCAGACGCCGGCCTACCGCCGGCTCTGGGTGGCCGGGATCGTCACCGTCATCGGGGCGCAGCTCACCGTGGTCGCGGTGCCGCTGCAGGTGTACTCCCTGACCCGCTCCTCCGCCTACGTCGGCCTGACGGGCGTCTTCGCCCTGGTGCCGCTCATCGTGTTCGGGCTGTGGGGCGGTGCGCTGGCCGACGCGGTCGACCGCCGCACGCTGCTGCTCGTCAGCACGGTCGGCATCGGGGTGACCTCGCTGGCGTTCTGGGCGCAGGCCGTCGCGGGGGTGGACAACGTGTGGCTGGTGCTGGTGCTGCTGGCGGTGCAGACGGCCTTCTTCGGCATCAACCAGCCCACCCGCAGCGCGATCATCCCGCGGCTGCTGCCCTTCGACCAGGTCGCCGCGGCGAACGCGCTGAACATGAGCGTGTTCCAGCTCGGCGCCATCGTGGGGCCCGTGCTGGCCGGGGTCGCGCTCGGCTTCACCAGCCTGTCGACCCTCTACCTGGTGGACACCGTGCTCCTGCTGGCCACGCTGCACGCGGTGCTGCGGCTGCCGGCCCTGCCCCCGACGGTGCTCGGGCGCAAGGCCGGCCTGCGGGAGGTGCTGGACGGGTTCCGCTACCTGGCCGGTCACACGGTGCTGCTCGCCTCGTTCGTCGTCGACGTCATCGCCATGGTCGCGGGCATGCCCCGGGCGCTGTTCCCGGAGATGGCGGTGCAGAGCTTCGGGGCGCCGGAGGACGGCGGCACCGTGCTCGGGCTGCTGTTCGCGGGCATCGGGATCGGCGCGCTGGCCGGCGGCGTGTTCTCCGGACGACTGCCCGGGGTGGCGCGCCAGGGGGTGGCCGTCGTCGTCGCGATCGCCGTCTGGGGGCTGTGCATGGTCGGCTTCGGCCTGGCCGCCGGGGCCGGGGTGCTGTGGCTCGCGGTGGCGTTCCTCGCGGTGGGCGGCGCGGCCGACACGGTGTCGGCGGTGTACCGCTCGACGATCCTGCTGCAGGCCGCCAACGACGACGTCCGCGGGCGGCTGCAGGGCGTGTTCACCGTGGTGGTCGCCGGAGGGCCCCGCCTGGGCGACGTCACGCACGGGGCGTCCGCCGCGCTGGTGGGCACGACGGCGGCCGCGGCGGGGGGCGGGGTGCTCGTGGTCGTCGGGGTCGTCGTCGCCGCCCTGGCCATGCCCGCGTTCGTCCGCTACCGGGTGGTGTCGCGCGCGGGCGGTTGACCCCCGGCGGGCCCGGTCTTCAGGCGGGGGTCGGCTCCACCCGCACCACGGTGCGCTCGCCCAGCTTGACGGCCACCACCCCGGCCAGGATGAGCACCCCACCGGCCAGCTGCACCGGCCGCGGGAGCTCGTCGAGCAGCAGCCAGGCGAAGCCCACCCCCGCGAGCACCTCGAGCAGCGCGACGAACGACGCGAGCCGGGAGCCGAGGCGTCGACCGGCCGCGATGCCGGTGGTGTACGCCAGCGCGGCGGTGACCACGCCGAGCGCGAGCAGCGGCACCCACCACGGCACGCTCGTGCCGCCGTAGGTGGTGGGGCGGGTGGAGGCCGTCATCGGCAGCAGGCCCACCAGCCCGAGCCCACCGAGCACCACCGCTCCCACCACCAGCCCGCCGCCGGCCAGGGCGAGCGGCGGCAGCCCGTTGCTCTCGTCGGCGGAGATGAGGAAGTACGCCGACGCCCCCACCATCGCGGCCAGGGCCCACAGCACGCCCGCGGTGCTCAGCTCGGTGTCCGAGAGCAGGTCGAGCACCAGCACCAGGCCCGCGGCGGCCAGTGCCGCGCCGACCAGCGTCACCGGCCCGGGGCGCTGCCCCTGGCGCAGCCAGAGCCACAGCACCACCGCGGCCGGCGCCGTGTACTCGATGAGCAGCGCCGGGCCCACCTGCATCGTGGAGACGGCCGAGAAGTAGCAGAACTGGGCCCCGGCCACGGCGAGGAGGCCGTAGAGGACGACGAGCCCGGCGTTGCGCCGCAGCAGGTGCCACCGGCCGTGCAGGGCGAGCGCGCCGAACGGGGCGACCACCAGCGCCGCGATGCCCACCCGGACGCCGACGGCCGCACCGGCGCTCCACCCCGTGTCCAGCAACCCCCGGGCCAGGGCGCCCGACGCGCCGAAGGACGCGGCGGAGACGACGGCGAGGCCGAGCCCGCCGGCCAGCCGGGAGCGGGGCGCGGCGGCCACGGTGTCATGGGCAAGACTGGTCATGGGTCGTGACGGTAGCGGGGCCCGATGTAAGGTGTCAACATGGTCTTCACTCATGACACCGAGGTGTCGCTGCAGTCAGCCGTGTTCCTGGCCAACAGCGCGCTGGAGCCGGACACGCTGAGCACGGTGGCCGAGCTCGACGTGTGGTTCGACGAGCACGGCTTCACCGGACGCCACGACGGTGACCTCGCCGAGCTGGAGTCCGTGCGCACCCTGCGGCCCGTGCTGCACGAGCTGCTGACCAGCGACCGCGACCGCGCTGCCGAGCTCAGCAACCGGCTCCTCGAGCAGGCCCGGGCCCTGCCGCAGCTGGTGCGCCACGACCGCTTCGACTGGCACCTGCACGCCGTGTCGACCGACGCGCCGCTGGCCGCCCGCGTGGTCGTGGAGACCGCGATGGCCATGGTCGACGTGGTCCGGGCCGACGAGATGTCCCGGCTGGGGGTGTGCGCCGACGAGACCTGCTCGGGCGTGGTCCTCGACCTGTCGCGCAACCGCTCGCGGCGCTTCTGCAGCGTGGCCTGCGGAAACCGGGGGGCCGTGGCCGCCTACCGGGCCCGCCAGGCCTCCGGGGTGCAGGACTGAGCCCGCCCGCGCGCCCCCTGTCCACCCGTGCTCAGCCCCCCCGCGGCGCCCCCCGCCCCCGCGGGGAGGGGAGCCGCGTGCCGCTACGACCGGACCTGGGGCTGCTGAACCGGCACCACCCCGTGCCGCATGATGATCTCCATGAGCGAGCACGAGATCGCGGCCGCCGGGTACCACGCCGTCGTCAGCGCCACGGGGGCCGGGCTCCGGGTGCTGCGTCGCGGCGGGGTCGCCCTGACCGAGACCTGGGCGCCGGGCACGAAGCCCCCGCTCGCGGCGGGACTGGTCCTGTTCCCCTGGCCCAACCGCACCCGCGACGGCCGCTTCACCTTCGACGGCGCTGCCCACCAGCTCGAGCTCAGCGAGCCCGAGCTGCACAACGCCAGCCACGGCCTCGTCCGCGCGCGGGACTGGGAGCTCGTGGACGCCGGCGAGGCCTTCGTCGAGCAGGCGGTCGAGGTCGGGGGCGAGCCGGGCTGGCCGTTCCCGCTGCGCCACGTCGTGCGCCACGAGGTGGGCCCCGACGGACTGACCGCGACCCACAGGGTGACCAACACCGGCACCGGCCGCGCGCCGTTCGGCCTCGGGATCCACACGTTCCTGCGGGCCGGGGACGCCCCGATGGACGATTGCACGCTGCAGGTCCCGGCCTCCCGGGTGCAGCCCGTCGAGCGGCAGCGCAACCTGCCCGAGGGCCCCGTCCGCGACGTCACCCCCGAGGAGGACCTGCGCGAGCCCCGGGGCCTGGACGGGCTGTGGTTCGACACCCCGTTCACCGGTCTGGCCCGGGAGGGGGACGGCCGCGCCCGCTGCTGGCTGCGGGCCCCGGACGGCACCAGCGCCTGCCTGTGGACCTCGGCCGAGCTCGGGTGGGTGCAGGTGTTCACCGCCGACCCCCGCAACGACAAGGCCTATCCCGGACGCGGGCGCGCGCTGGCCGTGGAGCCGATGAGCTGCCCGCCGGACGCGCTGGCCAGCGGGGACGACCTGGTGGTGCTCGAGGCGGGCGCGAGCTGGACCGCGCAGTGGGGCATCAGCGGGGTGCTCCCGTCGTGAGGGTCGTGGTGGGCGGCGAGGCCCTGGTCGACCTGGTGCCGGTGAGCAGCGAGCCGCTGGCCCCGCTGGCCCCGCGCCTGGGCGGTGGACCGCTCACCGTCGCCGTCACCCTCGGTCGGCTCGGTGTCCCCACCGCGTTCTGCTCGCGCGTCTCCACCGACGGCTTCGGCGACGCCACCGTGGCGCACCTGGAGGCGGCCGGGGTCGAGCTGGACCTGCTGCAGCGCGGGGCCGAGCCCACGACGCTGGCCGTGGTGGCGCTGCAGCCCGGCGGCTCGGCGGGTTACACCTTCTACGTCCAGGGCACCGCCGACCGCCTGGTCACCGACCCCGGACCGCTGCCCGACGACGTGGCCGCGCTCAGCCTGGGCACCCTCGGGTTGGTGCTCGAGCCCGGGGCGTCGGTGTATGAAGCCGTGCTGCACCGCGAGCACGCCGCGGGCCGGCTGACGGTGCTCGACCCGAACATCCGCGCGGCCCTCGTCGAGGACGCCGACGCCTACCGGGCGCGGTTGCGCACCTGGCTGCCCTCGGTGGACGTGCTCAAGCTCAGCGACGACGACGCCGCGTGGCTGGGGGGCACGCCGCAGGAGTGGCTCGCGGCCGGGTGCACGGCCGTGGTGCTCACCCACGGCGGGGACGGGCTCGTGGTGCACACCGCGGCCGGACAGGTCCGGGTGCCCGGCGCGCGCGTCACCGTGGCCGACACCATCGGCGCCGGCGACACCGTGCACGGCGCGCTGCTGGGGTGGCTGGCCCGCGAGGACGCCCTCGACCGCGAGGCCGTGCGCGCGCTCGACGGCGCCGCCTGGACCCGGGCGCTCACCTTCGCCGCCGCGGCCGCGGGGATCACGGTCTCCCGCCCGGGCGCCGACCCGCCGTGGGCGGCCGAGCTGGCCTGAGGTCTTGTCCGCCGCCGGGCCGGGCGGACGGCTAGCGTGGGTGTGGTCGTTGACGTGCCGTCGGGGCTCGTGGTCGGCGGGGGACCCCCGCGGCGCGGCCCGGACCGGCTGAGCCGGAGAGGGACCCACAGTGTCCGACGAGACCAGGTCCGACGAGACCAGCGCCACCCTGAGCTATCCCGGCGGCGAGCACACCATGAGCATCGCCCGGGCGACCGAGGGCAACGACGGCGTCCAGCTGGGGAAGCTGCTCGCCGACACGGGCCTGACCACGCTCGACTCCGGCTTCGTCAACACCGCCTCGTGCAGCTCGGCCATCACCTACATCGACGGTGACGCCGGCATCCTGCGCTACCGCGGATACCCCATCGAGCAGCTCGCCGAGAAGTCCAGCTTCCTCGAGGTGAGCCACCTGCTGATCCACGGCGAGCTGCCCTCGGCCGGCGAGCTCGACGAGTTCACCGACCGCATCCGCCGGCACACGCTGCTGCACGAGGACCTGAAGCGCTTCTTCGACGGCTTCCCCCGCGACGCCCACCCCATGCCCGTGCTGAGCTCCGCGGTCAGCGCCCTGAGCACCTTCTACCAGGACTCGCTGGACCCCTTCGACGACGACCAGGTCGAGCTGTCCACCGTGCGGCTGCTCGCGAAGCTGCCCACCATCGCCGCCTACGCGTACAAGAAGTCCGTCGGGCAGCCGTTCCTGTACCCGGACAACTCGCTGTCGCTGACGGAGAACTTCCTGCGCATGACGTTCGGGTTCCCGGCCGAGCCCTACGAGGCGGACCCCGAGCTGGTCAAGACCCTGGACATGCTGCTGATCCTGCACGCCGACCACGAGCAGAACTGCTCCACGTCCACCGTGCGCATGGTCGGCAGCTCCAACGCCAACCTGTTCGCGAGCGTGTCGGCCGGGATCAACGCGCTGTTCGGGCCGCTGCACGGCGGGGCGAACCAGAGCGTGCTGGAGATGCTCGAGGGCATCCGGCGCGACGGCGGGGACGTGGCCGCGTTCGTGGAGCGGGTGAAGAACAAGGAGCCCGGGGTCAAGCTGATGGGCTTCGGCCACCGGGTCTACAAGAGCTACGACCCGCGGGCGGCCATCGTGGCGCAGGCGGCCCGCGACGTGCTGGCCAAGCTCGGCGGTGACGACGAGCTGCTGGACATCGCCCTCGCCCTCGAGCAGGCCGCGCTGACCGACGACTACTTCGTCGAGCGCAGGCTCTACCCGAACGTCGACTTCTACACCGGGCTGATCTACCGGGCGATGGGCTTCCCGACGCGGATGTTCACGGTGCTGTTCGCCATGGGCCGCCTGCCCGGGTGGATCGCGCACTGGCGGGAGATGATCTCCGACCCGCAGACGAAGATCGGCCGCCCGCGCCAGATCTACACCGGTGCCACGGAGCGGTCCTACGTCGACCTCGCCCAGCGCTGAGCGGCTCTCGGACGTCCTGCTGCCCGCGGCAGGAGCACCGATCTGCGGCTAGAGCTCGCCCGTGAGATACTGCGCGCGGCCGTGCCCGAAGGACCAGTCGCCCTTGGTGTTCTCCACGATCGACACCATGACGTCGGTCGGGGCGATGCCGGCGTCACGCTCGAGGTTGCCCACCAGCAGCTCGTAGAGCCTCGTCTTCTGCTCCTGGCTGCGCGGGCTCGTCGTGACCTGGACGAGCACGAAGGCGTCGGTACGGGTGATCCCCAGCCCCGTGTCCTCGATGCGCAGGTGCGCGGCGGGGTGGGCGTGCACCACCTGGTAGCGGTCGCCGTCCACGGTCTCCAGCGCCTCGACCTGGGCGGCGTAGGCGGCGTCGAGCAGGGCGGTGATCTGGTCGTCGGTGCGACCCTCGACGACGTCGAAGCGGAACAGCGGCACGGTGGTGTCCTTCCCTCGGGTTTCACCAGGGACAACCGGGCCCGTCGTGCACCTAGTCCCGTGCGCCTCTAGCGTCACAGTCCGTGTCAGGAGCAGGAGTGGACGAGGCAGCGGTCATCTGGTTCCGGCGCGACCTGCGCCTGGGCGACCTGCCCACCCTCACCGAGGCAGCGGTCAGGGCCGAGCGCTCGCTGGCCCTGTTCGTGCTGGACGACGCGCTGCTGGGCCCGGCCGGGGCACCGCGCACCACGTTCCTGTTCCGCTGCCTGCGCGAGCTCGACGCGGCCCTGGACGGACGGCTGCTGGTGGTGCGCGGCGACCCGGTGGACGTGCTTCCCCGGGTGGCGGCGGCGGTGGGGGCCTCCAGCGTGCACGTCTCGGCCGACTTCGCCCCGTACGGCACCCGCCGCGACACCGCCGTCGAGCAGGCCCTGGGCGAGGTCGAGCTGGTGCGCACCGGCAGCCCGTACGCGGTGGCCCCGGGTCGCGTCACCAAGGACGACGGCGACCCGTACCGGGTGTTCACCCCCTTCCGCCGGGCGTGGGCCGAGCACGGCTGGCGTGCCCCGGCGGACACGGGCGCGGGCACGGTCCGCTGGATCGACCCGGGCGAGAAGGACGGTGGACCGCGACGGGTGAGGATCCCTGAGGACGTGGCGCTGGGCGAGGTGGAGCTGCCGGCGGCGGGGGAGGCCGCGGCGTCGGCCCGCTGGGCGGAGTTCCTGCAGTCCGACGTCACGGCCTACGACGACGAGCGCAACCGCCCCGACCACGACGCCACCAGCCGCATGTCGCCCTACCTCAAGTACGGCTGCGTCCACCCGCGCACGATGCTCGCGGACCTGAAGGGCCGCACCGGGTCCGGGGCCACCACGTTCACCACCGAGCTGGCCTGGCGCGACTTCTACGCCGACGTCCTGCACCGCCGCCCGGACACCGCGCGCGAGCACTACGACCGTCGCTTCGACAAGATCCGCTACGACGACGGGGCGGCCGCCCGACAGGCGTTCGATGCGTGGGCGACCGGTCGCACGGGCTTCCCGATCGTCGACGCCGGGATGCGCCAGCTGCTCGCGCAGGGCTGGGTGCACAACCGGGTGCGGATGATCGTGGCCAGCTTCCTGACCAAGGACCTGCACCTGAGCTGGACGTGGGGTGCACGGCACTTCATGCGCCACCTCGTCGACGGGGACCTGTCGTCCAACCAGCACGGCTGGCAGTGGACGGCGGGCTCGGGCACCGACGCGTCGCCGTACTTCCGGGTGTTCAACCCGACGACGCAGGGGGAGAAGTTCGACCCGCAGGGCGACTACGTGCGCCGCTGGGTGCCCGAGCTGCGCGGGGTGGCGGGCAAGGCCGTGCACACGCTGCCCGGCGGGGTGCCACCCGGGTACGTCGAGCCGCTCGTGGACCACAAGCACGAGCGGCTCGTCGCACTGGACCGCTACGCCGCGCTCAAGGACGGCTGAACGGCCGAGGCCACGCCGGCTGGGTCCCGCCGCCCGAGCCGGGCCTCAGGAGCGGCCGATGGCCTGCCTCCAGCCGACCCGGGCGCCCGAGAGCAGGATCGACCGGCGGTAGATCGCCGAGGCCCCGACCGCGAGGGCCGAGGTCACGGCGACCATCAGCAGCACCGTCCCCACCACCTGCAGCGGGCTCGCCACCCCGGCCGCGATGCGCAGCGGCATGAGGATCGCCGAGAACGGGGGGATCCACGACATGACCGAGCTGATCGTGCCCGTGGGGTTCTGCACGGTGGACTGCGCGACGAAGAACATGGCCACCACGAGGATGGTGAGCGGGGTGGTCGTCGAGCCGATCTCCTCCTGGCGCGACACCATCGCCCCGGCCGCGGCGTAGAGCACCGCGAAGAACGCGAAGCCGAGGACGAACCAGGCCAGGGTGCTGACGAACACCACCACGGCCGTGCCGGTGACGGTGAGCAGTCCCGTGCCCAGGGCCGCCGTGAGCGCCACCACGCCGTAGGCGGCGAGCTGGACGAGCCCCACCAGCCCGATGCCGAGGACCTTGCCGACGAGCAGGTGCAGCGGCTTGACCGTCGACAGCAGCAGCTCGACCACCCGGCTGGTCTTCTCCTCGACCACGCCGGTGGCCACCGCGATCCCGTTGGCCAGCAGCTGGACGTAGAGCAGGGCCACCGCGGCGTAGGCCAGGGCCAGCCGCTGGCCGTCCACCGGGGGCTTGGGGGAGATCGCGTCCACGGTGACCACGGCCCCGGCGGTGGCCGCCCTCAGCTGCGCTGGGTCCACGCCTGCCGCGGTGAGCGCGGTGTCCCGCGCCCGCTGGGCCACGGCGGCGTCGAGCACGGTGCGCAGCCCGGCGCCGACGTCGTCCTCGGTGATCGCGGTGACGCCACCGTCCGCCCCGGCGACCAGCGCCACGTCGAGGCCCCCGGCGGAGACGGCGGCGCGCGCGGCCTGCTCGTCGGCGACATCGGAGACCTCCACGGGGGTGCCCAGGGCTCCGGCAGCAGCGGTGACCGAGGACGAGAGCGAGCTCGCACCGCCCACGAGGCCGACCTTCTGGGCGTCGGAGCCGCCGGTGAACACCGAGACCAGGATGATCGCCGCGGCGATGACCACGAGGATCACGGCGTTGCTGATGAGGAAGGCCTTGGTGCGCAACCGGGTGCGGACCTCGCGGCCGGCGATGAGGTGGACGGCCCGCACGGCGCTGACGGGGGGACGGGCGCCGGTCGGGGGACGGGTCGTGCTCGGGGTGCTCATGCGGCCACCACCTCTCGGAAGAGCTCGGTCAGGGACGACTGGCGCACCGCGAAGGAGTGCACGGGCCCGGTGCGCAGGGCGGCGGCGAGCACGGCCTGGTCGTCGGCACCCGGCAGCAGCTCGAGCACGGTGCGTCCGTCCCGGACGCCCACCGTGCGCACCCCGGGCAGCCCGTCGGCCCAGCCCGGTGCGGCCCCGGGGGCGTGCACCTCGAGCTGGGTTGTGCCGCGGTCGCGCAGCTCGTCCACGGTGCCCACGGCCTGCATGTGGCCCGCGCGCACGATCCCCACGCGGTGGCACAGCCGCTCCACGAGCTCGAGCTGGTGGCTGGAGAAGATGACGGGCACACCTGCCTCGCACTTCTCCACCAGCACGTGGCTCATCACGTCCACGGCCACCGGGTCCAGCCCGGAGAAGGGCTCGTCGAGCACCAGCACCTCGGGGTCGTGCACCAGGGCCGCGGCCAGCTGCACCCGTTGCTGGTTGCCCAGGCTCAGCGCGCTGACCGTGTCGTCCACCCTGTGCGCGATGTCCAGCCGCGTGGTCCAGCGGTGCACGGCGTCGGCGGCCTCGGCGCGCGAGAGCCCGTGCAGCTGGGCGATGTAGGCGAGCTGAGCGCCCACCTTCATCTTGGGGTAGAGCCCGCGTTCCTCAGGCATGTAGCCGATGCGGCGGCGGACGTCGAGGTCCACCGGCCGCCCGCCCAGCAGCACCTGGCCCTCGTCGGCCTCGAGCACCCCGAGCGCGATGCGCATGGTGGTGGTCTTGCCCGCCCCGTTGCTGCCGACGAAGCCGAACAGCTCGCCAGGGTGCACCTCGAAGCTCATGTCCGCCAGGGCGACCGTGTCCCCGTACCGCTTGGAGATCCCCTGGACCTGCAGTCCGTGCGTGCTCATCGCGTCCCCTCCTGTCGTTCCGTCCCGCTCTCCCCCGACGCGGGGGGCGGTGGCGGTGGTGCGCCAGCCCGGCCGCCGGTGGGCCGTCCGTTCGGCGAAGCGCTGCTGGCGGCGGTGCTGGCCGTCGAGCAGCCGCGGCCACCCCGTCCTCGGTCGTGCGGGCGTCGCGTGGCCATCTCGGCGTCCGTCATCCCTGCGTCCACGGTCGGAGACCACCCGGCTGCTCACGCCCGGAGGCGGCCGACCGCTCGGGTGAGCGCGACCAGCGCAGCACCCAGCGCCACCCCGCCGAGGCCCCCGGTGACGTTGACGACGTAGTCGTTGCCGCTGCACAGCCGACCGGGGACCTGGGTCTGGGTGAGCTCGACGAGCGCCGGCAGCGCCAGGACCACCGCCAGCGGCACCCGCACCCGCCGCGTGGCGAGGACGAGAGCGGTCCCCAGCGGCACGAGCAGCACCAGGTTCAGCTCCGCCTGGGCACCGCCCAGCGCGAACGCCGAGCCGTTCCTGACCTGGCCGGCGGCCCCGCGCAGGCACGAACCCACCCCGAGGGGCCGCGGGAAGTCCCTGCTCGGGGCCAGCGTCACGGCGAGGACGGCGGCGAGCGCGAGCAGGCTCACCACCGTCCACGCCGGGCGCCAGCCCGTGCGCCGGACGAGCGGGCCGCGCACGGCCACGACGACCAGGACGGCCAGGACCGCGTACCCGACCGTCCACCACGACAGCGGGGTCACGGCGAGGAGCCGGTCGGTGACCCGGCGGACGAGCTCGACCAGCGGCTCGAGGTCCAGGCTCAGAACCGCACGAGCATCTTGCCGGTGTTCGCGCCGCGCATGAGGTCCACGAAGGCCTGCCCGGCGGCGTCGACCCCGCCGTCGACCACGGTCTCCTGGGTGCGCACGGAGCCGTCGGCGAGCCAGCCGCCCATCTCCCGGACGAACGTCGGCTGCAGCGCGTTGAAGTCGCTGACGATGAAGCCGCGCAGGGTCAGCCGCTTGCCGATGATCATGGCCATGTTGCGCGGGCCGGGGGTGGGCGCGTCCGCGTTGTACTGCGAGATCATCCCGCAGATCGCGACCCGACCCCGGTTGTTCAGCGCCGAGATCGCGGCCTCGAGGTGCTCGCCGCCGACGTTGTCGAAGTACACGTCGATGCCGTCGGGGGCTGCGGTGCGCAGCTGGCCGCGGACGTCGCCGTCCTTGTAGTTGAAGGCCGCGTCGAAGCCCAGGTCGTCGACGAGGTGGCGCACCTTCTCCGCCGAACCGGCCGAGCCGACCACGCGCGCGGCCCCCTTCAGCTTCGCGATCTGCCCCACCAGCGAGCCCACGGCACCGGCCGCACCCGAGACGAACACCGTGTCCCCGGCCGTCATCCCGGCCACCTCGAGCAGGCCGGCGTAGGCGGTGAGCCCGGGCATGCCCAGCACGCCCAGGTAGGCCCCGGCCGGGGCGAGGGTGGTGTCGATGACGGTGACGCGCGCGGCGGGCAGCACCGCGAGCTCGCGCCAGCCGAGACCGTGCAGCACGTGCGCGCCCACCGGGACGGTGTCGCTGGTGGAGGCGACGACCTCGCCGACGGCGCCGCCGTCCAGCGGCGCGCCGACCTGGAACGGCGGGACGTAGGACGGTCGGTCGTCCATCCGGCCGCGCATGTACGGGTCGACGCTCATGACGACGTTGCGCACGAGGACCTGGTCGGGCCCCAGCTCGGGCACGGCCGCCTCGGCGACGGTGAAGTTCTCCGGGGTGGGCCACCCCGAGGGGCGCGAGGCGAGGTGGACCTCGCGGGAGGTGGTGGGCAGGTCGGAGGTCGGTGTGCTCATGGGCTCAGTCTCCCACCGCACCGATCCCGACCGGCGCCACCGGCCCTGCTACAGCCCCGTGCAGCCGCGCGCCGCGGGCACGCCCGCGAATCGCGCCTCGAGGAAGGCGAACGACGCGGGGTAGGAGCCGAGGGCGCCCCCCACGTGCGTCGGGGCCAGGTTCGTCGCCATCTGCACCGATGCGCCTTCGCCGCACCACTGCGTGGCCAGGTTGCGCCCCACGGCGTAGGGGATGACGTCGTCGAGCAGGCTGTGCGTCACCAGCACGGGCACCGCCGGCGGCCGGGTGCCGATGCGCTGGTCGGCGACGATGCCGCGGAACGGCGCGGTCGCCAGCAGCTGGGTGGCACTGCGGCCGTCGGAGGTCAGGCTCGAGGACCGCACGAACGGGAACGCGGCGATCGAGTCGGTGGTGCACTGCTGCTCCAGCGCAGCGACCACCCGGCGGCCCCGCGCGTTGAGGTACCCGTCCAGCTGGACGCCGTAGCTGGCGGACAGCCCGGCGAGGGAGTATCCGAGGAAGCTGAAGTACAGCGAGCCGTCCAGGTTCCTCGCGACGGCCCCGAGGTCGGCCGGCACCGCACCGGCGACGACCCCGCGCAGGTCCAGCTCCGGGGAGTACGTGGGAGCGATCTCGGCGGCCGCGGCGGTCGCGCCTCCCCCCTGGGAGTACCCGCTCAGCGCCACGGGACCGTGGTCGGGCAGGTTTGCGGCCGGCAGCCGCTGGGCGGCTCGAACGGAGTCCAGCACGGCGCGCCCGGTGACCTCGCGGCTGGTGTACGTGTGCACCCCGGCGGTGCCCAGGCCCTGGTAGTCGGTGATGGTGATGCCGTAGCCGCGGGCGAGCAGCCCGGTGATGAAGGTGCCCTCGTACTCCGTGCCGGCGTCGAGCTGCCGCGAGGGCGCGCACTGGTCGCCCAGACCCTGGGTGCCCACGGCGTAGGCGACGACAGGTCGCTCGCCCGGGCCGGTCCAGGGGGCACGGGGGGTGAGGACGGTACCGGTGACGGCGATCTTCGTGCCCGTCCGGTCGGTGGAGACGTACATGACCCGCTCGGCGGCGGCCGGGGCGGGCAGCACCCGCAGCGGGTCCAGGTAGAACGAGGACGGCTCTGCGCGGATCACGTCGCCGGGGGCGCCGGTGATGGTGCTGGGCGTGTCGTAGAACGACGGGGCCGGTGCCGGGGCGGTGGCCGCGACGGAGGTTCCCGCCCCGAGCGTGCCTGCGGCCACGGCCAGGGCGGTGAGCACGGTGGTGGTGCGACGGCAGTGGCGCACGAGCGTCTCCTCGGGTCGGTTGCCGAGACCTTAGCGAACAGGTGTTCACTCGCGGGGAGGCGGGCGCGAGGTTCTGTCCGGGGGAGGCGGGTCCCTACCGCTGCGGCGCGGTGGTCGGGGTGACGGGGGAGGGCAGGGAGGTGGAGCCCTGCAGGAACGCGTCCACGGCGGCCGCGCAGGAGCGGCCCTCCGCGATGGCCCACACGATGAGGCTCTGGCCGCGGCCCATGTCCCCGGCCACGAACACGCCCTCGACGTTGGTGGCCCACCCGGCGTCGCGGCCGACGGTGCCGCGCTCGGTGAGCTCCACGCCCAGCTGCTCGACCAGCGTGCCCCGCTCCGGGCCCACGAAACCCATGGCCAGCAGGACCAGGTCGGCCGGCAGCTCGAACTCCGTGCCGGCCACCTCGGTGAAGCGGCCCTCGACCATCTCCACCTCGTGCCCGCGCAGTGCCGTGACCTGCCCGCCCTCGCCGAGGAACGCAGCGGTGTTCACGCTGAACACCCGCTCACCACCCTCCTCGTGCGCGGAGGACACCCGGTACTGCAGGGGGTAGGTCGGCCACGGGGTGGAGCTCGCCCGCTCCTCCGGTGGGCGGGCCATGATCTCGAACTGGTGCACGCTCGCCGCGCCCTGGCGGGTGGAGGTGCCCAGGCAGTCGGCCCCGGTGTCCCCACCGCCGATGATGATGACGTGCTTGCCGGCCGCCGAGATCGGGCTCTCGTCGAGATCGCCCTCCTGCACCCGGTTGGACGGGGGCAGGAACTCCATGGCCTGGTGGATGCCGTCGAGCTCGCGGCCGGGCACGTCGAGGTCGCGCCAGGCGGTCGCCCCGCCGGCGAGCACCACGGCGTCGAACTGCTCGCGCAGCTCGTCGACGCTCATCGCGTCCTCGCCCGTCCCGCCGACGTCGACGCCGGTGCGGAAGATCGTGCCCTCGTCGGCCATCTGCTCGAGGCGACGGGTGATGTGTCGCTTCTCCATCTTGAACTCGGGGATGCCGTAGCGCAGCAGCCCGCCGATGCGGTCGGCGCGCTCGAGCACGGTGACGGTGTGCCCGGCGCGGGTGAGCTGCTGGGCCGCGGCGAGCCCGGCCGGCCCGGAGCCGACCACGGCCACCGTGCGCGCCGTGGTCAGCGTCGGGCGCACGGGCTTGACCCACCCCTCGGCCCACGCCCGGTCGATGATCTCGACCTCCACCTGCTTGATGGTCACCGCGTCGGAGTTGATGCCGAGGACGCACGCGGCCTCGCACGGCGCGGGGCACAGCCGCCCGGTGAACTCCGGGAAGTTGTTGGTGGCGTGCAGCCGGTCGACGGCACGCTCCCACTCGTCCTTGTGGACCAGGTCGTTCCACTCGGGGATGAGGTTGCCCAGCGGGCAGCCGTTGTGGCAGAACGGGATCCCACAGTCCATGCAACGGCTTGCCTGGGTGCGCAGCGCGTCGGCGTCGAAGGGCTGGTACACCTCGTTCCAGTCCTGCACGCGCTCGTCCACGGCCCGCCGGACGGGCAGCTCTCGCCCGTGGGTCAGGAACGCGCGCGCGTCACCCATGAGCTGCCGCCATGATGGCCTCGTCCACGTCCGTACCGTCCTTCTCCGCCGTGTCGATCGCCAGGAGCACCCGCTTGTAGTCGCGCGGCATCACCTTGACGACGTGGTCCCTGCTCGCGTGCCAGTCGGCCAGCAGCCGGTGGGCGACGGCCGAGTCGGTCGCGTCCCGGTGCCGCGTGAGCAGCTCGTGCACCAGCCGCTCGTCGTCGGCGTCCAGGGTCTCCAGGTCCACCATCTCGCCGTTGAGGTCGGCCGGGAAGGTGCCCTCGGGATCCCAGACGTAGGCGACGCCCCCGCTCATGCCGGCCCCGAAGTTGCGCCCGGTGGGCCCGAGCACCAGCACGGTACCGCCGGTCATGTACTCGCAGCCGTGGTCGCCCACACCCTCCACGACCGCGGTGGCCCCGGAGTTGCGCACGGCGAACCGCTCACCCACCAGGCCGCGGACGAACAGCTCGCCCGAGGTGGCGCCGTAGAGGAAGACGTTGCCGCCGATGGTGTTCTCCTCGGCCACGAATCCCTCGGCGGTCTGCAGCGGCGGGCGCAGGACGACGTGGCCGCCCGAGAGGCCCTTGCCCACGAAGTCGTTGGCGTCGCCGTGCAGCCGCAGGGTGATCCCCCTCGGCAGGAACGCCCCGAGGCTGTTGCCGGCCGAGCCGGTGAGGGTGATGTCGATGGTGTCGTCCGGGAGCCCGGCCCCGCCGTGGGCCTTGGTGACCTCGTGGCCGAGCATCGTGCCCACGGTCCGGTTCACGTTCTGGATGTCGCAGGTGATGACGACGGGGGTGCCGTAGGCGATGGCTGCCCGGGACTGCTCGATGAGGGTCACGTCCAGCGCCTTGTCCAGGCCGTGGTCCTGGCCCGACGTGCAGTGCAGGTCCTGGTTCATGAACGCCGACTCGGGCTGGTGCAGGATCGGGCCCAGGTCCAGGGTCGAGGCCTTGCGGTAGTGCTCGACGGCCTTGCTCGCGTCGATCACCTCGGCGTGGCCGACGGCCTCGAGGATGCTGCGGAAGCCGAGCTCGGCGAGCAGCTCGCGCACCTCCTGGGCGATGAACCGGAAGAAGTTCTCCACGAACTCCGGCTTGCCGGGGAACTTCGCGCGCAGCACGGGGTTCTGGGTGGCGATGCCCACCGGGCAGGTGTCCAGGTGGCACACCCGCATCATGATGCAGCCCGAGACGACCAGCGGGGCGGTGGCGAAGCCGAACTCCTCCGCGCCGAGCAGGGCGGCCACCACCACGTCGCGGCCGGTCTTGAGCTGGCCGTCCACCTGCACCACGATCCGGTCGCGCAGGCCGTTGAGCAGCAGGGTCTGCTGCGTCTCGGCCAGACCCAGCTCCCACGGGGCCCCGGCGTGCTTGAGCGAGGTCAGCGGCGTGGCGCCGGTGCCGCCGTCGTGGCCGGAGATGAGCACCACGTCCGCGTGCGCCTTGCTGACCCCGGTGGCCACCGTGCCCACGCCGATCTCGGAGACGAGCTTGACGTGCACCCGCGCCGAGGGGTTCGCGTTCTTCAGGTCGTGGATCAGCTGGGCCAGGTCCTCGATGGAGTAGATGTCGTGGTGCGGCGGCGGCGAGATCAGACCCACCCCGGGGGTGGAGTACCGGGTCTTCGCGATCCACGGGTACACCTTGTGCGCGGGCAGCTGGCCGCCCTCGCCGGGCTTCGCGCCCTGGGCCATCTTGATCTGGATGTCGTCGGCGTTGGTCAGGTACTCGCTGGTGACGCCGAAGCGGCCCGAGGCCACCTGCTTGATGGCGCTGCGGCGGGAGTCCCCGTTGGCGTCGGGCACCCAGCGCTCGGCGTCCTCGCCCCCCTCCCCGGTGTTGGACTTGGCGCCCAGGCGGTTCATGGCCACGGCGAGGTTCTCGTGCGCCTCGGCGGAGATGGACCCGTAGCTCATGGCTCCGGTGGAGAACCGGCGCACGATGTCCTCGACGCTCTCCACCTCCTCCAGCGGCACGGCCCGGCGGTGGTGGGTGAGCTCGAACAGCCCGCGCAGCGACGCGAGCCGGACCGAGGAGTCGTCGACGAGCTTGGTGTACTCCTTGAACACCTCGTACTGCCCGGTGCGGGTGGAGTGCTGGAGCTTGAACACCGTGTCGGGGTTGAACAGGTGGTACTCGCCCTCGCGGCGCCAGGAGTACTCCCCGCCCACCTCGAGCTCGCGGTGCGCCCGCAGCTCCGGGCGCTCGGGGTACGCCGCGGCGTGCCGGGCGGCCACGTCGTCGGCCAGCTGGTCGATGCCGATGCCGCCGAGGCGGCTCGTGGTGCCGGTGAAGTGCTCGTCGACGAGCTCGTGGCTCAGCCCGATGGCCTCGAAGACCTGGGCCCCGGTGTAGGAGGCGAGGGTGGAGATGCCCATCTTCGACATCACCTTGAGCACCCCCTTGCCGGCGGCCTTGACGTAGTTGGCGATGGCGTCGGTCAGCAGGACGCCGGGCAGCTGACCGCGGTCGGCCATGTCCTCGAGGGTCTCGAAGGCCATGTAGGGGTTGATGGCGGCGGCGCCGTAGCCGATCAGCACCGCCATGTGGTGCACCTCGCGGGCGTCGCCGGACTCCACGATGAGCCCGACCTGGGTGCGGGTGCGCTCGCGGACCAGGTGGTGGTGCACCGAGGCGGTGAGCAGCAGGGAGGGGATGGGGGCCATGGTCGCGGAGGAGTCGCGGTCGGACAGCACCACGATGCTCGCGCCGCCGGCGATGGCGGCCGACACCCGGGTGCGGATGTCGGCCAGCGCGGTACGCAGGCCCGCGCCGCCCTCGGCCACCGGGTACAGCCCGGAGACGACCACCGAGCGGAAGCCGGGCAGGTCGCCGTCGTCGTTGGCGTGGATGAGCTTGGCCAGCTCGTCGTTGTCGATGATCGGCTCGGGCAGCACGATGTGCCGGCAGGAGGCGGGCCGCGGGTCCAGCAGGTCGCCCTCGGGGCCGATGGTGCTGCCCAGGCTGGTGACGAGCTCCTCGCGGATGGCGTCCAGCGGAGGGTTGGTCACCTGCGCGAACAGCTGGGAGAAGTAGTCGAACAGCAGCCTCGTGCGCGCGGAGAGCACGGCGATGGGGGTGTCGGTGCCCATGGAGCCGATGGCCTCGGCCCCGTTGCGGGCCATCACGGCGAGCAGGGTGTCGAGCTCCTCGGAGGTGTAGCCGAACACGAGCTGGCGGCGCAGCACCGAGGTGTGGCTGTGCCGCACGTGCGGCCGGGCGGGCAGGTCCTCCACGTGGATGAGCCCCGCGTCGAGCCACTCCTGGTACGGGTGCTCCGCGGCCAGCTCGGCCTTCAGCTCGTCGTCGCCGACGATGCGGCCCTGCGCGGTGTCGACCAGGAACATCCGACCCGGGCGCAGCCGGATCTTGCGCACCACGGTGGTGGGGTCGATGTCGAGCACGCCCACCTCCGAGGCCATCACGACCAGGCCGTCGGAGGTGACCCAGATGCGGCTGGGGCGCAGGCCGTTGCGGTCGAGCACGGCGCCGATGACGGTGCCGTCGGTGAAGGCCACCGAGGCCGGGCCGTCCCAGGGCTCCATCAGCGAGGCGTGGTACTGGTAGAACGCCCGGCGGGCCGGGTCCATGCTCTCGTGGCGCTCCCAGGCCTCGGGGATCATCATCAGCACGGCGTGCGGCAGGCTGCGCCCGCCCAGGTGCAGCAGCTCGAGCACCTCGTCGAAGCGCGCGGTGTCGCTGCCGCCCGGGGTGCACACGGGGAACAACCGCTCGAGCTGGGCCGGGTCGCCGAACGCGTCGGTGGCCAGCAGCGCCTCGCGGGCCCGCATCCAGTTCTCGTTGCCGTTGACGGTGTTGATCTCGCCGTTGTGGGCCACCAGCCGGTAGGGGTGGGCCAGCGGCCAGGAGGGGAAGGTGTTGGTGGAGAAGCGCGAGTGGACCAGCGCCAGCGCGCTGACGAGGCGGGAGTCCGACAGGTCGGGGTAGAACTCGCGCAGCTGCGGAGTGGTGAGCATGCCCTTGTAGACCAGGGTGCGCGTGGACAGGCTGGGGAAGTACACCGTCTCGGCGGGGTTGCCCTGCCGGGACGGCCCGCCCTGCCCGGCTCCGTCGTGGCCGAGCTCGCGCTCGACCCGCTTGCGGACGGCGAACGCGCGACGCTCGAGGTCCATCCCCGCCAGACCGTCGCCCGCGAGGAAGACCTGGCGGAAGGTCGGCATGGCGTCCCGGGCCAGCGCGCCCAGCGAGGCGTCGTCGGTGGGCACCTCGCGCCAGCCCAGGACCCGCAGGCCCTCGCTGCGCACGAGCTCCTCGACGCGCGACACCGCGTCGGTGGCCTGCGCCGCGCCCTGGGGCAGGAACGCGATGCCCGTGGCGTAGGACCCGGCTGCGGGCAGCTCGAAGTCGACGACCGCGCGCAGGAACTCGTCGGGAACCTGCAGCAGGATGCCCGCTCCGTCACCGCTGTTGACCTCGGCCCCCGACGCGCCGCGGTGCTCCAGGTTCACCAGGGCGGTGATGCCCTTCTCGACGATGTCGCGGCTGGCCCGGCCGTGCATGTCGACGACGAAGGCCACGCCGCACGAGTCGTGCTCGTGGGCGGGGTCGTAGAGGCCCTGGGGGGCGGGGAGCGTGGTCACGGTGGTTCTTCTTCCGCAGCAGTGGCCGCCGCGAACGACGGTCAGGGTGAGCAGGGCGCCGGGCACGTCGTCGGGCCGTGGGCGTCCGGGACAACAGGCCGTGCGGTGGTCCGTCCGGATCGGGCAGGGTGTGCTCGGCGGGCGGGTCGTGGGTGAACGGCCAGGCGGAACGCGACGTGGGTCGCACGTCGGGCGAACGATAGGTCACGTCCGACCACTCGGCGAAACCTGGTGTTCACCTGCCCACCGGGTCCCCGGGGTCCTGGTCGCCGCCGCCGGTCCCGTCCTCGGTCATACTCGAGGGTGGTCGAGGTTCCCTCGACCGTCCCGGTCCGAGGAGGTGCCTGCCGTGTCCGTCCGCACTCGGCTCCACCCCCGGACGTCCGACGTCGTGCCGCCGGCGACCGCCGCGCTGCCCCGTCGGCTCGGGGCGCGCGCGGCGGGAGCGGGTTCCTGACCGCCCCGGCGCACCGGCGCCCCGGGCGCAGGCGCGGGGTCTCCGGCCGCCCGGCGGATCGGGCGGCCGTGTCCAGCGCGAGGATGCTGCGCCGCCGCGTGGGTGCCGTGGTGCTCGTCGTCGTCGCGGCGACCTTCGTCGGCGGTGCGACCCTCTCCCTCGTCGACCGGCAGGGGGCGCCGACGGCGGGCGCCTCGTCGGGAGTGCCCGTCACGACCACCGACCCCACCCCGTCCGCGGCCCCGACGGTGCCCGACCCCGTCGGCGCCCGCACCGCGCTCGACCAGCTCGGTGCCGCCGCAGGCATCGATCCCGCTGCGGGCGTCTCCGTGGCCGCGAGGGACACCGTCACCGGCGCCTCGTTCCAGTACGGCGCCTCGACCGGGATGAGCACGGCCAGCGTGGTCAAGCTGGAGATCCTGGTGGCGACGATGATCCGCAACCAGGACGACGGCGATCAGCTGACCGCCCAGGACAGGTCGTTGGCGAGGGCGATGATCACCGAGAGCGACAACGACGCCGCCATCGCGCTGTTCGACGAGCTGGGGGGCACGAGTGCCCTGGTCGCGGTGAACGACCGGCTCGGGCTCGCCGCCACGACCATCGGCGCGGGCGGCTACTTCGGGTTCACCACCACCGGGGCGGCCGACCAGGTGGCGCTGCTGAACCTGCTCACCGACCCCACCTCGGTGCTCTCGGCCGAGAACCGGGCGTACGCCCTGGACCTGATGCGGTCGGTGGTGCCCGACCAGGACTGGGGGGTCAGTGCCGCCGCCGACCCCGGCAGCGCGCCCGCGGTCAAGAACGGGTGGCTGCCCATCGACAGCGACGACGGGCTCTGGGTGGTGGCCAGCGTGGGGGTCGTCACCGTCCACGGGCACCCGGTGCTGCTGGCGGTGCTCGTCTCGCACGCGGCCACCGAGGGTGCGGGCATCGACTACATCCAGCAGGCCGCCAGGATCGCGGCGACCGCGGTGACGGGCTAGCGGCGTCAGTCCTCGCGCAGCCGTCCCGCGTCCAGCACCCAGCGCCGCGTGGTGCGCACCACGTCGAGCATCCGGCGGTCGTGGGTGACCAGCAGCAGCGTTCCGGTGTAGCTCTCCAGCGCCTGCTCCAGCTGCTCGATGGCGGGCAGGTCGAGGTGGTTGGTGGGCTCGTCGAGCACCAGCAGGTTCACCCCGCGGGCCTGCAGCAGGGCCAGCGCGGCCCGGGTGCGCTCGCCGGGCGACAGCGAGGCCGCGGAGCGCCCCACGTGTGCGCCGCGCAGGCCGTACTTGGCCAGCAGGGTGCGGACGTCGGCGTCCGGCCAGTCCGGCACGGCCTCGCCGAACGCCCGGGCGAGGCTCTGCTCGCCGAGGAACAGCCCCCGCGCCTGGTCGACCTCGCCCAGCTCCACCCCGGCGCCCAGCGAGGCGCGGCCGGAGTCCGGGCTCAGCCGCCCCAGCAGCAGCCCGAGCAGGGTGGACTTGCCGGAACCGTTGGCCCCGGTGACGACCACCCGGTCGCCCACGTCCACCTGCGCGCTGACGGGACCGAAGGTGAAGGATCCGCGCGCCAGCACGGCCGCGTCCAGCGAGGCCACCACGGAGCCGCCGCGCGGGGCGGGCGCGATCTCCATCTGCAGCTGCCACTCCTTGCGCGGCTCGTCCACCACCTCCAGCCGCTCGATCCGCCGCTCGGTCTGCCGGGCCTTGGCCGCCTGCTTCTCGCTCGCGTCCTGCTGGAACTTCCGGCTCATCTTGTCCGGGTCGTTCGCCGCCTTCTTGCTCTTGCCGACCCCGGCCCGCATCCAGCCACGCTGCATCCGGGCCCGGGCCTCGAGCCCGCCCACGGTGTCGGCGTAGTCGTCGTAGGCCTCGCGCGCGTGCTGGCGAGCCACCTCGCGCTCGCGCAGGTAGGCGTCGTACCCGCCGTCGTAGACCCCCACCTGCTGCTGGGCGAGGTCGAGCTCGACCACGCGGGTCACGGTGCGCGCCAGGAACTCCCGGTCGTGGCTGACCACCACGGCCGGGGTCTGCAGCTCGGCCACGAACCGCTCCAGCCGTGCCAGCCCGTCGAGGTCGAGGTCGTTGGTGGGCTCGTCGAGCAGCAGCACGTCGTAGCGGGACAGCAGCAGCGAGGCGAGGCCCGCGCGTGCGGCCTGACCACCGGAGAGCGAGGTCATCTGCGCGTCGAGGTCCACCCCGAGCCCGACGTCCGCGGCCACCTGGGGGGCCCGCTCGGCGAGATCGGCCCCACCGAGGGCCAGCCAGCGCTCCAGGGCGGGGGTGTAGGCGTCCTCGGCCGCGTCGGCCAGGGCCTCCGCGGCGGCGTCCATGGTGGCCTCGGCCTCGGCGACCCCGGTGCGCCGACCGAGGAAGGCGAGCACGGTCTCGCCGTCGCGGCGCTCGGGCTCCTGTGGCAGCAGCCCGACCGTGGCGTCCGGCGGGCTCAGGCCGACGCGGCCGTCCTCCGGGACGTCGACCCCGGCCAGCAGGCGCAGCAGGGTGGACTTGCCGGCCCCGTTGGCGCCCACCAGGCCCACGACGTCGCCCGGGGCCACGATGACGTCGAGCCCGGCGAACAGGGTGCGGTCGCCGTGCCCGGCGGCGAGGTCGACGGCGTGCAGGGTGGCGCTCATGGTGGGGCCAGGCTATCGGGAGGTGCGACCGACGGACCACGCCGCGAGCCCTGCTGCGGCGAGCCCGAGCCGCCGGAGCGCAGCCGGCGTCGCCCGCGCGGCGTCGTGATCCTCCATCAGCGCGGTCTCGGTGATCTCCAGCGTGGGAGCACCGGGGGCCTCCAGCACCCACGCGCCGGTGATTAGCCTGTGCAACGATCGCGGCATGCCCCCCACCCCCCGCCGGATCGCTGATGCCCACCTCGACGCGCTCGCGCACCTGAGCCCGATCACGGCGACGGGGCTGGGGCTGCCCTACCGGCAGGACGAGCTCGACGACTACTCCCCGGCCGGCACCGCCGCGCAGGCGGACCTGCTGCGCGCCACCCTGGCCGAGCTCGCCGCCGTGCCCACCGCCGTGCTGACCGACCCCGCCGAGGCCCGCTGCGCCACCCTGCTGCGCGAGCGGCTGGGCTCCGAGCTCACCCAGATCGAGCACGGCGAGGACCTGCGTGCGATCCGGAACCTGTTCTCCCCCATGCACGAGGTGCGCACCGTGTTCGCGATGATGCCGCGCACCACCGACGCGGAGTGGGCCGACGTCGCGGCGCGGGTGGCCGCAGTGCCGACCGCCTACGCCGGGTACACCGAGACGCTGCGGGTGGGTCTGGGCGACGGGATCCTGGCCGGCGCCCGCCAGGTGCGCACCGCCGTCGTCCAGCTCACCGAGTGGCTCGACGGTGGCTACTTCGCGAGCGTGGTCGCGGACGGGCCGGCCACGATGCGCGCCGAGCTGGACGCCGCCGCGCAGGCGGCCGACGCCGCGTGCCGGGAGCTGCGCGAGTTCCTGGAGGTCACCTACGCCCCGGCCGCGGTGACCGAGCCCGACACCTGTGGTCGCGACCGCTACGCCCGGGCCGCCCGGCAGTGGACCGGGTCGGAGGTGGACCTCGACGAGGCCTACTCCTGGGCGTGGACCGAGCTCCACCGCCTCGACGCCGAGCTGTGCGCCGAGGCCGACAAGGTGCGCCCCGGGGCCACCCCCGCCGAGGCCATGGCCTGGCTGAGCACCGACGGCGAGGCGGTCGACGGCGAGGAGGCCGTCCGCGCGTGGCTGCAGCAGGTGATGGACACGGCCATCGCCGAGCTGGACGGAACGCACTTCGACCTCGCCGACCAGGTGAAGGTGGTCGAGGCCATGATCGCTCCCGCCGGTGGAGCGGCTGCGCCGTACTACACGCGACCGTCGCTGGACTTCTCCCGCCCCGGCCGCACGTGGCTGCCCGCCATGGGCCGCACCCGGTTCCCGCTCTGGGACCTCACCAGCACCTGGTACCACGAGGGTGTTCCCGGCCACCACCTGCAGCTGGCGCAGTGGACGCTGGTGGCCCCGCAGCTGAGCAAGTACCAGACCTCGATCGGCTCGGTGGGCGCGAACGTGGAGGGCTGGGCGCTGTACGCCGAACGGCTGATGGACGAGCTGGGCTACCTGCGCACCCCGGGCGAGCGGATCGGCTACCTCGACGCCCAGCAGATGCGGGCCGTGCGGGTGATCATCGACATCGGGATGCACTGCGCCCTGGAGATCCCCGCCGGCGCCGGGTTCCACGAGGGTGAGACCTGGACCCCCGAGCTCGCCCGGGAGTTCTTCGGGCTGCACTGCGGACGCGACGCCGGCTTCCTGGACTCCGAGCTCATCCGCTACCTCGGGATGCCCGGACAGGCCATCAGCTACAAGCTCGGCGAGCGGGCGTGGCTGCAGGGCCGGGAGGCGGCGCAGGCCGAGCAGGGCGCGGCGTTCGACCTCAAGAGCTGGCACATGGCGGCCCTCTCGCTGGGCTCGCTCGGCCTCGACGACCTGGTGGAGGCGCTCCGCACCTGTGCGTGATTTCTGCACCCAGGACGCGAGGTTTCCTTCACAGTCGGGTCCTGGGGGAGGCTGAGGCGGTGAAGGCACTCGTGGTCCGGGCGTTCGGGGAGCAGCCCGGGGTGGAGACCGTCGCCGACCCCACCCCGGCCCCCGACGGTGCGGTGGTGGCCGTGGCCGCGACCGGGGTGTGCCGCAGCGACTGGCACGCCTGGCGGGGCCACGACGCCGGGGTGGTGCTGCCCCTCGTCCCGGGCCACGAGCTCGCGGGCACGGTGGTGGCGGTCGGTGCCCGGGTCGACCCGCGCTGGGTGGGCCGCCGCGTGACCACCCCGTTCGTCTGCGCGTGCGGGACCTGCCCCGCCTGCCGCGCGGGTGAGCAGCAGGTGTGCGAGCGCCAGGAGCAGCCGGGCTTCACCCACGACGGCTCCTACGCCGAGCTCGTGGGGCTGCGGCACGCCGAGGTGAACCTGGTGGAGCTGCCCGAGGAGGTCGGCTTCGACGTGGGGGCGCTGCTCGGCTGCCGCGTGGCCACGGCCTGGCGCGCGGTGCACCACCGCGGGCGGGTGCGCGCCGGGGAGACCGTGGTGGTGCACGGCTGCGGGGGGCTGGGCCTCGCGGCCGTGGCGGTGGCGGCCGGGGCCGGAGCGCACGTGATCGCCGTCGACCCGTCGGCCGGTGCACGCACGCTCGCAGAGCAGGTGGGGGCCGCGCAGGCCCTGCCCACCGCCGACGACCTGCACGGCGCGCACGTCTCGCTGGACTGCGCCGGGCTCGCGGTGAGCGCGGCGGCGTCGATCCGCTGCCTCGGGGTGCGCGGTCGGCACGTCCAGGTGGGGCTGCTGCCGGGCGGGGCGGTGCTCCCGGTGGACGTCGTCGTGGCTCGGGAGCTCGACGTGCTGGGCAGCCACGGGGCCCCGGCCCACGCCTACCCCGGGCTGCTGGCGGCGCTGCCGTCGCTCGGCCTGGAGCGGCTCGTGACCCGCCGCGCCGGTCTCGACGACGCCGCGCAGGCCCTGGCCGACGTCGGCCGCGAGCCGGGCATCACCGTCCTCGTGCCGTGATCCCCGGCCCCGCCCGGCGCGGGGGAGCTGCGCCCGGCACCCTGGGGTCATGACCCAGCGCTTCGCCGACACCGTCGTCCTCGACACCGGGGGAGGCTCCGGGATCGGGGCGGCCACCGTGCACCGCTTCGTCGAGGAGGGGGCCACGGTGGTCGCGCCCAGCCTCACCGACACGCCGATGGCGCAGGGCCTGGTGGGCGACGCGGAGAAGCTGCACCGCCTCGCCGAGCGCATCCCGATGGGACGGCCCGCCCGGCCGGCGGAGGTGGCGGCCGTGATCGCGTTCCTGGCCGGCCCGGACGCCGCGTTCGTCACCGGGGTGGTGCTGCCCGTCGATGGTGGGCTGAGTGCGTCCAACGGCCAGCCGAGGATGGGCTGATGACCTCGCGCGACGTGCGGCTCGACGGGGCCGTGAACGTGCGCGACCTCGGCGGGCTGTCCACGGTGGAGGGTCGTCGGGTGCGCGCGGGGAAGGTCCTGCGGTCGGCCAGCCTCGCCGACCTCACCGACGGCGACGCGAGGACGCTGCTCGGTGCGGGCCTGCGGACGGTGGTCGACCTCCGGGGCGAGGCCGAGGCCGAGCGGGACGGACGGGGGGCGCTCGCCGGGACCACGGTCGGCTACCGGAACCTGCCGGTGGTGGGCGCCCGCTCGGTGCGCCTGGACCAGGCCGAGGACATCGAGACCGGCAGCCTGCTCGCGCACTACGTCACCTACCTGGAGACCAGCGCGGACGTCGTGGTCGAGGTGGTGCGCCTGCTCGGCCGGACCGAGGCCGTGCCCGCGGTGGTGCACTGCGCAGCGGGCAAGGACCGCACCGGGGTGGTCGTCGCCGTGCTGCTGGACGCGCTCGGGGTCGAGCGCGCGCAGATCGTGGCCGACTACACCGCGACCGAGGCGAACATGCCCCTGGTGCGCGCGCAGCTGTCCGCCTCGGCCACCACCCGGGAGCTGGGCACCGTGCCGGACTGGGTGCTCACGGCGCTGCCGGAGACGATGGAAGGTCTGCTCGCGCACCTGGACACCCAGGGCGGGACGGTCGCGTGGCTGCAGGCCCACGGGCTGACCGACGACGAGCTCGCCCAGCTGCGCGCGACCCTGGTGGAGTGAGGCTCCCGTCCGCTACCAGACCGTGACCGGCCGGGGGTGGACGTGCTCGTGCAACCGTCGATCCTTGGTGACCAGGTCCCAGCCGTGCTCCACGGCCGTGGCGTAGATGAGACGGTCGGCCGGGTCCCCGGGGAACGACGCCGGCAGCGCGGTCGCCGCGACCGCGACAGCCGGGGTGATCCCGACGGTGCGGACCTCGGTGGCGAGCCGGTCGAGCCAGGCGGTGAGCGGGACGGCGAGGCGGATGCGGTCGTGCCGGGCCAGCCAGGCGAGCTCGTACCAGGTGATCCCGGCGACCACGAGCTCGTCGGCCGCCTCCACGGCACGTGCGGCCCGCGCGCTGAGCCGCTCGGGCTCGGCGGACCACCAGTGCAGGACGTGGGTGTCGAGCACCACCGCGCTCACGTCGGGACGTTCCCCGTGTCCCAGGTGCCACCGGTGGAGAACACGTCGTCATCGGTACCGACGGTGCTGGCGACGCCGGAGAGCAGGCCACGCAGCGCGTGCGGTGAGTTGGCGGGGACGAGCCTCGCGACGACCCGACCGTGCTTGGTGATCTCGACCTCGTCCCCGCCCGCCACCCGGTCGAGCACGGACAGCAGCGTGGCCTTCGCCGTGCTGGCGCTCATCCTCTCGGTCACGTGACCACTTTACCGGTCACCTCGGGCGTGCGGTAGACAACACCCGACGCCGTCGTCCAGCCCCAGGAGGAAACCGCCGTGCCCGGACCGCTCGCTGGACTGAAGGTGCTCGAGCTCGCCGGGCTGGGCCCGGGACCGCACGCGGCGATGCTGCTGGCCGACCTGGGCGCCGACGTGGTGCGGGTGGACCGGCCCGGCGGCGGGGGCCTCGAGCTGGTCCCCCGCGGCCAGGACCAGACGCTGCGCGGCCGCCGCTCCGTCACCGCCGACCTCAAGAGCGACGAGGGCCGCGAGCTCGTGCTGTCCCTGGCCGAGAGGGCGGACGTGCTCATCGAGGGCCTGCGCCCGGGGGTCACCGAGCGCCTGGGCATCGGGCCGCAGGACTGCCAGGCCCGCAACCCCGGTCTGGTCTACGCGCGGATGACCGGCTGGGGCCAGGACGGGCCGCTGGCCCAGCGTGCGGGCCATGACATCGGCTACCTCGCCCTGACCGGCATGCTGCACACCATCGGACCGGCCGAGAAGCCTGCGGTCCCGCTGAACCTGGTGGGCGACTTCGGCGGGGGCTCGATGTTCCTGGTGCTGGGGATCATGGCGGCGCTGCACGAGCGGCAGGGCTCGGGGCTGGGCCAGGTGGTGGACGCCGCGATCGTCGACGGCACGCCGGTGCTCGCCCAGATGCAGTGGGCCTACCGCGGCGCGGGCGTGTGGAACGACACCCGGCAGTCGAACCTGCTCGACGGGGCCGCCCCGTTCTACGACACCTACACCTGCTCCGACGGTGAGCACGTGGCCGTGGGCGCGCTGGAGCCGCAGTTCTACGCGCAGCTGCTCGAGGGACTCGGGCTCGCCGACGCCGGGCTGCCGCACCAGCACGACCTGCGGGGCTGGCCGGAGCTGCGGGCCCGCTTTACCGAGATATTCGCCGGCCGCACCCGGGACGAGTGGGCCGCCGTCTTCATCGACACCGACGCGTGCGTGGTGCCGGTGCTGAGCATGGCCGAGGCCGTGCAGCACCCGCACAACGTCGCCCGGGGCACCTTCGTCGAGGCCGACGGGGTGGTGCAGCCGGTGCCTGCGCCGCGCTTCTCCCGGACCCCCGCGACGCTGACCACCGGGGCGCGGGTGCCCGGCGAGGACACCGACGCCGTGCTGGCGGACTGGGGCGTCTGAGGTCAGGCGGGGACGGCTGCACCCACCTGCTGAGCGCCGAGCCGGGCGGCCACGATCTCGTAGCTGCGCAGCCGGTCGGCGTGGCTGTGCACCATGGTCGACACCATCAGCTCGTCGGCGCCGGTGCTCTCGCCCAGCGCGCGCAGCCCGGCTCCGACGGTCTCCGGCCCGCCGACGACGGCGCTGGCGGTCATCCCGCCGAGGCTGGCCCGCTGGGACGGGCTGAGCGGGTTGGCCGCCGCTTCCTCCGGGGTGGGGAAGGTGCCCGGGTTGCCCGCGCGCAGCCGCGCCATGGCCAGGGCCATGGGGGCGGCGATCCACCGGGCGCGCTCGTCGTCGTCGGCGGCCACCACCGACGCCGTCACCACCAGGTACGGCTCGTCGAGCACACCGGGGCGGAACGAGGCCCGGTAGGCGGCGACCGCCGCGTCGGTGGAGCCGGAGGCGAAGTGGTGGGCGTGCGCGTAGGGCAGCCCGAGCAGGCCGGCGAGCTGGGCGGAGTACGTCGAGGAACCCAGCAGCCAGACGGCGACCGTCGCGCCGAGCCCGGGCACCGCGGTGATCGCGGCGTACGGGTGGTCGGCGGGGTAGCCGTCGTCGAAGAAGGCGCGCAGCTGGGCCAGCTGCTGCGGGAAGTCGTCCTCGCTGAGCTGGGTGGCCGAGCGGCGCAGGGCGTGCGCGGTGACCTGGTCGGTGCCCGGCGCCCGACCCAGGCCCAGGTCGATGCGCCCGGGGTAGAGCGCGTCGAGGGTGCCGAACTGCTCGGCGACCACCAGCGGCGCGTGGTTGGGCAGCATCACCCCGCCGGACCCGACGCGCAGACGCTCGGTGACCGCCGCGACCTGCCCGATCATGATCGACGGCGCGGAGCTCGCGATGCCCGGCATGGAGTGGTGCTCGGCGAGCCAGTAGCGGTGGAAGCCGAGCCGCTCGGCGTGCCGGGCGAGGTCGAGGGTGTTGCGGAGGGCGTCGCCCGGGGTGGAGCCGGTGGGGATCGGGCAGACGTCCAGGACGCTGAGCTTCATGCTGGGCACAACACCGGGGACGGTCCCGGTAGTCCGGTCCGCTCAAGAAGTGTTGACAAAATGTTGAAAACTGGCGACCCTGGCCGCAGGACCTGATGACCGACGTCGGGTCGAGGGAAGGCGGGAACAGTGGCCGAGCTCTTCTGCAACGGCGGTGCGATGCGGGGCGGGGCGCTGCACCACAACGTCTCTGCGCACCCCTTCCTGGGGTCGGTGACCACGGCCCCGAGCTACCGCTTCTTCTCGGTCCGTGACGAGTTCCCCGCCCTCGAGCTCGTCGACGGCGGCGGGGTGGGCATCGAGGGCGAGCTCTACGACGTGCCCATGGACCAGATCCGCACGGACTTCCTGCCCGAGGAGCCTGCCGAGCTCGAGCTCACCGTCGTCGAGCTGACCGACGGTCGCTCGGTGCTCGCGGTCGGGCTGCGACCCGGGTTGCGCACCTCGATGGGCGAGGAGCTCACCGACATCTCCGAGCACGGCAGCTGGCGCCGCTACCGTGGTCTCGACGTTCCCGCCGACGTGGACGCCTCGTGAGCACGGTCGACGTCACCACGCTGACCGACCTCGCCTCGCGGGCCCTCGGTGGCTCCGTCACCGCGGCCAACGACGAGCTGTTCGCGCAGCGGGAGAACCTGATCCGCCCCGAGGCGCCGGTGTTCGACCCCTCGGAGTTCGGTCACAAGGGCAAGGTCTACGACGGCTGGGAGACCCGTCGCCGGCGCTCCGCCGTGCGCGATCCCGAGGCGCACGACTGGGCCGTGGTCCGCCTCGGAGCCCCGGGCATCATCCACGGCGTCGTCGTCGACACCGCCTTCTTCCGCGGGAACTACCCGCCCCACGTCGCGGTGCAGGCCACCTCCGTCGAGGGGTACCCGGACCCGGAGGAGCTGCTGCGTGCCACGTGGGTGACCGTGGTCGCCAAGTCCCCCGCCCGGGGCGACACCGCCAACGTCTACCCCGTCGCGGACCCGCACCGCTTCACCCACGTCCGCCTGGCCATCTACCCCGACGGGGGTGTCGCCCGGCTGCGGGTGCACGGTGTCGTCGTCCCCGATCCCCGGCTGCTGACCGGGACGGTGGACCTGCTCGCCGCCGAGGGGGGTGGACGGCTCGAGGAGTGCTCCGACGCGTTCTACGCCTCGCCCGCGAACATCATCGCGCCCGGCCGGGCCCGCAACATGGGGGAGGGCTGGGAGAACGCGCGCCGCCGCGGGGAGGGCAACGACCACGCGGTGTTCGCCCTGGGCGTCGCGGGTGTGCCCCGTCGTGTCGAGGTGGACACCAGCTACTACGTCGGCAACGCAGCCGGCTGGGTGCGGCTGAGCACCGTCGACGCGCGCACCGCCGATCCGGCCGACCCCGCGTCCTGGTGCGAGCTGCTGGTCCGCACCGCGGTGCAGCCGGACACCCGCCACCACCTCGCGCTGCCCGGTGCGGTGGCGGCGACCCACCTGCGCCTGGACGTCTACCCCGACGGCGGTCTGTCGCGGCTGCGGCTGTGGGGCGACCTCGACGAGGAGTCCCGCCGCGCGGTCCGGCGGACCTGGTGGGACGCGCTGCCCGAGGCGCACCGCGCGCAGCTCCACGACGAGGCTCCGACGGCGTCCTAGCCGGGACGTCTAGCCGCGGCCGCCGTAGGGCATGCCGGTCGCGACGATGGTCATCGTCGGGACGGAGACGCCCAGCGGCAGCCGCGCCACCGCGAGCACCGCGTCGGCGACGTGGGCCACGTCGAAGGTGGGCTCGGCGGTGAACCCCGTCGTCATCTCGGTGCGGGCGTTGCCGATGTCGAGCTGGCCGCACGTGATGTCGTGGGCCCGGCCGTCGAGCGCGGTCGCCCGGGTCAGCCCGGTCATCGCGTGCTTGCTGGCGGCGTAGGCCACGCTGCGCGGCCGGGGCACGTGCGCCGAGATCGAGCCGTTGTTGATGATCCGTCCACCCCGGGGGCGCTGCCGCTTCATGACCCGCACCGCGTGGTGGGTGCACAGGAAGGCGCCGGTGAGGTTCACCTCCACCGTCGCCCGGAACTCGGCGGGGTCGATCTCGTCGACCGCGCCGACCGGCCCGAAGGTGCCCGCGTTGTTGACGAGCAGGTCCAGCCGGCCCCAGGTGCGCTCCACCGTGGCGACGAGCGCGGCGACCTCGGCGTCGACGGTCACGTCCGCGGGCAGCACGAGGGCGGTGCCCCCGGGTGCGGTGACCGCCGGCGCCGCGGTGGCCTCCAGCGCGCTGCGGGTGCGTCCGACCAGCGCGACCCGGAACCCGGCCGTCAGCAGCCTGCGCGTGACCGCCCGGCCGATGCCGGAACCGGCCCCGGTGACGACGGCCACCGGTGCCTCGGTGCGGCCGGGACCCTCGCCGGTCACCGGGAGCTGCGGACGGGTCGGGTCACCAACCGGCCCCGGGGTGGCCCGTCGAGGGACACCCTCGCCCCGGCCAGCCAGGTGCTGCGCACGACGCCGTGCAGCCGCTGACCCGAGTACGGGGTCACCGCGTTGCGGTGCTGCAGGGCGGCGGCGTCGACCACGAAGGTCGCCTCGGGGGCGAGGACGCAGAAGTCGGCCCGCCGGCCCACCGCGATCGCCCCGCGGTCGGTGAGCCCGGTCTGCGCGGCGGGTCCCGCCGACATCCAGCGGACCACGTCGGACAGGGTGAGCCCGCGCTGCCGGGCCTGGGTCCAGACGACGGGCAGGCCAAGCTGCAGCGACGAGATCCCGCCCCAGGCCGCACCGAAGTCACCGGTGTCGAGGCACTTCAGGTCGATCGTGGAGGGGGAGTGGTCGGAGACGATGGTGTCGATGAGCCCCTCGGCCAGGCCCGCCCAGAGCGCCTCGCGGTTGCCGGCCTCCCGGATCGGGGGGCAGCACTTGTACTGGGTGGCGCCGTCGGGGACGTCCTCGGCGGTCAGGCACAGGTAGTGCGGGCAGGTCTCGACGCTCAGGCGCACCCCGTCGGCCCGGGCGGCTGCGATCAGGGGCAGCGCGTCGGCGCTGGAGAGGTGCAGCACGTGGACCCGGCACCCCGTGCGGCGGGCCGCCTCGATGACCTGCCCGATGGCGAGGTCCTCCGCACGCCGCGGCCGCGAGGCCAGGAAGTCGGTGTAGTGGGTACCTGTGGCGTCCGGGGCCGCCCCGATCACGTGGGCGTCCTCGGCGTGCACGATGACCAGCCCGTCGAAGCGGGCCACCTCCGTGAGCGCGAGCTCGAGCTGCGCGGCGTCCAGCGGCGGGAACTCCGGCACCCCGGAGCTGAGCAGGAAGCACTTGAACCCGAACACGCCCGCCTCGTGCAGCGGGGCCAGCGCGTCGACGTTGCCCGGGACGGCCCCGCCCCAGAAGCCCACGTCGACGAACGCGGACGGGGCGGCGCTGGCCCGCTTGACCTCCAGCGCGGCGACGTCGGTCGTCGGGGGGATGCTGTTCAGCGGCATGTCCACGATGGTGGTGACCCCGCCGGCGGCGGCCGCGCGGGTCGCGCTCGCGAAGCCCTCCCACTCGCTCCGGCCCGGCTCGTTGACGTGGACGTGGGCGTCGACCAGGCCCGGCAGCAGCACCTCGTCCGGGCCCAGCACGACCTCCTCGGCGGCATCGATCTCCGCGTCGACGGCGAGCACCGCGGTGACGACACCGTCGCGGACGACGACCGCCGCGGCACGCTCCCCCTCCGGCAGGACCACCCGGGCCGCTCGGATGACCAGGTCGTCGGCGTGGCTCACGGGGCGTTCTCCTCAGGGTGCGCGGGACGGGGTGTCAGGACGGGAGCTCGTCGGCGGCGATCCGCTCGCCGAGCACCTCCAGCAGCGGACCCGCGCCGGCGATGCAGCGGTCGACGTCCGGCTCGAGGTCGGTGAGGCGGTAGGTGCGGGTGATCCCGGCGGCCCGCAGCGCCGCATCGGTGAGCACGGAGCGACCGCAGACCGCGACGACGGGGATCCCGGCGGCGCCCGCGACCCGGGCGACCCCGATGGGAGCCTTGCCGTGCAGCGTCTGCTCGTCGAGCGAGCCCTCGCCGGTGATGACCAGGTCGGTCCCGCGCAGCGCCGCGTCGAACCCGACCAGCTCGAGCACCACCTCGATGCCGGGGCGCATGCTCGCCCCGAGCAGCGCGAGGGCTGCGAACCCCACGCCGCCCGCCGCACCCGCACCGGGTGAGGTGCGCGCGTCGGTTCCCGTCGTGGTGGCCACCACGTCCGCCCAGTGGGCCAGCGCGGAGTCCAGGGTGCGCACCTGCCCCGCGTCCGCACCCTTCTGGGGCCCGTAGGTCGCGGCGGCGCCCGACGGTCCGAGCAGCGGGTTCGTCACGTCGCAGGCGACCGTCACCTCGATCCCGGCCAGGCCCTCCGTCAGCCGGTCCACCTGCAGGGTGTGCAGCCCCGCCAGGGCGGCACCGCCGTCGGCCAGGGCGGTGCCCCGGGCGTCGAGCAGCCGGGCCCCGAGGGCCGCGAGCATCCCCGCGCCGCCGTCGGTGCTCGCACTGCCCCCGATGCCGAGCACCACGCGACGGCAGCCCTGCGCGACCGCCTCGGCGAGCACCTCGCCCACCCCGCGGCTGGTGGCCGTCATCGGGGCGAGCGGGGCGCCCCGGAGCAGGTCCAGGCCGCAGACCTCGGCGAGCTCGACGACCGCGAGCTCGCCCGAGCGGGCGAAGCGGGTGGACCGCGCCCGCCCGGTCGGCCCGGCGGCGGTGACCACGACCTCGTCGTACCCGGCCGCCAGGGCGGCGGCGAGGGTGCCGTCCCCGCCGTCGGCCACGGGGGCGACGGTCACCGTCACGTCCGGACGGACGCGGCGGATCCCGGCGGTGAGGGCCTCGCCGACCTGGGCCGCGGTCAGCGAGCCCTTGAACTTGTCGGAGGCGACGAGGACGTGGACCACGTGCTCAGTCCAACATGGAGATGGCCGTGGGGGCGTCCACCCCGGCCAGGGCGAGCTCCTCGAACTCGACGATGCCGTCGATCTGGGTGCCCATGGACACGTTCGTGATCCGCTCGAGGATGATCTCGACGATCACGGGCACCCGGTGCTCCACCATCAGCTTCTGCGCCTCCTCCAGCGCGGGGACGATCTCCCCGGGGTCGAACACCCGCAGCGCCTTGCAGCCCAGGCCCTCCGCGACCTTGACGTGGTCGACGCCGTAACCCTCCAGCTCGGGGGAGTTGACGTTGTCGAAGGCGAGCTGGACGCAGTAGTCCATGTTGAAGCCGCGCTGGGACTGGCGGATCAGACCCAGGTAGGCGTTGTTCACCACCACGTGGACGTAGGGGATCTTGAACTGGGCACCGACCGCGAGCTCCTCGATCATGAACTGGAAGTCGTAGTCGCCCGAGAGCGCCACCACGGTGGCGTCCGGGTCTGCGGTGGCCACCCCGAGCGTGGCCGGGATGGTCCAGCCCAGCGGCCCGGCCTGACCGGCGTTGATCCAGTGCCGAGGCTTGTAGACGTGCAGCAGCTGGGCGGCCTGGATCTGGGAGAGCCCGATCGTGCTGACGTAGCGGGTGTCGGGGCCGAAGACCTTGTTCATGTCCTGGAAGACCCGTTGGGGCTTGATCGGCACGGTGTTGAAGCTGGTGCGGCGCTGCAGGGTCTGCTTGCGCGTGCGGCAGGACCCCGCCCAGTCCGTCCGGTCGGGCAGCGTCCCCTCCGCGTGCTGCTCCCGGGCGACGGTCAGGAACATCTCCAGCGCCGCGCCGGCGTCGGAGACGATGCCGAGGTCGGGGGCGAAGACCCGACCGATCTGGGTGGGCTCGATGTCGACGTGGACGAAGGTCCTCCCCGCCGTGTAGGTGTCGATCCCCCCGGTGTGGCGGTTGGCCCACCGGTTGCCGATCCCGAGGACGAAGTCGGACTCGAGCATGGTCGCGTTGCCGTAGCGGTGCGAGGTCTGCAGGCCGACCATGCCCGCCATGAGCGGGTGGTCGTCGGGGATGGTGCCCCAGCCCATGAGGGTCGGGATGACGGGGACCCCGGTGAGCTCGGCGAGCTCGACGAGCAGCTCGGCGGCGTCGGCGTTGACGATGCCTCCGCCGGCCACGATGAGCGGGCGCTCCGCGGCGGCCATCATGGCCAGGGCCTTCGTCGCCTGCGCCCGGGTGGCGCGCGGAACGGCGATGGGAAGAGGCTCGTAGGTCTCCGGGTCGAACTCGATCTCGGTCATCTGGACGTCGATCGGCAGGTCGAGCAGCACCGGGCCGGGCCGTCCCGACCGCATGATGGCGAACGCCTTCTGGAACGCGCCGGGGACCTGTCCGGCCTCCATGACGGTGCACGCCCACTTGGTCACGGGGCCGGCGATCGCGGTGATGTCGACCGCCTGGAAGTCCTCCTTGTGCAGCTTGGCCACCGGGGCCTGGCCGGTGATGCACAGGATCGGGATGGAGTCGGCCGAGGCGGAGTACAGCCCGGTGATCATGTCCGTGCCGGCCGGCCCGGAGGTCCCGATGCACACGCCGATGTTGCCGGCGACGGCCCGGGTGTAGCCCTCGGCCATGTGGGAGGCGCCCTCGACGTGACGGGCGAGGACGTGGGTGAGCTCACCGGACTCCCGCATCGCGGCGTAGAACGGGTTGATCGCGGCCCCGGGCAGGCCGAACAGGTGGGTGACGCCCTCCCGCCGGAGGATCTCGACGGCCGCGCGGGCCGCAGTCATGCGGGTCATGGTGGTGTCCTGTCTGGGGTTCGGGAGAGGTGGGGGTGGGGGTTCGCTCAGCGGCCGGAGAGGCGCTCGAGCGTGCGCAGCAGGGCCGAGTGGTCCAGCCCGCCGTCGCCGGCGGCCACGGCGGAGGCCATGAGCTGGGCGACGAGGGCCGCGACGGGCGTGACGACGCCCGCGGCGCGGGCCGCGTCGACGACGATCCCGAGGTCCTTGTGGTGCAGCGCGATGCGGAAGCCGGGGTCGAAGGAGCGGGTGCGCATCTTCTCGCCCTTCTGCACGAGCACGGCCGAGCCGGCGAGGCCGCCGCCGAGGACCTCCAGCGCAGCCGTGGTGTCCACCCCGTGGGCCTCCAGGAACAGCAGCGCCTCTGCGAGCAGGGCGATGTTTCCCGCCACGACGAGCTGGTTCGCGGCCTTCACCGTCTGGCCGGAACCGCTGGGTCCGACGTGCACGACGGTGCGCCCGAGGGTCTCCAGCAGCGGGCGGGCCGACGCCACGTCCGCGCCGTCACCGCCGACCATGATGGACAGCGTCGCCGCCTTCGCCCCGGCCTCCCCGCCGGAGACGGGTGCGTCGAGGTAGCGCAGACCCTGCTCGCGGGCGAGGCCGGCGAGCTCCACGGTGACGTCGGGCCGGATGCTCGAGAAGTCGGTCACCAGTGTCCCCGGGGCGGCGCTGTCGAGCACGCCGCCGGGATCGGTGAGCACGGCCCGCACGTCGGGGGAGTCCGGAACCATGATCGCGACGACGTCGGCACCGTGCACCGCGTCGGCCACCGACGTCGCGGCGCGCCCCCCCGCCGCGACCAGCGGTGCGGTCTTGTCGGGGGTGCGGTTGTACCCGGCCACGGTGTGACCGGCCTCCGCGAGGTGGACGGCCATGGGGCTGCCCATGATGCCGAGCCCGAGGAAGGCGATGGTGGTCATGCTCCGGTGCTCCTGCTCTGCTCGGACGGGGTTCGGGCCTGCGTGGCGTGCGAGGCGCGTCGTTCGTGGTCGAGGAAGGCGAAGCTGTCCTCGGTGGACCCGGTCGGCTTGTACTCGAGCCCGACCCAGCCGGCGTAGCCCGCGGCCTGCAGGTCGCCGAGCTGCCGGTCCAGCTCGAGGTGGCCCGAGCCGGGCTCGCCCCGACCGGGGCTGTCGGCGACCTGCACGTGCGCGATGCGGTCCACGTGCTCCGCGATGACGGCGTCGACGTCGTCGCCGTTGACCGCCAGGTGGTAGAGGTCGGCGAGCAGGGCGAGGTTGTCCGCGCCGACCCGGTCGATCACGCGCAGCGCGTCGGCGGCGGTGAGCAGGGGGTAGCGCGGGGCGCCACTGACCGGCTCGACCAGGACGGTGGACCCGCCGGACGCCGCGGCCGAGCTCGCCGCGAGCGTCAGGTTCGCCGTGGCGAGCTCGTCCTGCTCCTGCGGTGCGACACCCTCGATCCGGTTGCCGTACAGCGCGTTGTAGGTGCGGCAGCCGAGGCGGGCTCCGAGCTCGAGGGTGGCCGCGATGTTCTCGCGGACCTCGAGCTCGCGTCCGGGCCACGACATGAGCCCCCGGTCACCGCCCGGCATGTCGCCGGCGAAGAAGTTCAGCCCGACCAGCGCCACCCCCGCGTCGGTGACCGCCCGGACCAGGGCGTCCGCCTCGGCGTCGGTGGGCACCGCGGTGGCGAAGGGCCACCACAGCTCGATGGCGTCGAACCCCGCGCCACGGGCCGCGGCGGGCCGCTCCAGCAGCGGGAGCTCGGTGAACAGGATCGAGCAGTTGACCTCGTAGCGCAGCGTGTGGCTCATGTCGTGGTCTCCTTCGCCGCAGCCGTCGGCTGGGCTGAGCGCCCCTCGTCCGGCGGGTCGACGGGCAGCGAGCCCCGCTCGTCGGGCACCGCGGCGAAGACGGAGGCGCCCGGCCGGTTGCCCGCCTGGATCTCGTTGAACAGCAGGTTGAGCAGCACCGCGGTGACTGCGGCGGCGCTGATCCCGGAGTCCATGACCACGGCCACGCCCTTGGGGAAGGCGTCCCAGAACTTCGGTGCGGCGATCGGGATGACGCCCAGACCGATCGCGGTCGCCACGATGACCAGGTTGAGGTTGTCGGAGAAGTCCACCTTGGACAGCGTCCTGATGCCGCTCGCCGCGACCGTGCCGAACAGCACGATGCCGGCGCCACCGAGGACGGGGAACGGGATGGCAGCGACGACCCGCCCGACGACGGGCAGCAGGCCGAGCAGGACCAGGATCGCACCGCCCATGGCGACCACGTACCGGCTCTTGATCCTGGTCAGAGCGACCAGTCCGACGTTCTGGGCGAACGCGCTGCAGGGGAAGGAGCCCAGCAGCGGGGAGATCGCCGTCGAGGCCATGTCTGCCCGCAGACCGTCCGCCACCCGCCGGGCGTCGACCTTGGTCTCCACGATCTCACCGATGGCGATGATGTCTGCGGTGGTCTCGGTCATGATCACCAGGATCACGATGGTCATCGACACGATCGCGCCGATCTGGAACGTGGGGGACCCGAAGTGCAGCACCGGGGGCACGGCGACGATGTTGCCGCTGCCGATGTTCGAGAAGTTCGCCTTGCCGAGCAGCGCGGCGACCGCGGTGCCGGCCACGATCCCGATGAGGATCGACAGCCGGGAGATCGCGCCCTGGAAGAGGCGGCTGATCACCAGGATGATCAGCAGCGTCAGGCCGGCGAGGCCGATGTTGGACATGGAGCCGAGGCTCTTGCTTCCCGCGCCACCCATCGCCCAGGTGAAGGCCACCGGCATCAGGGAGAGCCCGATGACGGTGATGATCGTGCCGGTCACGACCGCGGGGAACAGGCGGACCAGCTGCGCGAAGAAGGAGGAGAGCACGAGCCCGATCACCCCGGCCACGATGATCGCGCCGAACACCGGCCGTAGTCCGTCGGTGCTGGCGATGGCGACCATGGTGGAGACGCTGGCGAAGGAGATGCCCTGCACGATCGGCAGCCGCGCGCCGAAGCGCCCGATGCCCAGGGTCTGCAGCAGCGTGGCCAGACCACTGACGAACAGCCCGGCGGTGACGAGCAGGGCGATGTCGGTGGGGGAGAGCTTGGCGGCGGTGCCGACGATCAGCGGTGGTGCGATGACGCCGCCGTACATGGTGAGGATGTGCTGCAGCCCGTACAGCACGAGCTGCAGGAACGGCATCTTCTCGTCCTCGGGACGGCCGGTGCGGACCTCGGCCTCGGCGGCGGTGGACCTGGCGGTGGCGTTGCGTCGGAGCTTCATGGTGGTCGCGTCCTTTCTCAGCAGAAGCCGGGCACGGCGTGCCAGGCCGAGCCGGGGTCGGTGGCGTCGTCCCGGGTGACGGTGGTCTCGATGAGGCCGTAGGGGCGGTCGGCGGCGATGAACACCTCGCCGGGGTTCTCGGTGCCGAACGGTGAGAGGTCGACCAGGAAGTGGTGCTTGTTGGGGGCGGAGAACCGGATCTCCGCCACCTCCGGGTGCTGCTCCAGGACGGTTGCGCCCATGCCGTAGAGCGACTCCTGCAGGGCGTGGCTGTGGATCTCGGCGAACCGCTGCAGCAGGGTGGCCTTGATGTCGTCGAAGCTCTTGTCCCACGCGATGTCGGTGCCGTCGTAGCGCCAGCGGGCGACGAGCGCGGTCGCGAGGATGCGGTCGTCGGTCTCGGGCAGGGTCGTGTACTCGTCGGTGAGGAACCCCTGGAACTCCGAACCGGTGGTCTTGGCGATGGTCAGGTCGGAGATCCCCGACACGACGTGCGCCCGACGGTCCGACCCGCTGCCATCGACGTTGACAACCGTGTTGCGGGTCCCGCTGCCGCCGCGGACGAACGAGTGGTCGTGGCCTGTGCCGTCGACCTGGATGCGGTCCCAGTGGTACTCCTCGACCTCGACCCGGGCCCCCTCGGCGGCCGGGGTCTGGTTGATGAAGTGGTCGGCCAGGGCCAGCGCGAAGTCCTCGATCGCGCCGACCCCGTGCTGCTTGGCGAACGCGAAGATCGTGTTCTTCTGGGTGTCGGTGGGCAGCACGGCGCTCTGGTCGCCGGTCACGTGCGCGTCGTCGAACCTGCCCCGCAGGGCGCTGGAGACGTTCAGGTCGCGGATCTCGTGGCGGGCGGTGTCGCGGTAGACGCGGAACACCCGGTTCTCGGACTTGCCGTACTGGTTGGATCCCAGGACGATGGACATCTCTCAGCTCCCTCGGTAGGTGGAGTAGGCGAACGGGCTCAGCAGGAGCGGCACGTGCAGGTGCTGCTCCGGGTCGGAGATCGTGAAGGTCACGCACACCTCGGGGTAGAAGCTGGGCTGACCGCTGGCCGCGTGGTAGGCCGCCGTGTCGAAGAACAGTCGGTAGGTGCCCGGTGCCAGCACGTCCGGGGCGAGGTCGCGGGCACGGCCGTCGACGTCGGTGGTGCTGGTGCCGACGGTGCCGTCGGTGGACTCGAGCCGGACGGGCACGCCGGCGGCGGGTCGACCCAGGGCCGCGTCGAGGACGTGGGTGGTGACGAGACCGGGGCCGCTCACGAGGGAACCTCTCCGGTGGTGGAGGAGACGGTGGTGGAGGGCACGCTGTTGGCCAGGCTCTGCAGGCGCAGTCGTGAGATCCGCCGCAGCTCGTCGGCGACGACGGCCCGCTCGGTCTCCTCGTCGTTGTCCAGCCGCGACCGGGCGGCGGCGACCACGTCAGCGGCGCTCAACCCGGAGGCGCAGATCAGGAACACCCTCCCGAAGTGCTCCTCGTAGGCACGGTTGGCCTCGTGCAGGGCCGCGTCGCCGGCGTCGTCGGTCGATGCCGCGGCCTGCTCGCGTC
Source organism: Rhodococcus antarcticus (assembly GCF_026153295.1). NCBI lineage: Bacteria > Bacillati > Actinomycetota > Actinomycetes > Mycobacteriales > Nocardiaceae > Rhodococcus > Rhodococcus antarcticus. The sequence continues at coordinate 2,813,670 of NZ_CP110615.1, read as the reverse complement.
GGGAGAAGGTCGCCGAGGCGTCGGATCCGGCGACGCGGTCCCCGATGCGGGGGTGGGCGGCCAGCGCGCGGTCCACCTCCGACGCCGTGAGGGTGCGGGAGGCGCGGTCCCCGGCGTCGAGCAGCTCGGCGACGTCGGCGTACGGGCTGCCGTCGAGCACGGCCGTGGCCCACCGGGGGACGTCGCAGCACGCGAGCAGGGCGGTCTCGGCGCCCTCGCCCGCGGAGTTGAGCCAGGTCAGCCCGGGTGTCGTCATCTCTACCTCCGCCCTGCGGAACTGCGTTCCGCATGTCGGGTCAAGGTAGAACTGTGGCGGGGCTCACGTCAACACTTTGTTGAAAAATGCCCCGCGGACGTTGCGCGCTCAGGCTGTGCGGTCCCGGTTGAGGTAGTTGTAGATCGTGAACCGGGTGACCCCGAGGGCTTCGGCGACTGTCTCCACCGACTTGCGGTACTGGAAGGCGCCGCGCTCGTCGAGCAGCCGGACCGCTCGCTGCCGCCTGGCGCGGTCGAGCGTGTGCAGCGGTGCCCCCATCTCGGCGGTCAGGTTCTCGAGCAGGTCCGCCAGCTCACCGGCGCGCTCCGCCCCGGACAGCCGGACGCCCCCGACGACCTCGCCGTCCCACTGCAGCGCGACGTCGTCGGGACCGAGCGCTCCGGCCGGGACGAGGGTGGCGCCGATGCGCTCGACCAGCGGCGTGATCGCGACGATGACGGGGTGCGGATCGGGGTGGGGCTCAGGCACGCTCGGGCTCCGCCCGCTCGACGACCAGCGTGATCCGCGTCGCACCCTCGGCCAGCGCCACCCGGACCACGTCGGCGAGGGCCGGCACGACCACCTCCGAGTCCCCGGCCACCGCGGTGCCCAGCGGGCCGAAGTCGGTCTCCAGACCGGCGGTCTGGAGCACGGCCAGCGCGCTCGTCGCGTGGCGGGGCGGGTCCGACTCGCCGTGGAAGGGCTCTGTCGTGAACTCAGCCTGGACCCGCATGCGACGAGGCTACGCACCCCACCCGGACTGGGCGGCCCTGCCGGGTCCGGCCGGGTGCTGGTCGACCGCCTGGCGGCGGTGGTCCTCGGTCGTCGGAGGCTGCGACAACCGGGGGGTGACGGGAGTCACCATCACGGGCACAGTGGATCCCGGGTGCACAGGTGCGTGTGCGGGCACCCGTCGGGGCGGGGACACCCGCGCCGAACCACGACCAGGAGGTTTCACATGGCAGGCAACAGAGGCGTCGCCTACATCGAGGCGGGCAAGGTCGAGGTGCAGACCATCGACTACCCGAAGCTGGAGCTGCAGGACGGCCCGGGCGTCAACCCGGCCAACGTCGGCCGCAAGCTCAACCACGGCGTCATCCTCAAGGTCGTCACCACCAACATCTGCGGCAGCGACCAGCACATGGTCCGCGGTCGCACCACCGCGCCGCCGAACCTGGTGCTGGGCCACGAGATCCTCGGCGAGGTCGTCGAGGCCGGCTCCGACGTGGAGTTCATCAAGGTCGGCGACATCTGCTCGGTGCCGTTCAACATCGCCTGCGGGCGCTGTCGCAACTGCAAGGAGGGCAAGACCGGGATCTGCCTCAACGTCAACCCGGCGCGACCCGGCGCGGCCTACGGCTACGTCGACATGGGCGGCTGGGTCGGCGGGCAGGCGGAGTACGTCACCGTGCCCTACGCCGACTGGAACCTGCTGCGGTTCCCGGACAAGGACCAGGCCATGGAGAAGATCCTCGACCTCACCATGCTGTCGGACATCTTCCCGACCGGCTTCCACGGTGCGGTCACCGCGGGGGTCAAGCCCGGTTCCACCGTGTACATCGCCGGCGCCGGGCCGGTGGGGCTCGCCGCCGCGGTGGGCGCCCAGCTGCTCGGCGCGTCCGTCGTGATCGTGGCCGACCTGAACGAGGAGCGTCTCGCCCAGGCCCGCAGCTTCGGGTGCGAGACCGTCGACGTCAGCAAGGGCTCGCCGCAGGACCAGATCGAGCAGCTGCTCGGGATGCCCGAGGTGGACTCGGCGGTGGACGCGGTCGGCTTCGAGGCCCGCGGTCACGGTGACGGTGCGGCCACCGAGGCCCCGGCGACGGTGCTCAACTCGCTCATGGACGTGACGGCGGCCGGCGGCGCGATCGGCATCCCGGGGCTCTACGTCACCGGCGACCCCGGCGGCGTCGACGAGGCGGCCAAGGTCGGGGCGCTCTCGCTCAGCCTGGGCACGGGGTGGGCGAAGTCGCTGTCCTTCACCACGGGCCAGACCCCGGTGATGAAGTACAACCTGGGCCTGATGAAGGCGATCCTGGCCGACAAGGTGCAGATCGCGAAGGCGGTCAACGCCACCGTGATCTCGCTGGACGAGGCGCCGAAGGGCTACGCCGACTTCGACAAGGGTGCGGCGCAGAAGTACGTCATCGACCCGCACGGCATGACCCGCTGATCTCCCCTCCCCAGCATCTCGCCAAGTGCGGGCTCTTGGTCGTCATCCGGGGGTGGATGACCGCCAGAAGCCCGCACTTGGCGCGGGCGGGCGGGGTCAGGGGCCGGGGGGCAGGGCTGCGTCAGCCTTCAGCGCCACGCCGGACAGCCCGCGCCGCCGGGCCTCGGTCATCAGCATCACCAGCGTGGTCGCGGCGGCCTCGTACCCGGTGCCGTGCGGCGGCCGGACGTTGGAGAGGCAGTTGCGCGCCGAGTCCGGGGTGCCGGTCCGCGGGGCGAAGGTCAGGTACAGCCCCAGGCTGTCCGTCGAGCTCATCCCCGGACGCTCACCGACGAGCACCACCACCATGCGCGCCCCCAGGGCCACGGCCACCTCGTCGCCCAGGGCCACCCGCGCCTGCTCCGCGACCACCACGGGCGCCACGTCCCATCCCTCCAGGCGCGCGAGCACCGCTCGGAGCACCGGCACCGCGTGGGTGTGCACGGCCAGCGGCGACAGCCCGTCGGCGACGACGAAGGCGACGTCGTGCTCGCCGCGCGGCAGCTCCGTGCCCGGTGCCAGCACCCGCCCCAGGTCCGGCCGCTGCAGGTACTCGGCCCGGTCGGCGGCCGCGGAGTGCACCCGCAGCGCCTGCGGAAGGTCCAGCAGCGCGGGGTCCAGCGGGTGGTGCACCGCGTCCCGGGCGGCCGCGTGGGCGGCGCGCAGCTCCAGCAGGCGCGCGGTGGGCAGCGAGTCCCCGGCCCGGCCCAGTGCGACCCGCGCCCGGGTGGCGGCGCGCAGGGCGTCCAGCGCGTCGGTCATCGGCGTGGTCCCGTCACGAGCACCACCCACGCGGGTCTCACAGCGAGCCCGCCACCAGCGCGAGGGTCGCCGAGGACCCCAGCTCGCGCACGCGCCCGTCCGGCGTCAGCAGGTCCATCCGCTCGAGCCAGCGGGCGAACTCCGGCGCGGGCCGCAGCCCCAGCACCTCCCGGGCGTAGAGCGCGTCCTGCCAGCTCAGCGACTGGTAGTGCAGCATCACGTCGTCACCGCCGGGCACCGCGATGACGAAGCCGCACCCGGCCACCCCCAGCATCGTGAGCAGCACGTCGGTGTCGTCGGAATCGGCCTCGGCGTGGTTGGTGTAGCAGACGTCGACGCCCATCGGCAGGCCCAGGAGCTTGCCGCAGAAGTGGTCCTCCAGGCCGGCGCGGGTGATCTGCTTGCCGTCGTAGAGGTACTCCGGCCCGATGAACCCGACCACGGTGTTCACCAGCAGCGGGTCGAACGCCCGGCACACCGCGTAGGCCCGCGCCTCCAAGGTCTGCTGGTCGACCGGGGTGCCGTTCGTGCCCCGGTGCGCGTCGGCCGAGAGCGCGCTGCCCTGTCCGGTCTCGAAGTACAGGACGTTGGTGCCCACGGTGCCCCGGCCGAGTGCGAGCGCACCCTCGTGCGCCTGGCGCAGCAGCTCCAGGGTCACCCCGAACCCGTCGTTCGCCGCCTCGGTGCCGGCCACGGACTGGAAGACGAGGTCGACGGGGGCGCCACGCTCGAGCAGCTCGATCGTCGTGGTGACGTGGGCGAGCACGCAGCTCTGGGTGGGGATGTCGTAGCGCTCGCGCACCTCGTCCACGAGCTGCAGCAGCGCGAGCGCCTGGTTCGGGGAGTCGGTCGCCGGGTTGATGCCGATGACCGCGTCGCCGCAGCCGTGCAGCAGCCCGTCGACGATGCTCGCGGTGACCCCCAGCGGGTCGTCGGTGGGGTGGTTGGGTTGCAGCCGGGTTGCCAGGGTGCCGGGCAGCCCGATCGTCGAGCGCAGGGCGGTGACGACGGGCGTGCGCCGCGCCACGGCCACCAGGTCCGAGACGCGCATGAGCTTGCTGACCGCGGCCACCATCTCCGGGGTGAGGCCGGGGGCGAGAGCGGTGGTGTCGGTGGTGGGGTCCAGCAGGTGGTCGCGCAGCGCACCCACGGTCAGGGCGGCGATCGGGGTGAACGCGTCGCGGTCGTGGCCGTCGACGATGAGCCGGGTGACCTCGTCGCTCTCGTACGGGACCAGCAGCTCCTCCAGGAACACCGCCAGCGGCAGGTCGGCCAGGACCTGCTGGGCCGCAACACGTTCGGCGGCTGATCCGGCGGCGATCCCGGCCAGCACGTCGCCGGAGCGCAGCGGCGTGGCGCGGGCCAGGAGCGTGGCGAGGTCGGCGTAGCGGTAGGAGTGCCCGGCGAGCGAGCCGTGCCGGACGGTCATGACGGTGATCGTCCGCCCGGGGCCCCGCGCGGTCAACGACGACATCGCGCCCGCGGGCTGCGCGTCGGGCCGCTCAGGTGGTGGCGGGCTGGGCAGCCGGGTCGGCCAGCGGGCGGTCGACCTCCGGGCGCGCGGCGTTGCGCAGCACCAGCAGGCCGATGGCGGCGGCGACCAGGCAGGCCACCGCGCCCATCCCCAGGCCCACCCGAGCACCGAAGGCCTCGCTCACGGCCCCGGCGATCGGTCCGCCGATGGGGGTGGACCCGAGGAAGGCCACCGCCCACAGCGCCATCACCCGGCCGCGCATGTGCGGGGCCGCGGTGAGCTGCAGGGTGCTGTTGCCGGTGGAGAGGAACCCGACGCTCACGGCGCCGACGAGGGCCAGCGCGACGAGCTCCACCCACAGCACGGGGGCCGCCGCCGCGAGCAGCACGACCAACCCGAACATCGCCGCGGTGACCACGAGCGTGCGGATGCCGGTGCGACCCCGCGCCGCCACGTAGAGCCCGCCCACGACGGCCCCGACCCCCATCGCCCCGGTCATGAAGCCGTAGGTCTGCGAGCCGCCGTGGAAGGTCTGGTCGGCCATGACGGGCAGCACCACCTGGAACTCGTAGGTGAGGCAGCCGACCAGCGCCATCATGAGCAGCGGCACCCCCAGCGCGGGGGTGTGGCGCACGTAGGAGAGGCCTTCACGGAGCTGGCCCCTACCTCGCGGCGCAGGCGTCGACGGGTTCAGCGCGGAGACGTCGAGGCGGGAGAGCGTGAACACCACCGCCGCGAAGCTCACCGCGTTCAGCAGGAAGCACACCCCGGTCCCGCCGGTGGCGATGATGATGCCGGCGATCGCGGGGCCGACGGCGCGGGCGGCGTTGACCAGCACGGAGTTCAGGCTCACCGCGTTGCGCAGGTCGGTCGGGCCGACCATCTCCAGCACGAACGACTGCCGAGCCGGGTTCTCGAAGCAGTTGTTCAGCCCGAGCAGGAACGCGAGCACGTAGACCTGCCAGAGCTGCACGGTCCCGGTGGTGGTGAGCAGCCCCAGCACGAGGGCGAGCACACCCATCATCGACTGCAGGCCGATCATGAGCCTGCGCTTGTCGATCCGGTCCGCGACGACGCCGCCGTAGGGTCCCAGCAGCAGCACGGGCAGGGTCTGCAGCGCCACGACCAGCCCGAGCGCGGTGCCCGAGCCGGTGAGGGTGAGCACGAGCCACGACTGGGCCACGGTCTGCATCCAGGTGCCGACCAGCGAGACGGCCTGACCCGACACGTAGAGCCGGTAGTTGGGGTTGCGCAGCGACGCGAACGTCTCGCTGCGGAGTGCTCTCGCCTGGGTTGCGACGCTCACGTGGGGAAGGTCCCTCCGGCTGGCCCGGCCAGCGCTTCGATCGCGGGCAGGGCGGCCAGGAGGCGGTCACGGTGCTCGGGGCTGAGATCGGCCAGTCGGTCGACCAGCAGGCGGGTGCGCTCGGCGCGCATGCGCAGGTGGAGCTCGAGCCCGGGGTCGGTCACCTCGACGTGCGCGGCCCGGCGGTCGGCGGGGTCGGGCGTGCGGTGCAGCAGGCCGGCGTCGTCGAGCTTGGCGACGATGCGCGACAGCATGGTGGGGTGCACGCCCTCGATCTCGGCGAGGCGACCCAGGCCCAGGGGGCCCAGCCGGACGACGGTGCCCAGGACCGAGAGCTGGGTGCGGCTGAGCTCCCCGGCGGTGGACTGCCGCTCGAGCCAGCGCGCCGTCCGGGCCAGGGCGATGCGGAGACGCGCCACCTCGTCGGTGTCCACGTCACCTCCCACGCCGAAGTAGTTACCTGCCGGCAAGCATACGTCTCGGACCGCAGGTCCGCACCGGGCGAGGGGGATGCCCGTCGTAGGGTCGCCCCCGTGCTGAGCCACGTGCGGGCCACCCGCTACGTCACCCCGCTCCGGGAGGGCGGTTCGCTGCCCGGGCTCGTGGAGGCCGACGACCTGGGCACCTACGTGGTGAAGTTCCACGGCGCCGGTCAGGGGCGCAAGACCCTCGTCGCCGAGGTCGTCACCGGCGAGCTCGCCCGGGCGCTCGGACTGCCCGTGCCGCGCCTGGTCACCGTGGACGTGGATCCGGCCCTCGCCCCGGGCGAGCCCGACGAGGAGGTGCAGGACCTGCTGCGCGCGAGCCCCGGGCTCAACCTCGGCATGGACTTCCTGCCCGGCTCGCTCGACCTCGACGCCGCCTGGGTGGACCCGGGGACCGCGGGGCGGGTGCTGTTCCTCGACGCGCTGGTCGGCAACGTCGACCGCTCGTGGCGCAACCCGAACATGCTGCTGTGGCACCGGGGGCCGTGGCTGATCGACCACGGGGCCACCCTGACCTTCCACCACCACTGGCCCGGGGCGCAGGGGTTCCCGACCCGTCCCTACGACGCCCGCGACCACCTTCTGCTCGGCCGGGACCCCGAGCTCGCCGCCGCCGAGGCCGCCCTCGCTCCCCGGGTGACCCCGGAGCTGCTCACGGAGGTCGTCGCGCAGGTGCCGGAGCGCTGGCTCGCCGACGAGCCCGGGTTCACCGGACCGGCCGAGGTGCGCGCGTCCTACGTCCGGCTGCTCGGCGAGCGGGTGGCGGCCCGCGGCACCTGGCTGCCGGGGGTGGCCGAGGCCGTGGCTGCCGTCCCGGCCGAGCGCACCGCGCCGGTCGTCGGCCGCGCCCGCCCGGGTTGGCTGGGTCCCGCGCAGTGACCGCCCTGCCCGCCCCTGCCGTGCCCGCCCCTGTCGTGCCCGCCCCTGCCCTGCACGCATACGAGTACGCGCTGCTGCGGGTGGTGCCGCGGGTCGAGCGCGGCGAGTGCCTCAACGCCGGAGTGGTGCTGCACTGCCACGCCCTGGAGCACCTCTCGGCCGTGGTGTCCCTCGACCGGGCCCGCCTGCACGCGCTGGACCCCGGTGCGGACGCCGAGGCCGTGGAGCACGCCCTGGCCGCGGTCGTGGCCGTGTGCCTGGGCCACGGCGCCGCGGGCCGGGAGCCGCGCGGCGGCCGGTTCCGCTGGCTCACCGCACCTCGCAGCACCGTGGTGCAGCCCGGGCCGGTGCACACGGGGTTGACGACCGATCCCGCCGGGGACGCCGTCCGGCTGCTCGCCCGCCTGGTGCACCCGCCGGGCTGAGGGGACCCGCACCGGGAACACGTTCGCGGTGCGAACGGTTGGAGCAGGCATGACCTCGGTTCCCAACACGCCCCTGAACGACGGCACCACCATCCCGCAGCTCGGCTACGGGGTCTTCCAGGTGCCGGAGGACGGGACCTACAAGGCTGTCTCCGCCGCTCTTGCGGCCGGCTACCGGCACATCGACACCGCCAAGGCGTACGGCAACGAGGCGGGCGTCGGCAAGGCGATCGCCGACTCCGGCATCGACCGCGGCGAGCTGTACGTGACCACCAAGCTGTGGAACGCCGACCAGGGCTACGACTCGACGCTGACGGCCTTCGACGCCAGCTTGGGCAGGCTGGGGCTGGAGAAGCTCGACCTGTACCTCATCCACTGGCCCGTCCCGGCCAAGGACGAGTGGGTGAACACGTGGAAGGCCTTCGAGAAGCTGCAGGCCGACGGTCGGGTCACCTCGATCGGCGTCTCCAACTTCACGGTCCCGTTCCTCGAGCGCCTGCTCGAGGAGACGACGGTGAAGCCCGTGCTCAACCAGATCGAGCTGCACCCCCGGTTCTCGCAGTCCGAGCTCCGGGCCTTCCACGCCGACCACGACATCCGCACCCAGGCGTGGAGCCCGCTCGGTGGCCAGGGCGGGTCGGTGCTGGACAAGCCCGAGCTGGCGGCGATCGGCGCGGCCCACGGCAAGACCCCGGCCCAGGTGGTCATCCGCTGGCACCTGCAGCTCGGCAACGTCGTCATCCCCAAGTCGGCGACGCCCTCGCGGATCAAGGCCAACATCGACGTGCTCGACTTCGAGCTGACCGGGGACGAGATGGCCTCCATCGCCACGCTCGACGACGGCAGCCGTGTCGGCCCCGACCCGGCCGAGGCGAACTTCGAGTGACCTGAGCACCACCCGCACGGCCCCGGCAGCGCTCGCTGCCGGGGCCGTCGTGGTCAACCCAGCAGCTCGCGCACCTCACGGACGGCCGCCCGTCCGGCCCGGTTCGCCCCGATCGTGCTGGCCGAGGGGCCGTAGCCCAGCAGGTGCAGCCGGGGCTCGGCCGCGACCCGGGTCGCCAGCGCGCCGTCCATCGTGATCCCGCCGCCGGGGGAGCGCAGGTGCAGCGGGGTCAGGTGGTCCAGCGACGAGCGGAAACCGGTGCACCACAGGACCACCTGCGCCCGCTGCACCTCGCCGTCCGCCCACTCCACGCCCTTGGGCACGAGCCGGGTGAACATCTCCCGCCGCACCAGCACCCCCGGCTCCCGTGCGGCGCGCAGCTCCGGGGTGAGCAGCAGCCCCGTCACGCTCACCACGCTCCCCGGGGGCAGACCCGCCCGGACCCGGGCCTCGACCCGGGCGACCGCCGCACGCCCGTCCTCCGGGCGGAACGCACCGTCGGCCCAGACCGGCTCCCGCCGGGTGACCCACGTCGTGGCCGCGACGCGGCTGATCTCGGCGAGCAGCTGCACCGCGGAGATCCCGCCGCCCACCACCACGACGTGGCGGCCGCGGAACGGCACGGCGCTGCGGAAGTCCGCGGCGTGCAGCTGCTCCCCGTCGAAGCGGCCCGGGTAGTGCGGGCGGAACGGTCGCTCCCAGGTGCCGGTGGCGCTGAGCACCGCCCGGGCGTGCCAGGTGCCCTCGCTCGTCTCCACGTCCAGCCGACCACCGCGCCCCTCGCGCACGGCAGAGGTGTGCACCGGCCGCTGGACGTCCAGCCCGAAGTGCTCCTCGTAGCGGCCGAAGTAGCCGGGCACCACCTCCGAGGCGCGGACCTGGGCGGTGGAGGCCTCCAGCGGCATGCCCGGAAGGTCGTGCACGGGGTTGGCGGTGGCGAGGGTGAGGCTCGGCCACCGGTGCTGCCACGCCCCGCCGGGGCCGAGGTCGTGGTCGAGCAGCACCGACCCCAACCCGGCCCGGTGATGACGAACCTGGCCGCGGCGGGTGCGGGCGGGGGATGATGTCCCTCGACCGAGCGGACGAGGTGGTGCACGTGGGCGACGAGGTGGCGGTTCGCCGCGTCAGCACGTCGACGGTGCCGGTCGCCGACCGCTACGCGTACTGGCAGGAGTCCATGAGCTCCTCGCTCTACCCCGTGCGGCTCAGCCCCGCCGGCCCCGTGAACCGGGGCAAGCGGTCGGACTTCCACGCGGACTTCCTGCGCGTGGACGCCGGGCCCGCCAAGATCGCCCGCGGCGTGCTGGACCCGGTCCGGTCGGAGATCACCCCCGCCGCGGCCCGCCAGCGCAGCGGCGACACCGTGCAGATCATGTTGCACGAGGGCGGCAAGATCCTGCTGGAGTCGCGCCAGGGGCGCCAGGTCCTCACCGGGCGCACCCTCACCGTGCAGTCCGACGACGAGCCCGCGGTGCAGACGCACACCGAGCGCGTGCCCATGGTCCTGCTCTCCGTCGAGGCCGCGCGGCTCTCGGTCCCGATGGCCGCGCTGAGGTCGTCGATGTTCGTCCCGCACCCGGTGGACGGGATGCTGCGTGTGCTGGTGCTCGGAGCGGCGGAGACGGCGCGCCACTCGGCGGGCCGGCTCGACCCGGTGGGCATGACGAGCTACCTCTCCGGGGTGGCTGAGCTCGTGCTGCGGACCCTGGTCGGGCACCAGACCGAGCACCTGGGCACGGTCGAGGTCCGGCGCCAGCAGGTGCGCGAGCTGGTCCGGGCCCGCTTCCACGACCCGCACCTCACGACGACCGTGGTGGCCGAGGCGGTGGGGGTGTCGGTGCGACGGTTGCACCAGCTGTTCGCGGGCGGGCCCACCGTGGCCGTCCAGATCCGCACGGCCCGGCTCGAGCGGGCGGTGGAGCTGCTCTCCGACCCGCTGTGGGCGGCGCAGCCGGTGTCCGTCGTCGCGCAGCGCTGCGGGTTCCTCGACCACTCGCAGTTCTCCCGCGCGTTCCGCCAGCACACCGGGACCACGCCGCGGAGCTTCCGCGCCTGATCCTGCGTCCCCGGGGTCCTCGGCTGTGCGCGTGCGGAACTGCGGTGTGCAGGTGCGGCACCTCCTGTCACCCGGCGGGCTCCAGCGGCGAAGAAGAGGTGACCGGTTCCTGTCGGTGCGGGGCGCTGCAGCCTCCGTCCCGACGGGTGCCGCGTCGCGCTGTGCGACCCCACTGCTGAGGGGACAGTGGGGCCGCACGGCACCGTCTGCGGAACACGCTGCCGGGGTCCGGTGGTTGTGCCGGTCATGAAGGCGATCAGCTACACCCGAACCGGGGACCCGTCGGTCCTGCAGCTCGTCGACCGCGAGGCCGGCACCCCCGGGCCCGGTGAGGTGCGCGTGCGGGTGGTGGTCAGCGGGGTCAACCCGACGGACTGGAAGACCCGCTCCGGCAACGGGCAGCCCATGGCCTTCGCCGAGGTGGTGCCCAACCAGGACGGCGCAGGCGTGGTGGACGCGGTCGGTGAGGGCGTGGTCGGGCTCGAGGTGGGGCAGCGGGTGTGGCTGTACCTGGCCCAGCACCAGCGGCCCACCGGCACCGCCCAGGAGCTCACCGTGCTGCCCGCCGAGCGGGTCGTGCCGCTGGCGGACTCCGCGAGCTTCGACGTGGGGGCCTCGCTGGGGGTCCCGGCGATGACCGCGCACCGGGCGCTGACCGTGGCCGAGGACGGACCCACCCGGCTGCGACCCGGCGCGCTGGAGGGCCGGACGGTGCTCGTGGCCGGGGGGGCCGGCGCCGTGGGCCACGCCGCCATCCAGCTCGCGCGGTGGGCCGGCGCGACGGTGGTCACCACCGTGAGCGGTCCCGAGAAGGCGGCGCTGGCCACCGCGGCGGGCGCCCACCACGTGGTCGACTACAAGCACTCCGACGCCGTGGCCGAGATCCGCGCGGTCGTGCCGGACGGGGTGCACCTGGTGGTCGAGGTCGCCCCCGCGCAGAACGCCGCGCTGAACGCCGCCGTGACGGCCAACCGGGCCGTGATCGCGATCTACGCCAACAACGGCGGCGACGAGATGACCTTCGACGTGCGCCCGCACATGGTGCTCAACACCCGCTTCCAGTTCGTGCTGCTCTACACGGTGGGTGGACGGGCGCTGGCCGAGGCGGTCGAGGACGTCCAGGCCGCGGTCGCCGCAGGGGTGCTCGAGGTGGGCGGGGCGACCGGCCTGCCGCTGCACCGCTTCCCGCTCGAGCGCACGGCGGACGCGCACACCGCGGTGCAGGACGGCGTGACGGGGAAGGTGCTGATCGACCTGTGAGCGTGGCCGAGCTCGCCGGGGCCGTGGACTGGTGCGTGCCGGGCTTCGTCGAGTCCGCGCGGGCCCGGAAGCTGCCCGGCGCGTACAAGGGCGAGCGGTTCTGGCACGGTCGGGCCACGGTCGAGCGCCACCGGCACTGGGTGGTGGCGCTGCCGGTGCTGGTGCAGGGCACGGCCGCGGTGACCGTCGGGTTCGACGGGGCGTGGGCGTGGGTGCTGCCACCGTCCGAGGCGGCGCTGTCCCCGGTGTCGCTGGCGGCGGTGCAGGCGGGGTTCGACGCCGCGCTGGACGGCTGAGGCCGCCGGAGCCGGACCGGGCGCACCCTCGGGCGCTTGAGACCCGGCCGGGGTTGCGCCCGGGACGGGCCCTGCCACCATGACCCCATGCTGCTCACCGCGCTGCACGCCGACGCCGACCAGCCCGACGCCGTGCGGGTGGGCCCCCGGTCCATCGCCCGCCACGAGCTCCTGGGCGCGGCGTCGGCGGTCGCCGAGCAGGTGGCGGGTGCGCAGGCGGTGGCCGTGCACGCCGACGCGAGCCTGGAGACCGTGGTGGCCGTGGTCGGCTGCCTGCTCGCCGGGGTCCCCGTGGTGCCGGTGCCCGCCGACTCCGGTCCGGGCGAGCGGGCCCACTGCCTGGCCGACTCCGGCGCGCAGCAGTGGTGGGGCCCGCGGCCGGAGGACGTGACGCTCGACGCCCGCGCCGTGGACCTCGCCGCCCGGGGTGCCACCCCGGACGAGCCGGACCCGGCGGCCACCGCGCTGATCCTCTACACGTCCGGGACCACGGGCCCGCCCAAGGGCGTGCTGCTGTCCCGCTCGGCGGTGGCGCACGGGCTCGACGCGCTGGCCGACGCCTGGGCCTGGACCCCGGAGGACGTCCTCGTGCACGGGTTGCCGCTGTTCCACGTGCACGGGCTGGTCCTCGGGGTGCTGGGGGCGCTGCGCGTCGGCTCACCCCTGGTGCACACCGTCCGGCCCACCCCCCAGGCCTACGCCGCCGCCGGGGGCTCGCTCTACTTCGGGGTGCCGACCGTGTGGAGCCGGGTGGCCCGCGACCCCGCGGCGGCCCGGGCGCTGCACGGTGCGCGGCTGCTCGTCTCCGGCTCCGCCGCGCTGCCCGCGCCCGTGTTCGCCGTGCTCGCGCAGCTCACCGGCCACGCGCCCGTCGAGCGGTACGGCATGAGCGAGACGCTGATCACCGTGAGCACCCGGGCCGACGGCGAGCGCCGCGCGGGGTTGGTCGGCACGCCCGTCGCCGGGGTGCGCACCCGGCTGGTGACCGAGGACGGTGGTCCCGTGGCGCACGACGGGGAGAGCATCGGCGAGCTCCAGGTGGTCGGGCCCACGCTGTTCGACGGCTACCTGCACCGCCCGGAGGCCACCGCCGCCGCCTGGAGCGCCGACGGGTGGTTCCGCACCGGCGACGTCGCGACGATCGACCGGGAGGGCGCGCACCGCATCGTCGGTCGTGCCTCGACCGACCTCATCAAGACCGGCGGGTACCGGGTGGGGGCCGGTGAGGTGGAGGCCGCGCTGCTCACGCACCCCGACGTCACCGAGGCGGCCGTGATCGGGGTGGCCGACGACGACCTCGGCCAGCGCATCGTGGCCTACGTCGTCGGCAACGGTCTGGACCCACAGGCCCTGGCGCAGCTCGTGGCCGGGACGCTCTCGGTGCACAAGCGGCCGAGGGAGGTGCGGGTGGTGGACAGCCTGCCGCGCAACGCCATGGGCAAGGTGCAGAAGGCGCGGCTGGGGTGAGCCCCGGGCTCAGCCCCGGCGGACCGGCGCCGGGCGGATGCCCTGGCGGGACATCGCCAGCGCCACGTCCAGCAGTCGTTGGTCGGCGGCGGAGCGGGTGCGGTGGCCCGGAGTGCGGTGGCTGGGAGTGCGGTGGCCGGGAGTGCGGTGCCGGAGGGCGGCGAGGGTGAGCGAGCGCATGAGGAGCTCCTGGGGACCTGCCCGACGGTGCAGTCGGACACAAGCCGCACACTAGCCCTCGCCGAGCCCCGGTGGAAGGGCTCGATCCGGGCCTGACCAGGGCGGACCTGGTGGTCCCCGGTGACGAGGTGGCCTGAGCGGCCCGACCTCCCGCACGCGCCGCACCGGTGGTCCGGCGCCCCGTCCTACCCTGGGTGCGGTGAAGCCTCTCGCCCGCGCCGCCACCCTGCTGGCCGCCGCAGCACCGCTCGCCTGGATCGTCCGCGCCGCCTGGGGGGTGCCGACGTCGATGGGGGCCTCGCGGCGCACCATCCGCCCCTACGTGGCCGCCTCGCCCCGCTTCCGTGACGGCGACTTCCACAACACCGTGCCGTCGAGCATGGTCACCGCCGGCCAGAGCGGCAGCCTGCTGCGGGAGGCGCTCACCCACCGGAGCCACGGCCGCCCCACCCACCCCGTCCCGCTCACCGCCCCGCAGCCGGCCGGGGCAGCGGCCGAGCTGGCGGTCACCTGGTTCGGCCACGCCAGCGCCCTGCTCGAGGTGGACGGTGCGCGGGTGCTCGTGGACCCGGTGTGGGGCGAGCGGGTCTCGCCCTCCCGCGTGGTCGGCCCCAAGCGGCTGCACCCGGTGCCCGGCCCGCTGGAGGGGCTGCCGCCGGTGGACGCCGTGCTCATCAGCCACGACCACTACGACCACCTCGACCTGCCCACGGTCCGCACGCTGCTGCGCACGCAGACCGCACCGTTCGTGGTGCCGCTGGGCATCGGAGCCCACCTGCGGCGCTGGGGCGTGCCCGAGAGCCGGATCGTCGAGCTGGACTGGGACGGCGTGCACACGGTGGCCGGGCTGACGCTGACGTGCACCGAGGCGCGGCACTTCTCCGGGCGCGGGATCGGCAACAACCCCACCCTGTGGTCGTCCTGGGTGGTCGCCGGTCCGCGGCACCGGGTGTTCTTCGGGGGAGACACCGGGTACACGCCGGCCTTCGAGCGCATCGGGCTCCGGCACGGCCCGTTCGACCTGAGCCTGCTGCCCGTGGGGGCCTACGGCGCGCAGTGGCCCGACGTCCACATGGATCCGGAGGAGGCCGTCCGCGCGCAGCAGGACCTCAACGCGCAGGACCTCGGCGGGGGGCTGCTCCTGCCCATCCACTGGGCGACGTTCAACCTGGCCTTCCACGCGTGGGCCGAGCCCGTGCAGCGACTGCTGGCCGCCGCCGGCACCGCCGGGGTGCGGGTCGTGGTGCCGCAGCCGGGTCAGCGGGTGGACGCGGCGGCGCTGCCCGAGCCCACGGACTGGTGGAGCGCGGCGATCTGAGCGCCGGCCCCCGGTCGAGCTCAGGCCCGCAGCCAGCCACGGACCTTCGCCCGGTCCAGCGCGGCCCAGGCCACGGCGAAGTCCTCCTCGACGTGGGAGGCGCCGGCCTCGACCCGGGCGTCCAGGCGCCCGTAGGTGAACGTCGGCTCTCCCGCTGCGTCGGCCGCGGCCGCGGTGTCGCGCAGCACCTGGCGGGCCAGGATCGCGTCCTGGGCGGTGCCGAGCACCCGCTGCACGTCCCGGGCGCGGCGGGCCGTGCGCCGGGCCGGCCGCCCGACGACCACGGCCGCCGACTCCGCCCCGTGGCGCAGCCGCTTGGCTGCCTTGCGCACCTCGTGCAGCAGCGCGGCCCGCTCCGCCGGGCTGGCGGCCCCGTCCAGCGCGGAGACGCTGCGCCGCAGGCGGACCCAGTCGTGGTGCACGCACTGCGGCAGCACCTGCCCGGCCCGGCCCGTCGAGGCCCGGGCCGGGCCAGCGTCGGCCAGCAGCGCGTCCAGGGCGTCCAGCAGGCGGAACCACCGCGCGCCGTCCAGCGCGTCCACCACCGCGGCGTGGGCCCGGGCGTGGGCCGCGTCCAGGGTGTCGGCGATCCGCGCGGGGACGGGACCCAGCACCAGACCGCTCGGCTCGTCGTCGAGCAGCGCTGCGCAGGTCGCTCGGGCCACCTCGGCGTCGCGCGCCGCTCCGAGCACCCCGCCGAACCACCGCAGCTCATCGCGCACCGGATCGGTGGTCGAGCGCTCGAGCACGGGACGGTAGGTGACCAGCAGCGAGCGCAGGGTCCGGACGGTGACCCGCGCCTGGTGGACGGCGTCGGTGTCGTCGGCCCGGACTGCCGGCTCCCACGACCACAGCGCGTGCACCTGGGCACGGAGCGCGGCCGTCACGGCGTCCCCCGCGGAGGATCGGCGGTGCACCGGCCGAGCTGCGGGCTGCGGGTTCGGGATGCGGAACCCCAGGGCCCGCACCAGCTTCGAGGGGCTGGTCGAGAGCGTGGCGCCTGCGGTGGCGAGGACCTCCGCCACGGCGTCGAGCAGCTCGGTGTCGCCCCCGACCAGCTCCACCTCCCACTCGCGCCAGCGCGCCATCCCGCCGCTCTCCCCCAGGGCCTCGGCCGTCACGTCGTCGTCGCACACCTCGGCGAGCACGCGACCGTCGGCGTCGAGCAGCCGGTGCACGGTGCGGTGGTTGCGGACCCTGGCGACCGGGCCGAGGGGCTCGTCGCGCACGTGCACCCGGACGAGCTCGAGCACCGCAGGAGGCACCGTCCGGGTGTTCCGGCCCAGCGGCTGCTGGAGCTCCGTGCGGGCGTCGCCGGTGGAGGGCAGCTTGACGGTCCAGCCGGCGTCGTCGCCCCCGGTCCTGCGGCGCAGGGTGATCCGCCGCGCGGCCAGGCGCAGGCCCGCGGTGTCGTGGTAGACCGCATCGAGGTGGTGCACCACGGGTGCGGCCACCGACGCGACGCCCTGGACGTCGAGCAGCGGCGGGACCACCGCGCCGGTGGGCACCTCGTAGGTGCGCTCGACCTCGAGGTGCCGGGACGTGGAGCTGCGCGTGGTCGCCATGCGACCGGTCTACAGGACCGCCGTGCGGTGCGTCGTGGCCGGACGGGTCAGTCGGCGGCGGCGGTGGCGACCGGCGGCGCGGGGGTGACCGCGGACGGGCCCACGACGGTCGGGGCGGTGTAGGTCAGCGGGACGGGAGCACCGGCCACCGTCTCGGTGCTCGTCGGCGTGGCGTCGTCCGCGCCGAGCTCGGCCTTGAGGATCCGCATCGAGCGTCCGAGCCCTCGGGCGGCCTCCGGTAGTCGCTTGGCCCCGAACAGCACCATGAAGACGCCGATCACGACCATCCAGTGCATGGGGCTCAGCTCACCGATCACGAGTGGACGATAGCCCGCCGCGAGCTCGTGCAACCTGTGGACTTGCTGAGCATGTCCACCCCGTGACCTGCGACGATGCGGTAATCGTCCCGTTCTGCACCGCTCGGGTGGATGTCTCGCGAGCTGGAGCTGGCCCAGGTCCGCAACGCCCGCACGCAGGGCTGGTCCTGGGCGGAGATCGCCACCGAGCTCGGCGTCAGCCGGCAGGCCGCGCACAAGAAGCACTCCCGCGACTGACCAGACCCCGGTGGACCCGCTCGTGCACCCCCTCGCCACCCTCGACCCGCTCCGCCGCGCCGCGGTCGCCCCCGCTGCGCGCAGCCGCCCCTGCCGACCCGCGGGTAGCACGCCCCTCGTGGTCCCGGGGCCGCGGGACGCCCCGGCTACCGGCGCAGCGCGCGCAGCGCCGGGTAGGACGACTGGGCCCCCGCGGCGGTCGCGGCGAGCGCGCTCGCGCGGGAGGCGAAGCGTGCGGCGTCGACGAGGAGGTCCCCGGCCACCAGCCGGCAGGCCACCGCACCGGTGAACGCGTCTCCGCAGCCCGTGGTGTCCACCACCTCGACGGGCTCGGCCGCCACCTCCGTCACCGCACCCTCCAGCACCACCGAGCCGGCCCCGCCCAGGGTCACCACGGCCGCGTGCACCCCACGTCCGGCCAGCCGGTCCCGCGTCTGCGTCCAGCTGCCCGGGCCCACCAGCTGCGCCGCCTCGCCTGCGTTGACCAGCAGGACGTCGCTCAGCCGCAGGAGCTCGTCGGGCACGTCGACGGTCGGCGAGAGGTTCAGCAGCACCTGCGCGCCCACCGCGTGCGCAGCCCGGGCCGCGGCCAGCACGACGGCGACGGGCACCTCCAAGCACAGGCACAGCACGTCTGCCGACCGCAGGCCCGCCCGCGGGACGCACCCCGGGGCGAGCGCACCGTTGGCCCCGGCGGAGATGATGATGGTGTTCTCCCCACCGGCGTCGACCACGATCATCGCCGTCCCGGTGGCGTGCTCGCCGTCGGCCACCACCCCGGCGACGTCGACGCCGGCGCCGCCGACCCGATCGAGCAGGAACGACCCGTGGTCGTCGTCGCCCACCGCGCCGACCAGCACCACCTCGGCCCCGAGGACGGACGCCGCGACGGCCTGGTTGGCGCTCTTGCCGCCCGAGGCGGTCACCAGGTCGGAGCCGGCCAGGGTCTCGCCCGGCGCGGGGAAGCGGGGCACCCGCACCGTGAGATCGACGTTCAGCGAGCCCACCACCACGACGACGCGGCCCGTCACGGCCGGCCCACCAGGACCGCCGGGCCGAACGCTCCCCGCGGCACGCCCACGCACCGGAACGCTAGACCCCGGCGCGCGGCCCGGGTGGTCCGCCCGCGGCCGGGGTCAGGAACCGATCAGCCCTGCCGGCGCTCCTCGACCACGCGGTGCTGCACCCGCAGCAGCCGGACACCGGTGACCAGGACCAGCCCGCCCACCACGTTGCCGGTCGCCGACCAGCCCAGTGCGCCGGCCCAGTCGGCCCAGCCGTAGGGCGCCCGCCCGGTGAGCAGTCCCGCGAACATGAGGATCGAGTCGAGCACGGAGTGGAACAGCTGGGCCCCGACGAGCACGAACGACAGCAGGATCGCCGGGACGATCTTCACGCCCAGGCTGTCGGTGGCGTTCTGCATGCGGGTGAGCAGCGTGATGACCGCACCCGCGAGCACGGCCAGCAGGAACGAGCGGACGTTGATGCCGAGCTGGGCGTAGTACGCGCCGGAGGCGATCGCCGTGTCCTGCACTGACGGGATCGCCGTGATGATCATCGCGGCCATCCCGAGCCCGGCCACCAGGTTCGCGGCCAGGCTCACCACCCACAGCCGGGCCAGCTGCGCCACCGTCCCGTCGCGGGCCACCACGGCCGCGACCGGGACGAGGAAGTTCTCGGTGAACAGCTCGCTGCCCGCCATCAGCAGGGCCACGAACCCGATCGTGAAGGCCAGCGCGCCGAGCAGGGCATTACCGGTCTCGTGCTCGACGACGAGGTACATGAGCACGCCGACGCCCACGTCGATCCCGCCGACCAGGCCCGTGGCCACCAGGGGCAGCAGGGGCCGCACCAGCCGCTCGTGGCCCTGCCCGACCAGCCGGTCGAACGCCTCCTCCAGCTCGGGCTCCGACCGCTCACCGGGTTCGGCGGTCAGCCTCTGGTGCGCCGAGTCCTGCTCACCCATGGTCTCTCCCTCGCTCGTGGAGCCCCAGCGTGCGGTGTGCCGGGCGCCGGCGCACGACGGGTCGGCTGCGGCACCCGCACGCCCAGCGCGGACGGGCTCAGGCTCAGGGCCAGCCCGGGTGCTCCCACGAGCTCCGGGCGCCCGTGCGGACCACCGCAGGTGCGACAGGTGGCGGTGATCTCGACGCCGGCCGAGCACCTCGTCGAGCAGGTGCGAGACCTCGACGGCCGCCGTGCTCGACGCCACGACGACGTGGACGGTGGGGCCGTCCACGGAACGCTCAGGCGTCCCGGTCGCCCAGCACGGCCCGGCTGTCGAGCGAGCCGTCGATGACGCCGCGGGCGACGTCGCTGAGCCGGCTCTGGTGCCTGCGTGCGTAGCCCCGCAGCCGGGTGAACGCCTCGCCCATGTCCAGGCCCCCGCGCTCGGCCAGCACGCCCTTGGCCTGCTCGATGACCACCCGGGTGTTCAGCGCCGTCTGCAGCTGCTCGTTGAGGGCCTCGGTGCTGGTGATGACGCGCTGGTGCAGGACCCCGATGGTCGCCACGTCGGCCAGGGCCTGGGCCACCCGGAGGTCGTCGGTGCCCAGGGCGTCGATCCGCGGGTCGAACAGGCCGAGTGCGCCGATGACCTGGGTGCGCAGCCGGAGCGGCACCGCGTGCACCGAGCGGAACCCGCGTCCCAGGGCCTGTGGGGTGAACTCCGGCCACGGGCTGCTGGCCGCGGAGAGGTCCGGGACGTGCACGGCGGCACCGGTGGTGAACGCCTCGACGCACGGGCCCTGGTCCACCTGGAGCTGGAACAGCTCGAGCAGGCGCAGGTCGTCGGAGGTTGAGGCGACGAGCCGCAGCTGCCCGCGCTGGTCGCCGAGCAGCAGGCCCGCGGCACCCACCTCGAGCAGGTCCACGCAGTCGTCGACGAGCTGCTGGAGCAGGCCGACCACGTCGTAGTCGGCGACGAGGGTGTCGGCGGCACGGACGAAGGCGTCGACGAGGCGGCCCTCACGGTTCGCGGTCATCGGGTGGATCCGTTCGTCGTCGTGGTGAAGGGCTCGTCGAAGCGCAGGGTCCGCTCCACCACGGCCCGGGCCACCTCCGCCAGGGTGACGTCGTGCGCGAAGGCGTGGGCGCGCAGCCGCACGTAGGCCTCGTCGGCGGAGACGTCGAGCTGGGCGACGACCATGCCGGTGGCCTGGTGCACCACCTGGCTGCTGCCCGCGTCCTCGGGCCACACCTCCCCGAGCGTGTCCGGGTCCTGTGCCCCACCGGTCAGCAGCAGCACGGTGGCCACCGCCTCGGCCACGGTGAGCGCGGCGCCGAGGTCGGGCTCGACCAGGGCTCCGACCCGGGCCCGGTGCAGCTCCAGGACGCCGAGGTGGATGGCGCCGAGCTGGAGGGGGACGCTGAAGATGCCGCCCACGAGCAGCGGGCCGAGGGCCCCGGCGAAGGCGGGCCAGCGGGTGGGCGGGACGACGGCGAGGTCGCCCACGAGCACCGGCGCGCGCTGGGCCAGGGCCTGTGGCGACGGACCCTCGCCGGTGGTCAGCTCGGCGTCGGCGATCGTGGCGGCCAGGCGGTCGGTGGCGGCCGCCAGCTCGAGCCCCCCGCGCTCCGACGTCATCAGGAGCGCCGCCCGCTCGACGGGCAGGGAGCTGACCGAGGCCCGGCACAGCTGCGCGGGCGACGCGGGCTCCTCGCCGGTCAGTGCGGCCATGAAGAGCTCCCTCAGCGGTTCGGGCGCGGGCACTCGCCCTCCGTCTCGGGCCGTGGGCCGACACGTGGTGAGCACCGACCACGCCCGCCGACCGGCCGGCGGGCAGTGGCGCCAACCTACCCCGCGCGGGGCTCAGCGGAACGGAGCGCCGACCGACGACGACCGTCGCTGCGTCCCGGGCGGGGATGATGGCCGGGTGGGAGTCCTCCAGCCGGCGCCGAGCTCCCTGCCGGTCGAGGTCGTGGCGCTGGTGGTCTCGGCCGCGCACCGCTGCCAGGGTCGTCCCCGGGACGGGATCGCGGCCCGGCCCGCCGGCGCCCCGCCCGAGCGGCGCGCGACGGTGCGGGTGGAGGCGGGCCGCGGCATCGTCGGTGACCGCTACGCCGGCCGTCCCGCCCACCGGGACGCCGCGGTCACGCTCATCGGCGTCGAGGACCTGGAGGCCGTGGCCGACGAGCTCGGGGTGCCCCGGTTCGACCCGGCGCTGGCCCGGCGCAACGTGGTGCTGCGCGGGGTGGACGTGGGCTCGCTCCGTGGTCGCGAGGTGAGCATCGACTGCGGGGACGGCGTCGTGCGGCTGCTCGCACGCCGCGCCGCGAACCCGTGCGCCTGGATGGACGTCCTGCTGGCGCCCGGCGCGCACCGGGCGCTGCGTGGCCGGGGCGGGCTGCGGTGCGAGCCGCTCGGCACCGGTGTGCTCCGGGTGGGACCCGCCCGGCTCGTCATCGGCCCGCCCGCGGCAGGCTGAGACGTGCGTGGGTGCGGGCCCCCCGCCTCGCTGCTGAAGCGAGGGGCACACCCGACGGTAGGAGCGGACGGTGCCCCCTGCCCAACGAGCCGCGTCGACCGGGTGCCCGCGGCTGCGGGCGACGCGCCGCCGGTCAGAGGACGTTGACCGCCCGGGCCACCACGAGCGCCGTGGTGGTCAGCGCGACCAGGCTCTGCAGGGCCATGAGGAGCTTGACGCCGCGGGTCAGGGGCAGGGTGTCGGTGGGGGAGAACGCGGTCGCGTTGGTCAGGCTCAGGTACAGGTAGTCGACGAACGTCGGCTCCCAGTCCGCGGCGGCCAGGTGCGGCTGCGTCATCTGGGCGAACAGGAAGTCCGGGTAGGGGTCCTCACCCGCGGCGCGCGCGAAAGGTCCGCCCCGGTCGATCTCCCAGTACCAGGTCGCGAAGGCGATGACGTTGGTGAGGTAGATCGCCAGGGCGGAGGCGAGCAGCGCGCCGGCCGAGTCACCGACGGTGCCGTTGACGATCCCGGCGTCCAGCAGCACCGCGCTCGCCCCGTTGTCCAGCGAGATCAGCGCCACGAGCAGCACGTTGAGGCGCCGGGCCAGCACGACGTGCCGGGTGAGCCGGCGCGGGTTGAGCACGAGCAGGACGCCGAGCAGCACCAGCTCGAGGGCCGGCAGCAGCCAGCGTGGCTCGACGAGGCTGAACTGCTGCGCCACGAGCAGCTGCAGCACGACGGCCACCAGCACTGCGCCCGCCGCGGCGAGCCGGTTCTCCCCGGGGGTCTCCCGCCGCCACGCGGGCACCGGTGGCGTGCTCACCCGCGTGCTCGTGCGGGGCTCAGTCGCGCAGCGACAGCACGAACAGCGACGCGATCATCACCACGACCACGAGGATCGTCAGCCCGACGACGATAAGTCCGGTGATGATCACAGCGCGGTCCTGGCCGGGGCGGGCACCTGCAGCGGGGAGAGGGTCATGACGACATCCTCGCAGAGGTGTGCGCACCGGTGGCCGCCAGGAGCCGGCCCCGCTCCTCCACCGGACGGCCGCCGTGCGCTCGTCACCGGGGCGAGCCGGGGCATCGGCCTGGCCACCACCGGCGACGGGGCGGTCCGAGCGGCCCTGGCCACGGTGGTCGCCGAGCTGTGCGGGGCGGACGCGGTGGCCGTCGGCGGCGGCAGCCGCGGCTCGATCCACTCCTGAGCCCGCTCCGCCGAGAACGTCCCAACCCACAACGGTGCCGGGGCGTCCAGGAGGTGAGGGCGCGGACGGCGCGGCCCGCGAGCGGCGGAGGTTCGACGTGCAGACGACGAGGAAGACCCGGACGGGCGTGCTGGTCCTGGGAGCCGCCGGGACCCTGCTGCTGGCGGGGTGCTCGGGCGGTGGCGGCGACGGTGCTCCCGTCGTCCCGACCGTCACCCCCGCCAGCAGAACCGTCGCCGCCCCGGCCCCGAGCACGGCAGCGGCCGCGAGCTCGACGGGCGAGGAGACCGGCACGCCGGGTGGCGGCGCCACGCGCTCGCCGTCGCAGGGCTGCACCCCGGACGGCACGGGCGTGCCGGCCGGTGCGGTCAGCAGCCCGACCATCGACGTGGACGGGGACGGCCGGCCCGACACCCAGTGGATCCAGACCGACGCCGACGGCCGGGTGCTGCTGGGGATCACCACCGCGTCGGGGTCGACCTTCGGCGCCCGCTTCGCCTCGGGCAGCCCGATCGCGAAGAGCGTGCTCGTCGCCGACGCCACCGGGGCCGGCGAGATCGTGGCCCTGGCCAGCGACGGGCGCCAGGCCAACCTGTTCGTGGTCGACGGCTGCCACCTCACCCCGGCCACCAACGCGCAGGGCGGCCAGTACACGTTCGACCTCGGCTTCGGCAGCTACGGCACCGGGGTCGGCTGCTCCACCGTGGCGGGCGCGTCCGGACGAGGTCTCGTGGGGCTGAAGCTCAACCTCGACCCCACCAGGAGCACGGCCGTCTCGGTGGACCGCACGGCGGTGGAGCTGGACGGCACCCGCGCGACCAACGGCCCCAGCGACAGCGTGGACGTCCGCGGGCGTGGGCCGGCCGACCCGGCCGTGCTCACCGCGCAGGAGGTCACCTGCGGCACCCGCACCCTCGCCGCGGACGGGGTGCAGCAGCCACGCTGACCTCGGCGCGACGTCCGACGCCGACGGAGCCTGCGGGCCTATTCCGCCCCGGGGACTTCTCACTCCCGGCCGGCTGACCGTGCGCCTGCGGGTGGCGTCCGGGCACCATGGGACCCGTTCCATGCAGGTGTGCGCACCCGGAGCCGTGTGCCGGCGCCCTGCCCCCCACCCCGATTGGAGCACCCCCACGTGACCACGACCGTGAACGCCTACGCCACCCCCGGGCCCAAGGAGCCGTTCGCCAGGACCACGATCGAGCGCCGCGACCTCAACCCCGAGGACGTGCTCATCGACATCAAGTTCGCCGGCATCTGCCACTCCGACATCCACACCGGCCGTGACGAGTGGGGCCAGGCCAGCTACCCGCTGGTCCCGGGTCACGAGATCGCGGGCATCGTCTCCGAGGTCGGCAGCGGCGTGACGAAGTACGAGGTCGGCGACCGGGTGGGCGTGGGCTGCATGGTGTCCTCCTGCGGCACCTGCGAGAACTGCACGGCCGGCGAGGAGCAGTTCTGCCTCGAGGGCATGGTCGGCACGTACGGCGGCACGCTCGACGGCAAGCCCACCGACGGTGGCTACTCCGAGAAGATCGTCGTCGACGAGAACTACGTCCTGGGCATCCCCGAGGGCATCGAGCTCGACGCCGCCGCACCGCTGCTCTGCGCCGGCATCACCCTGTACTCCCCGCTGAACCACTGGGGTGCCGGCCCGGGCAAGAAGGTCGCCATCGTCGGCATGGGCGGCCTGGGTCACATGGGCGTGCAGATCGCGCACGCCATGGGCGCCGAGGTCACCGTGCTCTCCCAGTCGCTGTCCAAGCAGGAGGACGGCACGAAGTTCGGTGCCGACCACTACTACGCCACCAGCGACGACGCGACCTTCGAGTCGCTCGCGGGCAGCTTCGACCTCATCGTGAACACGGTCTCCGCGCAGATCCCGATGGAGAAGTACCTGTCGCTGCTCAAGGTGCGCGGGGCGCTCGTCAGCGTCGGCGCACCGTCCGAGCCGCTCGAGGTCCCGGCCTTCGCGCTGCTCGGCGGGGGCAAGATCTGGGCCGGCTCCATGATCGGCGGCATCCCCGAGACCCAGGAGATGCTCGACTTCTGCGCGAAGCACGGCATCGGTGCGCAGGTCGAGACGATCGGCGCCGAGGACATCACCGGTGCGTGGGACCGCGTGGTCGCCTCCGACGTGCGCTACCGCTTCGTCATCGACATCGCGACGATGGCCGACTAGCCACTGCCGCCACGACGGTCGACCCGGCTGCGGTCCACCGTCGTCCGTGCCTGCTCCACAGCCGGGCCCGTCCTCCTCGTGGGGGCGGGCCCGGTGCACGGGGTGGGCCGGGCGGGCCGGGCTGTGTGCGGGCGCGCCGGTACCACCACGGCGGGTGATCGTCGTTCGGGCACGCTCACGTGGTCCAGGTACACGTGAGCGTGCCCGAACGGCGATCACTGACGGTCGGCCGCAACCACCCACCCGCCCTCAGCCGCGGGCGCCGGCCCACTCCGCGAGCACGTCCTGCGCGTCGCCCACCACCTGGGCGTGGAACGGCCCCAGGTCGTCGAGGGGGTTCGGGTCGACGGTCACGCAGAACGCACCCGCGGCCCGAGCCATCGGCCCGAGCCACGACGCGGGTGCCACCCGTCCGGACGTGCCGACCGAGAGGAACAGCGCCGCAGCGGTCACGGCCCCGGCGGCGGCCCGGAGGTCACCGGCGTCCACCGGCTCGCCGAACAGCACCACGTCCGGTCGGGCCAGCCCGGCGCAGCCGGGGCAGTGCGGGCGCCCGTCGGGGTCCGCCAGGGCCCGCGCGTCGACCGCGACCCCCGCCCACCCGCACCACGCCAGGCAGCGGGCCCGGCCCCCGGAACCGTGCAGCTCGACCACCCGCTCCGACCCGGCGTCGACGTGCAGCCCGTCCACGTTCTGCGTCAGCACCCGTGCGCCGGCGAGGGCGAGCGCGTGGTGCGCGGGGGTGGGCCCCACGGCGGCGGCCCGCTCGCGCATCCCGCCCCAGAACGCCCACATGAGGTCGACGTTGCCGGGCAGGTGGTCGGCGTGCATCGCCTTCTCGAGCTCGGGATCGATCGTCCACGACCCGTCCGGCCCCCGGAAGGTGCCGAGCCCGGCCGCCACGCTGATGCCTGCGCCGGTGAGCGCGCACACCCCGCCGTCGGGCAGGTCCAGCTCCAGCAGCGACGCGACGTGCACGGTCATGCGGGCACTGTCCCACCACCGACCCCGGTCACCCAGCCCGCGCGCGACCACGTCCCCGGCGCTGGACTACCGTCGCCCGGGTGAGGACAGCGCCGTGAGCCGGATCACCGGGACCCTGCGCCGCTGGGTGCGGGGGGGCCCCGAGAAGGACGTGGCGCGCTCGGACGCCGTCGTCACCAAGGCCGGGTCCCGGGCGGAGTGGGCGGCTGCGCTCGGCGAGGACGAGCTCACCGCCGAGCTCGCCGCCCTGCGCCGGGACGCCGACGAGACACCGGACGCCGGGGCCCGTCCCTTCCCCTCCGACGACGTGCTCACCGACTTCCTGGCCCTGGCCCGCGAGGCGGCTGACCGGTCGATCTCGTTGCGCCCGTTCGACGTCCAGCTCCTGGGCGCGCTGCGCCTGATGGCCGGCAACGTCGTGGAGATGGCCACCGGCGAGGGCAAGACGCTCTCCGGTGCGATCGCCGCGGCCGCCTTCGCCCTCGACGGACGACACGTGCACGTCATCTCCGTCAACGACTACCTGGCCCACCGTGATGCCGAGTGGATGGGCCCGCTCTACACCCGGCTCGGCGTGACCGTCGGATCCGTGGAGGCCACGTCCAGCCCCGACGAGCGCCGGGCCGCGTACGCCGCGGACGTCACCTACGGCTCGGTCAGCGAGATCGGCTTCGACGTCCTGCGCGACCGCCTCGCCACCTCCGTCGACGAGCTCGTGTCACCGGAGCCGCAGGTGGCCCTGGTCGACGAGGCCGACTCCGTCATGGTCGACGAGGCGCTGGTGCCGCTGGTCATCGCGGGCTCGGTGTCCGGCACGGGGCCCTCCCCGCTGATCAACAAGATCGTCCGGGCGCTGCGCCCGCACGCGCACCACCGCAGCGACGCCGACGAGCGCAACGTGCACCTCACCGACGCCGGCGCGCGGGCCGTGGAGAGCGCGCTCGGCGGCATCGACCTCTACGCCGCGGAGAACCTGGGGCTGCTCACCCAGGTCAACGTCGCCCTGCACGCCCACGTGCTGCTGCAGCGCGACGTCCACTACCTGGTGCGTGACGGCAAGGTGGCGCTGATCAACGCCTCGCGCGGACGGGTGGCCCACCTGCAGCGCTGGCCGGACGGGCTGCAGTCGGCGGTGGAGAGCAAGGAGGGGCTGGCGCTGAGCGAGTCCGGCGAGGTGCTCGACACCATCACCGTGCAGGGCCTGCTCGGTCGCTACCCCACCCTGTGCGGGATGACGGGCACGGCGACGGCCGCGGCCGAGCAGCTGCGCACCCACTTCCGTCTCGAGGTGGCCACCGTCCCGCCGAACGCCCCCACCGTGCGCAGCGACGAGCCCGACCGCGTCTACGACACCCCGGAGAACAAGGAGGACGCCCTCGTCGCGCACGTGCAGGCCACGCACGAGGCCGGGCAGCCCGTGCTGGTGGGCACCCTGGACGTGGCCGAGTCCGAGCGGCTCGCCGCCGCGCTGACCGCCGCGGGGGTCGACTGCGTCGTGCTCAACGCCAAGAACGACGCCGAGGAGGCCGGGATCGTCGCCGAGGCCGGGGCCCCGGGTGCGGTGGTGGTGAGCACGCAGATGGCCGGGCGGGGCACCGACATCCGGCTGGGTGGCTCCGCCGAGACCGACCGCGACGCCGTGGTCGAGGCGGGCGGGCTGTGCGTCATCGGCAGCGGCAAGCACACCAGCAGCCGGCTCGACGACCAGCTGCGCGGGCGGGCCGGCAGGCAGGGCGACCCCGGGCGCACGGTGTTCTTCACCAGCGTCCGCGACGACCTCGTCACCACGAACACCCCCGACGCCGAGCCCGTGCCGAGCCAGGCCACCGACGGCAAGCTCACCACCCCGCGCGCGGCCCGCATCGTCGAGCACGCCCAGAAGGTCGCCGAGGCCGCGCTCGAGGAGGTGCACCGCAACACCTGGCGCTACAACCAGCTCATCGAGACCCAGCGGGCCATCCTCGACACCCGCCGCGACGACGTGCTGCGCACCGACCGGGCCGCCCGCGACCTCGAGGTCGCCTGCCCCGACCGGTGGGCCGAGCTGGCGCAGGAGCTCGACGGGACCGTGCTCGAGGAGGTGGCGCGCACCATCACGCTGCACCACCTCGACCGGCAGTGGGCCGAGCACCTGGCCTTCCTCGCGGACCTGCGCGAGAGCATCCACCTGCGTGCGCTGAGCAGGCAGAACCCGCTCGACGAGTTCCACCGGGCGATGATCCCGGCGTTCACCGAGCTCAGCGAGCAGGTGGGGGTGCTCTCGGCCGAGACGCTCACCACGGCCACCATCACCGACGCGGGGGTGGACCTCGAGCTGGAGGGGCTCAGCCGGCCGACCGCCACGTGGACGTACATGGTCCACGACAACCCCTTCGGCACCGAGATCGCCCGGGCCGCGGCCGCCGTCCTGGGCTCCTCCCGGCGCCGCAACCGCTAGCGACGGCCGAACCCCCGGGGGCGTGTCCTGGGCGCCTTCTTCGCGTCCACGGCCCTCCCGCCCCTACGGTGGTGCCGGAACAGCCGCCGCCGGCGGCCCAGGAGCAGGAGGAACACATGAACCGCAAGGACCTCGTCAGCAGCATCGCCGACAAGGCCGGTGTCTCGCAGACCGACGCCGACAAGGTTCTCGCCGCGTTCCAGGACATCGCGTTCGACGTGGTGGCCAAGGGCGACGAGAAGCTCACCCTGCCCGGCTTCCTCACCTTCGAGCAGGGTGCCCGCGCCGCCCGCGACGGTCGCAACCCGGCCACCGGTGAGGCCCTGCACATCCCGGCCGCCAAGACCGCCAAGGTCACCGCAGGCAGCAAGCTCAAGGCCGCCGCCGCCGGCTAGGTCGGACACCCCAGCTCCACCCGCCCTCGACCCTGACGCCGCGCTTCCCGCGGCCTAGGGTCGGGGGCATGTCCTTGCTCGAGGTGCGTGCCCCGCTCGACGACCTCGTCGACGCGCTGCCCGAGGGTCGTGTCCTCACCGACGCCGACACCACGGGTCGCTACGTGCACGACGAGGCGGAGTGGGCCCCGGCGGGTGCGCCGCTGGCGGTGGTCCGGGCGCGGAGCACCGCCGAGGTGCAGGCCGTGGTCCGCTGGTGCCTCGCCAACGCCGTGCCGCTGGTGCCCCGCGGGGCCGGCACCGGGCTCTCCGGCGGTGCCAACGCCCTCGACGGGTGCATCGTGCTCTCGCTGGAGGCCATGGACGCCGTGCTCGAGGTGAACGCCGCCGAGCACCTCGCCGTCGTGCAGCCGGGCGTGGTCAACGACGCGCTGCGCGCCCGGTGCGCGCAGGAAGGGCTCTGGTACCCGCCGGACCCGGCGAGCTCCCCGTGGTCGACCATCGGCGGCAACGTCTCCACCAACGCCGGCGGCCTGTGCTGCGTGAAGTACGGCGTGACCGGGGACTACGTGCTGGCCCTGGAGGTCGTGAACGGCCTCGGCGAGGTGGTGCGGCTCGGGCGCCGGACGGCCAAGGGCGTGGCGGGCTACGACCTGACCCACCTGGTGGTCGGGGCCGAGGGCACGCTGGGCGTGGTCACGGAGGTCACCGTCCGGCTGCGCCCGGCCCGGTCCCCCGAGGCCACCGTCGCCGGCTACTTCTCCTCGGCGGTCGACGCGGGACGGGCCGTGGCCGCGATCGCCGCCGCGGGGGTCCGGCCGTCGGCGCTGGAGCTGCTGGACAAGCACTGCCTCAAGGCCGTGGACGACTGGAAGAACCTGGGCCTGAGCATGGACGCCGAGGTGGTGCTGCTGGGACGCAGCGACGCACCGGGGGCGGCCGGGGACGCCGAGGCCGCGCAGATGCTGGCCTGCTTCACCGCGGCCGGGGCGACCTGGGCCGCGCAGTCCACCGACCAGGCCGAGGCCGACGCGCTGTTCGAGGCCCGGCGGCTGGCCTACCCGGCCCTGGAGCGGCTGGGCCCGCTGCTCACCGAGGACGTGTGCGTGCCCGTGGCCGCGCTGCCCGAGATGCTCCGGCGGATCGAGGCCACGTCCCTGGTCCACGACACCCGCATCGCGAACATCGCGCACGCCGGCGACGGCAACCTGCACCCGCTCATCATCACCACCCCGGGCGACGACGCGGCGCGCGCGCGGGCCCAGCTGGCCTTCGACCAGATCATCGCCGACGCCCTCGACCTCGGGGGCACCGTCACCGGGGAGCACGGGGTGGGGCTGCTGAAGATGGCAGGTCTGGCCCAGGAGCTGGGGCCGGAGGTGGTGGCCATGCACCGCGCGGTGAAGAGGGCCCTGGACCCGCACGGGATCCTCAACCCCGGCAAGGTCGTGGCGTGACGCGTCGGCTGCGCCGGTGACCGCGCTGCTCGTGGTGGTGCTCGCCGCGGTCGCCACGGGCACGTCCACGGCGTGCGTGCGGGTGCGACGACGCCACCGCCGGGCCCGGCCGACCGTGGACCACGACTACGGCCGCACCTGGCGCTGAGGTCTCACCCGGTCCCCGCCCGGTCCGCGCCTGGTCCCCGCCCGGTCCGCGCCTGGTCCGCGCCCGGTCCCCGCCCTGCGCCCGGTCCCCGCCCTGCGCCCGGTCCCGCAGCGGGGGTGGTCGTGGAGACCACGGGTGCCCAAGGGGCGGGCGGGGTGCACGAGCGGGTGCGCGTGTGGGCCGAGCGGGTGCGCGTGTGGGCCGAGCGGGGTGCGGCGGACCTGCTGCGGACCCTGGGACCGGGGCGCCACGTGGGCCTGCGGCGTGCGTCAGGCTCCCCGATCCCGTTGTCCATCCCGATCGTGGAACCGGGATCCGGGAGCGCCGTGCACGCTGGGGCTCCGGTTCGCGCCCCGATCTCAGAGCGCTGGACACGAGGTGGTCCGGCGCCCCAGGGCTGGAGACCGGGGGACCGGGGGGCGGCAGACCCGCGCACCGCAGCGGGGGTGGTCGTGGCGACGGCGGAACACCGCCACGTCCGCCCTGGTTGGACCGGGCATGACGTCCTACGTGGTGGCGACCGCCTTCGGCGGCCCCGAGGTCCTGGAAGTTCGAGACGAGCAGCTGGGGGAGCCCGGTCCGGGCCAGGTGCTGGTCGACGTGCGCGCCGCGGGTGTGAACCCCGTGGACCACAAGCTCTACGGCGGCATGTACGGCGAGAACCCCTCCCAGCTCCCGATGCGGCTGGGCTTCGAGGCCGCCGGGGTGGTCCGCGCGGTGGGCGAGGGCGCCGAGGGCCCCGGGGGTCCGGTGCAGGTGGGCGACGAGGTCATCGTCTACCGCGCGCAGGGGGCCTACGCCGCCCAGCTGCTGGTCGAGGGCACGGAGATCGTGCCCAAGCCCGCGGTGCTGAGCTTCGAGGAGGCCGCCGGGATCATGCTGGCCGGCACCACCGCCGTGCACATGCTCGAAGCCACGGGCGTGGGCCACGGCGACACCGTGCTGGTGCACGGCGCCGCGGGCGGGGTCGGGCTGCTGCTCGTGCAGATCGCCAAGGCCCGGGGAGCCCACGTCATCGGCACCGCCGGCGTCGGCAACCACGCGGCCCTGCAGCGCTACGGCGTCACCCCGGTCGAGTACGGCGAAGGCCTGGTGGAGCGGGTGCGCGAGCTGAGCGAGGACGTGACCGTCGCGCTGGACTGCGTGGGCAGCGACGAGGCCGTCGACGCCTCGCTGGAGCTGGTGGCCGACCGCAGCCGCATCGCCACCATCGCGGCGTTCGCCCGCGCGGCGGGGGACGGGATCAAGGCCCTCGGTGGGGGGCCGGGCGCCGACCCGGGCACCGCGATCCGGGACGCGGCGCGCCTCGAGCTCGTCGCGCTGGTCGAGGAGGGGCAGCTCGAGGTGACCGTGGCCGGCACCTTCCCGCTGGCGGAGTCCGCCGCGGCGCACCGCTCGATCCAGGGGAACCACACCCACGGCAAGATCGTGCTCCTGCCCTGAGGTCGACACCGACGGCCCCGGGACCCCGCAACAGGGTCCCGGGGCCGCCGTGGTGCTGACGGTGCTCAGTGGGCGTGGTGCTCCGCACCGTGCTCGTGGGCGTGCGGGTGCTGGTGGTCGGCGTGCTCGGTGTCCTCGGGGTGGCCGTGCTCGTGGGCGTGGTGCTCCACCGTGCCCGCCTCGTGGTGACCCTCGCCGTGCGGGTGCTCGTGGGCGGTGCCGTCGTCGTGGGTGTGCTCGTGCTCGGTGTGCAGGGGGGTGGTCACGGGTGCTCCTCGGGGTGTGGTCGGTTGGGGGGTGCTGTCGTGGAAACGTCCACGTGTGCAACTATCTACGCATGGACGTGGATTCAATGCAAGTGTCGCCGGACGACGAGCAGGTCGCCCTGGCCGTCGAGGTGTTCCGGCTGCTGGCCGACGTGACCCGCGTGCAGCTGCTCCGGGCCCTCGCCGCCGGCGAGCTCTCGGTCAACGAGCTGGCCGAGGCCGTGGGCAAGCGCAACGGCGCGGTCTCCCAGCACCTGGCCAAGCTCCGGATGGCGCGGCTGGTCACCACCCGGCGCCACGGCACCCAGGTGCTCTACCAGGTGGCCAACGAGCACGTCACCCAGCTCGTCGCCGACGCCCTCCGGCACAGCGAGCACCTCGGTCCGGGCACCCCGGCGCACCACCGCGCCTGACCGGGCTCCCTGGTCGCGCGCTCGGTCGGTTCAGGCCCCGACGACCACCAGCACCACGGTGAGCACGGCGAGCACCAGCACGGCGGGGAACGCGGCACGGCTGTCCGGCCTGCGCGCCACCGCGACCGCGAGCACCACGGCTGTGACCACCGCCACCGCCGCACCGACCAGCCGCGGCACCCCGGGGTCGCCGGGTGGACCCAGCGCGGCGAGCACCGACGCCGCGCCGAGGGACACCGCCAGCAGCACGGCCGAGGCTCGGACCCCGATCCGGTGGGGCAGCCCGCGCACGCCGGTGGCCTCGTCGTCGGCCAGGTCGGGCAGCACGTTCGCCACGTGCGCACCGAGGCCCAGCAGGGCCCCCGCGACCGGCGCCCACACCGGCACGACCGGTCCCGCCGCCAGGAAGACCCCGGCGGGGAGCCCGGCGAAGCCCACCGCGTAGGCCGCGCCGGAGAACCAGGTGCCCTTCAGGCCCAGGTTGTAGGCCCATCCCGCCACCGGCAGCAGGAGCAGCGCGACCCCGGCCGAGACCCCCAGGGCCACCGACAGCACCACCGTGGCCGCGGCCGCGAGCACCGCTGCGCGCCACAGCACCACCCGCCCCACCCGCCCGGCCGCCGCCGGCTTGTCCGTCCGTCCCACCCCCGCGTCGCGCTCGGCGTCCACCGCGTCGTTGGACCAGCCGACGGAGAGCTGCCCGCTCAGCACGGCCGCCCCGAGCAGGGCCAGCGGAACCGCGCCCAGCCCCGCTCCGGCACCCAGCAGCACCCCGACGAGGGTCACCGCCACGGTCGGTCCGGGGTGGCACGACCCCGCCAGCGCACGCACCATCGGGTGAAGGTAACGCGGCGCACGTAGCGTCAGCCGGGTGACGACCCTCGCCGCGGTGCACGGTGTCCTGCCCGAGCACCACTACCCGCAGGCGGAGCTGACGGCGCTGTTCGGTGAGCTGTGCCTGCCCGACGACCGCTCCCGCCGGGTGGCCCAGCGCCTGCACGCGAACGCGGGGGTGGCCACCCGGCACCTCGCGATCCCGCTGGAGCAGTACCGGGAGCTCACCAGCTTCACCGCCGCCAACGACGCGTTCCTCGAGGTGGCCGTGGACCTCGGGGCCCGGGCGGTGTCGGGGGCGCTGGCCGAGGCCGGGCTCGGGGTCAGCGACGTCGACCTGCTCGTCTCCACCACCGTGACCGGGCTGGCGGTGCCCTCGCTGGACGCCAGGATCGCCGCCCGGCTGGGCATGCGGCCCGACGTGAAGCGGGTGCCGCTGTTCGGTCTGGGGTGCGTGGCGGGGGCTGCGGGGATCAGCCGGCTGCACGACTACCTGCGCGGTGCCCCGGACGAGGTGGCCGTGCTCGTCAGCGTGGAGCTGTGCTCGCTGACCCTGCAGCGCCAGGACCCGTCGGTGGCGAACATGATCGCCTCCGGCCTGTTCGGCGACGGGGCGGCGGCGGTGGTGGCGGCGGGGTCCGCCCGCGAGGCGGTCGGTCCGCGCGTGGTGGACACCCGCTCGCACCTCTACCCCGACACCTCCCGTGCGATGGGCTGGGACATCGGCACCTCGGGGCTGACGATCGTGCTGGGGGCGGAGGTGCCGGAGCTGGTGCGCACCTACCTCGGCGACGACGTGCGCGGGCTGCTGAAGGACCACGACCTCGACGTCTCCGACGTGGCGCGGTGGGTCAGCCACCCCGGGGGGCCCAAGGTCATCGAGGCCATCCAGGAGGTGCTGGGAGTGGACCGGTACGAGCTCGCGCTCACGTGGGACTCGTTGCGCGACATCGGGAACCTGTCCTCGTCCTCGGTGCTGCACGTGCTGCGCGACACCCTGGATCAACGCCCGGCGGACCCCGGCGACTGGGGCGTTGTGATGGCCATGGGCCCCGGCTTCTGCTCCGAGCTGGTCCTCGTCCAGTGGTGACCGCCTACGTCGTGCTCGTGCTCGCGGTGGGGCTCGAGCGGCTGTTCGAGCTGGTGGTGGCCAAGCGGAACCTCGCCTGGGCGCTGGAGCGGGGTGGGGTGGAGACCGGCTTCGGCCACTACCCGGTGATGGTGGTCCTGCACACGGCGCTGCTGGTCGGCTGCATCGTGGAGGTGCTCGCCCTGGACCGGCCGTTCGTCCCCGCGCTGGGCTGGCCGATGGTGGTGCTGGTCCTGGCCGCGCAGGGACTGCGCTGGTGGTGCATCCGCACCCTGGGCCCGCAGTGGAACACCCGGGTGGTCATCGTCCCCGGGCTGCCGCTCGTCGGTGGGGGGCCGTACCGCTTCCTGCGCCACCCCAACTACGTGGCCGTGGTCGTGGAGGGTCTCGCGCTGCCGCTGGCGCACTCGGCGTGGCTGACGGCGGTCGTGTTCACCGCGGCCAACGCTGCGCTGCTCACGGTGCGGATCCGGACCGAGGCGCGGGCGCTGGACAGCGTGGTGGGCGCCGGTGCGTGACGTCCTGGTGGTCGGTGGCGGGCCCGCCGGCCTGGTGACCGCGCTGCACGCCGCACGGGCCGGACTCCGCGTCACCGTGCTGGACAAGCGGGCCGGCGACGGGGACAAGGCCTGCGGCGAGGGGCTGATGCCCGCGGCTCTGCGGGGGCTGCGCGAGCTCGGGGTGGACCCGCCGGGCGCCGACATCGCGGGCATCACCTACCGGCAGGGGCAGACGGTGGCGGTCACCCGCTTCCGGTCCGGCCCGGGCCGCGGGGTCCGCCGCACCTCGCTGCACGCGCACCTGCACCGGGCGGTGCTCGCAGCCGGGGTGGAGGTGCTCGAGGGCGCGGCGGAGGAGGTCGTCCAGCACCCCGACCACGTCGTCGCCGGGGGGCTCCGCGCGCGCTGGCTGGTGGCCGCCGACGGGCTGCACTCGCCCGTCCGCGCTGCGCTGGGGCTGGCCCGACCGTCGTCGCAGCCGCGCTGGGGCCTGCGCCGGCACTACGCCCTCGCCCCGTGGACCGACACCGTGGAGGTCACCTGGGGAGGGGTGGGCGAGGCGTACGTGACGCCGGTCGGCCCGGACACGGTCGGCGTGGCCGTGCTGACCTCGACCCGTGGCTCCTACGACGACCAGCTCGCCGCGTTCCCCGCGCTGCGCGAGCGGATCGACGGCGCGGAGCCCGCGTCGGCGGTGCGCGGGGCCGGACCGCTGCGCCAGGACGTCCGCCGCCGGGTCGCCGGTCGGGTGCTGCTGGTGGGCGACGCCGCCGGCTACGTGGACGCGCTGACGGGCGAGGGGATCGCGGTGGCCGTGGGGTCGTCACGGGTGCTCGTGCAGTGCCTGGTGGCCGGGGACCCGCAGCGCTACGAGCGCGAGTGGCGCCGGGTGTCACGGCCCTACCGGGTGCTCACCGGGGGGCTGCTGGCCGCCCGGCGCTCGGTCCTGGCCCGGGGCGTCGTCCCCGCGGCCGCCGCGGCTCCGTGGGTGTTCGGCCGCGTGGTGGACCGGCTGGCGGGGTGAGCGCTGCCACGAGGGTGCTGGTGGTGGGCGCGGGGCCGGCCGGGTCCGCCGCCGCGCTCGCCGCCCGCCGCGCCGGGGCTCAGGTGCTGCTGATCGACAAGGCGGAGTTCCCCCGGGACAAGGTGTGCGGGGACGGCGTGGCTCCGCAGGCCCTGGACGTGCTGTCCGTGCTCGGGGTGGACGTCGACGCGCTGACCGGCGGCAGCGCACCGGTGCGCACCCTGCGGCTGACCGCACCCGGTGGGGCCGTGGCGCGACGGGCGACCGGGCGCCCGGGGTGGGTGGTGCCGCGTGCCGTGCTCGACGCCCGGCTGCGGGACGCGGCGATCGCTGCCGGGGCGCAGCCCGTGCACCACCGGGCGCGCGAGGTCACGGTGACCGCGGACGGGGTGGACGTGGACGGCCTCGTCGGGGACGTCCTGGTCGCCGCGGACGGAGCGGAGTCGGTGGTCCGTCGGGCGGTCGCCCCGCCCCCGCGGCCGGGGACCGTGGCGCTGGCGATCCGCGGCTACGCCCCGAGCGGCCCGTGGCCCGACGGTGAGCAGCTGCTGAGCCTCACCGCGCAGCACTGGCCGGCGTACGCGTGGGCGTTCCCGATCGGTGACGGCCGTGCGAACGTCGGCTACGGCGAGGTGCTCACCGGGACACCACCCACCCGGGAGCACCTGCTGACCCGGCTGCACGAGCTGCTGCCCGACGCCGAACCCACCCAGCTGCGGGCGCACCGCCTGCCGCTCTCGACCGGCCGGGTGCGCACCCCCGACGGCCGGGTGCTGCTGGTCGGGGACGCCGCGGGGCTCATCAACCCGGTGACGGGGGAGGGGATCTTCTACGCCGTGCTCTCCGGTGCGCTGGCCGGGGCCGCCGCGGCCGGTGGGGTCGACCCGGGTCGGTCCTACCGGCGGGCGCTGCGCCGAGCCCTGGGGGTG
This sequence comes from Rhodococcus antarcticus, assembly GCF_026153295.1. NCBI lineage: Bacteria > Bacillati > Actinomycetota > Actinomycetes > Mycobacteriales > Nocardiaceae > Rhodococcus > Rhodococcus antarcticus. The sequence goes on along the minus strand of NZ_CP110615.1, from coordinate 2,776,570 downwards.
CACCTGCGCCACACCGACGCCCTCGCCCGGCTGAGCCGGTGGCCGTGGGTGGTGGACGCCGGGATCACAGCCGCGCGGGGCAGCCAGCGGGTGTTCGACGACGTGGTGGAGCTGGGCCTCGGTGACGGCCGGCTGGGGGTGCGGACCGGTCTCTCCGTGGCTCGGGCGGGGCTGCGCGGCTGACCCGACCGGGGGGACGGGCACTAGCGTCGAGGACGTGACCGACGACCGCGCCGTCCACCCGTTCACCGTCGACGTCCCGCAGGCGCAGCTCGACGACCTGCACGCGCGGCTCGACCGGACCCGATGGCCCGCCGAGCTGCCCGGTGTCGGCTGGGAGCGCGGGATGCCGGCCACCGAGCTGCGCACCCTGGTCGAGCACTGGCGTCACGGCTACGACTGGCGGGCGCAGCAGGCGCGGCTGAACCGGGTCCCGCAGGTCACCACGACCATCGACGGGCAGCGCGTCCACGCCCTGCACGTGCGCTCCCCGGAGCCGGGGGCCACCCCGCTGCTGCTCACGCACGGGTGGCCGGGCTCGGTCGTCGAGCTGCTCGGTGTCCTCGGACCGCTCACCGATCCCCGGGAGCACGGCGGGGACCCGGCCGACGCCTTCCACGTCGTCGCGCCCTCCCTGCCCGGGTACGGGTTCTCCTCACCCCTGGTGGAGCCGGGCTGGGGCGTGGACCGGATGGCCCGCGCGCTCGCCGAGCTGATGGCGCGGCTGGGGTACGACCGCTACGGCGCGCAGGGTGGCGACTGGGGCAGCCACGTCTCGCGCGCGGTCGGCCGGGTCGATCCCGAGCACGTCCTCGGGGTGCACGTGAACATGCTCGTCACCCGTCCACCGGCCGGTGTCGACCTCAGCACGGAGGAGCGACGCCGCAACGCCCACAACCGGCGCTTCGAGCGCGAGCTCTCCGGCTACCACCGCCAGCAGAGCACCCGACCGGTCACGCTGTCCTACGCGCTGCACGACTCGCCCGTCGGGCAGCTGGCGTGGGTGGCGGAGAAGTTCCACGACTGGACCGATCCGGCGTCGACCATCGAGGCCGACGACCTGCTCACCAACGTGATGCTCTACTGGCTGACGGGCACCGCCGGATCGTCGGCCCAGCTGTACTGGGAGACCGTCCACGGTGGCGGCCCGCACGGGGTGGGCACCGTCCCCACCTCGGTCTCGGTGTTCCCGCACGACCTGTTCCTGCCGGTGCGGCGCTTCGCGGAGCAGACGGAGAACATCGTCGGCTGGACCGAGCACGACCGGGGCGGGCACTTCGCCGCCCTCGAGGTCCCCGACCTGCTCGTGGCCGACGTACGAGCTGCGCTCGCCCGTGCGTGATTTCTCGACCCAGGAGGCGAGAAATCGTTCACAGGTGGAGCTGCGGCCGCTCACCGCCGATGTCCTCGAGCCCTACCTCGTCGGCCTGGCGGACCCCGAGATCGGCCGCCTGACGGGCACCCACGTCACGTTCGCCCGCGCCGAGGTCGAGCGCTGGCTGCGCACCCGGGCCGAGCAGCCCGACCGCCTCGACTGGTCCGTGCACCGCGCGACGGACGGGGAGTTCGTGGGCGAGGCCGTGCTGAACGAGATCGACCTCGACAGCTTCAGCGCCGGGTACCGGGTGTGGCTGCTGCCGGAGCACTGGGGCCGCGGGTACGGCACCGAGGTCACCCGGCTCGTGCTCGAGCACGCCTTCGGCGAGCTGGGCCTGCACCGGGTCGAGCTGTCGGTCTTCGCGTTCAACCCCCGGGCCCAGCGGGCCTACGAGAAGGCCGGGTTCGTCCTCGAGGGTCGCCGCCGCGACGCGCTCCGGTGGGACGGCACCTGGCACGACGACCTCGTCATGGCCGCCCTGAACCCCGCCCACTGACGGGGGCGGTGTACACCCGCACGAGGGGGCTCCCACCCCGGGCGTCGCGCCACGTGGCCGCCCGCCGCTCCAGCAGCCGCCACCCACGGCGCTCGTAGAAGCCGATCGCGCCGGACGCGTCGTCGACCACGTCGAGCAGCAGCCCGGGACCGTTCGCGGCAACCGCGACGTCGAGCAGCGCGCCGGCGGCGCCGGACCCCCGGACGGCCGGGTCGGTGAACAGCCGCGACACCCAGCGCACACCATCGACGTCGTCCTTGAGCGCGCCGTGCGCCACCACCACGCCCGACGCCTCGGCCACCCACGCCCGGAGCAGCCCGGGCGGGTCGAGCCAGGCGGCCGGGTCGAGCGGCCACACCGTGGGGTAGCCGTCCTGGGTGTGCACCGCACGGAGGACCTCGACCAGGGCGGGGAGGTCCGCGGCGCGGCGTGGTCGGACGGTCAGCTCGTGCACGCCGTGAACCTAGGGCCGGACCTGCGGGAGCGTGCGGTCCGGGTGCGGCGACGGCCCGGCACCCCTGCGGGTACCGGGCCGTCGTCGTGCTGCAGCGGGTCCGGACGTCAGACCTTCTCGAGCCTGTCGAGCTTGGCGAGCTCCTCGGTCAGCCAGACCTCGTGGGCCTCCTGCTCACGGCGGGCCTTGCGGGGGTCCCAGAAGCCGGCCATGACGAACACCAGCGGGATGAACACCAGCTGGCCGAGCGCACCGATCCAGAAGTAGTGCTTCCACTGGGTCGGCGAGTCGGCGGCGGCCTGCTGCACCTCGGCCCCGTTGGCCTGCAGGTACGCGAGGTCGGACGAGGGGACGGCCCCGAGCGCGGTGAGGTCCGCCGCCGCCGCCTGGACCGGTGCGGCCGAGGTGGCGAGGAAGACCAGGTCGGCGGGCGGGACGGTCGCGAGCGCCTGCAGCTTGGCGATCGCCGCCCCGGGGTCGATCCCGAGGCCCTTGGCGATCTCCCCGACCGCCTTGGCCTGGCTGGCCTGGTCGGTGGGGTTGGTCAGCAGCGCCGTCTGGGTCGCCACGTCGAGCGTCGCGGCCGTGGCGAGCTGGTCGGAGTACTGCGCACCGAGGGTGATCACCTTGACCACGTCGGTCACGCTCTGGCCGGAGAGCTCGCTGACCGCCGTGGCCTGCACGGTCGGGTTGGTGGGCGTCGCCGCGAGACCGGCTGCGGTGGCCGGGCTGAGCTTGGCCGCGGTGGCCAGCTCGGGGGCGTACTTCGCGGCGAGCGCGGAGACCTGCGGCCCCTTCTCCACGAGCGGGGTGACCGAGTGCACGACGAGGGGGACGAAGAAGACCGACACCGCGATGACGATGCGGATCACGAGGCCCCACACCGCGAGGCCGGAGGCGATGAGCGCGGGGTTGTGCCGCTCGACGGTCTCGGTGAAGCTCGCCATCCACGGCGCGTACGCGACACCCAGGAACACCGCGAGCAGCGACAGCAGCACGACGAACGTGGTGTAGCTGGTGTCGGGCTGGGTGGCCTTGGACGCGAAGAGCAGGGTGAAGATGATCGAGCCCACCGCGCCGACGATCATGAACGGCTTGCGGACCCGGAGCTTGTCGGAGAGCCAGCCGACGATGAGCAGCGCCCCGGCGTCGAAGCTCCACAGCCAGTTGCCCAGGGAGTTCGCCTGCGAGGACGAGAAGCCGAACACGGTCTCGAAGTAGATGGGGAAGAAGCCCACGGCCACGTAGTAGATGATGAGGAACACGCTGATGGCGAAGGCGGAGCCGATGACGTCGAGCTTGAGCACCTGCCGGAAGCCGTGCGAGGTGATGGCCTCGGTGTCCAGGCCCTTCGCGCGGGCCTCGACGAGCACCCGGTCGCGCTCGCTGACCATGAGCTGGTCGCGCAGCCCCGGGGAGAGCTCGCGCAGCCCCACCAGCGCGATGATGAACACGACGATGCCGACGATGCCGCAGATGACGTACTGGTCCTGCCAGGAACCCAGCCGGTCGACGGTGTTGGTCACCACGATGCTGACGACCAGGCTGCCGAGCACCGGACCGAGGGTCCAGAAGCCCATGGCCGAGGCGCGCCCGAGCTGCGGGCTGAAGTCGCGGACCAGGGCGGGCGTGGCCACGAGGATGATGCCCTCGACGAAGCCGATGGCGATGAAGACGATCGCGAACTCGAGCTTGGTGCTGGCCGCGGGGATGCCGAACAGGCAGAGCAGGCCCGTGATGAGCAGCCCCACCGTGACGATGTTCGCGCGTCCGTACCGGTCGGCCAGGCCGGCGGCCACCGAGGCCGCCGCGCCGAAGATGTAGCCGACCACGCTGATGTTCACGTAGTAGACGAACGACATCCCGAAGCCGGAGATGATCTGGGTCGCCACGGCGCCGGCCAGGTAGAGCTGGTAGTAGAGGACGACGGTGGTGAGCACGACGATGGCCAGGCTGGTGTACCGGGCGCGGTCGGGGGGGTAGTGCTCGAGCTCGCGGTCCCACAGGCGGGACATCGGGGAGGGTGCGCGCCGGGGGGTCGGCGGCGTGGCAACTGCGGAGGACATGGGACCACCACTCTGTGATCTGGTACACGCGGACGGTCAGTTGTAGCCCCGGGCGACCCCTCCCGTCCCCACCGTGGGGGACCCCTCGGCCAGTCGAGACCCATCCGTGACCTGATCGCGGGAATTGGTGTACCACTGTCCGTTTCATCCCCGTCACGGCCGTCCCAGGTGGACGGTTGACGGTGGGGGAGGGTGACCGTTCGGGTCGCCCGGACGGGGTGTCACTCGCCCGGGTAGAGCAGCCCGATCTGCCGGCGGACGTCGTCCATGGCGTCCAGCACCACGAGGGTGTCGGCGTGCGTCCGGTGGGGGCTCTCGGTCAGCCCGGTCCGCACGCAGCGGGCCACCTCCACGGCCTGGTGGCGCAGGCCCGTCCCGTCGTCGGGGTGCTCGCGGCGGCTCGTGGTCCCGCCCACGGTGAGGTCGAACCCGCCCGCGGTGAAGAACGGCGGGTCCACCTCGACGCGCCCCTGGGTGCCCACCACCGTGGCCCGGTTGGCGTGCGCGGCGATCATCGAGCTCGACACCAGGGCCTGCGTGCCGCCGGCGTGCGTCATCAGCACGGAGGTGTGGGCGTCCACGCCCGTGGCCGTCGGCACGCTCACCGCGGTCAGCGTCTCGGGGGCCCCGAGCAGCAGGCACGCGAAGGACAGGGGGTACACCCCGAGGTCGAGCAGCGAGCCACCGCCGAGCTCGGGGGCCATCAGCCGTGACGACGGGTCGGGCGCGAAGAGCACCCCGAACTCGGCGCTGACCGCGGTGAGCTCGCCCAGGGTGCCGGCGACGACCAGGTCGAGCAGGTCGACCACCCACGGCAGGAAGCGGGTCCACATGGCCTCCATGACGAACACCCCCCGGGCCCGCGCCGCGGCGAACACCTCCCGCCCCTGGGTGGCGTTGAGCGCGAACGGCTTCTCCACGAGCACGTGCTTGCCGGCAGCGATCGCGAGCAGCGCGTTCTCCCGGTGGAACGGGTGCGGGGTGGCGACGTAGACCACGTCGACCCCGTCGTCCTCGACCAGCGCGGCGTAGGAACCGTGCCGCCGGGGGAGGCCGTGCCGCTCCCCGAAGGCGTCGGCCGCGGTGGCGCTGCGCGAGCCCACCGAGGCGACCACGTGGTCGTCCAGCCGGGCCAGGTCGGTGACGAAGGACGAGGCGATGTCGCCGGTGCCGAGGATCCCCCAGCGGAGCGGGTCGGCCCGGCGCGGCGGGGCAGGTGTGGTCATGGACCCATCCTGGCGGCGCGCGGGCGGTTCAGCGCAGCCGGGGCGGGTGGGTGTGTCGTCCGGCGAGCACCTCGTCGGCCCAGCGGACGAGCCCGTCGGCGTCGATGCCGTGCGGCGGGTCCGCAGCGTGGCGCTGCACGTGGTCGCGACCACGCACCAGGACGGTGCGCGCGCCGGAGGTGTTGCCGCGCAGCAGGTGCGTGAGGCCGACGGCGAGCTGGGCGAGGCCCTGCCAGAGCTCGCGCTCGGCGTCCGGGGCCTGCTTCCAGGCGCCCTCCAGTACCTCGTGCGCGTGGAACGGCCGTCCGCTGTCGAGCAACCGCTGAGCCTGCTCGAGCGCGTCGCCGGGGGCGAGCACGACCGACTCGTCGATGCGGGGCACGCCGACCGACCCGAGCGGCAGCGGCCGACCGAGCTCGTCGCGCGGTCGGGCGTTGAGCGGCCGTCCGGCGGGGTCGCGCGGGCGGTCGGGCACGGGTCCGACGCTAGCGGGGTGCGCCGTGCGGCCGCAGCCCTACGCGCTCGCGGTGTCCAGGGCGCGGCCCACGAGGGTGCGGGTGAGGTGGCGGCGGTACTCGACGCCGCCGTGCATGTCGGCCGACGGGCTGGTGCCCTCGTCGGCGACGGCGGCGGCGTCGGCGTTCGACGCCCCGGAGGCCAGGGCCGCCTCGGTCGCGGCCGCGCGCAGCACCGTGGGCCCGGAGTTCGCCAGCGCCACCCGCCCGTCGACGACGGCGGCGGAGACGATCGGCCAGTCGTTGGCGCGGCGGGTGAACTTCTCGTACGCCCAGCCGAGCCCGCCGGTTCGGGGCAGCCGGATCTCGGTGAGCAGCTCGTCCTCGCCGACGGCGGTGGTGAAGAAGCCCTGGAAGAAGTCCCCGGCCGCGACGGTCCGGGTGCCCGCGGGTCCCTGGATCACGAGGCTCCCGCCGAGGGCGAGGACGGCCGTGGGCAGGTCGGAGGCGGAGTCGCCGTGCACCAGCGAACCACCCAGGGTGCCGCGGGCGCGGACCTGGGGGTCGCCCACCTGCGCGGCGACGTGGGCGAGCAGCGGCACCTCGGACTGCAGCAGCTCGGAGCGCTCGAGCTCACGGTCGCGGGTGAGCGCCCCGATGGCCACCTCGTCCCCCTCGACGCGGATGTAGCGGAGCTCGTCGATGTGGGCGATGTCCACCAGCACCCCGGGCACGGCCAGGCGCAGCTTCATCAGCGGCAGCAGGGAGTGCCCGCCGGCGAGGAGCTTGGCCTCGTCGCCGTGCTCGGCCAGCAGGGCCAGGGCGTGCTCCGCGCTCTCGGCGCGGACGTAGTCGAAGCCGGCGGGGATCACGCGGACACCGGCTTCTGGGTCTCGGCAGCGGCCAGGGCCGCGCGGACGATGTTGTGGTAGCCGGTGCAGCGGCAGAGGTTGCCCTCCAGCCCCTCCCGCACCTGGCGCTCGGTGGGGGAGGGGTTGTCCCGCAGCAGGCTGACCGTGGCCATCACCATGCCGGGTGTGCAGAACCCGCACTGCAGGCCGTGCTCGGCGCGGAACGCGGCCTGCACGGGGTGCATCGTGCCGTCGGCGGCGGCGAGACCCTCCACGGTGGTGACCTCGGAGCCGGCGGCCTGGGCCGCGAGCACGGTGCAGCTCTTCACGGCCTCGCCGTCGAGCAGCACGGTGCAGGCCCCGCAGGAGGACGTGTCGCAGCCGACGTTGGCCGCCCGCAGGTCGAGGTTCTCGCGGAGGTGGTGCACCAGCAGGGTGCGGGCCTCCACGTCGCGGGTGGACTCCACCCCGTTCACGGTCATGGTGACGTCCATCAGGCGTGGGCTCCTTCACGAGCGGCTGTGCCGGCGGCGGCCTGCAGGGCGAGCCAGACCTTCTCCGGGGTGGTGGGCATGTCGATGTGGCGCACACCCAGGTGGGACACGGCGTCGATCACCGCGCTCTGGATGGCGGGGGTGGAGCCGACCGTGCCGGACTCGCCGATCCCCTTGGCCCCCAACGGGTTCATCGGGGTCTCGGTGGCCATGTCCAGCAGCTCGAAGCTGGGCAGCTCGGCCGCCGACGGGATGGGGTAGTCGGCCAGGGTGGAGGTCAGCGGGTTGCCGTCGGCGTCGTAGAGGACCTCCTCGAACAGCGCCTGCGCGGCACCCTGGGCGATCCCGCCGTGCCGCTGGCCCTCCGCGAGCAGCGGGTTGAGCACCCGGCCGGCGTCGTCGACGGTGACCACGCGCTGCAGGACGGCCTTGCCGGTGCCGGTGTCGACCTCCACCACGGCCAGGTGGGCGCCGAAGGGGAAGGTCGGGGCGTTGGCCGTGAAGGTGGTCCGCACCAGCAAGGCGTCCTCGGCGGCGAGGTCGGCGTAGGTGACGCCGACGTCGGTCCCGGCGACCTTGAGGCCACCGAACGCCGCGTCGACCACGATGTCGTCGGGGTTGGCCTCGAGCACCTCGGCGGCGCGCTTGCGGGCCAGCTCGACGAGCTCGCCGGCCGCCTGGTGCACCGCCGCGCCGCCCTGCTGCAGGCTGCGGGAGGCCATCGTCCCGCCGCCCGAGGGCACCAGGTCGGTGTCACCGTGGATCACCGTGATCTTGTCCATCGGGATGCCGAGCCGGTCGCTGGCGAGCATCGCCCAGGCGGTCCCGTGGCCCTGCCCGTGCGGAGAGGTGCCCGTGAGCACGGTGGCGGTGCCGTCGGCGTGCACCTCCACCTGCGCCTCCTCCCCGGTGCCGCTGGGGGCTGCGCCGGTGATCTCGACGTACACGCTCACCCCGATGCCGAGCTGGCGGACGTCCTCCCGGTCGCGACGGGCGGCCTGCTCGCTGCGCAGGGCGGCGTAGTCGGCGCCGGCGAGCAGGGTGTCCAGCGCGCCGACGTAGTTGCCGGAGTCGTAGGTGGCTCCGGTCCCGTTGGCGTGCGGGGCGTCGAAGGGGGCCAGCAGGTTGATCCGGCGGACCTCGGTGGCGTCCATGCCGATCTCGGCGGCGAAGACGTCCATGGCCCGCTCGATGGCGGCCGTGGCCTCGGGTCGGCCGGCGCCACGGTAGGCAGCGGTGGAGGTGGCGTTGGTGACCACGCTGCGGGCGCTGGCGTGCACGGCGTCGATGGCGTACACCCCCGGCGCCATGAGCATGGTCAGGGTGGGCAGCACGGCGCCGGAGCGGGGGTAGGCGCCGGCGTCCTGCAGGATCTCCAGCGCGTAGGCGGTGACCTTCCCGTCCCGGCTCCCGCCGATGGTGACCTTCTGGTCCTGGCCCCGGCCGTGCACCAGTCCGGTGAGGTTCTCCGAGCGGCTCTCCGCCCACCGCACGGCCCGGCCGGTGTGCCGGGCCAGCCACGCGACCAGGGCGAACTCCGGGTCCGCCCCGATCTTCGCGCCGAAGCCGCCACCGACGTCCGGGGTCTTCACGTGCACCGTCTCCGGGTCGATCCCGAGCCAGCCCGAGACCTGCGCCTTGACCTGCTGGGCGCCCTGGTTGGAGCACCACAGGGTCACCCGGCCGTCCTCGCCCCACACGGCCGAGGCGGCGCGGGTCTCCAGCGGGACCGGGGCCACGCGCTGGTTGACGGTGTCCTGGGTGACCACCACCTCGCAGCCGTCGAAGAAGTCGGCCGGGGTGGGCTCGCCGAAGGTGCACACGGTGTTGGTGCCGGCTGCGGGGAACAGCACCGTCGTGTCGGAGGCGGCGTCGGACAGCGAGATGACGGCGGGCAGGCTCTCGATGTCCACGGCCACCAGCTCGGCGGCGTCCTCGCCCTGGTAGCGCTGCTCGGTGAGGACGGCGGCGATGGGCTCGCCGACGAAGCGCACCACCTCCGAGGCGAGCCACGGGCGCAGCATCTCCGGGTTGAACATCGGCAGCCCGGACGGGATGGGCGCCAGCTCGGTGAGGTCGGCGGCGGTGACCACCGCGACCACCCCGGGTGCCGCCAGGGCGTCGGACACGTCGACGGAGACGATGCGGCCGTGCGCGGCCGGGGAGCGCACCAGGGTGAGGTGCAGCGCTCCGACGAGCGCGGGCTCGACCAGGTCGTCGGTGTAGGTACCGCCCGTGGTGAGGAACTTGGGGTCCTCGGTGCGCACGACCCGCGTGCCCAGGATGCTCATGTAGTGCACTGTGCAGCAGGTCACACACCGCCGCAAAGCCGGAACGACACGGTCCGCACGTGCGGCCGCGACGAAGCTGAGGAGCCTCATGAGCGACAGTTCCCTGATCCTGGACGACGGTGTGCTGCACTGCGCCATCTCGGTGCCCGGCCGGGCCGGCTCCCTCGACGGGCCCGTCCTCGCCGAGGTGGCGGCCACCCTGGCGGGCGACACGTCCGGCATCGGCGCGGTCCTGCTGCACGGGGGCGGGGCCAGCTTCTGCACCGGGGGCGACGTGAGCGCCTTCGGCTCGGCCACCGACCCCCAGCAGCTCGTCGGTGACCTGGCCACCTCGTTCCACCGGTTCCTGCTCGCGCTGGTGGCCACGGACGTGCCCGTGGTCGCGGCCGTCACCGGGTGGGCGGCCGGCGCCGGGATGAGCACGGCGCTGGCGGCCGACGTCATCGTGGGCGGACCCGGCACCCGGTTCCGCCCGGCCTACCCCGGCATCGGGTTCTCCCCCGACGGCGGGATGTCGTGGAGCCTGCCGCGGCTGATCGGCGTGGCGCGGGCGCGCGACGTGCTGCTGACCGACACCGTGGTCGAGGGGGAGCAGGCGCACGCCTGGGGGATGCTCACCCGCCTGGTGCCCGACGACGAGGTGCGGTCCACAGCGCTCGCGGTCGCCGTCGCGCTGGCCGCCGGGCCGCGGGGCTCGCACGCCGCGATCAAGGCGCTGCTGCGCGACTCCGACGGCCGGACGCTGGGCGAGCACCTGCCCGCCGAGGCCGCCTCCATCGCGGCCTGCGCGGCCAGCGCGGACGGCCGTGAGGGGGTGCGCGCGTTCCTCGAGCGCCGCCCGCCGGTGTTCGGCTGACGGGGTGGCGCGCGGCGGGTGCGCGGCCTGGGTCAAGATGGAGGGTGTGAGTGACTACGTGCCCCAGTCCCGGCCCACCGACTACGGGACCTTCTGGGTGACGACGGAGATCGTGGAGCACGACGGCCGCTGGTCCGGCGTGTACCGGGTCAGCACCCTGGTCGGCACGGACGAGGCCGAGGTGTCGCGGTGGTTCTACACCGAGGACGAGGCCGAGAAGCACATCCTGGCGCTGCGCGCGCTCGACGACGCGCTGTGGGCCAAGGACGAGGCCGCCCGGGCCCGCGCCGCTCGCCAGTCCTAGCCCGCAGCCTCCGTCGGGGCCCCGTGCGGCGGGGGCGACGTCCGACGGTGGAGCTGCACCACGCCACCCGCGACCCCGCCGATCTGCTGCGATCCCGGTCGGGGCCGGGTCAGGGGTGTCCCGGGTGGTGATGTGGAGGTGGTGTCAGCAGGAGCAGCGGGGGTTGAGGATCTGGCACAGCGCGGCCAGGGACTCAGGGCGCGGGCGGTAGTAGTTGTTGGTGCCCTTGCGGGTGCCCTCGATCAGCCCGGCCTCGCGGAGCTGTTTGAGGTGGTGGCTCACGGTCGCCTCGCTGACCCCCACCGCCGGGGCCAGGTCGCAGGTGCAGATCCCGTCCTGGGCGCGGGCGTAGATCAGCGACATCAGCCGCACCCGCACCGGGTCGGCGAGCGCCTTGAGGCGCAGTGCGATGCCGAGCGCGTCGGCCTCGTCGAGCGGCGCCGCGGCCATTGGCGAGCAGCACAGCGCTGCCGTGGTGTCCAGCATCGGCAGGGCTTTGGGCACCTCGACACCCTGCCACGTAGGTAGACATATGTCGACTCAGGGCTTGACATATGTCGACTGAAGGGGTCACAGTCGGTATCGATCGACATTCATCTAGCTAAGGAGCGTCATGACGACGACCGAGCAGTCCACCCCGAACAACCTCGCACTCTCCGAGACCACCAACTGCTGCTGCGCCACCCAGGACACGGCGTCAGCCACCGGTCACGGCGGGCAACCGGACGAGGTCGACACCGTCCTGACCGACGGCCCCACCGTGGGCACCGACCCCACCACGAGCACCGGCCCCACCGTGGGCACCGACCCCACCACGAGCACCGATCCCGCCACGAGCACCGAGGCCGCCACGAGCACCGAGGCCGACCCGGCCACCGGTGGTGGCTGCTGTGGCGCCGCAGCCGGCAACAGCGGCTGCTGCTGAGCGACGCCCCGCGCGCCACCGGTAGGTCGACGACGCCGGCGCGCAGCAGACCCCGACGTCGAGGTCTTGTTCTGGTGGCGGTCGAGCACCACAACCCAGGGGGTACGGCGCACGGTGGTCGGGGTGGCTGGGCGTCTGCGGGTCTCACCGGTGGACCTGGACGGTGGGGCGGGGGGTGGTCCACGCGGTGGCTGGGGGCATGAGGGCGGTGGCGGCGGCGACCCCCGCGAGCAGTGCGACCACGAGGACTCCGGCGCGGATGGCGCGGTGCTTCGCGGCGGCGTCGCCCGGTGCGGGTCGAAGGTCGTGCCACGAGGCGGTGGCAGCGTGCCCGAGGTGGCCGAGGACGTGGATGGTCATCAACGCGACCCAGGCGATGAAGCTGGCCTTGTGCAGGGTGAGCAGGGGTTCGCTGTGGCCCGGGCCGGTGACGATGAGACCGATCCCGGTGCCGAGGACGATGCTCGGTCTCATGAGCCGTGAGCGTGAGCACGCCCACCCGGTCTTCGTGCAGGTCTACCGGCTCGTCGCCGCAGCCGGGGAACGCAGCGGGTACGGCGAGCTGCGCGCGTCGGTCCTGGCCGACGCGCGCGGTCGGCTGCTGATCCTGGGCCTCGGACCCGGCCACGACCTGGCCCACCTGCCCGCCACCGTGATGTCGGTGGTCGCCGTCGAGCCCGACCCCTCGATGCGCGCCCTCGCCCGCGGGCGGGTGGCTGCCTGCCCGGTGCCGGTGACGCTGCTCTCGGCCGATGCCCACGCCCTGCCGCTCGCTGACGGCTCGGTCGACGCGGTTCTCTGCGCCTGCGTGCTCTGCTCGGTGGCGCAGCCGCCCAGGGCGCTGGCGGAGCTTCGGCGTGTGCTGGTGCCCGGCGGTCGGCTGCTCCTGCTGGAGCACGTCGCCGCCCCGCCGGGGCACTGGGTCGGCCGCCTCCAGCAGCTGCTCGAGCCGGTCTGGGGACGCGCCGCCGGGGGATGCTCGATCCGCCGCGACACCAGGGTCGCCTTCGCAGCGGCCGGGTTCGACGTCAGCGCAGTCCACTCCTCGATGGCCTGGCCGAACGTGCCCCCCGTCGCCCCGACCGTCCTGGGCACCGCCCTCAACCACTGAGCACGCAGGGCGCCGAGCTCCAGGAACAGGCCGCCGCGCGCGGCCTCGGCCAGGGCCCGTACCGCCGGCTCGGGGGCGAACCGGGCTGCTGTCACTTCTGCGGCGGGGTCGGCGACCGGGCCCGAGCCATCCAGGCGTGGCAACCCCGGTCGAGCCCTCGCGGTTGACCGGCAGGAGGCGTCCCACGAAGCAACGGCGGGATCGGCGTGGCCGAGCACAGCCGTCCAGAACTCAGCGGCCGGACCTCATTCCGGTGAGCTGACGACCCTGACGGCCGCAGTGCGCTCATGACGCCAGCTCCGCCGGGGCGGATCCGCCTTCGCGCCCTCTTCCGGTCCGCTGCGAGCAACCTGCTCGTCAGCACGAGTCGCCGATTGCAAGGTCCACCGCGACCCGCTTCGACGTCGGGCCCAGGTCAGCAGCACGAGCGACGCGGATGACGTCCAAGCGGCCCCGGTCACGCTCTGCAGGAGGCTGGCGACTATCAGAAAGGCCAGCGGTGGTGGAAGCGGGGGGCGAGGCGTGCGTCGAGGCCGGCGATGCGTCCGGCGGGGATGGTGGCGAGCAGGGCGAGGGGCAGCAGGTCCTCGGCGGGGTACTCCCACAGGTACAGCCCGGTGTGCCACTTCATGACCCAGATGGGGGCGATGAGCAGGAGGCCGCCGACCGCGGCCAGGCGGGTTGCGACACCGAAGATGAGGCCGAGGCCGACGGCGAGCTCGGCGATGGTCAGGAAGACCCCGAAGAAGCCCCAGTTGGGGAGCACGACGTCGTTGTAGAAGGCTTTGAGCGGGGCGATGTAGGTGCTGTCCGCGGCGCCGCCGGCCAGGCCCTTGGCCCCGCCGAGGTTGATGAGGGTGAAGGAGAAGAAGCCCAGGTCGACGTCTTGGACCCCGGTGACCTTGGCCAGCCCGTTGCTGAGGAACACCAGGCCGGTGAAGATGCGCAGGACGACGAAGGCGCGGCCCATGAGCCGAAAGGTTGATGCACCGGCCGCGGTGTCCTCGGTGGTGCGGGTGGTCTCGACCATGGTCCTACCTCGTTCGGGTTAGTTGCTCGGGTGGCGCGGTCAGGGTCCTGCTGTTGGGACCAGTTCGGACCTGGTGGCCGCGGCGGTTCGGCACGTTGCCTGTGGTGGTGGCTCTGGCCGGGCTCATGTGGGTCGGCGTAGGTGCACGGCGGTGAACTGCTGGGTGGCGCCCCACGGGGTGTGGTGCTCGTCGCCGGCGGTGCCGAGCAGCTCGTAGGTGGGGAACTGCGCGGCCAGCTCGGCGTGGGTGTACCGGACGATGGGTAGTCCGCTGCAGGTCGTGGGTCCGTCAGGGCCGAAGGTGGCGACGACGAGGTGCCCACCGGGCTCGAGGCATCGCTCGAGGGAGGCCAGGTAGTCCTCGCGCTCGTCGGGCTCGGTGAGGAAGTGGTAGACGGCCCGGTCGTGCCAGAGGGCGTAGCGGCGGGCGGGGTGCAGGTCGAGCACGTCGGCCATCTGGAGCACCACCGCCTCGCCTGCGGGGCCGAGCCGGTCGCGAACCACCTGCAGGGCCGTGGTGGACAGGTCGATGGCGGTCAGGTCGGTGTAGCCCAGCTCGAGGAGGTGGTCGACCAGCGTGGACCACCCCGCCCCGACGTCGATGATCGGCCGATCGACCCCCACTCCTGTCGCGTCGACCAGTGACAGCGAGAGCTCGGGGACCGACTGCCACCAGGACACCCCGTCGACGTCGTGGTCGGTGTGCACGTCCTGCCAGAAGGCGCTGCGCTGCGCTGCGTCAACGGGTCGCGTCGGGGTGGAGTTCATGGTGGTGCCCACGCTACGGCCTGGCAGCGGTGGTGACGCCGGTCGTCACCAGATCGTTTCCGCTCGGCGCGACCGTTCGGACGGCGGTGCCGTGTGGACGGGTTACCGTCACCACCGTGACGTCACCGACAACTGCTGCGAGCACGACTGCCACTCCCCTGGGCCCGGTGTCGGCGGTGGTCGATGGCGGGGACATGGACTGTGGGAGCGGCTTGTTGCTGCTCATCACCCGGGCCATGCGCCGCCTCGAGGCGGGTGACCTGCTGGCCGTGCGCAGCGCGGAGGGCAGCGTCGTGACCGACCTGCCTGCGTGGGCGGACCTCGTGGGGCACACCGTCGCGTCGGAGACCTCGGAGACCGCCACGGGGCCGTGGTGGTTCGCCGTCCGCAAGAAGGGGGCCGGGGACGCCACCGGTGACCCGTCGGCCTCGGGCACCGTGTTCAGCGTGGGCGACAAGACACCGCTGGGCACGAGGCTGTGGGCCTACACCAACTTCGACTGCAACCTGGCGTGCCTGTACTGCTGCGCGGAGTCCTCGCCCAAGGCTGATGCCCGCCGCCTCGACCCCGGCCTGGCCCGCGCGGTGTTCGCGGAGTTCGCCGAGCAGGGCGGCCGCGAGCTGTTCCTCACCGGCGGGGAACCCTTCATGCACCCCCAGCTGGACGAGCTGGTCGGCGCGGGGCAGGGGCTGACCCGCACCATCCTCACCAACGCGATGGTGTTCGGCCGGGGCCGCCGCCGCGAGCTCCTCGAGGGACTGGACCGCTCCGTCGTGCTCCAGGTCAGCCTCGACTCCGCGACCGCGGAAGGCCACGACGCCCAGCGAGGGGCGGGGTCCTGGGGGCGGGCCATGACCGGGATCTCGTTGGCCAAGGAGCTCGGCTTCCGGGTCCGCATCGCCGCGACCATGATGGACGAGGACCCCCCGGCGGTGGCCGCTCTGCACCGGCTGCTCGACGGCGTGGGCATCGTGGCCGAGGACCGGGTGATCCGACCGGTGGCGCAGGAGGGCTTCGCCGACCAGGGCATGCACGTCTCGCTGGACAACTTGGAGCCGGAGCCCACCATCACCAACGACGGTGCGTGGTGGCACCCCGTCGCCGTGACCGACCCCCACATGCGCATCGCCGATGCACCCCTTCCCCTGAGCGAGGTCTTCGGTGTCGCCCGCGACATCCTCGAGGTCCAGGGCGCCGCAGCCGCCAGCGGGCGCGAGGTGTTCCGATGCGCCTGAGCGCCGGCCAATCGTGCCCCGTTCCTGCCCCTGGAGGACTGCTGTGAGCTCGGTGACCCGACGTTCGTTCCTGCTCGCCGCCGGTGGGGCGGTGGCCCTGACCGCCTGCGGCGGGGGCGCTGCCGCGGGGTCCGGTGGGGCCGGTGGTGCCCCGCCCAGCCTGGGGATCTCCGCGATCCCCGACCAGAGCCCCGAGCTGCTCAACCGGCTGTACCCGATGGTCGCCACCCGGTTCGGGCAGGCCACCGGTCTGACCGTGGACTACAAGCCCCTCACCGACTACACCGCCGTGGTCCGGGCCTTCGAGATCGGCGACATCCACCTCGCCTGGATGGGGGGGCTCACCGGGGTGCAGGCCCGGTCCCGGGTGCCGGGCTCCCCTGCGATCGCCCAGCGCGACATCGACGCGGACTTCCACTCCCTGTTCATCGCCAACAGCTCGGCGGGGATCGCCCCGTTCACCGACGTGGGCGGGCTCAGCGCCCTCGCCGGGCACACCCTGACCTTCGGCAGCGAGACCTCGACGTCGGGCCGGCTGATGCCCCAGTACTTCCTGGAGCAGGCAGGGCTGGCCGAGAGCGCCCTGAAGGGCACCCCGGGTTTCTCCGGGTCGCACGACGCGACCATCGAGGCGGTCCGCACGGGCAGCTTCGAGGTGGGTGCGGTCAACGAGCAGGTCTGGAAGAAGACCCTCGCCGCGGGCAAGGTCGACCTGTCCTCGGTCAAGGTCCTGTGGCGCACACCGGGGTACCACGACTACCACTGGCTCGCCCGCCCGGACCTGGACACGACCTTCGGCGCCGGCACCCAGCAGAAGGTCACCGACCTGCTGTTCGGTCTGGACACGGCCAACGCGGACGACAAGAAGGTCCTGGACCTGTTCGGGGCCACGAAGTTCATCGCGACCGAGAGCTCGAACTACGACCAGATCGAGGCGGTGGCGAAGGCCCAGGGTCTGCTGGGGTGAGCACCGACACCGTCGTGCGGTTGCGGGGCGCCGGTCGGCGGTTCGGCACCCACCTGGCGCTGGCACCGTTGGACCTCACGGTGCGCGCGGGGGAGCGGGTAGCGATCCTGGGTTCCAGCGGGGCGGGCAAGTCCACCCTGCTCGGCATGCTGAACGGGACCGTGGCCGCGACCGAGGGCACAGTGGAGATCTTCGGGGACGACGTGGCGGCGCTGTCCGACCGGGCACTGCGGCGGGTGCAGAGGCGCGTGGGCACTGTCAGCCAGCGCCTCGACCTCGTCGAGCAGGTCCGTGTGCTGCACAACGTGAACGCTGGGCGCCTCGGTAGCTGGAGCACCCCGCGGGCCCTGGTGTCGATGGTGTGGCCCCGCCCCGACGACCTCGTCCGCGACGCACTGGGGCAGGTCGGGCTGGGGTGGGCGTTGCACGAGCGGACCGAACGGCTCTCCGGTGGCGAACGCCAACGCGTGGCCATCGCCCGCATGCTGGCCCAGCAGCCCGACCTCGTCCTCGCCGACGAGCCCGTCGCCAGCCTCGACCCGACCCGTGCCGCCGAGGTCCTCGAGCTGCTCGGGGGTCGCATCCGGGACGTCGACGTCGCGGCGACCCTGCTGGTTACCCTGCACCAGCCAGCCCTGGCTCGCGCGCACTGCACCCGGGCGCTGGGCCTGCGCGAGGGGCAGCTGGTCTTCGACGTGGCAGCCCACGAGCTCGGCCAGGAGCTCCTCGACAAGCTGTACGCGCTGTCATGAGCGAGCCGCACGGCCCGGTGCTGCAAGCACCGCAACCGGTCCCGGCACCACGGTCCCCGCAGCGCGGTCGCGGACCGACCTCGGGCGGACTGCCCAGCGTTCCCCGCACCCGACGGGTGACCTCGGGGCGTGCGGTGGTGCTGCGTCGGATGGTCGCACTGCTCGTGGTCGTCGTCCCTGTCCTGTGGGCGTTGCAGCGGGCCGCCCCGGCGGGGGAGGCGCTGGTCAACCAGGGCGGGCTGGGTCCGCTCGGAGACCTGCTGGCCACCGTGGCGCACCCGGCGCTGGGCGGCGACTTCCTGAAGGTGGTGCTGCGGGCCACCGGCATCACCATCGCCTACGCGGTTCTCGGCGCCGCCGGTGCCTTGATCGTCGGCGGCGTCGGTGGGCTCGTGCTCAGCGACGCCGTGTGGGGACCGGCGCCGGGTGCGGCGGTGCGCGCGGTCCGACTCGTGCTGCGGGGGCTGCTGGTCGCCGTGCGCTCGGTCCACGAGCTGATCTGGGCCCTGCTGCTGCTCAGCGTGCTGGGCCTGGACCCACTGGTGGCGGTCCTCGCGATCGCCCTGCCGTTCGGGGCGCAGACCGCGCAGGTCTTCGGCGAGACCCTCGACGGGGTGCCGCCCGGACCGATGCGCGCGCTGCGCAGCGCCGGGGTGCGGGGACTGCCGGCCGTGGCCTACGGGCTCATCCCCGGCGCGGGCCCGCTGCTGATCTCCTACTCGTTCTACCGCCTGGAGTGCTCGATCCGCTCCACGGTGCTGCTCGGCATCGTGGGGGTCGGCGGGCTGGGCCAGGAGCTGGTGGTGAGCCTGTCCGCCCGCCTGTGGGGCGAGGTGTGGACCCTGGTCGGGGCGGTGGTCCTGCTCTCCGCGGTCGTGGACCTGTGGAGCAGCCGGCTTCGTTCCGACCTGGCCCTGGTCAGCTGCTCGGACTGGTCGGGGGGCACCCAGGCCGGCACGGCCGTCCGGGCGCCGGGCGGGTCCCGGTGGGCCCGGTGGTCGGCGCGCGCCGTGCTCCCGGCGACGGTGCTGGCGTGGTTCGCCTCCGGTGTCTCGGTGTCCGGGCTGTTCACCCCCCGGACACACCTGCTGACCACCCGCCTGCTCGGCGACCTGTGGCCGCCGAAGCTGCCCCGTGGGGGATGGTCGGCGCTGCTCGGCGCGGTGGCCGACACCCTGGCGATGGCGGTGCTCGCCATGGTCGTCGCCGTCGGCATCACCCTGCTGGTCGGTCCCTGGGCGTCGCGCTCCAGAGCGCACGGGAACCGAGGCGTGCTGCCGGCCGCGCTCTGGTGGTTCGCCCGCGCGGTGCTGCTGGTGCTGCGCTCGATACCCCCGACCATCTGGGCGGTCGTGGCACTGCTGGCCCTGTTCCCGGGCGTGCTGCCCGGCGCGCTCGCCCTCGGGCTCTACACCGGCGGGATCCTCGGCCGCCTCGTCGCCGAGGCGTGGGAGAGCGTCGACGTCCAGCCGCGGGACGCGCTGCGCCGCTCCGGCATCGCAGGTGGGCTGTCCTCCCTGGTGGCGACGGTGCCGCCGTCGTCACACCAGCTCGTCACGTACACCCTGTACCGCTTCGAGATCTGTGTGCGCGACACCGCCGTCGTCGGCGTCGTCGGCGCCGCCGGGCTGGGCCGGTTGTTCCAGGAGAACCTCGCCGCCTTCCGCTTCCCCGTCATCACGACCCTGCTCGCCGCCTCGCTCGCCATCAGCGTGGCCGTGGAGGTGTTCGGGCGCCGAGTGCGCCGCGCCCTCAGAGGCTGAACCGGACGTGCCACGTCGGCGACCATCGCGACGGACGTTGTTCGCAGCACCATCGTCCACCACGCGCGGCGCAGGTACCGCGCCGCCGTGGAGCAGGTTCTGGAGGTGTTGGCGTCCCTGGATGTGCACCCGCCGAACCCCGCCGCACCGGAGGTCGTCGTCGCCGGAGTCGACAACCTGGCCCGGAGGCTCGCGAGGGCCCCATCGGACGATGCCTGACCTGCTGACCAGACCGCGACCACCGCCCGCCTGGCGGGGGTCGGTGCCTGCATGACGGTGACGACGATGACGGCACGCTGGTCACGGGACCACGACGGCAAGGACGACGGCTCGGGCCACGGCGAGGGCGTCGTGCACCCCGTTGTCGAGGCCTTTCTCGAAGTCGTCGCCGTCGGTGGCCATGGTGTTGGTGACGTGGGCCAGGCACACCACCGGGTGACGGCGCGCGGCGGCGTAGGCGTAGAGCCCGGCCGCCTCCATCTCCACGCAGACTGTTCCGGCGCGTTCGGCGGCGTCGATCGCGGACCGGGTCTCCCGGTAGGGGGCATCGGTCGTCCAGGAGGCACCGGTCAGCACGGGTCCGGGGAGGTGGTCGAAGGCCCCGGCCAGCCGCGTCAGGAGCCCGGCATCGAGGTTGCTCCACCGGGCCGGCGGGAGGTAGTGGGCACTGGTGCCCTCGTCGCGCAGCGCACGCTCGAGAAGCACGAAGCACGGAACCGTCGGAAGGGAGGCGATCTGACCGGCGGACGTGATGCTGATGACCAGCTCGGCGCCGGACGCGGCCAGTTGCTCAGCGACCAGGACCGCGAAGGGTGCGCCCACCGCCATGCCCACCACCCCGATCTCCACACCGTCGAGATCGGTCACCCACATCTCCGTGTGGTAGCAGGCCCACCCCGCATGGCGACGACCTGGCCCCGCTGCGAGATGGCGGACGATGTCACCATCGGGATCCAGCAGACATGCTCTGGGCACTGCTGCGGTGGGGAGGTCCCGCTGACGGCGCGCTTCCCGCAGCAGGTTCTCCGGCTCGAACAGCGACACCGCCCCATGGTCCTTGGCGTCGATCAGTGGGTACTCGTCCGAGCTCATCGGACCATCACAGCAGGCGGCACCACTCAGCACCGAAACACGAGCCAGCGGAGCGCCACGTTGCGGGGCCCAGCCGCCCGGGCAGACCAGACCTCACCACCGTGAGCCGGGCTCCGAGGGGCACCAGGATCGATCGAGCAGGCTCGGGACGGCCGTCGCCAGGCGGAGCCTGGGGCAGAGGCCTGGTTGCAGGGTCCAGGGGGCTGTCGGACTGCTGACCGCCCCGGGGCCCCAGGTGATCCGTGCGGCACACGCGGCGAGCACCTCGCACTCGGGGCCCGCCTCGTCGCCAGGGCGCACCGGGAGGTGGCGGGGGCGTCACGGGGTCAGGCGGAAGAGCTCGGACACCGGCCCCCGTCACGTCGTGGGCCGTGGCGTCACCCCACAGGGGTCCCGTGCTGGTCCCGGGGGAGGCGCACGGCAGGTGGGGGCGCTGGCGAGCAGGTGCTCGGCGACGTCAGGACCAGTCATGGGCCGGGCGTAGAGGTAGCCCTGCCCGAGCCGGCAGCCCGCGACCCGGGCCTGGTGGTGCTGGGCCCGGGTCTCGATACCTTCGATCAGGAGGCGGAGGTCGAGGTCGTTGGCCAGCGAGACCACCGCAGTGACCAGGGCGGCGTCGGCGAGTCCGGGGCCCCCGTCGGCGGGAGGGATGCTCGTGGTCCCGGTGTGCGGGGTCCGCTGACGAGGGACTGGTCGATCTTGATGCCGCGCACGGGGAGCTCCCGCAGATGGCCGAGACGGGAGTACCCGGTGCCGAAGTCGTCCGGGGTGACCCGTGAACCCAGCGCGGCGAGATCTTCCAGGACGACGACCGCGTCCTCCCCGGCTCGGAGCAGGGTTGTCGGTGACCTCTAGGGCGAGCACGGACGGGCTGATGCCGTGCTGCTCGGCCACGTCCGCGATCCAGCTCACCAGGCTGGCATCGGCGAGGTCACCCGCGCTGATGTTCAACCCACAGCGAAGACCATCGGCCCAGCCCGCCTCGTACCAGGCGGCGAGGTCGGTGAAGGCCAGGCGGACGACCTGCTGGGCGAGCTGGCGGATCAGCCCGAGATCCTTGGCGATCGCGATGAACTCGCCCGGGTTGACCACCCCGAGGTCGGGGTCGGTCCACCGTGCGAGGACCTCCAGACCGTCCCAGCGGCCGGTGTCCAGGTGGACCATCGGCTGGTAGACGACCGTGATGCGGTGGGCCGCCAGCGCTTGCCGGAGCGCGGTCTCCACCTGCAGGCGCCGTCGCGCCCCCGCCCCCATGGCGTCGGTGTAGAGGACGACACGAGCACCCCGCCCGCGCTTGGCGACGTACATCGCGACATCGGCGTCGCGCACCGCCATGACTACGTCCGCACCGGGAGCCGCCAGCACTGCGCCGGCCGAGACCCCCACCGCGAGCAGGTGACCGGCGCAGCTGACCGGATCGGTGAACACCTCGCACAACCGCGTCGCGGCCGCGAGAAGCACTCCGTCGTCGGCACAGTCGCGCACCGCGACGAGGAACTCGTCGCCACCCACCCGGGCCACCAGCGCCCCGGGCGGCGCCGCACCCGCCAGGCGCCCCGCCACCGCCGCCAACACCTCGTCGCCCACCTGGTGACCCAGCGCGTCGTTGATCACCTTGAACCGGTCGAGGTCGCAGAACACCACTCCCACCGCCCGGTGCTGCTCGAGCCACGACCGCACCCCGGCGTAGCCCCCGGCGCGGTTGAGCAGGCCGGTCAGGTCGTCCCGGGAGGCGGCGTTGACGAGCTCGGTCACGACGCGGACGCGTCGATCCACGTCCGCCAGCACCACCACCGCGTGCGACGGCACACCCTGTCCGTCGCGCACCAGGGCCACCGTCACCATGCCCCGACGCACCGACCCCTCGGCGGTGACCCACCTGGCCTCCCAGCTGCGGTCCCCCGCCACCCCCGTCAGGACCATGCCCAGCTCGGCCTCGGCCGTGGCCCGGTCCCCGGGCTGCACCACCGCGGTCGCCGGGTTGGTCAACAACCACTCCCGCGGTCGGCCCAGGGCACTCGACAACCGGTCGTCGACCCGGACCCAGCGACCATCCAGGCTCAACACCCCGATGGCCAGCTCGCTCAACGACCGCACCTCTCGGTCGATGCGGGTGCCGTCCATCAGGACATCATCCATCGTGAACCGCGCAACGCACCGAACCCGGCCGGCCCCCGTCGGTTCACCCGGGAGGACCGACACCGCGGCGCCCTGCCGTTCCCGAGGGCGCACTCAGGAACCGGGGGCGACGACGCCGGACTCGTAGCCCAGCACCACCGCCTGCACCCGGTCGCGCAGCTCGAGCTTGGCCAGCACGCGCCCCACGTGGATCTTGACCGTGCCCTCGGACAGGTGCAGGGCCTCGGCGATCTCTCGGTTGGAGCGCCCGGCGGCGAGCAGCCCGAACACCTCCCGCTCGCGCCCGGTGAGCACCTCCATCAGCGCGGTGGCCCGGTCGGACGCCCCGGGGGAGGGCAGCAGCGGCACCAGCGCCTCGATCAGGCGGCGGGTGGCCGTGGGCGCCAGCACCGACTCCCCGGCCGCCACGGTGCGGATCGCGGCCACCAGGTCGCCCGCGGGCACGTCCTTGAGCAGGAACCCGCTGGCCCCGGCCCGCAGCCCGTCGTGCACGTACTGGTCCACGTCGAACGTGGTGAGGATGAGCACCCGGGCGGACCCGCCCGCGGCCACGATCGCGCCCGTCGCCTCGATCCCGTCCATGCCGGGCATCCGGACGTCCATGAGCACCACGTCCGGGCTCGTCGCGGCGGTCATGGCCACGCCGGTCGCGCCGTCGGCGGCCTCGCCCACCACCTCGATGTCGCCCTCGGCCTCCAGGATCAGCCGGAAGCCGAGCCGCAGCAGGGACTGGTCGTCGACCAGCAGCACCCGGATCACCGCGCGACCTCCACCGGGTGGACCGCTGCACCGTCGGGCCGCAGCCGTGCCGTGACCACCCACCCTCCCCCGGGGCGCGGTCCGGCCTCCACCTCGCCGCCGAAGGCGGCCACCCGCTCCCGCATGCCCACCAGCCCGCGGCCCGACCCGACCGGTGCGCCCCGCCGGCCGGCCCCGTCGTCGCTGACCTCCACGGCCAGCTCGTCCGGGGTGTGCCGCAGCCGCACGGTGGCGCTGGCCCCGGCGCCCGCGTGCTTGAGGGAGTTGGTCAGCGCCTCCTGCACCACCCGGTAGGCGGTGAGCTGCAGGCCGGGGGCAAGGGGGCCGGCGGAGCCCTGCACCTCGTGCACCACGGGCAGCCCGGCCTCGCGGACCCGATGGACCAGGGCGTCGAGCTCGTGCAGGTCGGGGGCGGGCCGGTGCGGGCGGTGGCCGGTGTCCTGGGCCCCGTCTTCGGCGGCCGCGCTGTCGTCCCGGAGCACTCCGAGCAGGCGCCGGGTGTCGGTCAGCGCCTCGCGCCCGGTGGCCGAGACGGTGCGCATGACCTCGGCGGCCCGGGCGGGCGAGGCGGCCGAGGCGGCCACGGCCCCGTCGCTGAGCGCCACGATGACCGTGAGGTGGTGGGCCACGATGTCGTGGATCTCCCGGGCGATGCGGCTGCGCTCGGCGGCCGCCGCCAGCTCGCCCTGCTGGTCGCGCTCACGCTCGAGCCGGGTGGCGCGGTCGCGGAGCTCGGCGAGGTAGGCGCGGCGGGTGGCCGTGAACAGGCCCAGTCCCAGCGCGGCGGCCACCAGCCCGGACAGCGTCAGCAGCGCGAACCACCAGTCGAGCTCGGACGGGGTCAGCGCAGCGACGACGGCTGCCGCTTCGAGCAGCGCGGCGCACGTCAGCGCGGCGCGCCGGGGCCGTTGCGCGGCTACGGTGTACAGCGCGACGAGGACGGCCAGGCCCGCGAGCTGCTGGTCCACCGCGACGGTCCCGACGACGGTGGCGACCAGCGTCACCCCGAACACGGCCACCGGGTACCGGCGCCGCAGCACCACCGGCACGGTGAGCACCACCAGCAGCACCAGGGCGGCCGTGGAGGGAGCTCGTCCGTCGCGGAACAGCGGCGGCAGCGAGAGCGCCCCCACCGCCAGGGTCACCGAGACGTCGAGCACCCACCGGCGCAGCAGGTGCGCAGGTGGGTGCTCGACGACCGGGCTCACGGGTGCAGTCTCACCGGTCAGGCGTCGGCCTTGCGCATCCGGTACGCCGCGCCCCCGACGAGCACCACGGCCCACACGCAGAGCACGGCGAAACCGGTCCACGGTGACAGCGGGTTCGCGACGCCCCGCACGTCGCCGAACAGCGCACCTCCCGCGTTGGAGGGCAGGTACTGCACGAAGCTCGAGGTCCACGAGGACGGCAGCAGCATCGTCAACGGCGGCACCACGAAGAACAGCCCGACGAAGGTGGAGATGCCGGCGGCGGTGTTGCGCAGCAGGGTGCCCAGCGCGACCCCGATCATCCCGGCCACGGTGACGTACAGGGCGGACCCGATGACCGAGCGCAGGGAGCCCGGGTCGGAGATCGAGGCGTCGAGGCCCTTGCTGCTGAGCAGGCTCTGCCCCAGGTAGAACGAGACGAAGCTCGCGACGAGCGAGACCACGAGGACCACGGCGGCGAACACGGCGAGCTTGGCCCACAGCACGGGCAGCCGGCGCGGCACCGCAGTCAGCGAGGCCCGGATCATCCCGGTGCTGTACTCGCCGGTCACCAGCAGGACCCCGAGCACGCCCACGGCGAGCTGGGAGAACGTGATGCCCCCCAGGCTCGTGGCGACGGCGTTGAAGCTCGCCTGCTCCGCGGGGCGGAACTTGCCGAACTGGCTGGCGGTGACGGCGGAGAACAGTGCCCCGAGCCCGATGGTGAGCACCACGGCGACCAGCAGGGTGATGATGGTGGAGCGCAGCGAGCGGAACTTCGTCCACTCCGAGCGCAGCACCCGGGTCTGGGTGACCTTGAGCGAGCCGGCGGTGCGCGCGGCGGTTCCGGTCGGGGGGCTGGTGATCGTCCCGTTGCTCATGCCGCCACCTTCTTCTCGTCGCTGGAGCGGTACTCGACCGCGTCCTGGGTGAGCTGCATGAACGCCTCCTCCAGGGAGGCCTGCTGCGCGGAGAGCTCGAAGACGGGCAGGTGGGCCTGCCACGCCGCAGTGCCGATCTGCTCGGCGGTGAGGCCGTGCACCAGCAGGACGTCGGAGACCTCGCTGGTGACGGTGACGTCCGGTCCGAGCAACAGCTCGCGGAGCGTCGCGGCCTCGGGGGTGCGCACGGTGACCGCGCCCCCGGACGCCCGGGCGACGAACTCGTCCACCGTGGTGTCGGCGATGAGCCGGCCGCGGCCGACGACGACGAGCCGCGCGGCGGTCTGGGCCATCTCGCTCATGAGGTGCGACGACACGAACACGGTGCGGCCCTCGTCGGCCAGCGCCCGCAGCAGGGTGCGGATCCACAGCACGCCCTCCGGGTCGAGCCCGTTGACCGGCTCGTCGAGCACCACGACCCGCGGGTCGCCGAGCAGGGCGGAGGCGACACCGAGCCGCTGGCCCATGCCGAGGGAGAAGCCACCCACCCGCTTGGCGCCGACCTCGCGCAGGCCGACCATGTCCAGCACCTCGTCCACCCGGCGGGCGCCGATGCCGTTGGTCTGGGCCAGGGCGAGGAGGTGGTTGCGGGCCGAGCGCCCGGTGTGCACGGCCTGGGCCTCGAGCAGGATGCCCAGCTCGGCCATGGGGGCGGCGCTGGCGCGGTAGTCCTGCCCGTTGAGCCGGACGCGCCCGCTGGTGGGCTCGTCGAGCCCGGCGATCATCCGCATGGTGGTCGACTTGCCGGCGCCGTTGGGCCCCAGGAAGCCGGTGACGATGCCCGGCTGGACGGTGAAGTCCAGCCCGTCCACCGCCAGCTTGTCGCCGTAGCGCTTGCTGAGGTTCTCAACCTCGATCATCTGCTGCTCCTCGCGTGCCGTTCCCGGAACTCCTGCCCCCACGACGCTAGGAGGGCGCCGGCGGCCCGGCATCAGCCCCGGGGCCACACCTTGACGGGGCAGGTATGCCCTGCGGCCTAGGGGCTAGGGTCGGTCCGATACTCGTACTCGCTCAGCGGCCGACCCCAGGAGGACCTGTGACCCACCCCGCGCTGCCCGATCTCTCCCTCGACGCCGCCAGCCCGTTCCTGGCCGCGGCGGGCCTGCGGCTCGACGAGGTCAGCGGCACCCGGGTGACCGGGCACCTCGACCTGGGCCCGGAGCACCACACCCCGTGGGGCGTGGTCCACGGCGGGATCTACACGACCGCGGTGGAGTCGGCGGCCAGCATCGGTGCGAGCCTGGCCGTGGCGGAGAACGGCCAGTTCGCGGTGGGCGTGAACAACAGCACCGACTTCCTGCGGGCCACCACGGGCGGGCGGGCCGAGGTCGTGGCGCAGCCGCTGCAGCAGGGACGGGTGCAGCAGCTGTGGCTGGTGACCGTGACCGACGACCAGGGCCGCACCCTGGCCCGCGGGCAGGTGCGGCTGCAGAACGTGAAGCAGCCCGCCCGGGGCTGAGCCGAGGCGCAGGATGGGGTGGTGACCGTTCCCGGCGCAGCGATGCGCAGCACGATGGCCGAGCACCTCGCCGCGTTCCGCCCCGTGCCCGTCGAGCTGGACGGGCGGCGTCCCGCCAGCGTGGCCGTGTGCGTCCTGATCGCCGCGGACGTACCCAGCGTGCTCATCACCCGCCGCGCTCCCCGGATGCGGGCGCACGCCGGACAGTGGGCGCTGCCGGGCGGGCGGCGCGAGCCGGGGGAGACCGCGCCGCAGGCCGCGCTGCGCGAGCTCGAGGAGGAGACCGGGGTGCGGCTGGGGCCGGAGTCGGTGCTCGGGCTGCTCGACGACTACCCCACCCGCTCGGGGTACGTGATGAGCCCGGTGGTGGTGTGGGGCGGGGTGACCGACGGGGTGTTCGCCGCCCAGGAGGCCGAGGTGGCCGGGGTGCACGTGGTGCCCGTCGCCGACCTCGACGTCCCGCCGCGGATGCTCACCATCCCGGAGTCGGAGTCGCCGGTGATCCAGCTGCCGCTGCTCGGCGGCATGCTGCACGCCCCCACCGCGGCCGTCGTCCACCAGTTCTGCGAGGTGGCGCTGCACGGGCGGTCCACCCGGGTGGCACACCTCGAGCAGCCGGTGTTCGCGTGGCGGTGACGGGGCCCCCTGGCGCGCGGCCGCAGGTCCCGGCAGGGTGACGACGGTGACTCCCCGTCCGCTGGACCTGCCGTGCCCCGCGTACGGCTCGCACAGCCTGGCCGATCTCGGGCCCGCCGTGCTCGCCGGGCTCGGCGTGCCGGGGGAGCGTGCCGGCCTCGGGCTGCACGATCTCCGCCGGGTCGTGGTGCTGCTGGTGGACGGCATGGGGTCCGAGCAGCTCCGCGAGCACTCCGAGCTGGCCCCGTTCCTCTCGTCGCTGGCGGGGGCCCCGCTCACCGCGTGCTTCCCGACCACCACGGTCACCTCCATCTCCTCCTGGGGGACCGGCCTGACCCCCGGCCAGCACGGACTGCCCGGCTACACCTCCTGGCTGCCCGAGGCCGACGCGGTGGTGGGCTGGCTGGCCTGGTCGACGGTGGGCGGGCGGGATCCGGACGGCGTGTCCGTGGCGGGTCGCGACCTGCGCCGCGAGCTGCCGCCCGAGGACGTGCAGCCCGCGACCACCATCTTCGAGCGGGCGGCGGCCGACGGCATCGCCGTGACCCAGTGCGCCCCCGCGGCCTTCCTCGGCAGCGGGCTCACCCGGGCCGTCCTGCGCGGGGCGGAGTTCCCCGGTGCGGTGGGCGGCGGGGACGTCCTGGCCCAGGCGGGCGAGGCCGTGCGCCGGGGCGACCGCAGCCTCGTCTACTGCTACACCAGCGAGCTCGACACCGTGGGCCACGTGCGCGGTCCCGGCAGCGAGGCCTGGTGCGAGCAGCTGCGCCTGGTCGACGGACTGGCCCGGCGGCTGGCGGAGATCCTGCCTCCCGAGGCCACCCTGCTCGTCACCGCCGACCACGGGATGGTCCGGGTCGCCGAGGAGTCGAAGGTGGACCTCGACACGACGCCCGGTCTGCTCGACGGGGTGCTGGCCGTGGCCGGCGAGCCCAGGGTGCGGCACCTGCGGGTGCGGGGCGGGGCGGACCGGGACGTGGTCGACACCTGGCGGGGTGTGCTGGGCGCCCGTGCGTGGGTGGGCACCGGCGACGACGCGGTGGGGGCGGGACTGTTCGGCCCGAGCGTCACGGCCGCGGCACGCTCCCGGATCGGGGACGTGCTGGCGATCGCCCTGGACGACCTGGCCGTGGTCTCGGCGACCAAGCACCCGCGGGAGGCGGCGCTGGTCGGTCACCACGGGGCGCTCACCCCGGCCGAGCTGGACATCCCCCTGCTGCGCACCTGAGCCCCGCGCGACATCGCCCGCGGAGCACCTCGGGCCGCGGACCGGGTCAGCGGCGGTGGGACCAGGGCGCGTCCGTGCGGCACAGCTGCAGCGGGTCGGGCGCCGCGCACACCCCGGGCAGCCGGTTGCGCGGCGCGTGCGAGCCCACCCGGGCCCGGGCCAGGGCGTCGTCGATCCCGGTGAGCTCCCCGGGCACGAGCGTGGTGATCGCCCCGGTGTCGGCGACCATGGTGTTGGTGAGGCTGAGCACCAGGTCGGCCACCATGTCCGGCGGCAGCGGGGTCAGCCGGGCCACCACCCAGGACGCGAGCCGCGTGGGCACCGGCGGGGTGGGCAGCATCACCCGGCGCAGCCCGGCGGTGCGGACGTAGCGGCGCACCAGCTCCGCGTAGGGCAGCCGCTCGGGTCCGCCGAGGTCGTAGGAGCCGGGGGGCAGATCCACGGCGGCCAGGAGGTAGCGGAGCACGTCGTCGACGGCCACGGGCTGGACCAGGGTGTCCATCCACGGGGGCAGCGGCACCACCGGCAGCCAGTCGCCCATGTACCGGGTGATCTCGTAGGACGCCGAGCCCGCCCCCAGCACCACCGCGGCGCGCAGCCACACCAGGTCCGGACCGTGCTCGGTGAGAACCTCCCCCACCTCGGCCCGGCTGCGCAGGTGCTCGGAGAGCTCCTCGCCCGGGGGCACCAGACCGCCGAGGTAGACCACGCGGCCGACCCCCGCGGCGCGGGCGGCGCCGGCGAACCTGCGGGCCCGGTCGGCGTCGGTGCGGGCGTAGCCGTCCTCGCCGATGGCGTGCACCAGGTAGTAGGCCACGTCCACCCGACCGTGCTCGGACAGCGCGCGGGCGCACGACGCGGCGTCGTCCACGTCCAGGTCCGTGCAGGTGGCGGAGCCGGCGAAGTCGAAGTCGGTCAGCCGTTCCGGACGCCTCGCCGTGGCCAGCACCTCGTGACCCGCCCCCAGCAGCGCCGCCACCAGCCGCGAACCCACGTACCCCGTCGAGCCCGTCACCAGTGTGCGCACCCGTCCAGTGGACCAGGGCGGTGCTCGTCGCGCCCAGCGGGTCCGGGCGGACGTGCACACTCGGGGCGTGGCCCGCGGTGATCACCCGATGCGCACCCCGTTCTACGGCGTGCTGCTCATCGTCGCCGCGATGGTCGGCTCGACCGTGGCCACCGTCGACGGCCCGGCGTGGCTGCGGGTCGTGGTCTACGTCGTGTCGGTTCCCGCGGCCCTGGTCGGCTTCGTGATGACCTTCCGCGACTACTCGAGCTGAGCGTCCGGGAACAGGACGGACGCGGCGCGCGCTAGCGCCTGGGTACGCCGCAGGCCCCGACACCGCCGTCGGGCCCTCCCGATCCAGGAGAGCCGTGACCGCCGAGTCGACGATCGTCCCCGTCACCACCCCGCTCCGACCCACCGCTGCCGTCGCCGTCCAGCCGGAGGGTCGCGCCCTGCTGCGCTGGGTCCTCGTGCTCGGCTCGCTGGTGGCCCTGGGCCCGCTGACCATCGACATGTACCTGCCGGCGCTGCCGACCATCGCAGCCGATCTCGGCACGTCCTCGGCCACGGCGCAGCTCACCCTCACCGGGACGCTGTTCGGGCTCGCCGTCGGCCAGCTCGTCATCGGTCCGCTGTCGGACGTCCTCGGGCGCAAGCGTCCGCTGCTCGTGGGGACGGCGCTGCACGTGCTGGCCTCGCTGGCCTGCATCGCCGCGCCGGACGTGGCCGTGCTCGGGGGGCTCCGGGTGCTGCAGGGTGCCGGCGCCGCGGCCGCCGCGGTCGTGGCCATGGCCGTGGTGCGCGACCTGTTCCACGGCCGGGCCGCAGCCACCGTGCTCTCCCGGCTCATGCTCGTGATGGGGGTGGCTCCGGTGCTGGCCCCCACCCTGGGCGGGATCCTGCTGACCACGGTGTCCTGGCGCGGGGTGTTCGGTGCGCTGGCGGTGGTCGGCGTGGCGCTGCTCGTCGTGGGGGCTGTGCTGCTGCCGGAGACCCTGCCGCCCGCGGCCCGGCGCAGCGGTGGTCTCGCTCCGGCCCTGCGCACCTACGCGGCGCTGCTGCGGGACCGCCAGTTCGTGGCGCTGGTCGGGGTCGCCGGGCTCGCGATGTCCGCGCTGTTCGCCTACGTGGCCGGGAGCTCGTTCGTCTTCCAGGAGGAGTACGCCCTGGACGAGCAGCAGTTCGCCTTCGTGTTCGCCGCGGGGGCGGTGGCGCTGATCGGGGCCTCGCAGCTCAACGTGCGACTGCTGGACCGCCGCACGCCGGAGCAGATCACGGTGGGTGCGCTCGTCGGTGGCGTGGTGGTCGGGGTGGTGCTCGTCGTGGTCGCGGCCACCGGGTCCGGCGGGCTGCCGGGGCTGCTCGTGCCGCTGTGGCTGCTGCTGGGCACGGTGGGGCTGGTGCTGCCGAACGCTCCGGCGCTGGCGCTGTCCCGGCACGGGGAGGCGGCCGGAACCGCTGCCGCGCTGCTCGGGGCGGTGCAGTTCGGCTTCGGGGCGCTCGTCTCGCCCGTGGTGGGGCTGCTGGGCAACGACAGCCTGGCGATGGGCTCGGTGATGCTCGGCGGGGAGGCCCTCGCCCTGGTGGTGCTGCTGCTGGTGCTGCGCCGGAGCACCGCCGACGGCTGACGCCCCCCCAAGACCCGCCAAGTGCGGGCTTGTGGCTGCCATTCCGCGCTCAATGACCGCTAGAAGCCCGCACTTGGCGCTGAGCGGCGGGTCAGCCGGCGGCGGTGGGGCCTGCGTCGGTGGGATCGGCGAACAGCGGCGGCAGGTACCGCAGCATCAGGGTGGACCACGTCAGGTGGGTCAGCAGGGGCGCCTGGATGCCGCCGGTGACCTGCCGCTGCACGCCGAACAGGGCGCCCATCACGGTGGCCGCCAGCACCAGGGCCGGGTTTCGGGTCGCGGTCGTGGCCAGCGCGTAGACCGCGGTGGACTTCAGCACCGGCCGGTCCACGCCCACGGCCGCGTAGAGCGCCCCCCGGAAGAACACCTCCTCGGCCGCCCCGTTGGCCAGTGTCGTGGCCAGCACCAGCCGGGGCGAGCCCGCGCGGGCGTACTGCAGGATCGAGGCGATGGCCCGGTTGAGCACGGGCACCTCGCGCGCGACCAGCGCGCACCCGTAGAACACGCCGAACGCGGCCGCACCGGTGAGCACCGGCAGCGCCACCGGCCGGCTCAGCTGGTGGTTCGGCCGCTGCATCCACCCCAGGTGCAGCGGGCCCGAGGCGAGCCCGCCGGCCACCCAGGTCCCGGCCACCGCGGAGGTGAGCGCGTAGAACGTCCTCGACCCGGGCCTGGTGGACAGCGACCGGCCGAGCAGCCCGGCCCCCAGCACGGACACCCCGGCCACCACCCGACGCCGGTGGTGAAAGGCCGCGTCACTCTCCCGGTGGTCGCGCGGCACCTTCTCCACCAGCCACGACGGGACCGTGGCCAGCAGCCGGGCCCGCCCGCGGTCGAACGGCTTCACGCCCGGGCCGCCTTCGCCCGCTCGCCGAGGGCGGCGAGCACGGCGTCGTCGTAGTCCATCGGCTCGAAGGGCACCAGGGCGCGGATGCTGTCGTCGCGCACCACCACCTCGTTGCTCATGGAGTCGATGAGCGAGCGCCCGGTCTGCACGTCCACGTCGGTGACGAAGGAGAGCCAGCGCGAGGAGAGCTGCGGGGTCAGCAGCGGCACCGGGACCACGAGCATCGTGCGTCCCTCGATGGTCGCGACCCGGCGCATCATCTCCACGTACTGCAGCACGTCCGGCCCGCCGATGTCGAAGGCGCGGTCCGCGGCCTCCGGCACCTCGAGCACGCCGACGAGGTAGCGCACGACGTCGGCCACGGCGATCGGCTGCGTCCGGGTCCGCACCCAGCGCGGGGTGATCATGGCGGGCAGGTGCTCGACGAGCTGGCGGGTCATCTCCCAGGAGATCCCGCCGTGGCCGACGATGATCCCGGCCCGCAGCGTGGTGACGGGGACGCCCGCGGAGCCCAGCAGGTCCTCCACCTCGCGGCGGCTGCGCAGGTGGGCCGACAGGTCGTCGGCGTCGTCGCCCAGGCCGCCGAGGTAGACGATCCGCTGCACGCCGGCGTCCTTGGCAGCGCGGGCGAAGGTGCGCGCGGCGTCGGCGTCGCGCTTCTCGAAGTTCGGGTCGTCCAGGGAGTGCACCAGGTAGTACGCGGCCTCGCAGCCCTCCAGCGCGGCGTCGAGGGTGTCCTCCTCGTGCACGTCACCGCGCACCGCCGTACCCGTGCCCGTGTACGTCCCGGGCTTGCGGGTCATCGCCCGCACCTCGTGCCCGGCGTCCTCCAGGGCGGGACACAGCCGTCGACCGACGAAGCCGGATGCGCCGGCGACCAGGACTCTCATGGACCCAGGGTCTCGTGCCCCGGCCCTCGCCGCGCGTTGAACCCGGTGGTGGGATCACACCCGTGCCTGCCTCCCTGCCGACCGGTGTCACCCGTGGACCACGCTTCGACGACTGGACCGCCCGGGTCCCCCGGTACGTGGTCTGCGACGTCGACGGCACCCTGGTGGCCAGCGGCACCACCGCATCCCCGCCCGTCGCCGCGGCCGTGGCGGCGGCCCGACGGGCCGGGCTGCACGTGGGGATCGCGACGGGGCGGCTGCCCCAGGGGCTGCGCGCGCTGCAGGCCCAGCTCCGCCTGACCGTGCCCGCGGTGGTCCACAACGGGGCCCAGGTGGTGCACGAGGGGCGCGCGCTGCACAGCTGGCCGCTGCCGAGCGGGGCGGCCTCCGACCTCGCCGCGCTGCTCGCCCAGCGCGACCTGTACGGCGAGCTCTACACCGGCACGCGGTTCCTCGTCACCGACCGCCGCCCGGCCGCGCACCGCGCCTGGGAGATCGTCAGCGGCCCGCCCGACGGGCTCGTCGACGAGCTCGACCTGGACGTCGACGAGGTGCTCAAGGCGACGGTGACGGTGCACGAGGACGACGAGCTGGACCACGTGCTGACCGGTGCGGCGGCCCTGGGGCTGGCCGCGGAGGCGTCGACGTCGCCGATGTTCCCCGGTGAGCTCTTCGTCAACGTGACCGCCCCCGGGGTGGGCAAGGGGGTGGCGGTGGCTGCCGTCGCGACCGGGCTGGGGGTGGCCGCGGCGGACGTGCTCGCGGTCGGGGACGGCATGAACGACCTGACGATGCTGGCTGCGGCCGGTACCGCCGTGGCCATGGCGGGCTCACCGGCGCCGCTGCTGGCGCTGGCCCACCTGGTGGTGGCGGACGCGGCGTCCGACGGCGCGGCTGCGGCGCTGCACGCGGCGGTGGGCTGGGCGGCGGGCCGCGGCCCGACGACGGGGCGGGGCGGACCTGTCCGGTCGACCAGGTGACGCGCACCGCTGGGCTGGGTAGACAGGGGGGACCCCCCGACGAAGGAGCTCCCGTGCCCGCGTTCCCCCCGCTGTCCCACGCCGCCGTGACCGTCACCGACCTCGCCGCCAGCACCGCCTGGTACACCGCGCTGTTCGGCTCAGAGCCCGTGCTCGACGAGGACGAGACCACCGGGGGCTTCCACCACACGGTCTTCGCGCTGCCGTCGGGCCAGCTCTTCGGCCTGCACACCCACCCGGGCGGTGCCGTCACCGGCGGTTTCGACGCCCGCCGAGCCGGACTGGACCACCTGGCCTTCGGCTGCACCGACCGGGCGGAGCTCGAGGCCTGGGCCGCCCGGCTCGACGAGCTCGGTGTCGCCCACGGCGGGATCGTCGACGCCCACTACGGCAGCGGGGTGTCCTTCACCGATCCCGACGGCACCGCGCTGGAGCTGTTCGCACCGCCGGCCTGAGGCCGCTCAGCCGACGTAGGGCCGCTCCCGGCCCATCTCCTCGCGGGCGATCGAGCGACGGTGCACCGCGTCCGGACCGTCCACGATGCGCAGCACCCGGGCCCAGGCGGAGAAGTAGGCCAGGGGCGTGTCGTCGCTGACGCCCATGCCGCCGAACACCTCGATGGCCCGGTCGATCACCGCGCACGCCACCTTGGGTGCGGCGACCTTGATGCCCGCGATCTCGCTGCGCGCCCCGTTCGCCCCGTGGGCGTCGATCAGCCACGCCGTCTTCTGCACGTACAGCCGCACCTGGTCGATCTCCACGCGGGAGTCGGCCACCAGCGCCTGCACCACGCCCTGCTCGGCCAGCGGCTTGCCGAAGGCCACCCGGTCCTTGGAGCGCGCCACCATCAGCGCCAGCGCCCGCTCGGCCATCCCGATCGCCCGCATGGCGTGGTGCACCCGGCCCGGGCCCAGCCGCGCCTGGGCGATCCGGAACCCGTCACCCTCCTGCGCCAGCAGGTTGGTCACCGGCACGCGCACGTCGGTGAACGTCAGCTCGGAGTGCCCGTGCTGGTCCTGGTAGCCGAAGATCGGCAGGTTGCGCACGATCTCCAGGCCCGGGGCGTCCCGAGGCACCAGCACCATCGACTGCTGGCGGGCCCCGGGGGCGTCCGGGTCGGTCTTGCCCATGACGATGAAGATCCCGCACCGCTCGTCGGCCGTGCCGGTGATCCACCACTTGCGACCGTTGATGACGTAGTCGTCGCCGTCGCGCACGATCGACGTCTGGATGTTGCGGGCGTCCGAGCTGGCCACCTCGGGCTCGGTCATCGCGAACGCCGAGCGCAGGGTGCCCTCCTGCAGCGGGGTGAGCCAGCGTGCCTTCTGCTCGTCGGTGCCGAACAGCATCAGCGTCTCCATGTTGCCCGTGTCCGGGGCCTGGCAGTTCAGGGCCTCGGGGGCGATGACGGGCGACCAGCCGGTGATCTCGGCGACGGCGGCGTACTCCAGGTTGGAGAGCCCGGAGAGCTCGTGGTGGAACAGGTTCCACAGCCCGCGCCTGCGCGCCTCGACCTTGAGCTCCTCCAGCACCGGCGGGGTGCCGTGGTCGTCGTGCCCGCGCGCCGCGCGCCAGGCGTCCCACACCGGTTCCGCGGGAAACACGCACTCGCGCATGAAGTCCCACGTGCGGCCGCAGACGTCCTCGGCCTTGGCTGACAGTGCGAAGTCCACGGTGGTTCCTCCTCGGCGGCGCGGGGGCGGCGGTGCCCCGCACCCATCGTGGTGGACACCGCTGGTCGACGCCGCGGCGCCCCGGCTGGGAAGGTTCTCCCATGTCCTCGCGCACCGACGTCCTCGTCACCGCCACCGATCTCCGGACCCGGGTCGAGGCGGGGGAGCCCGTGGTGCTGCTGGACGTGCGCTGGGTGCTGGGTGACCCGCACGGTCGCGAGCACCACGCGGCCGGGCACCTGCCGGGTGCGGTGTTCGTCGACCTGCACCACGAGCTCGCGGGGGAGCCCGGGCCGGCGGCGGGACGCCACCCGCTGCCCGAGATCGCCGACCTGCAGGCCGCCGCTCGCCGGTGGGGCGTCCGGGCGGGGTCGAGGGTGGTCGCCTACGACGACTCCGGATCGATGGCCGCCGCGCGGGCGTGGTGGCTGCTGCGCTGGGCGGGGGTGACCGACGTGCACCTGCTCGACGGCGGGCTCGGGGCGTGGGTGCGGGCCGGCGGGCCGGTCGAGGCCGGTGACGTGGTGCCCGAGCCCGGCGACGTGGAGCTGAGCCCGGGGCACCTGCCCGTGCTGGACGCCGACGGCGCCGCGGCGCTGGCCGTGACCGGGGTGCTGCTGGACGCCCGCGCCGGGGAGCGCTACCGCGGGGAGACCGAGCCGATCGACCCCCGGGCCGGCCACGTCCCCGGCGCGCTGAGCGCCCCGACGGCCGAGAACCTCACCGTCGCAGGAGAGATCCGCCCCACCGACGAGCTGCGGGCCCGGTTCGCGGGCCTCGGGGCCGACCGCGCGGACGTCGGGGTCTACTGCGGCTCGGGGGTGACCGCCGCCCACGAGGTGGCCGCGCTGGCGGTCGCCGGGATCGACGCCGCGCTGTACGTCGGCTCGTGGTCGCAGTGGTCCTCGGACCCGGACCGTCCCGTCGCCACGGCGTAGCCCGCCCCCTCGTCACGGGGCAGGGCACCGTCGACCCGCTACCAGGCTGCGTCGGGATCGGCCCTCGGTCGGACCCGCAGGTGGGCGCGCTCGCCCTGGCGGCCGAACAGGGCCAGGAACTCGGTCGGCCGCCCGCCCGAGCCGGTGAACCAGTGCGGGGTGCGGGTGTCGAACTCCGCCGCCTCGCCCGCCGTCAGCAGCAGGTCCTGCTCACCCAGGACCAGGCGCAGTGCTCCGTCCAGGACGTAGAGCCACTCGTGGCCCTCGTGGGACTGCAGGTCCGGCTCGCCGGGCCGGCCGTCCACCGGGAGCACCATCTTGTAGGCCTGCACGCCGCCCGGGCGCTGGGTCAGCGGCAGCACCGTCATGCCGAACCGGGTCACCGGGCGCAGGTGCACGCGGGGATCCCCCGTTGCCGGTGCACCCACCAGGTCGTCCAGGGCCACCCCGTGGGCGCGGGCGAGCGGGAGCAGGAGCTCGAGGTTGGGGCGCCGCTGCCCGGACTCCAGCCGGGACAAGGTGCTCACCGAGATGCCCGTGGCCGTGGCGAGGTCGGCGAGGGTGGTCCCGCGCTGGTGGCGCACGGCGCGCAGCCGTGGACCCACGGCCGTCAGCACCGAGCTCAGGTCCTCGTCCACCCCGCCACCGTGCCAGAACCCCGTTCGGGGACCGACGGCACGCCCCGCACCCGGGCCGTGAGCTCCTGGTTCCGCCGGGCGGCCGCCACGAGCTCCTCGGTGCTGCGCGGCCAGTCCAGGAGCGTGGCCCACACGGTGTCCGTGGCCCGGCTCAGTCCCGAGGCGACCGGGCGCTGCAGCCGGTCCTCCGCGGCGGCGGAGGCGGTGGTCCAGTCCTCGACGCTGCCCGGCCAGTCGGCGCGACGCCGGACGACGCTGCCCGCCACCTGGAGCTCGGTGGCGACGTCCAGGGCGGCGCGGGCCACCCGCCGGACGAGCAGCTCGTCTGGTCGCACGTGTCCTCCCGACCTCGTCGCGTGGCGGACCAGGACGTCCGTCGAACGTCGTCCGGGGGCCGGGGACTCGAGGTGACGGTAGCCGGTGCTTGGGGCCGGTGCGCGACGTCGGTGACCTCAGCCCGCCCCGTGCACCTGCGCCAGCACCTCCCGCTGGTAGTCGCGGTACACGGCGCGGGCCGCGTCGGCGGGCCAGTCCGGGGGGCACAGCTCGGCGGGGAGCAGGGGGTCGGTGGCGAGGTGCCGGACCAGGTGGGCGGCGACGGCCAGCCGGGTCGCGGGCTCCGGCGTGCCGGCCAGGGCGTCGACCGCTGCGCCCGTGACGGCGGCCCAGCCGGGGAGGTCCCACAGCGTGGCGGCCAGCACCACGGGATCACCGTCGGGCACCGCCCGGAAGGTCTGGACGGCCCTGTCGTCGGGAGCGGGTGGCCGAGGTCCCAGGTTCGCCGGCCGCAGCCACACGCCCTCCCTCTGCTCGGCCAGCCGGCGCGCGGCCAGCGCGGCCCGCCGGGCCAGCCGCTCGCCACCGGACCCACCCGCACCGACCACCACGGCCATCTCCCAGGACCCGTCCCAGGGCAGCTCGGCGGTGTGCTCCTCCTGACGTCGGCCGCGCTCCAGCAGGCGCGACCCCAGCTGGTAGATGCCGTCCGCGCGTCGCAGGTCACCCGCCGCGACCGCCCGGGTGAGCGCCACGCGCGTGGTGGCGGCAGACACGCCGAGACCGAGCGCGGTCCGGGTGAGCTGCCGGGCGCTCAGTCCCTCCGGGTGCGCCCCGAGCACCAGGCTGAGCACGGTCGAGCGGGCCGATAGGGGCTTCCACTCGGGCACGGCGGCACCCTGCCACAGTGGCGACCCGCGGGACGGCATTACATCTGTTGACGCACGTGTGCGTCGGGTCGTAACGTCCGGCCATGGCCACCCACGACGTCCTCAACCAGGTCCCGCCGCTCGTCGGCCACGACACCAGCGACCACGCGGCGCTGCGCGAGGGGCTCGTGCGGGAGGGTGCGGGGTGGGCGCTGCCGGAGCTCGAGGAGCTCGGTCGCCTCGCGGGCACCGAGCACGCCCAGCAGCTCGGACGGGTCGCCGAGCGCTCGAGGCCCGTGCTGCACACCCACGACCGTTACGGCAACCGCACCGACGACGTCGAGTACGACGCGGCCTACCACCAGCTGATGACCACGGCCGTCGCCCACGGGCTGCACGGGGCGGCGTGGGCCGACCCCCGCCCGGGGGCCCACGTCGCCCGCGCCGCGAAGTTCGCGGCGTGGAACGTCGACGCCGGCCACACGTGCCCCATCTCGATGACGTACGCCGTGGTCCCGGCCCTGCGGGCGAACGCGGCACTCTCCGCCCAGCTGGAGCCGCTGCTCACCAACCGCGAGTACGACCCCGGCCTGCGGGACCCGGCCACCAAGCGCGGCCTGGTCGCGGGGATGTCGATGACGGAGAAGCAGGGCGGCTCCGACGTGCGCGCCAACACCACCACGGCCACCCCGCAGGCCGACGGCAGCCACAGCCTCGTCGGGCACAAGTGGTTCACCAGCGCCCCGGTCTCGGACGTGTTCCTCACCCTCGCGCAGGCGCCGGGCGGGCTGTCCTGCTTCCTGGTGCCGCGGGTGCTGGCGGGGGGCGCGCGGAACGCGGTGCGGCTGGTGCGGCTGAAGGACAAGCTCGGCAACCGCTCGAACGCGTCGGCGGAGATCGAGTACGACGGTGCCGTCGGCTGGCTCGTGGGGGAGGAGGGCCGGGGGGTGCGCACCATCGTGGAGATGGTGAACATGACCCGCCTGGACTGCGTGATCGGCGCCTCGTCCGGCATGCGGACCGCCGTCCTGCAGGCCACCCACCACGCGCGGCACCGGTCGGCCTTCGGGGCGAAGCTGGTCGACGCCCCGCTCATGCGCAACGTGCTGGCCGACCTGGCCGTGGAGTCCGAGGCCGCCACCACGGCGATGATGCGGCTCGCCGGGGCCAACGACCGCGCGATCGGCGGCGACGAGGGCGAGGCGGCGCTGCGGCGCATCGCCCTGGCCGTGACCAAGTACCACGTGTGCAAGCAGGCCCCGGCCGTCGCCGGCGAGGCGCTCGAGTGCCTCGGCGGCAACGGCTACATCGAGGACTCCGACATGCCACGCCTCTACCGCGAGATGCCCCTGCTCTCGATATGGGAGGGCTCGGGCAACGTGGCGGCGCTCGACGCGCTGCGGGCCGTCGCCCGGGAGCCGCACACCCTGGACGCCTACCTGGGCGAGGTGGAGCGGGCCGAGGGGGCCGACGCCCGGTTCGACGCTGCCCTGGACCGGCTGAAGAAGGAGCTGACCTCGGTCGACGACCTGGAGCACCGCGCCCGCCGCGTGGTCGAGCAGCTCGCGCTGGTCTTCCAGGGCTCGCTGCTGGTGCGGCACGCGCCCGCCGCGGTCGCGGATGCCTTCTGCGCGACCCGGCTGGACCGGGACTGGGGCCGGGCCTACGGGACCCTGCCCACCGGGCTCGACCTGGACGCGATCCTGGAACGCACGGCCGCGCTCGGCTGACGGCGGCGCCCGGGCTGACCGGCCGGGCGAACCGGCCGGGCGGAGCCACCGCGCTGCTGGTGGCTCCGCCCGGAGCCCGACGGCCAGGGCCGCGTCGTCGTCCGGGGCCACGTCACGCCAGCACGCCTCGACCCTTCGGCGTGGCGAGCACAGCTATCCGACGGGCAACGCGTACAAGAAGACGTTGTCCTCGTAGTTGCCCGTGGCGTTGTCGAACGCACCACCGCACGACACGAGCAGCAATCGATCCGAACGTGCGGCGCCCGGCTGCCCGAAGTCGCTGTCCTGGTCGTAGAGAGACCTTCTCAGCTCCGGTCGCGCAGCGAGCTCGTCCTTGTTGTACTCGGCTGCTGCGCTGATCTGGTAAGTGAGTCGGCGTTGATCGGCGAGAACCACGGTGAAGGTCTCGCCAATGTTGTTCACGCCGTACTCAGCCACGTCGCTGAGCGCGCCTCGTACGAGCTTTCCATCGATGACGTAGTTGATGTGCCCGGTGATGATGACGGTGCCTCTGCCCGAGCCCGGGGCGGCGTCCTCGCTGGCCCAGCTGAGCACACGCGGGTCAGGTGGTACGAACAGCGACCCACTCGGGTTGAGCGGATTCGCGGTGATCTCAGCAGAGACGCCGTCTGGATGGTTGCTGCTGGCGAATGGAATGACCAGCTCGACCGGTGTACCTGACCGATCGGGAACGGACGTCGACGTCGGTGCAGGCGCCGCCGAGACCGGTAGGGCCTCCGTCGCTGCTACCTCGGCGGGTAGCGCGGCACCACCCAGCACGATGGCGGACTGGGTGGTGCCGAGCTCGTGGTCGGCGATCAGTGCCGTGCCGGAGGCGATCAGCAGCGCGCTGAGCCCGGTGGCCACCTGCCTGAGGACCACTACGTCACCGCAGGTGGCGCCTGCGCAGGGACATCGTCAGCAACCCAGCGGCACCGAGCACTGCCAGCGCCACCCCGAGCGGCACCTT
This sequence comes from Rhodococcus antarcticus, assembly GCF_026153295.1. Taxonomy (NCBI): domain Bacteria; kingdom Bacillati; phylum Actinomycetota; class Actinomycetes; order Mycobacteriales; family Nocardiaceae; genus Rhodococcus; species Rhodococcus antarcticus. Next base: position 2,735,265 of record NZ_CP110615.1, on the reverse strand, counting down.
CCACGCCGAGACTGCTGCCTGGCCGGCGTCCACACTGCCGGGGATCGGCCCGGAGCTGGCCTGGTTGTTGGTCACGCTGCCACGGGTGGCCGCGTTCGGAACGATCGCGCCCGCTTGCCCACCGGGCACCGGGGGAACCAGCACTGCCGTGGGTCGGGTGGTGGTGGTCGGTGTGGCCGCCTTGGTGGTGGTGGTGGTGGTGGTGGTGGTGGTGGCCGCCTTTGTCGTGGTGGTCGGTGTCGTGGTGGTGGTCGGTGTCGTGGTGGTGGTCGGTGTCGTGGTGGTGGTCGGTGTCGTGGTGGTGGTCGGTGTCGTGGTGGTGGTCGGTGTCGTGGTGGTGGTCGGGGTCGTGGTGGCCGGCTTGACCTTGCAGCCGGCCGCGAGGATGTCTTGGTTTCCTACTGCGGGGTAGTCGTGGCCCTTGTAGGTGAATGCTGGGATGATGTCTTTGGCGTGCTGGCGGTAGTGGCCGTCATACGCACCGGCCGCGTCTACCTTTATCGTCCTGTAGGGGTTCGACTTCGAGGCGGTGGCGTGGCACAAGGTAATTTTGTCACCGGGGCCTTGCTGAACGCGGACGGTTTCAGCGGTCGCGGAGGACGCCACCTGCACGCTGAGGGCTGTAGCGGCCACGAGTAGTCCCGTGAGAAGGGGTATAGCCAAGCGGCGGTACCGCGTCAGGTCAACGTGACTGAAGTATCGTGGCGCCATTGTCGTCTCCTCGTCGTGCGCACCAGTACTTGATCCGTTGCGAACGCCGTGGCCGCTTGTCGTGAAGAAGACGGCCGTGGCAGCTCGGGGCTGATCTCGTGTGAGGTCTCGCGTGGGCTGAAACCCGCACAGTAGAACCGTCAAGGGTGTGACGCAAGGACCGCGCAGGAGACAATTACTAGTGCGCACGGTGAACGAGATGGAGTGGCCGGCGCGTCGCGGAGCTGCTTGCACTCCTGGTCTGAGCCCGCCGGTGTCGTGCACCTGTTCACGGCTGTGGTTGACGAGGACGTGACTGCCGACGGTGCTGCCATGGAGGTGCTCGTCCTGGCCGGGTGACGTCGACGTGGAACAGCCCGTCACCGGCACCACGGCACCGTGCTCGCACCGGGGTGATCAGCTCGGTCGGGGCGGGTGGAACCCTGGTGGAACGAGCTCGATGCCCCGGTTCGGGCGTGCGTCGCCCGGGCCCTTCGAGTGAGCACCGACGAGTGGCGTCCGGGACCGGCACGGTCACCCATCGCTCAGGACCGCCTTCCCGGATCGGCCGCCTCGCCACGACAGGCCGGGGACGTTATGGATGGGCGTCGTACGGGCGACGGACCCAGGTATCGGCGTGAGCCCTCCCGTTCGACCCTGGAACCCGAGCGGCGTCGCGAGGTGGCGTGGACACCTGAGCCAGTGTCCGGGACGGAAGTGCTCGCACTGTGGCGACGGCCTGAGCTGGACGGGCCGCGGCGACGGTCCGAGATTTGCCTGTCAGCGGCATAAATAGGGTGCCCCTAGCAGGATTCGAACCTGCGACACACGGTTTAGGAAACCGATGCTCTATCCCCTGAGCTATAGAGGCGCGGGGCGCGAGCGCCCGGTGGAGCAGCGTAGCGGCTGGCCGTGGCGCACCACGGCGCGGGCGCTCACCTACCCGAACCGCTCCGCCAGGCGGGGGAAGTGCTCCGCCAGCACCTCGGGCTCGTCGCTGAGCTGGGTGCCCACCGGCTCGCCGTCGGGCAGGGAGATGGCCACCCGGTCCGGGTAGACCTCCTCGAGGTGGCGCCCGGTGTGCCCGGCGTAGACCTCGGCCGGCACCCCCGCCCAGCGCTCGGCCACGGTGAGGTCGTCCGGGTCCACGTCGACGTCGATGTCGGCCAGCGCCTCGGGGTCGGCCAGCGCCTCGCGGTACGTGCTGCTGCCCAGGCTCACCACCCAGGAGCGCGCGTCGGTGAACGCGTCGTCGCCGCAGCTGCCGAACAGCAGGTCCGCCGCTCCCCACAGGGTCCACGAGTACAGCGCGTGGTTGGCCTCGACGAGCAGCCGGTCGAACTCGACCACCTCGTCCACGTCCAGCCCGGACAGGCGCGCGTGCAGCGACTCCACGTGCGCGTCGAGGTTGCCGCGGGCCTCGGCGCGCGTCTCGTCCACGATCTCCCAGAACTCGTGCTCGTCCACGCCGTCCATCCTCCCGCACCGGCAGTGGTGGGATGGACGGGTGACCACCCTCGCCACGCGCACGGTCGGAGACGTCGGACCGCACGTCGTCCTGCTGCACGGGCTCTTCGGCCAGGGCAAGAACTTCGCCACCATCGCGAGCCGGCTCGCGGCCACCGGGCACCGCGTGACCACCGTCGACCTGCCCAACCACGGACGCTCGGGGTGGACACCGACCCAGGACTACGGGGCGATGGCCGACGGGATCGCCGAGCTGCTGGCGGGGTTCGCCGAGCAGGTGGTGCTGGTGGGGCACTCCATGGGCGGCAAGACGGCCATGACCGTGGCGCTGCGCCGCCCCGACCTGCTGCGCGCGCTGGTCGTGGTCGACATCGCCCCCGTGGACTACCCGGCCGAGCGCCCCGGCTCCCCGTTCGCCCGCTACATCGCGGCGATGCAGGCGATCGACGTCGACGCGCTGCGCACCCGGGGGGAGGCCGACGCCGCGCTCACCGAGGCCGTGCCCGAGGCGGGCGTGCGGGGGTTCCTCCTGCAGAGCCTGGTCCGCGACGGGGAGCGCTGGCGGTGGCGGCTGAACCTGGACGTGCTGCGCGACGGGTTGGACGGGCTGGTGCACTTCCCGGAGCCGGCGCCCGGCGCGGTCTTCGACGGGCCGGTGCTGTGGATCGCCGGCGCCGACTCGAGCTACGTGCGCGCCGAGGACCGCCCGCGGATGGACGCGCTGTTCCCGCAGACCCGGCTCGTGCGCATCAAGGGCGCCGGGCACTGGGTGCACTCCGAGCAGCCGGCGGTGTTCCTGGACGTGCTCACCCGGTTCGTGGACACGGTGTCCTGAGCGGCGGTGTCCTGAGCGGCGGTGTGCTGCGCGGGCGTGCTCAGACGCGCGCGAGCTCGGGCACCTTCTCGTGGCTCACGGCCTCCACCGCCAGCGCCACGGTGCTGCCGACCATCACCAGCACGGCCAGCACGAGCAGGGCCACCCCCGGCCCACCCACCGAGAGGTGGTCGCCCAGCACCGCGACGCCCAGGGTGACGGCCACCATCGGCTCGAGCACGATCATCGTGGGTACCGACGTCTGCAGCGCGCCCGCGTGGAACGCCGACTGCTGCAGCACCGTGGCCAGCAGCGCGACCACCACCAGCGCGTACGGCGCGGGCACGGTGAGCAGCGCCCCGAGCCCCCCGCGCTCGAGGCGGTGCACGCAGATGGTGGTGAGCACCGCGACCACGCCGAACAGCACGGCCACCGCGATGGCGAGGCGGACCGCGCGAACCCTTCCCTGCGAGCGCCGCACGCCCAGCAGGCACGCGACCAGCACCACGAGGACCGCCACCGCCGCCACGGTCCAGGACGGGCCCGGTGGGCGGGGCCGTCCGGGCTTGGGGTTGCCGACGAGCACGAACACCGCGATGGCCGCGCTGAGCAGCAGCGCCCACGTCCACTCGCGACCGGTCACGCGACGGTGCACCAGCCGTGCGCTCAGCGGCAGCGCGAACAGCAGGGACGACACCAGCACCGGCTGCACCAGCAGCAGCGAACCACGGCCGAGCGCGAGCGCCTGGAACACGAACCCGCCCACCGCTGCCGCCGTTCCGGCCCACCACAGCGGCTGGCACACCAGGGCTGTGGCCATCCCCGTGCCGACCGCGTCGTCCTCGTGCACGTGTCGGGTGGAGTGCTGCCGCACGACGATCCCGGTGGCGATGAACAGCGACGCGACGACCGCGAGCAGCACCGCCGTCAGCTCCCGTGGCACCGCCGCCCTCCTTCGTCTCTCCGTGCACCGTCCTCCACAACTCGACGTCCCGCACCACGAGAGTCCTCCGTAACGCTGTGAGAACCCTGAGCGACACACGGGTAGCTCCGCGCGGCCACCGCCCCGGAACATGACGACCGCCGGGGGGCCACCGCATGTCCGCGCCGTTCGACCCGTACCGACCGCTGGACCCGTCGACGCTGGACCCGCTCCGTCCGGGGCACGCCCCGCGCAGCACCACCGGGATGGTCACGCTCGCCGTGGTGGGCGGGCTCGGCGCGCTCCTGGCGCTCGTCGGCGCGCTCACCTCGGGCGCCGGTGGTGCGCTCGTCGCGCTGGGGCTGACCTTGTTGGTGCTCGGCCTCGGGTCGGTGCTCGTCGGCCGGTCGGGGTGGGCGCTGCTGGCCTCGCGCAGGCTCGGGGGCGGGGTGCTGGCGGCCGGGCTGGTGCTGCTGGTGGTCGGTGGGAATCTCCTGCCCACCCCGGAGCCGGTGCCGGCTGCCGCACTGACCGCACCGTCGCCGTCAGCCACCCCGACCAGCACGGCCGCACCGACCACCCCCGTGGACCCGGTGGTCGCGCTCGTGGCCGGGGCGTCGGACGGCTCCGCCCTGGCCGCGCTGGGCACCCTGGAGGTGAAGGGGCGTGCGCCGAGGACCGGCTACGACCGTGACGTGTTCGGCCAGGCCTGGGCCGACGTGGACCGCAACGGCTGCGACACCCGCAACGACGTGCTGGCCCGCGACCTCACCGCGGCCACGGTCAAGCCGGGCACGCAGGGTTGCCTGGTGCTCAGCGGCACCCTGGCCGACCCGTACACGGCGACGACCATCGCCTTCGTCCGGGGCGAGGGCACCAGCGAGGCCGTGCAGGTCGACCACGTCGTGGCCCTCTCGGACGCGTGGCAGAAGGGCGCGCAGGGCTGGGACCTCACCACCCGCACCGCGTTCGCCAACGACCCGTTGAACCTGCTGGCCACCGACGGCCCCACGAACGCCGCGAAGGGTGACGGCGACGCGGCCACCTGGCTCCCGCCGAGCAGGGCCTTCCGCTGCGCCTACGTGGCGCGCCAGGTCAGCGTGAAGGCGAGGTACGGGCTGTGGGTCACCGACGCCGAGCGGGTGGCCGTCGCGGGGGTCCTGTCGGGCTGTGCCGACGAGGCGGTGGTCACCGACGCTGTCGCCCTCGGTGAGGGCGCGGCGCACCAGCAGGCCGCGCGTGAGGCCGACGCCCGGGCCGTCGCGGCGCAGCGGTCGGCCACGACGACCCGCGCGCCGGCGCCCGCCCCGACCACCCAGGCCGCTCCGGTGCGCACGACCCCGGCGGCCGCACCCGTCGCTCCCCCGGCCGCGGCCCCGGGCGGCGTCTACTACAAGAGCTGCACGGAGGCCCGGGCCGCGGGCGCTGCACCCGTGCGCCGCGGTCAGCCGGGGTACTCGAGCAGGCTCGACCGGGACGGTGACGGCATCGGCTGCGAGTAGGGGCTGCAGCCGAGCGCCGCCGCCCCGGCCGATCAGGCGGGCAGCGGCGCGCCGGCGCTGATGAGCTCGCGACCCTTCTCGTCGTCGTCGTCGGCTCCGCAGGTGAGCACGCCGACCGTGGTGCCGTCCTGGCCGTACCAGACGGTGAACGCACCTTCGCCGTGGTCGACGAACCGCGCGGTGTCCCAGCCGTCGCCCCAGGCGGAGTACTGCAGGAACTGGCTCCCGATCTCCGACCAGAAGCCGGGCACCTTGTCCCACGTGGCGTCGCCGCCCGCGGCGTTGGTGCCGGCGATGGCGCCCATGGCCTCGGCGTCGTCCCAGTGCTCGACGACCAGGTGGCGCCCCGCGGTGGCGTTGCGGGCGTAGGCGACGTCACCGGCGACCCACACGCCCGCGGCGCTGGTGGCCAGGTGCTCGTCGGCCACCACCCGTCCGCCGTGCACGTCCAGGCCCGCGGTGTCGGCCAGCTCGCCCAGCGGGTGCGCCCCCACCGCGGCCAGCACCAGGTCGGCCTCGACGGCGTCGTGGCCCTCCAGCAGCACCCGGCGACCGTCCTCGACCCCGGTGACCGAGACACCGCCGACGAGGGTGACGCCCGCGTCGGTGAGCCAGCCGGCCAGCGTCCGGCCGACGTCCTCGCCGAGCCGGTGGACCTGGGGGAGGGTCTCGTCGGAGACCTGGGTGACGGTCTTGCCCATGCCGGCCAGCGACGCGGCGGCCTCGCAGCCGATGAAGCCCGAGCCGATGACCACCACCGAGCTCGCCGCGGCGGCCGCGTCGCGCAGGGCCGTGCCCTCACCGAGGCTGCGCAGCGACAGCACCCGCTGGTCGTCGCCCCCGGGGACCGGCAGCGTGACCGGTGCGGCGCCGGTGGCCAGGACGCAGGCGGAGTAGGCGTACGTCTCGCCCGCGGAGGTGCGGACTGTGTGCGCGGCCGTGTCGAGCTCGGCCACCTCGGCGCCGAGGACGAGGGTGATGTCCTTCTCGGCGTACTCGTCGCCCAGGGAGAGCGAGCCCGCGTCGGCGTCGCCCCGCAGGAAGTCCTTGCTCAGGGGCGGACGGTCGTAGGGCGCGGCCGTGTCGTCGGAGAGGACCACCACGCTGCCGGAGCCACCGGCCTCGCGGAAGGCGAGGGCGGCCGCGCGGGCGGCCGGGCCGCCGCCGACCACCACGAGGCCGTGCGGGGAGGACTGTGCGGGAGTCGTCATGGGTCGACGGTAGGCCGTGGTGATGGGTGCAGCAGCACGAATGACGGACGGTGTCCGCCCTGGGCGGACACGGGACGGGACCGGTCGCCCCCGGGGTTCCAGGGTGAGGTGGAGCGCCGAGGGTTCCGCGGGAACATAGCGTGGTAGACGCACGTTATCTGAGTCGAGTCGGCTCAAGTGTGTGCCGGCACGTCGCCACCAGGAGGTCCCCGTGCCCATCTACCCGCCCCAGGACGCCCAGCAGGGCACCACGTCCGGTGCCCGCCGCATCGACCTCGCCTCGGTGACCACGCGGCAGACCCAGCGTGTGATGGCCACCGCCGCCGCTCACGCCTCGGCCCAGGGCCACCCCGAGCTCGACGCCCTGCACCTGCTGTGGGCCCTGGCCGGGGAGGACCCGACCCTGATCCTGCTGCAGCGCACCGGGGCCGACCCGGACGCGGTGCGCGAGGCCGTCGCCCAGCAGCTGCCTACCGCGCAGGAGGGTACCGCCGTGGGTGCGGCCGCCTCGTCGATGACCGACGCCGCGCAGTCCGCGCTGGCCGACGCCTACCGGGTGGCCCGGGCGCTGGGGTCCACCTACATCGCGCCCGAGCACCTGCTCCTGGCGCTCACGGCCAGCCCCATCACCTCCGCCGGTCGGCTGCTCGCGGCCCACGGGGTCACCGCCGAGTCGCTGCAGCGCACGGCGGCCGACCCGCAGGCCGGGACGGGGACGAGCGGCACCCCGACCCTGGACCGGTTCGGCACCGACCTCACCGCCCGGGCCCGCGAGGGGAAGATCGATCCCGTCGTCGGCCGCGCGTCGGAGATCGAGCAGGTCGTGGAGGTCCTGGTGCGCCGGACCAAGAACAACCCCGTGCTGGTGGGTGAGGCCGGGGTCGGCAAGACCGCCGTCGCCGAGGGCCTGGCCCAGCGCATCGCCGACGGTGACGTCCCTGCCGTGCTGCGGGGCAAGCGCCTGGTGCAGCTCGACCTGACCGCGATGCTCGCCGGCACCAAGCACCGCGGGGACTTCGAGGAGCGGATGACGAAGGTCCTCGACGAGGTCGGGGCGCACTCCGACGAGCTGCTGCTGTTCCTCGACGAGGTGCACACCGTGGTGGGCGCGGGTGCGGGCGAGGGCGCGATGGACGCCGGCAACATCCTCAAGCCGAAGCTGGCCCGCGGCGAGCTGCACCTCATCGGTGCGACCACCCTGGACGAGTACCGGCGGATCGAGAAGGACCCGGCCCTGGAGCGGCGCTTCCAGCCGGTGCGGGTGGACGAGCCGTCCGTGCCCGACGCCGTGGAGATCCTGCGCGGCCTGCAGACCCGCTACGCCGAGCACCACGGGGTCACCTACGCCGACGACGCGCTGGTCGCCGCCGTCACCCTGTCCGACCGCTACGTCACTGACCGGCGGCTGCCGGACAAGGCGATCGACCTGCTCGACCAGGCCGGTGCCCGCGTGCAGCTGCGCGGCGCCGGCGCCCGCGACACCGGCGAGCTCCTCGTGCGCCTGGCCGGGCTCAAGGACACCGCCATCGCCGAGGAGGACTACGAGCGGGCCTCCGCGCTGCGCGACGAGATCGCAGCCGTGGCGCACGACGTGACGCCCGAGGTGACGGTGGACGACATCGCCGACGTGGTGTCCCGGTCGACCGGGGTGCCCGCACGGCAGATGACCACTGCCGACAAGGCGCGGCTGCGCGACCTGGAGGCCGAGCTGCACCAGCGGGTGGTGGGGCAGGACGTCGCCGTCCACGCGCTGGCCCGTGCCGTGCGCCGCAGCCGTTCCGGACTGGGCGACCACTCCCGCCCCGTGGGCAGCTTCCTGTTCCTGGGCCCGACGGGCGTGGGCAAGACCGAGCTGGCCAAGGCCCTGGCCCACAGCCTGTTCGGCGACGAGCAGGCCATGGTGCGGCTGGACATGAGCGAGTACGGCGAGCGGCACACCGTGAGCCGCCTGGTCGGGTCTCCCCCCGGGTACGTCGGCTACGAGGAGTCCGGCCAGCTCACCGAGGCCGTCCGCCGCCGCCCGTACTCCGTGCTGCTGCTGGACGAGGTGGAGAAGGCGCACCCCGAGGTGTTCCACACCCTGCTCCAGCTGCTGGACGACGGACGGCTCACCGACGGCCACGGTCGCACGGTGGACTTCTCGAACACCGTCCTCATCATGACGAGCAACCTCGGCTCGGAGCTGCTGTCCACCCGTGCCTCGACCATCGGCTTCGCCACCGACGGCCAGCGCGCCGACGGCTCGGTGGTGCGGGAGAAGGTGCTGCGGCGCCTGCAGGAGCACTTCCGGCCGGAGTTCCTCAACCGGATCGACGAGACCGTCGTCTTCGCGCCGCTGGAGGCCGCGCAGCTCCGCGAGATCACCGGGCTGGTGCTGGACGCGTCCCGGGTGCGGCTGGCCGAGCTCGGGGTGGGGCTGCAGGTGGGCGAGGCGGCCGTGGACTGGCTCGCCGAGCGCGGCCACCAGCCCGAGCTGGGCGCCCGGCCGCTACGGCGCACCGTCGCCCGCGAGCTGGACGACAAGGTGGCCGACCTGCTGATCGACGACGCCGTGCACTCCGGGGACACCGTGCACGTGGACGTCGAGGACGGTGAGCTGGTGCTGCGCACCCGTGCGTGATTTCTGGACCCTGGAGGCGAGGTTTCCAGCACAGCTGGGGCCCGGTGGTCGGAGCAAGGCCGCCGGGCCGCTCGGCGCGCACGAGAGGCGGGGTCGCGGCCGCCGCACCAACCGGGTGATCGCTGTTCGGGCACGCTGAGGTGGCCCTGGTCCACGTGAGGGTTCCCGAACGGCGATCACCCGCGGCGGCCGAGGTCGAGCAGGGCTGACGTCGTGGTCCACGCCGGGGACTGGGTCGTGCCGGAGCTGCTGGACGAGCTCGAGGTCCGCTCCGCGAGGCTGCTCGGCGTGCACGGCAACAACGACGGGCTCGAGCTCCGCACCCGGTTGCCGGAGGTGGCGCGGGCAGAGCTCGACGGGTTGTGCGACTGGCCGTGGTGCACGAGACGGGCCCTGCGGCCGGTCGGGACGCTCGGATGGCTGCGACCCGCCCCGACGGCCGCCGCCTGCGCCCCGACGGCCGCCGCCTGCGCCTGATCAACCCCGGATCGCCCACCGACGGCCGCCGCCAGCCCGCACGTACCTGACGGCCGAGATCGACACCGGCGTGCTGCGCGACGTGGTGCTGCACCGGCTCCCCCGCGCGGCGCCGGCTGAGCCGGAGCCCGTCCCCCGCCCGGACGGGCACACTGGGGACCATGAAGCACCTCGAGGTCGACGGTCTGGGCCCGGTCAGCCGCATCGGGCTGGGCACGTGGCAGTTCGGTTCCCGCGAGTGGGGCTACGGCGACGCGTACGCCTCCGACGGCGCGCGCGCGATCGTCCGGCGCGCACTGGAGCTCGGCGTCACGCTGTTCGACACCGCCGAGGTCTACGGGTTCGGCAAGAGCGAGCGGATCCTGGCCGACGCCCTGGGCGAGCAGCGCTCCGAGGTCGTCGTCGCCAGCAAGATCTTCCCGGTGGCGCCGTTCCCGGCGATCGTCCGCAAGCGCGCGGAGGGCTCGGCCGGCCGCCTGCGGCTGAGCACCATCCCGCTGTACCAGGTGCACCAGCCCAACCCTGTCGTCGGCGACTCGGTGATCATGCCGGGCATGCGTGAGCTGCTGGACTCCGGGCGCATCGGTGCCGTGGGCGTCTCCAACTACAGCCTGCAGCGCTGGCAGCGGGCCGACGCCGAGCTGGGCCGCCCCGTGGTGAGCAACCAGGTCCAGCTGAACCTCGCGCAGTCGAGCGCCCTGGACGACATCGTCCCCTTCGCTCGCGACACCCACCGCATGGTGATGGCCTACAGCCCGCTGGCGCAGGGACTGCTCGGCGGCCGCTACGGCGTGGGGCACACCCCGGGCGGGGTGCGGGCGGCGAACCCGCTGTTCGGCGAGGAGAACCTGCGGCGCATCGAGCCGGTGCTGCGGCTGCTGCGCGACGTCGCCGGGGCGCACGACGCGACCCCCTCGCAGGTCGCTCTCGCGTGGCTGCTGGGGCTGCCGCCGGTGGTCGTGATCCCCGGGGCGTCCAGCGTGGAGCAGCTCGAGCAGAACGTGGCCGCGGTGGACCTCGACCTCACCCCCGACGAGCAGGCCGAGCTCACCGCGGCGGCCCGCGCGTTCACCCCGCAGTCTGCGGGCCGGACGCTGGTGGACGGGGCGAAGGGCAAGCTCGGCCAGCTGCGTGGGCGCCTCGGGGTCTAGACGGCACCCGGTTCGCACGACCGTGAGGAGACCGTGAGAGTCGGTCTCGGGAAGGCGCCGGCGGCCCTCGGCGGCGCCATCCTGGGTGCACGGGGCAGGCAGGCGGTGGTGCTCGTGTACTCGGAGTTCGGGCGCCGGGTGGCTGCCAACTCCAACGCCAGCGACGGCACCGCCAGCTCGGTGTTCCTTCGCGGCAGCGGGGTCACGGGTGGCTTCCACGGGGCGCAGCCGAGCCTCACCGACCTCGGCAACGGGGACCTCAGGGTGGACCCGGACTTCCCCGACGTCCAGGGCACGGTGCTCGACCGGGTCCTCGGCGCCGATCCCGGTGCGGTCCTCGACGGGTGGACCGGCCAGGTGGACGGTCTGCTCGGGTGAGCGCCGAGCAGCTACCCGCCGGCGCCGGGCTGCACGAGGATGCGCACGGGGTTGCCCTCGTGCTCGCGCAGCGTGCGGATACCCTCGCCGACGTCCTCCAGGCTGACGATCTCGCTGACCGAGCGGGACAGGTCGAGGCGCCCCAGCGAGACGAGCTTGGCCAGCGTGCCGATGTCGGCGTTGCGGTAGCCGAGGTGCCCACGCACCTGGATGCGGCTCAGCCCCAGCATCATCGAGCTGCCGAGGTTGAGGTCGGCCCCGCTCATGCCCACCTGCACCACCCGCCCCCCGATGCGCAGGCTGCGCTGGGCCTGGGTGAAGGTGGCGGGGATGCCCACCACGTCGAAGGCCGCGTCCAGCCCGAGACCTGCCGTGGCGGAACGGATCTGCGCGACCACGTCCGGGTCGCGGGAGTCCAGGGCGAGGTCTGCGCCCAGGTCGAGCGCGCGCTGCCGGGTCTCCGGGATCACGTCGAGCGCGATGATGGGAGCGGCCCCGACGAGCTCCGCGAGCTGCACGACGTGGGTGCCCACCCCGCCGAGGCCCCACACGCCGACGGCCTCGCCGATGCGGACGGCCCCGGTGTTCACCACCGCGCCGTAGGGGGTGGCCACCGCGTCGGCGAGCAGGGCCGCCTGCTGCAGCGGGACGTTGTCCGGCACGCGGGTCAGCCCCATGGCCTGGGCCACGGTGTACTCCGCCCACGCCCCGTCGTAGGCGAAGGCCATGAGCTGCAGGTCCAGGCACTCCTCGAACCGGGCGGACAGGCACATGACGCAGGTGCCGTCGGGCCGGCCGGCGGCAGGGACCACCCGGTCGCCCACCGCCCAGCCGTGCACGCCCGGACCGAGCGCGGCGATGGTGCCCGACGCCTCGTGGCCCTGGGTGATGACGGGCAGGCTCGCGGGGAAGACGCCGTCGATGAGGCTCAGGTCCGAGTGGCAGATGCCGCAGTAGGCGACCTCCACGAGCACCTCGCCCGGGCCCGGACGGGGAACCGGAACGTCGGTGACGGTGAGCTCGTGCGTGGCGGTGTCCAGCCGCTGGGCGCGCATGGTCGTCGGCAGGCTCACCGTGCACCCACCGTCGCGGTCGCGGGGAAGCTCATGCCCTCCGTGACCGACGCGCGGCGCAGCGCCACCAGGTCGCGCGGGTAGCTCATGGACACCTTCCACGGGGCGGTGTCGCCCTGGTGCGGGAAGGCGCTGACGGAGCGCTGGACGTACCCGGCGGCGAAGTCGAGGAACGGCTCCTCGCCCACCGACGCGTCGCGCTGCGGCACGGCGACGGGGGTGTGGGCGGCGTCCATGTGGTCCAGCAGCCTGCAGATGTAGTCCGCGGTGATGTCGACCTTGAGCGTCCAGGAGGCGTTGGTGTAGCCCAGCGCGAAGGCGAAGTTCGGCAGGCCGGTGAGCATCATGGAGCGGTAGGCCATGGATCGGCGCACGTCGACCTCCTCGCCGTCGACCACGAAGCTCATGCCGCCGAAGGCCAGCAGGTTGAGCCCGGTGGCGGTGACGACGACGTCGGCCACCAGCTCGGTCCCCGAGCGCAGCCGGATCCCGGTGGGGGTGAACGTGTCGACGTGGTCGGTCACCACCGACGCACGCCCGTCGCTGATGGCCCGGAACAGGTCACCGTTGGGCACCACGCACAGCCGCTGGTCCCAGGGGTCGTAGCGCGGGTTGAAGTGGGTGTCCACGTCGTAGCCCTCGGGGAGCTCGCTCAGGACACCCTTGCGGAAGACCTTGCGCATGAGGTCGGGCCGGGTGCGGCTCAGGGCGTAGATGGCGGAGGTCTTGGCCACGTTCTTCCAGAACACCACGGTGTGCGCCGCCCGGGCGGGCAGCCACCTCCGTGCGCGCTCGGCCACCTTGTCCGTGCGCGGCAGGGAGACGACGTAGGTGGGGGAGCGCTGCAGCATGGTGACGTGCTCGGCGCTCTCGGCCAGTGCCGGGACGAGCGTGACGGCGGTGGCCCCGCTGCCGATGACGACGACCTTCTTGCCGGTGGTGTCGAGCTCGGCGGGCCACTGCTGCGGGTGGACCACGGTGCCGCCGAAGTCCGCCACGCCCGCGAAGTCCGGCGTGAAGCCCTGGTCGTAGTCGTAGTACCCGCTGCAGGAGAACAGGAATCCGCAGGTCATGGTCGACGTCTCGCCGGTGGCCCCGTGGTGCAGGTCGACGCTCCAGCGGGCGTCGGCGGTGGAGAACTCCGCGCGCACCACGCGGACGCCGAACCGGATGTGGCGGTCGATGCCCTCCTCGCGGGCGGTGTCCTGCACGTAGGCCAGGATCGCGGGTCCGTCGGCGATGGCGCGGGCGTCCTTCCAGGGCCGCAGCCGGTAGCCCAGGGTGTGCATGTCGGAGTCCGACCGCACGCCCGGGTAGCGGAACAGGTCCCAGGTGCCCCCGAGCCGGTCACGGGACTCCACGATGGCGTAGGTGCTGTGCGGTCGCCGGCGCTGCAGGTGCTGGGCGACGCCGATGCCGGAGAGGCCCGCGCCGACGACGAGCACGTCGACGTGGTCGGGTCCGGCACCGTCGGCGGGGGAGGTCGAGGTCATGGGCGCCAGGTTATCGACGGTCAGTCCATTTGGTCAACGCCCTGTCGAGCTTGTCGACTACCGTAGGGTTCGTCCCCGTGAGCACCGCCACCCCTCCTGCTGCCGCCGCGCCGTCGCACGGTCGTCGCACGCGGCGCGTCAGCGGTGAGGAGCGCGAGCAGGCCATTCTCGCCACGCTCGAGACGCTGCTCGAGGAGCGTGCGCTGGGCGAGATCTCCGTCGACGACCTGGCCCGCGGCGCCGGCATCTCCCGGCCCACCTTCTACTTCTACTTCGCCTCCAAGGAGGCGGTGCTGCTCTCCCTGCTGGACCGGGTGGTGCGCCAGGGCCGCCAGGAGCGCGACCGCGCACGCGAGCCCCAGGGGCCGCTCGACGCGGCCGCGCGCTGGCGCCTGGGGGTCGAGTCGTTCCTGGCCACGTTCACCGCGCACCGTGCGGTCACCCTGGCCGTGGCCGAGGCCGCGGCGGGCAGCGCCGAGGTGCGGGCGCTGTGGACCGGTGTCATGGGTGTCTGGGTGGAGGAGACGGCGGCGGCCATCGAGTCGGAGCGCGCGCGCGGTGCTGCGCGGGACGGCCTGGCGGCGCGCGACCTCGCGACCGCGCTGGTCTCGATGAACGAGCAGGTGGTGCACCGCTCGCTGTCGGGGCAGCAGCCCGCGGTGGACCCCGCGGCCGTCACCGACCTGCTCGTGACGATCTGGCTGCGGGCCATCTACTCCGACGAGGGCACCGGGTAGGTCACCGCACGGCTCGGCTCAGTCCAGCGCCCGCCGCGCCACCTCGCGGCCGATGGGCAGGGCCGAGGTGGCTGCGGGCGAGGGCGCGTTGAGCACGTGCAGGGTGCGGGCGGTGCGGCGGAACAGGAAGTCGTGCAGCAGCTCCCCGCGCCGGCTCACGGCCTGGGCGCGGATGCCGGCCTCCTCGGGCAGCAGGTCGGACAGCTCGAGCGAGGGGCAGTACCGGCGGGCGAGCGCCAGGTAGCGCCGCTTCGACACCGAGGCCGCCACCTCCCGCGCCCCGGTGCGGACGTTGGCCCGGGCCAGGTGCCAGAACCCCGGGAAGCCGGCGATCTCGCGGAGGTCGCGCAGCTGCACCGAGCCCTTGCGGTAGCCCTCCCGGGAGAGCCCCAGCACGGCGTTCGGCCCGACCGTGGTGCGACCGTCCACCATCGGGGTCAGGTGCACCCCGAGGAACGGCAGCTCCGGGTCCGGCACGGGGTAGACGAGGTGGCGCACCACGCCCGCGCGGTGGTCGGGCAGCCGGAAGTACTCGCCGCGGAACGGCACGATGCGCACGTCGTCCTGCACCCCGGCCATCCGCGCCACCCGGTCGGCCTGCAGCCCGGCGCAGGCCACCACGCGCCGAGCCACCAGGTCCTCGCCGGCGGTGCTGACCCGGACCACGCCCGCCCTCTCCTCGATCGCGGTCACCGCGACACCGGTGCGCACCTCGCCACCGGCCGCGGTCACCACCTGCTCCATCGCGGCGCAGAGGGCCACGTAGTCGATGCTGGCGGTGACGGGCACGTGCAGGGCGGCCACCCCGGCGACGTTCGGCTCCAGCTCGGCCAGCTCGGTGCGGCTCACCCGGTGCGCCACGACGTCGTTGCGCGCGGCCCGGTCCACCAGGGCCTCCAGCCGGGCGGCGTCGGCGGCACCGGTGGCCACGAGCAGCTTGCCGAGCTCGCGCACGGGCACGCCGTGCTCCCGGGCGAAGGCCTTGGTGGCGGCAGCACCCTCGCGGCACAGCCGGGCCTTGAGCGAGCCCGGCTCGTAGTAGATGCCGGAGTGCACCACCCCGGAGCTGTGCCCGCTCTGGTGCCGCGCGAGGCCGTCCTCCTTCTCGCACACCACGACCGTGGACCCCGGCCGCGCCTCGAGCAGGGCCAGGGCCGTGGCCAGGCCGACGATGCCGCCGCCGATCACGCAGAAGTCGTGCACCCGGCGATCCTGGCAGGTCGGGGCCGCGGTGACAGGGGTGCGCCTCCCGCCGGGCCTCACCAGCTCGCGCCGCGCACCTGGTCCTCGGTCGCCCCGGCGGAGAGCAGGGCGAGCAGCTGGATCCGGGCCTGTCCCGGGCGCAGCCACGGCACGAGGACGGCTCCGGCGTCGAGGAGGTCCCTCCCGCCGCCGCCCCCGCCGTAGACCGCAGCCACCTCCCCGGCGTGCACCCGGGTGGACACCAGCACGGTGATCCCGGCGCGCACGTGTCGAGCCACGGCGGTCACCACCTCGGGGTGGGTGTTGCCCGAACCGGTGGTCTCCAGGACCAGTCCGCGCGCCCCGGCGGCCACGTGCGCGTCGAGCGCGGTGGCGTCGACGCCCGGGTACAGCGCGACGACGTCGACGCGCACGCGGCCCAGCGGTGCCGGCGCCAGGGCGGCCGGGCGCTCGGGGGTCCGCACCACGTCGAGGCCCGCGCCGGTGACCAGCCCCACCGCACCCCAGCGCGGGTCGTGGAACGGCGTCAGCGCGGTGGTGTGCAGCTTCCGGGTGCCCCGGGCCGCGTGGGCGGAACCCCCCAGGACCACGAGCACCCCCAGCCCGCGCGCGGTGGGCGAGGCGGCCACGGCCAGGGCGTCCCGCAGGTTGCGCGGACCGTCGGGCTGCACGTCGTCCGCGCTGCGCACCGCCCCGGTGAGCACCACCGGCCGGGGGTCGTCGTGGCAGAGGTCCAGCAGCAGGGCCGTCTCCTCCAGCGTGTCCGTGCCGTGGGTGAGCACCACGCCGACGACGTCCTCGGTGAGGGCGTCGAGGACGGCGGCCCGGATGGTGTCGAGGTCGGCCAGGGTCAGCGCCGAGCTGTCGGTGCTGAGCACCTCCCGCACGCGCACGTCCAGGTCGGGTGCGATCTCGGAGCCCTCCAGCAGCTCGCGGCCCTCGGTCGTGGCCACCTTCGCCCCGGTGCCGTCGTCCCGGCTGGCGATGGTGCCGCCGGTGGTGAGCACGAGGATCGAGCGTGCGAGGGCCATGCCCGTGATGGTGCCCCACCGAGCAGGCTCGCCGCGATCACCCGAGCGGCGGCCGACGGTCCGGCCAGCCCGAGGACTTCTCGAGCTGTGCGGCCACCGAGAGCAGCAGCGCCTCCGACCCGGGGGCCCCGACGAGCTGCACGGCCAGTGGCAGCCCGCCGGCGGTCCACCCGGCGGGCACGCTGAGCGCGGGCTGACCGGTCACGTTCCACACCGGGGTGAACGGCACCCGGCGGGCGGCCAGGGCGATGGTGCGCAGACCGGTCAGGGAGCCCACCTCCGCCGGGGGCGCGGCCATCACCGGGGTGGCCAGGACGTCCGCACCGCCGGGCAGCACGGCCAGCCGCTGCGCGGCCTCCCGCCCGAGGCGGCGCGCGCGGGCCAGCAGGGGCCGGGGCACCCGGCGCCCGACGGCGGCCACCACTCGGGTGCGCCGCTCGGTGACCGACGGGTCGACCAACCGGGCGAGGTCGTCGGCCACGCCACGGGCGTAGCGCACGAGGAAGGACTCCTGCACCCCGGCGAACGACGGATCGGCCTCGACCACGTCGTGGCCGAGCTCGCCGAGCGCCTCCACCGTGGACCGCAGGGCGGCGAGCACGTCGGGGTGCACCGACTGGGGAACCACGGCGGCGGTCGACCAGGCCACGCGCAGCCGGCCGGGGTCGCTCACCGCGAGGTCGGCACCGGCCAGCACCGACAGCACCGTCGCGGTGTCGGCCACGGTGCGGGTCAGGCAGCCCGCCGAGGACAGGCCGTGCCAGTGCTCGGTGTCCGGAGCGAGGCTGACGAGGCCGACGCCGGGCTTGAGCCCGACCAGCGCGCAGCAGGCGGCCGGCACCCGGATCGAGCCACCGCCGTCGGAGGCGTGCGCGGCCGCCACCATGCCCGAGGCCACCGCCGCGGCCGATCCGCCGGACGAGCCGCCGGGGGTGTGCGAGTGCGACCAGGGGTTGCGCGTCTGGCCGAACGATGCGGACTCGGTGAACGGCCACAGCGCCAGCTCGGGCAGGTTGGTGGTGCCCACCACCACCGCTCCGGCCGCGCGCAGGCGCCGCACGACCTCGGAGTCCACCGTCGCGGGGGGCTGCGGGCTGCGGGTGCCCATCGACGCGGGGTGCCCGGCCACGGCGACGGAGTCCTTCACCGCCACCGGCACGCCCAGCAGCGGCCGGTCGTCACCCCGGGCGAGGGCTGCGTCCGCGGCCTCGGCCTCGGCGCGGGCGGTGGGCAGCAGCCGACGGAAGGCGCCCAGCTCGGGGTCCAGCCGGGCGATGCGGTGCAGGCTCGCCTCCAGCAGCTCCACGGCGCTGGCGCGGCCGGTGCGCAGCAGCTCGCGCCGCCCCGCGACCCCGGAGTAGGCGATGTCGTCCTCGGTCAGCGTCGGGTCCACGTCCTCGACGGTAGTGCGGGTCGCCCGGGGTGCGCCGCGCGGGCGCGACGCCCCCGAGGGGCGGCCGGACCGCGCTGCGCGGGAGCGGTGCTGCCGGGCGCAGGACCCGGCTCGACCCAACCCCGGCCCGGCACGCGTGTGACCCCCCTCACGCTGGGAGTTCCTGTTGCTGCGAGTACGCGTGCACACTCGAATCTTCCGTGCAGCGCCGCACCCTCGCAGCGGCCGAAGGGACCCGATGACCGGCAACGCCACACACCGTTTCAGCAACACCACGATCCTCAGCGTCTGCGGCATCGACGCGCCCCAGGTGGTGACCTCCGCGGAGATCGATACGCGCCTGGCCGGCACCTACGCCCGCGTGGGCCTGCGCCCCGGGATGATGCAGCGCCTGGCCGGGATCGAGGAGCGACGCTGGTGGAGCCCGGGCACCACGTTCGCCGACGGTGCCGCGATGGCCGGGGCCAAGGCCCTGGCGGAGGCCGGTGTTGACCCGAAGCGGGTCGGGCTCATGGTGAACACCTCGGTCAGCCGCGCGCACCTGGAGCCGTCCACCGCGGTGGGTGTGCACCACGCGCTGGGCCTGCCCTCGAGCTGCCAGAACTTCGACGTCACCAACGCCTGCCTCGGCTTCGTCAACGGCATGCAGCTGGCCGCCGCGATGATCGAGAGCGGACAGGTCGAGTACGCCCTCGTCGTCAACGGCGAGGACGCGCGGGGCATCCAGGAGGCGACCATCGACCGCCTCAACGCCGGCGACTCCGACGCCAGGCACGTCTTCGCGCAGTTCGCGTCGATGACCCTGGGCTCCGGTGCCGCCGCCATGGTGCTGGGCCGGGCCGACGCCCACCCCGAGGGCCACCGCTTCCTCGGCGGCGTCACCCGTGCGGGCACCGAGCACCACGAGCTCTGCGTCGGCGACATGGACGACATGCGCACGGACAGCACGGGCCTGATGACGGCCGGGATCGCGCTGAGCACGGACCTGTGGGCCGAGTCCGCGCAGGAGTGGGACTGGGCCGGCGGCATGGACCGCTACGTCATCCACCAGGTGTCGGTGGTGCACACCCGGGAGATCTGCAAGGCCCTGGGCATCGACGAGGCCTTGGTGCCCCTGACCTTCCCGACGCGCGGCAACATCGGTCCCGCGTCGATCCCCTTCACCCTGGCCCGCGAGATCGACTCCCTGCAGGACGGGGACCGGGTGCTGCTCATGGGCATCGGCTCCGGACTCAACGCCTCGCTGGTGGAGATCGTCTGGTGATCACCTACACCGCCGCCCCGGCCGACCTGCCCCCCGCGGGACTGCCCGGGCTCGACCCGGCGTGGTCCCGGCTGGTCCCCGTCACCGACGCCGACGGTGTCGAGCGCACCTTCCACGTCCTCGACAACGGTGTCACCGACCCGGTCGGGACGCTGCTGTGCGTGCACGGCAACCCGACCTGGAGCTACCTGTGGCGCGGGTTGCTCGCCGCGGCCCCGGCAGGCTGGCGCGTGGTGGCGCCGGACCACCTCGGCATGGGCCACAGCGAGCGGCTCGACTCCGCCCGCACCCTCGCGCAGCGGGTCGATGACCTCGGACGGCTCACCGACGCCCTGGGCGTCACGGGGCCGGTCGTCACCGTGGCGCACGACTGGGGCGGCATCCTCTCGATGGGCTGGGCGCACCGGCACCGCGACCAGCTCCGCGGCATCGTGCTCACCAACACCGCGGTGAGCCAGCCGCCCACCGGCAAGGGCCCGGTGCTCATCCGGGCCGCGCACGTGCCGCTCATCGGCGAGAACGCCTGCGTGCGGACCCCGACCTTCGTCCGCGGCACCACCAGCCTGACCTGGCCGCTGCTGGACAAGGAGGTCCGCGACGCGTTCGCCGAGCCCTACGGCACCCCGGCCCGGCGTGCAGCCGTCGGCGGTTTCGTCGCCGACATCCCCTTCGCCGCCGGCCACCCCTCCCGCCCGGCCCTGGACGAGCTCAACGAGGGCATGCGCACCCTGGACGTGCCCGCCCTGCTGCTGTGGGGCCCGCGGGACCCGGTGTTCCTCGAGGAGCACCTGCGCGACATCCGGGACCGGCTGCCGCAGGCCCGCACCCACCGCTACCCCCGTGCGTCGCACCTGCTGCCCGAGGACGCCCCCGAGTACGCCGAGGCCGTGGTGGACTTCGTCGCCTCGCTGGACGAGCCCGCGCGCGAGGTGGCGGCCACCCAGGACCGTCCCCAGCTCTGGGCCCAGCTCGACGCCCACAGCCACGACGACACCCCCGCGGTGGTCGAGGTGGGGGGAGCGTCGATCAGCTGGGCGCAGCTGCACGGCAAGGTCACCGACCTCGCCGGCGCGCTCGTGGCCGGGGGAGTGCAGCCGGGTGACCGGGTGGCGCTGCTCGTCCCGCCGTCGATCGACCTCACCGTCGCCGTGTACGCGGTGTGGCGGGCCGGTGGCGTCATCGTCGTGGCCGACAAGGGCCTGGGCCTGCGCGGGATGGGCGGGGCGCTGCGCTCGGCGCGGGTCGACCACGTCATCGGGGCGACCCAGGGGATCGTGGCGGCCAAGGCCATGCGCGTGCCGGGCACCCGGTTCCCGGTGCGCAGCTTCGGCACGCTGATGGCCGGGCCGAAGGGTCCGCTGCCCGAGGTGAGCGCCGACATGGAGGCAGCGGTGCTGTTCACCTCCGGTGCCACCGGACCGGCCAAGGGCGTGCTCTACCGGCACCGCCAGGCCCGCGCCCAGGTGGAGCTGGTCCGCTCGACCTACGGCCTGACCAGCGGCGACCGCTTCGTCGCGGCCTTCGCCCCGTTCGCCATCTTCGGCCCCGCGCTGGGGATCGCCTCCGCGGTGCCGGACGTGGACGTGACCAGGCCCGGGACGCTCACCGCGGCTGCGCTGGCCGATGCCGCGGCCGCCGTGGACGCCACCGTCGTCTTCGCCTCACCCGCCGCGCTGCGCAACGTGCTGTCCACGGTGGACGGTCTGGACGCGGCCGGCCTCGGGGCGCTCGGCACGGTGCGGCTGCTGATGTCCGCGGGCGCCCCGGTGCCGGCCGCACTGCTGCGCGAGCTGGCCGCGACCATGCCGATGGCCTCGATGCACACCCCGTACGGGATGACCGAGGTCCTGCCGGTCACCGACGTGACGCTCGCGGAGATCGAGGCCGCGGGCGCCGGCGAGGGCGTGTGCGTGGGACGGCCCCTGCCCGGGGTCGAGGTGGCCCTGAGCCCGCTGTCCCCGCTGGGCCTGGCCGACGGGGAGCTCACCACCGACGCGGGCGTGACCGGCGAGATCTGCGTGCGCGCCGAGCACGTCAAGGACCGCTACGACGCGCTGTGGATGACCGAGCGGGCGGCCTCGCGCAACCCCGGCTGGCACCGCACCGGCGACGTCGGGCACCTCGACGAGGACGGCCGGCTGTGGGTGCAGGGCCGCACCGTGCACGTGCTGACCACCGTCGACGGCGTGGTCACCCCGGTGGGCGTCGAGCAGCGGGTGGAGACCCTCGGCTCGTCGGCCGCGGTGGTGGGCGTCGGTCCGGTGGGCACCCAGCAGGTGGTGGTCGTGGTGACCGGCACCGGGGAGGTGCTGGCCTCGGCCGCGCTGACCGAGGCCGTCCGCGGGGTGGCCGGCGTGCCGGTGTCCGCGGTGCTCGTCCGCAAGGACCTGCCCGTGGACATCCGGCACAACTCCAAGGTGGACCGGGTGGCCGTGGCGCAGTGGGCGTCGGGAGTGCTGGCCGGCGGCCGCGCGTGAAGGTCCTCGTCACCGGCGCGTCCGGGATGCTCGGGCGCGGGGTGGCGCAGGCCTTGCTGGAGCGCGGCGACGACGTGACCGTGCTGCAGCGACGACCGTCCACCGTGGACACCCGCCAGGTGCTCGGCGACGTGGCCGACGCGCCGGTGGTGGCCCGGGCCGTCGCCGGGTGCGAGGCCGTGGTGCACCTGGCCGCCAAGGTCGACGTGGTGGGCCCGTGGACGGAGTACGCCCGCGCCAACGTGGACGGCACCCGGGTGGTGGTCGAGGCCGCCCGGGGCGCGACGGTGCGGCGCCTGGTCAACGTCAGCTCGCCCTCGGTGGCGCACGCCGGGCGCTCGTTGGTCGGCGAGGGCGCGGGCCCGGCGGACCCGGAGCGCGCCCGGGGCTCCTACGCACGGTCCAAGGCGCTGGCCGAGCGGGTGGCCCTGGCCGCGGACTCCCCCGACCTGGCCGTGGTCAGCGTCCGGCCGCACCTGGTCTGGGGTCCCGGCGACACCCAGCTCGTCGGCCGGATCATCGAGCGCGCGCGGACCGGGCGGCTGCCCGTCATCGCCACCGGGGCGGCCCTCATCGACACCACCTACGTGGACAACGCCGTGGACGCGCTGGTGGCCGCCGTGGACGCGGACGTGCACGGTGAGGCGCTCGTGGTCAGCAACGGCGAGCCACGGCCCGTGGGGGAGGTGCTGCGCCGGCTGTGCGAGGCGGCCGGGGTGCCCGCTCCCACCCGGCACGTGCCGCTGCGGCTGGCGCTGGTCGCCGGGGCCGTGGTCGAGGGCGTCTGGTCGGTGCTCGACCGGCGCGACACCCCGCCGCTGACCCGGTTCCTGGCCGAGCAGCTGGCCACCGCGCACTGGTTCGACCAGCGGCGCACGCGCACCGCGCTGGGCTGGACGCCGCGGGTCAGCCTGGACGAGGGCTTCGCGGCGCTGGCCCGGCACCACGCCCCTTGACCCGTCCAGCAGGATGGGCCCGTGCTCAGCTCCCTGCTCGCCTTCTCGCTGGCCGCGGCTCTCATCGTGCTGCTGCCCGGGCCGGACAGCCTCGTGGTGCTGCGCGCGGTGGTGCGGCACGGACGGGCCCGGGCCGGGCTCACCGCGGCCGGGGTGCTGTGCGGGCTGCTGGTCTGGGTCGCGGCGGCAGCACTCGGTCTCTCCGCGCTGCTGCGGGCCAGCGAGACGGCCTACACCGTGCTGCGCATCGTCGGTGCTGTGTACCTGGTCTGGCTCGGGGTGCAGAGCCTGCGCACCCGGGGTGCACCGGTGCCGGAGGACCGTCCCACCCGCCGGGGCCTTCCCGGCTCCGGGTTCGGGGCCGGGTTCACCACCGACGTGCTGAACCCCAAGGTGGGCGTCTTCTTCGTGACCTTCCTGCCCGGTTTCGTACCGGCCGGGTACTCCGTGGGCACCACGTCGCTGCTGCTGGGCGCGGTGTTCGTCGTCGAGACCGCGGTGTACTTCGCGGTGGTGCTGCTGCTCGTCGGACGGATCAGCACCTGGCTGTCGGACGAGCGCACCCGGCGACGGATGGACCGCACCACCGGGGTGGTCCTGCTCGCCTTCGGCGCACGCCTCGCCACCGAGTCCTGACCCGTCGCTGACGACATCGCGCCCGGTGTAGGTCACCGTTGAGCCGGACGTGATCGCGGGAGTGCTGAAGGTGGTCGTGCCGTTGACGACCGAGCCTCCCGGTGCGCCCGTGACGGTGATCGTCCCGATGCTGGCCACCGACGTCCGCGTACGGGTCACGGTGCCCGGCTGCGTCCAGAGGGAGGTCCTCGTGCGCACCACCACCGAGCCCGCCGAGGTGCTGGTCCGGGAGATGCACTCCAGGCTGGACCCCGAGACCCCGAACCCCAGCGAGAGGAAGACCGTCATGACCACCGACGTGCACGAGCAGGCCCGCGAACGGATCCGCACCACCTACCTCCGCGACGCAGCCGACCGTCCGGCGTCCGCCGCCCGCGGGCTGCACCACACCGCCCTCATCAGCAGCGACGTCGAGCAGACCGTGCGCTTCTACCAGGGCCTGCTGGAGCTCCCCCTGACCGAGGTGGTCGAGAACCGTGACTACCCCGGTTCGACCCACTTCTTCTTCGACATCGGCAACGGCAACCTCCTCGCGTTCTTCGACTTCCCGGGCCTCGACGTGGGTCCGTACGCAGAGGTCCTGGGCGGGCTGCACCACGTGGCCATCAGCGTGGAGCCGCAGCGGTGGGGCCACCTGCGGACGAAGCTGCTCGACGCCGGGGTGGAGCTCGTCGAGCACAGCGAGGTCAGCCTGTACCTCCGTGACCCCGACGGCACCCGCCTCGAGCTCATCGCGGACCCGCTCGGTGAGATGTACGGCACCCAGGTCCTCTGAGCCCTGCCCAGGCTGGTCCGCGGACGCGTCGGACGGGACGGGACGGTGGGGTGCGGCCGCCCGTCTGGCGTCGGTGCCCTCGCGGGGTCCACGCTGGGAGCGCACCCGCCGTCGTCGACAAGGAGCCGCAGTGTCCACCCTCACCCAGCACGAGCAGGACGTGATCGCGTCCGTCCCCGTCAAGCTCTGGATCGGGGGTGAGCAGGTCGACGCCACGGGCGGCGGCACGTTCGCCGTCACCGATCCCTCCACCGGGGAGACCCTCGTCGAGGTGGCCGACGCGACCCCCGAGGACGCCCGCAAGGCCATGGATGCCGCAGCCGGTGCGCAGGCCGGCTGGGCCGCGACCCCACCCCGGCAGCGCGGGGAGATCCTCCGCGGGGCCTGGCAGCGCGTGGTCGACCGGGCCGACGACCTGGCCCTGCTGATGACCTTGGAGATGGGCAAGGCGCTGGCCGAGAGCAGGGGCGAGATCACCTACGGCTCGGAGTTCCTGCGCTGGTTCGCCGAGGAGGCCGTCCGCGTCAACGGACGGTTCACGCCCTCGCCCGGTGGCACCGGGCGCATCCTCACCATGAAGCAGCCGGTGGGCCCCTGCCTGGCCATCACCCCGTGGAACTTCCCGCTGGCCATGGGCACCCGCAAGATCGGCCCGGCCTTCGCCGCCGGCTGCACGATGATCGTCAAGCCGGCCGGCCAGACCCCGCTGACGATGCTCGCCCTGGCCGGGATCTTCGCCGAGGCGGGCCTGCCGGCGGGCGTGCTCAGCGTGCTCACCACGTCCTCGTCCAACGACGTGACGGAACCGGTCATCAGCGACCCCCGGCTGCGCAAGCTCACCTTCACCGGCTCGACCGGGGTGGGCCAGAAGCTGGTGGCGAAGTCCGCGCAGCGCCTGCTGCGCACCTCGATGGAGCTTGGCGGCAACGCGCCGTTCGTGGTGTTCGACGACGCTGACGTCGACGCGGCCGTGGAGGGCGCGATGCTCGCGAAGATGCGCAACGGCGGCGAGGCGTGCACCGCGGCCAACCGCTTCCACGTGCAGGAGGGCGTGCGCGAGGAGTTCACCCGCAAGCTCACCGAGCGGATGACGGCGCTGTCGCTGGGCCGGGGCTCCGAGGACGGCACCGACGTCGGCCCGCTCATCAACCAGGCGCAGGTGGACACCTGCCAGGAGCTGGTGGACGACGCCGTGGCCAAGGGCGCCACCGTGCTCTGCGGCGGCTCGGCGCCCGAGCGCACCGGCACGTTCTTCACCCCGACCGTGCTCGGTGACGTGCCCGCCGACGCGCGGATCCTCGTCGAGGAGGTGTTCGGCCCGGTGGCGCCCATCTGCGGGTTCAGCACGGAGCAGGAGGGCATCGACGCGGCGAACACCACCGAGTACGGCCTGGCCGCGTACTTCTACACCCGCGACCTCGACCGGGCCTTCCGCGTGGCCGAGGCGCTCGAGGCGGGGATCGTCGGCGTCAACCGGGGGGTGGTGAGCGACGTGGCGGCCCCCTTCGGAGGGATCAAGGCCTCCGGGTTCGGCCGCGAGGGCGGCGACGAGGGGATCAACGAGTACCTCGAGGTCAAGTACGTCGCGCTGACCAGCTGACGGCCGCCACCGCGCGAGCGGCGCACGGCGCAGAACAGCCCCGGTCCAGCGGACCGGGGCTGTTCTCCTGCGGGGTGCGTCTCAGCGCTTGCCGGCTCCCGAGTACGGGAGCAGGGCCATCTCGCGAGCGGACTTGATGGCCTGGGCCACCTGGCTCTGCTGCTTCGGGGTGAGACCCGTGATGCGACGGCTGCGGATCTTGCCGCGGTCGGACAGGAACGAGCGGAGCAGGTTCACGTCCTTCCAGTCCACGGTCTCCACCCCCGCGGTCTTGAGCATGTTCCGCTTCTTCTTCTCCGGACGGTCCTTGTCCCGGCTGCTGCGGCTGTCCCGCTGCTCACGCTTCGCCATCTGTCGATCCTCCT
Source organism: Rhodococcus antarcticus (assembly GCF_026153295.1). Classification (NCBI taxonomy): domain Bacteria; kingdom Bacillati; phylum Actinomycetota; class Actinomycetes; order Mycobacteriales; family Nocardiaceae; genus Rhodococcus; species Rhodococcus antarcticus. The sequence continues at coordinate 2,709,030 of NZ_CP110615.1, read as the reverse complement.
GTCAACGGCACTGATCTCTATCGTCCCACACTCACCGGCCTCTCCCGCCCACGCCCGGGAGCTCCTCGGCGGGGCCACCCGGCCCTAGGGTTGACCGGTGCTGCTCCTGGTTCTCGAGCTCGTGGGCGTCACCGCGTTCGCCGCCTCGGGCGCGCTGGCCGCGGTGCGGGCGCGGCTGGACATCTTCGGTGTCTGCGTCCTGGGGGCCACCACGGCACTGGGCGGCGGGGTGCTGCGCGACCTCCTGCTCGGCATCACCCCGCCCACCGCGCTGACCGACGGCCGCTACCTCGCCGCGGCGCTGGTCACCTCGCTGCTGGTGTTCCGCTTCAACCCCGGGGTCGCCCGGCTCCGGCGCTCGGTGCTGGTGCTCGACGCCGCGGGCATGGGCCTGTTCGCCACCGGTGGCGCGACCACCGCCCTCGCTGCGGGGGGTTCGGCCCTGGCCGCCTGCATCATCGGCATGACCACGGCCATCGGGGGCGGGGTGCTGCGGGACGTCCTGCTGCGCGAGATCCCCACGGTGCTGCGGATGGAGATCTACGCCCTCGCCGCGCTGGCCGGGTCCGTCGTGGTGGTGGCGGGCACGGCCGCCGGGCTGCGGCCCGGGGTGGCGTCGGTGTTCGGCGCGCTGCTGGCGACAGGGCTGCGGGGGGTGGCCCTGCGCCGCGGCTGGAACGCCCCGCTGGCGCGCTGAGCCCGTCGCTGGGGGGACCTGCTCAGGAACCTCTCAGACCACGCGTCCACACTGGTCGCATGCGCATCCTCGTGGTGGACGACGACCGGGCGGTCCGTGAGTCCCTGCGCCGCTCGCTGTCCTTCCACGGGTACACCGTCGACCTCGCCGCGGACGGGGTGGAGGCGCTGGCGGCCGTCGCCGAGGAGCGGCCCGACGCCCTCGTGCTCGACGTGATGATGCCGAGGGTGGACGGGCTGGAGGTGTGCCGTCGCCTGCGGGGGGCCGGTGACGACCTGCCGGTCCTGGTCCTCACCGCGCGGGACACCGTCTCCGAGCGCGTGGCGGGTCTGGACGCGGGCGCGGACGACTACCTGCCCAAGCCCTTCGCGCTGGAGGAGCTGCTGGCCCGGCTGCGCGCGCTGCTGCGTCGCGCCACCCCTGCGGACTCGCCCGACTCGGCCGTGCTGGAGTTCGCCGGCCTGCGGATGGACCCGGTGACCCGCGAGGTCTCCCGGGACGACCGGTCCATCAGCCTGACCCGCACGGAGTTCTCCCTGCTGGAGATGCTGCTGGCCAACCCCCGGCGGGTGCTGACCCGCAGCCGCATCCTCGAGGACGTCTGGGGCTACGACTTCCCCACCTCCGGCAACGCGCTCGAGGTGTACATCGGGTACCTGCGCCGCAAGACCGAGGCCGAGGGCGAGATCCGGCTCATCCACACCGTCCGCGGGGTGGGGTACGTGCTGCGCGAGACGGCGCCCTGAGTGTTCCGCTCCCACTCCGCCGCACCGTCGCCGGTGCGCGGCACCGAGCCGCCCACCGATCCGTTCCCGGCGCAGGCCCTGCCGGACGTGATGCGCCCCCCCACCGCCATCACCAGCAGCGTTTCGCTGCGCGGGCGGGTCACCGTCATGGCGGCAGCCGTGGTGGGGGTCGCCGTCGCCGTCCTCGCCGCCGCCGCCTACCTGGTCGTGCAGAACGCGCTCTACGACGACGTCGACACCCAGCTGCAGGGACGCTCGAACCTGCTCGTGGCCAACTCGCAGCTCCTGCAGGGCAGCGACCGCGACGTCGTGCTCGGGCTGTCCTCGCTGTTCTCCAACGAGCTGCGCATCGCGGTGGTCATCTCCGGCACCACGTTCGCCGTGCCGGGGCAGGCACCGCCCATCGGTGACCCGGAGAACCACGTGGTCGACGGCACCACCACCCGCTCGCTGCGCACCGTGGACGACTTCCGGGTGCTGGCCCAGCGCACCGGGGACGGCACCACCGTCGTGCTGGCGCAGTCGCTGGTGCCCACCCGCCAGGTGCTCAAGCGGCTGGGGGTGGTGCTGCTCATCGTGGGTGCCGGCGGGGTGCTGCTCGCGGTGGTGGCGGGGGCGGCCGTGGGTCGGGCCGGGCTGCGACCGGTCGCGCGGCTGACCGCGGCGGCCGAGCGGGTGGCGGCGACCGAGGACCTCACGCCGATACCGGTGACCGGTGACGACGAGCTGGCCCGGCTGACCCAGAGCTTCAACCGGATGCTGCGCTCGGTGGGCGAGTCCCGGGAGCGCCAGCGCCGCCTGGTGGCCGACGCCGGGCACGAGCTGCGGACCCCGCTGACCTCGCTGCGGACGAACATGGAGCTGCTGGCCGCGACCCAGCGCCCCGGGGCCCGTGAGCTCGAGGCCACCGACCGGGCCGAGCTGCTGGCCGACGTGGAGGCGCAGATCGGGGAGATGTCCACCCTGGTGGGCGACCTCGTGGAGCTGGCGAGGGAGGACGCCCCCGCCGCGTCCGAGGTCCGGGAGCCGGTGGACCTCCGCGACGTGGTGGAGCGGGCGCTGGAGCGGGCCCGTCGCCGCCGCACGGAGGTCGAGTTCACCGCCGAGCTGGAGCCGTGGACGCTGGTCGGCGAGGCCGCGGGGCTCGAGCGCGCCGTGCTGAACGTGCTCGACAACGCGGCCAAGTGGAGCCCCGCGGGCGAGGAGGTGCAGGTGCGGCTGCACCAGGTGGACGGGGCCAACGTCGAGCTCACGGTGGCCGATGCGGGCGCGGGCATCGCGGCCGCGGACCGGGCGCTGGTCTTCGAGCGCTTCTACCGTGCGACGTCCTCGCGCTCGATGCCGGGTTCCGGGCTGGGGCTGGCCATCGTCGCCCAGGTGGTGGTGAAGCACGGGGGAGCCGTGCGGGCCGAGGAGTCCGACCGCGGGGGTGCGCTGCTGCGGCTGCGGTTCCCGGGAGCCCCGGCCTGAGGGGGGGCCGCACTCACGGGGGACGTACAGGCTCATCTCAGGCGAATCACAGCCCGGCGCGACAGAGTGGTCCCCATGAGCGATGGCAGCGATCGGTACCCCGGCCACGACGGTGGCGCCACCCCCCCCGGATCGGGCGGGTCGGCGGGCCAGGATCCCGACACGGGCCCCCTCGCCGCACAGTCCGGCTGGTCGGGTGCACCGCACGCCGGGCAGCAGGGCTCCGGCTCGGGCGAGCAGTCCGGGTGGTCCGCTGGCGGCGGGCAGCAGGGGGGCAGCTCCCAGGGCCCCGACGCGCAGCAGAGCCCGTGGTGGTCGGCGTCCTCCGGCCAGGGGGCGCAGGGCCAGGACCCGGCGCAGGGCGGCTGGTCCCGCCCGTCCGGCACCCCGCAGGGCGCACCGGGCCCCGCCACCGGCGGCTGGGACCGCGCGCAGGGGTCGAGCAGTCCCTACGGCGCCGGGTCCGGCGGATCCGGGGCGCAGGCTCCGTACTCCCCGAGCCCCAGCGCCCCGAGCCCCTACGGCCAGAGCCCCTACGGCCAGAGCGCCTACGGCCAGAGCCCCTACGGCTCCGGCGCGTACGGCGCCGGCTCCTACGGGACGGGCTCCCACGACGCGGGCCCCGGCTCGTCGACCCCGGCCCCGAAGGCGCGGCGGGGCAAGCTCCTCGTCGGTGCGGTCGTGCTCGCCCTGGTCGCGGGCGGCGTCGGCGGCGGGGTCGCCACCCTGCTCGACGGCAACGGCTCCACCGGCGTGGTCAGCGCGCTCTCCCAGCCGGTGAACACCCAGCCGACCTCCAGCACGGGCGGCACGGTCGAGCAGGTCGCGGCCAAGGTCCTGCCGAGCGTCGTGCAGATCCAGGTGCTCGTCGGCCAGTCCGGTGGTGAGGGTTCGGGGATCATCCTCAGCTCGGACGGGCAGATCCTGACCAACAACCACGTGGTGGAGTCGGCGGCCGGTGCGCGCTCGGGCGCCATCACCGTCGCGTTCCAGGACGGCAGCACCGCCACCGCGACGATCCTGGGTCGCGACCCCTCCGCCGACCTGGCCGTCATCAAGGTCGACAAGACCGGGCTCACCCCCATCACGATCGGCAGCTCGGGATCGCTGGCCGTCGGTCAGGACGTGGTGGCCATCGGCTCGCCGCTCGGCCTCGCCGGCACCGTCACCTCCGGCATCGTCAGCGCGCTGAACCGGCCCGTGAGCGCGTCTGGCCAGAGCAGCGCCACCAGCCAGGCCTCCGTCATCGACGCCATCCAGACCGACGCGGCGATCAACCCCGGCAACTCCGGCGGGGCCCTGGTGAACATGAACGGTGAGCTCGTCGGCATCAACTCCGCCATCGCCTCCCTCGGTGCCGCCCAGGGCAGCCAGTCCGGGTCCATCGGACTGGGCTTCGCCATTCCCATCGACCAGGCCAAGCGGATCGCCCAGGAGCTGATCGACTCCGGCCACGCCACCCAGGCCGTGCTCGGGGTCACCGCCCAGAACGCCACCTCGGGTACCCGTGGCGCGGTGGTCGGAGACGTCTCCGCCAACGGTGCGGCCGCGAAGGCGGGCCTGTCCAGCGGCGACACGATCACCAAGGTCGACGACAGGGTGATCGACAGCAGCGACGCGCTCGTCGCGGCCATCCGGTCGCACGCCCCGGGCGACACGGTGACGCTGACGGTGGTCTCCGGCGGCTCCGGCAAGACGGTGCAGGCCACGCTCGGCAGCCAGACCGTGGGGTCGAAGTGAACACGGGGTTCCCCACCCGCGGTGCGGTGACCCTGACCGTGGTGGGGCCCGACCCGTCCCCGCACGTGGTCGAGCCGGACACCGCGGCCCTTAGGGTGGCCGTCATGGACCTCTCCCCGCCGCAGCTCGGTCGCGCCCTCGTGGTGATCGTGGACGACCGCTCCGCGCAGCTGAGCACGCACGAGTCGAACGGCCCGCTCGTCGCGGAGCTGCTCGGGGAGGCGGGGTTCCACGTCGACGCGACGGTGGCCGTCGCGGCCGACCCGGTGGAGATCCGCAACGCGCTGAACACCGCGGTCATCGGCGGGGTCGACCTGGTGGTCACGGTCGGTGGCACCGGGGTCTCCCCGCGCGACGTCACCCCGGACGCGACCTCCGGTGTTCTGGACCGTGTGGTGCCCGGGGTGGCCGAGGCGCTGCGGTCCTCCGGGCTCGCCGCCGGTGCCGTGGACGCGGGCCTGTCCCGTGGCCTGTGCGGGGTCTCGGGCAGCACCCTCGTGGTGAACCTGGCCTCCTCCCGCGCGGCGGTCCGCGACGGCATGGCCACGCTCACCCCGCTCGTCACCTACGTCATCGAGGAGCTCTCCGGCCTCGACGAGGCGTGAGCGGGCCCGGTTCGGCCGAGACGCCCCCGCAGCGACGTGAGCGGCTCGACCGGGTGTTCGGCGACGTGCTCCCGGAGACCACCAGCGACGAGCGGGGCGAGGACACCGGATCGGCGCAGGGGCGGGACGACGAGCTCCGCCGGGACGTCCCCCCGCACCACGGCTGACCGCGACGCACGAGTGCCCCCGTCCTGCCGGACGGGGGCACTCGGGACAGCAGGGGTCAGACAGTCCTGGTCCGGCCCGCCAGCAGGTCGCGGATCTCGATGAGCAGCTCGACGTCGGTCGGCTCGGCCGGGCCCGCCTCGACGCCGGCCTGGCGACGGGCCTTGAGCGCGTTCACGGGCAGCACGACGACGAAGTAGACGACCGCAGCGATGATGGCGAAGTTGATGATCGCCCCGATCAGCCCGCCGATGTCGATCCGCGTGGCCTCGTTGTCGCTGATGATCTTGAAGGACAGCCCCGCCGGGTTGGTCCCGCCGATCACCGAGATCAGCGGCGTGATGATGAACGCCGTGAAGGCGGTCACGATCGCCGTGAACGCGGTGCCGACGACGACGGCGACCGCGAGGTCCACCACGCTCCCGCGGAGCAGGAAGTCCTTGAATCCCTTGAGCATCGTCTCTCCCCAACGTGGACGCCGGGCCGGAGGATCCGTCACCCGGTCAGGTGTCAGCGGAATGTAACGGTCACCGCCGACTCGAGGGAAGCCGTGGCCACGGTCGCGGCCTGGTCCGCGCCCACCCCCAGCACGACCAGCCGCCCGTCGCCGGAACGACGCTCGTGGGCGGGCTGGACGGCCAGCACCACCGCACCCGCGGCCAGCACGCGCACGTCCCCGGCGCTGCGGCCGAGCACCAGCACGTCCACCTCGTCGCCCGGCCGCAGCAGGTCCGCCACGTCGGGGTCGCTCAGCCGCACGGGCACCGACGTGGCCCCCGAGCGCCCGGTGGCCAGCGCCGCGAGCGAGGGGCCGACCACCCGCACGTCGGTCAGCGTCTCCCCGGCCCGCACCGCTCCCGCCGAGGTGCGCCCGGCCACGGCGTCGACCGCGGTGACCGCGCCCTCGGGTACGGTCCGCGCGCCCACGGACACCGTCCGGAGGTCGTCGTCGGTGATCACCTGTCCCGGCGCCAGGTCCCGCGCGGCCACCACGACCTCGGTGCTGGCTGCGGCCGGGTCGCCCCGCAGGGCCAGCACCCCCGCGAGCAGGACCAGCACGGCGGCCACCGCCCGACGGGCGTGCACCGTCCGCGTCCAGCCCGGGCGTGCCGCCGTCGTCAGCCGCTCGTGCAGCAGCGGGGACAGGCGTCCTGCACGCCGTCGCCGTGATCCGGTCCGTGTCCTGCTCACTGGTGGTCCCCCTCGCCCGACCCCGGGGGCTCCGGGGCGCTCGAGGTCGGACGCTAGGGCCCGCGATGCACGGCGGGCCCGGCCCGGACACCGCCTGTGGACAGCTCGGGGGCCTGTGGACGGCGCGGGTCAGGCGCCCTTGCTGGGTGCGCTCGAGCTGGGGGTCCCGACGGTCGCGCCGGCCTTGGCACCGGAGGACGCCGCCTTCGCCGGGGCGGCCTTGTCCGAGCCCTTGCTCTCTGACCCCGAGCCTTCGGAACCCTTGCTCTCCGAGCCCTTCTCACCCTTCGACTCACCCTTCGACTCACCCTTGGGCACGGCCCCGGCGCGACTGTCGGTGCGGTAGAAGCCGCTGCCCTTGAACACGATCCCCACCGAGCTGAACACCTTGCGGAGCTTGCCGGAGCACACCGGGCAGACCGTGAGGGAGCTCTCGCTGAAGGCCTGCACGGCCTCGAAGCGGTGTCCGCACTCGGTGCAGGCGTAGGAGTAGGTGGGCACGTGGATCCTCCGGAAAGTCCGCCGGGGCCGGGGCCGGGGCGGGAAGGGGTGCAGAAGGTGGGCTGGCACTCTTTCGTGCGGAGTGCCAGCGTCCATCGTGCGCCAGGGTCCGGCCCGGTGCAAACAGACCGCCGGCAGGCTCAGCCCCGCAGCGGCTGCAGCCCGCGCACCGGGGTCAGCGCCCATCCCAGCGCCACGTCGTGGGGCTCCGAGGGAAGCTCGTCCACCACCTCCTGGTCCCTGACCACCGCGACGAGCCGGGCGCCGGGCCTCGCCAGGGGGAGGCTGCGGTCGTAGTGGCCCTGGCCCTTGCCCAGCCGTGCGCCCGCCCGGTCCACCGCCAGCGCCGGCACCAGCACCACGTCGGCCTCAGCGATCGTCCCCGGCTCGAGCCCGGGTCCGACCGGCTCGCGCAGCCCGAAGCGCGCCGCCACCAGGTCCTCGGTGCGGGTGTGCTCCGCCCACCGCAGCGGCGCGGCCGTCTGCACCAGCGGCAGCAGCACCCGCGCCCCGGTCCGCACCAGCGCCTCCAGCAGCTCGAGCGAGCCCGGCTCGGAGCCCACCGGCACGTGCGCGCACACCACGTCCCCGGGGCCCGCCAGACCACGGACGTGCGCGGCCAGCGCCACCGCCTCCGCCGCGCGCACGGGTGCGGGCAGGGCCCGACGCGCCGCGACCAGCTCCCTGCGCCACTGCTGCTTCGACCGCCCCACGTCCCTCACCGCTCCGCCCGCCCGTCTCGTCCTGGATAGTGTGGCCCCCATGACATCGCCGTCCCCTGCCCCCACGTCGCAGCCGGGACCCGGCTTCCGCACGGCGATCGTCCCGGCCGCCGGGCTCGGCACGCGCTTCCTGCCGGCCACCCGGTCGGTGGCCAAGGAGCTGCTGCCGCTGGTCGACACCCCGGGCATCGAGATGGTGGCCACCGAGGCGGCCGCGGCCGGGGCCAGCCGCATGGTCGTCGTCATCTCCGCGGGCAAGGAGGCCGTGGCTGCGCACTTCCAGCCCGATCCCGAGCTGGAGGCCACCCTGGCCGGGCGGGGCAAGGACGAGCTGCTGGCCAAGGTGCGCCGTGCGCCGGCCCTGCTCGGCGAGGTGCGCGCCGTGCTGCAGGACGAGCCGCTGGGCCTCGGGCACGCGGTCGGGTGCGCCGAGGGCACGCTCGACGACGACGAGACCGTCGTGGCCGTCCTGCTGCCCGACGACCTGGTCCTGACCGAGGACGGCGAGCCCGGCGTGCTCGAGCGGATGGCCGCCGTCCGGTCCGAGCACGGCGGAACCGTCCTGTGCGCCTTCGAGGTCCCCCGCGAGGAGGTGTCCGCCTACGGGGTGTTCGCCGTCGAGGGGGACGGTGGGGACCGGGACGTGTTCCGGGTGGTCGGCATGGTGGAGAAGCCCACGCCCGACGAGGCCCCCTCGAGCCTGGCGGCCGCCGGGCGGTACCTGCTGGACCGGGCGGTGTTCGACGCGCTGCGCCGGACCACCCCGGGTGCGGGCGGCGAGCTGCAGCTGACCGATGCCATCGCGCTGCTGATCGACGAGGGCCACCCCGTGCACGTGGTGGTGCACCGCGGCGCGCGCCACGACATCGGCAACCCCGGCGGCTACGTCCGAGCCGTCGTCGACTTCGCCCTGCGCGACGCCGCCTACGGGCCGTCCCTGCAGGGCTGGCTCGGCGAGCGGCTGGACCGCTCGTGAGGTCCGTCGACGAGCAGCTGGCCCGCGTGCTGGAGGCTGCGGTGGTGCCGCAGCCCGTCCGGGTCGCCATCTCCGAGGCCCAGGGCCTGCTGTGCGCGGAGGAGGTCGTCACCGAGCGCCCCCTGCCGGGCTTCGACCAGGCCGCGATCGACGGCTACGCAGTGCGAGCGGTGGACGTGCAGGTCCCGCGGACCCCGGCCGGGGCACTGGCGACGGCCTCCGGGGACCCCGCCCCGGGCCCGGTCGTGCTGCCCGTGGTCGGCGAGGTCCTCGCCGGGTCCCGCCAGCCGGTGCGGCTGCAGCCCCGACAGGCCGTCCGGGTGGACACGGGGGCGCCGCTGCCCACCCTGGCCGACGCGGTGCTGCCGCTGTCCTGGACCGACGGGCACGCCGCCCGGATCACCGTGAACCGGGCCGTGCGCTCGGGCGACTTCGTCCGGCACACCGGGGACGACGTCCAGCCCGGTGACGTCGCGGTGCGCTCCGGCACCGTGATCGGGGCCGCCCAGGTGGGCCTGCTGGCAGCCGTCGGCCGGGACAAGGTGCTGGTCAACCCCCGTCCCCGGATGTCGGTGATCTCCGTCGGTGGCGAGCTCGTGGACATCGACCGCACCCCCGGGTCCGGGCAGGTCTACGACGTGAACTCCTACGCGCTCTCGGCGGCCGCCCGGGACGCCGGGGCCACCGTGAACCGGGTGGGGATCGCGGCCGGGGACCCCCGCAGGCTGCGCGAGGTGGTCGAGGGTCAGCTGCTGCGCAGCGAGATCGTCGTCATCTCCGGGGCCGTGGGCGGTGCGGCGTCGGAGCAGGTCCGCGAGGTGCTCGCCGATCTCGGTGAGGTCACCGTGGACCGGGTGGCGATGCACCCCGGGTCGGTGCAGGGCTTCGGCCGGCTCGGCGCGGACATGGTGCCCACCTTCCTGCTTCCCGCGAACCCGGTCAGCGCCCTGGTGGTGTTCGAGGTGATGGTCCGGCCGCTGGTGCGCGTGGCGCTGGGCAAGCGCAACCCGCGCCGGCGCGTCGTCACCGCCCGCACCGTCGGCCCCGTCACCTCCATCGCCGGTCGCCGCGGGTACCTGCGCGGGCAGCTCATGCGCGACGAGAAGACCGACGAGTACCTGGTGCAGGCCCTCGGTGGTGCGCCGGGGTCCTCCTCGCACCTGCTCGCGACCCTCGCCGACGCCAACTGCCTCGTGCTCGTGGCCGAGGACGTCACCGAGGTGCGCACGGGCGACGAGGTCCAGGTCGTCTTCCTCGCGCAGCGCGGCTAGCCCGCCCGTGAGCAGCTGGGCCGACCGTCCGGAGTCCCGCCACCCGGGCTGGCCCGCGCGGCCCGGTCCGCTGCGGGTGCCGGCCGGAGTGGTGGGCCTGCGGCCGGTGCGGCTGCGCGACGGCGGGGCGTGGAGCACCGCGAGGACCCGCGACGAGGAGCAGCTGCGGCCCTGGGAGCCCACCGGCTCGGGGTCCTGGGCGGCCCGCCACCACACCACCTCGTGGCCCGGGGTCTGCTCGTCGCTGCGCACGGCGGCCCGTCGTGGTGCGCTGCTGCCGTTCGTCATCGAGGTGGACGGGCGCTTCGCGGGGCAGCTGACCATCGGCAACGTGGTGCGTGGTGCGCTCCGGTCGGCCTGGATCGGGTACTGGGTGGCCACCCCGTCCACCGGGGGCGGGGTGGCCACGGCCGCCGTCGCGCTGGGCGTCGACCACTGCTTCGGCGCGGGCCGGCTGCACCGGGTGGAGGCCACCGTCCGCCCCGAGAACCTGCCGAGCCGCGCGGTGCTGGCCCGCGCCGGGTTCCGGGAGGAAGGGCTGCTGCGGCGCTACCTCGACGTGGACGGGCAGTGGCGCGACCACCTGCTGGTGGCCCTGACGGCCGAGGAGGTCCCCGGGAGCTGCTCAGCGGCCCTCGTCGCCTCGGGGCGCGCCGCCTGGACCTGACCGGCGCGCCTGCCGGGGACGTGGTGCTGGTGTGGCTAGCGTGGCGCAGGTGGTGATCGGTCTCGCGGCTGCGGCTGCGCCGGGGGAGGTGGTGTGGTCGTGCAGGACTCGGTGATCGTCGTCGTGCTCGTCGGAGCCTGGCTCGTGGTGCTGGTCCCCATGCTCGCCCGGCACCGCCAGCAGGTGCGGCGCACCGCCGATGCCGCGCTGGCCAGCCGGGTGCTGCACCGCGGGGACAGCGGGGTGGCTCTCGCGGCCCGCCCCGGCCCGGCGGCCGGCCACCCCAGCGACCCGGGCTGGGTGGCGCAGGACGAGCTCGAGCTGGAGGAGGAGATCGTGGACGAGCAGCACGCGCACCAGGACGACGTCGAGGCGGTGGCGGAGCACCTCGGGACGGAGGACGCGCCGCTGGACGAGTCCGAGGGCCACTCCGGGGCGGAGAACGTCCACCGGACCGGCCGGGGCGGTTTCGACCCCCGCGCCGACGCCGTCGCCCGCCGGGCGCGCTACGCGTTCCGGCAGCGCGTCTCGCTGACCCTGCTGGCGGTCGTCGTGGTGACCCTGCTGGGCGCGCTCGTGGGTGTGGGCCAGCTGTGGTGGCCGCACCTGCTCGCCGATCTCGCACTGGTGGGCTACCTGGCGTTCCTGCGTCGGCAGACCCGGATCGAGGAGGACGTCCGCGAGCGCCGCCTGCACCGGATGGGCCGGGCGCGCCTGGGCATCGAGGTCGACTCCGAGCACGCCGAGCAGCTCGGGGGTGTGCCACGGCGGCTTCGCCGGCCCGGTGCGGTGGTCCTGGAGATCGACGACGAGGACCCGGCGTTCGACGAGCTCGAGCCGCCGCTGGCCCCGGCCGAGATGGAGCTGCCGAGGGCCTCCGGCCAGTAGGGGCGTGCACGGCCCGGGGGTTGCGGGCTGCTATCGTCGTACCGCCCCACCGGGGGCTGTGGCGCAGTTGGTAGCGCGCCTCGTTCGCATCGAGGAGGCCAGGGGTTCGAATCCCCTCAGCTCCACCCCGGTCGTCGCAGACCAGCCCGCTGTCCACCCGGACGGCGGGCTGTCGTCGTACCGCGCACAGTTCGCTGTCTTCCTGCGCCACAGCGTGATCGGGGTCGCACACCGAGGGACCGGCGACGGCGCTCGCGGCGCTCACCGCACTCGCGAGGTCGTCGGTCGCCGGGATCGCGGTGGTGGCGGAGCGGTCGGGCCACGAGCGGTTCGGGTTCGTCCCGCAGCGTCCCGGTCCCTGCCCGGTCACGGCCGGGGGTGAGCGCCGCCTACGGTGGCGGGGTGGCTGAGCGTCGTGTTCCCGTCGTCGTGCTCGCCGGGTTCCTCGGGGCCGGCAAGACCACCGTCCTCAACCACCTGCTCCGGACGAGCACGGGGGTCCGGATCGGCGTGGTGGTCAACGACTTCGGCGCCGTGAACGTGGACGCGCTGCTCGTCTCCAGCTTCTCCGCCGACGCCGTGGCCCTGCAGAACGGGTGCGTGTGCTGCGTGCTCGGTGACGACGAGCTCGATGACGTCCTCGGTCGGCTCACCTCCGTCGGGGCCGCGCTGGACGTGGTCCTCGTCGAGGCCAGCGGGGTGGCGGAGCCCGCGGCGCTCGTCCCCCGGGTGGCGAGCGCACCGGGAGCGTCCTTCGGCGGGCTGGTCCTGGTGGTGGACGCCGCCGAGCTCGTCGACACCGCCCGTCGCCACCCGGAGGTCCTCGAGCACGTCGCCGCGGCCGACCTCGTGGCGCTCACCAAGACCGACCTGGCCGACGCCCGTGCGGCCGAGGAGCTCTGCCGTGCTGCGAACCCCACCGCACCGCTGGTGCACGCCCCGCTCGGCGCGCTCGACCCCCGGCTGCTGCTCGACCCGGAGGTGCTCGCCGCCGCCCGGGACCGGCCGGGACGCCAGCTCGTGCTCGGCGAGCCCGACCACGACCGGCACCTGCACGCCGCCTACGAGAGCGTCGAGCTGGTGACCGACCAGCCGCTGGACGGTCGCGCCCTGCTGGAGCTGTTCGACGACCGGCCACCGGGGTTGTTCCGGGCCAAGGGGTTCGTGGACCTGGGTGGCGGGGAGCGGTTCACCCTGCAGGTGGTGGGCCGGCAGGTGGGGATCACCCCCGGTGTGCCCGCCGGTGCACGGGGCAGCGCGATCGTGTGTCTCGGGTCGGGGATGGACCTCGACGTGGTGCGCCAACGCCTGCACGGGTGCGTCGGGGCGAGCGACGAGCGGGCCGTCCGCGCGGTGGCCGGACGGGTGGCCCTGGCGTGACACGTGTGCTCGTGACGGCGTTCGAGCCGTTCGGCGGTGAGACGGTGAACCCGTCCGCGCAGGCCGTGGCGGGGCTGGGCGTGGTCGAGGGGGCGACGGTGACCACCGCTGTTCTCCCGGTGGTCTACGGCCGGGCGTGGGAGGTCCTGCTCGACGCGGTCCGGACCCACGACCCCGAGCTCGTGATCTGCGTCGGCCAGGCCGGCGGCCGCGCGGGGGTCACCCCGGAGCGGGTGGCGGTCAACCTCGACCACGCGCGGGCCGACGACAACGCGGGCCAGCGGCCCACCGAGGCACCGATCGTGGAGGACGGCCCGGTCGGGTACTTCTCGACCCTGCCGGTGGGCGCGATCGTGGCCGCGCTGGACGCTGCGGGGATCACGGCCGCCGCGAGCTCCACCGCCGGGCACTTCGTCTGCAACCACGTCTTCTACCGGCTGATGCACCTGCTGGCCACCGAGCGACCCGGGGTGCGCGGCGGCTTCGTGCACGTCCCCTGGTCCGCCGAGCAGGTGGCCGGGCGCGGAGGTGACCCCGTGAGCCTGCCGCTGGACTCCATCGTGGAGGCGCTGCGGGTGGTCGTCCGGACCTCGCTGGTCGAGCGGGTCCCGCCGCCACCCTGACTCCCACCGGCATCGTCCCCCGCTACCGTGGGACGGTGATCCGGGACCTGACCGACGACGAGGCGCGCGCCGCGCTGCTCTGCAAGTGGGGCGAGGTCGCGACCGACGTGCTGCCCGCCTGGGTGGCCGAGATGGACTACGCGCTGGCCCCCCCGATCACGCGGGCGCTGACCGAGGCGGTGGCCGCCGGCCTCACCGGCTACCCCCGGCTCGGGGTCGGCGGGCCGCTCGGCCGGGCCTACGCCGGTTTCGCCGAGCGCCAGTTCGGCCACGTCGTGGACCCCGAGCAGGTGCTCCCGGTCGTCGACGTCACCGCGGGGGTGCGGCTCGCCCTGGACGCCGTGGGTGCGCGGGGTCCGATGGTGATGCCGGTGCCCGGCTACGCCCCGCAGCTCGACATCGCCGCGATCACCGGCCGGGAGCGCCTCGACCTGGTCGTCGACCCCGACGCCGCGCGGGCCGAGCTCGATCTCGACCTCCTCGAGCGGCACTTCGCGAACGGTGCCCGGTCCCTGCTGCTGACCCAGCCGCACAACCCCTGGGGCCGCGCCTTCACCCGCGCCGAGCTCGAGGGTGTGCGCGACGTCGTGCTGCGCCACGGCGCGCTGGTGGTCTCCGACGAGATCCACGCGCCCCTGGTCCTGCCCGGGGCCGAGCACGTGCCCTACCTCGCGGTCGAGGGCACGGCCGGTCACACCGTCGCGGTGGTGGCGGCGTCGAAGGCGTTCAACATCGCCGGGCTCAAGTGTGCTCAGCTCGTCACCGCCGACCCGTCACTCGCCGAGCGGTTGCGATCGGTTCCCATGGCGCGCAACGACTCCTGGTCGAGCCTGGGGGTGGCCGCCTCGGTGGCCGCCTACGACCACGGCGACGCGTGGCTCGCCGCGCTCCGGGTGCGCCTCGGCGACCAACGAGCGCTGCTGGGCGAGCTGCTGGCCACCCACCTCCCCGAGGCCCGGATGCGGCCGCTGGAGGCGACGTACCTGGCCTGGCTGGACCTGCGCCCCTACGGCCACGACGACCCCGCCGCGGTGGCCCTGGAGCGGGGGAAGGTGCGCCTCTCACCCGGGCACCACTACCACCCCGGGCTGAGCGGGCACCTGCGCCTCAACCTGGCCACCAGCCCCGAGCGGCTCACCGAGATCGTGCGCCGACTGGCCCGGGCGGTCACCGCAACGCCCTAGCTGCTCGTGCGGAGCGGGGCCCCTGATCGCCCTCGCCGGCTGCCTCGGGTAGAACCGGGGCATGGACGCACGACGACTCGTCACCGCTGTCGCCCCCGTGGTCGCGGCCGCCGGGCTCGGGGGTCTGGGTTCCCGCAGGGCCCCGCAGACCTACGCCCGGCTGCGCAAGCCCGGCTGGGCCCCGCCCGCGAGCGTGTTCGGCCCGGTGTGGTCGATGCTCTACGTGGGGATCGGGGTGGCGGGCTGGCGGCTGACCGGCCGGACGGCGCCGCGGGTGCAGGCGCTGCACCTGGCGCAGCTGGCGCTCAACGGGGCGTGGCCGATCACCTTCTTCGGCGTGCAGGACAAGCGGGCGTCCCTGGCGATCATCGCCGCGCTGGACGTCGCGGTGACGGCCGAGATCGCCGCGCTGCGGCAGACCGACCCCGTGGCCGCCGGGCTGCTCGTGCCATACCTGGCCTGGAACCTGTTCGCCAGCGCGCTCAACGCGAAGGTCGGCGACCCCGGCGCGTCCTGACCACCCGCCTGGCTCGGCCGCGCCGCGACAGGTCCCGATCGCATCGTGCAGCCCCCTCCTGGGGCGTTGTGCGCGCACAACGCCCCAAGAACGGCCCCGGAACGACCGTGTGCGCGCACAACGCCGGGGGAGGGGCTCAGCGCGCCACGGCCCGCAGCACCACGAACTTTGCGTTGCTGGCCACCACGTCGCACCCGCCGAACAGCCGGCCCAGCCGCGCGTGGTGGCCGAGGTGCCGGTTGCCCACCACCCACAGCTCGCCCCCGGGCACCAGTGCGTGCCGCGCCTGGTCGAACATCCGCCACGCCGTCGTGTCGCTCACCGCGTGGCCCACGTGGAACGGCGGGTTGCACAGCACGAGGTCCACCGGTCCGACCGCCCGGGTGAGCCCGTCGCCGACCATCGTCTCCACGGGCCGGTCGCCGTGCACCCCGCGCCAGGTGGTCCGCGCCGACTCCACGGCCAGGAACGACGCATCGGTCAGCACCACCTGCGCCTGCGGTGACGCCAGCCCGGCGGCCACCCCGAGCACGCCGTCCCCGCAGCCGAGGTCGACCACCCGGCCGTCGCTGCGGGGCAGGTGCTCGAGCAGGAAGCGGGTGCCGATGTCCAGGTGGTCGGCGGAGAACACCCCGGCGTGGTGCACCACCGTCGCCCCGCCGAGGCCGGCCGGCGCGTCCGCGGGCAGCACCCGGCTGCGCGGCCACGGGTTCGGCGGTCGCTGCAGGCCGGCGTCGACGGTGACGTGGATCAGCCGCGCCTTGCGGGTGGCCAGCGAGGTGCGGGTGGGCCCGACGAGCTGCTCGCAGGTGGCCAGCGTCGAGGTGTGCACCTCCTTGGTCATCCCGGCGCCCACCACCACCGATCCGTCGTGCAGCCGCGGGGCCAGCAGGTCCAGCTCGTGCTCCAGCAGGGCCAGGGTGCGCGGGACGCGGAAGACCAGCACGTCGACGCGCTCGGGGAGCTCCTCGACGACGGAGCGCAGCTCGGCCTCGCGCCCGGCCCGGGCGAGGTTGTGCCACGTCGACTCCCGGGCCACCCAGGAGTCGGACACCGAGACCACCCCGTGCGGCGCGAGCGCGGTGGTCAGCGCCCCCCAGCGGTCGTTGAGGACCACGACCGTCCCGGTCAGGTCCACCTCGCGCAGGTGCTCCAGCAGGAGGGCGTCGGCGGCGTCGAAGGCCCGCAGCCGGGGGTCGTCGGGCCGGCGGGTGAGCTCGAGGTCGCCGGAGGGGGTGCCCAGGACGTCCACTCAGACGGCCCGCGGACGCACGAGCGCGGCGGCCCGGGTGGCCGTGGAGCGGGCGGAGTCGGTGTCGGCAGCGCGGGCCAGGGCCACGCCCATCCGCCGCCGGGTGAAGCTCTCCGGCTTGCCGAACAGCCGCAGGTCCACCCCGGGCAGCGCCAGGGCCTCGTCGACCCCGTCGAACACGATCCCGGTGGCCTCGACCCCGCCGTAGATGACCGCGGACGCCCCGGGACTGTGCAGCGAGGTGTCCACCGGCAGGCCCAACAGCGCGCGGGCGTGCAGCTCGAACTCGTTCTGGTGCTGGGTGCTGATCGTGACCAGGCCGGTGTCGTGCGGTCGCGGGCTGACCTCGCTGAACCAGACGTCGTCGCCCCGCACGAACAGCTCCACCCCGAAGATGCCGCGGCCGCCGAGGTCGTCGGTGACGGTGCGGGCGATGTGCTGGGCGCGCTCCAGGGCGGCGTCGCTCATCCGCTGGGGCTGCCAGCTCTCCACGTAGTCGCCGCGCTCCTGGCGGTGCCCGATGGGCTCGCAGAAGTGGGTGCCGTCGGCGGCGCGCACGGTCAGCAGCGTGATCTCGTAGTCGAAGTCGACGAAGCCCTCGACGATGACCCGGGTGCCGGTCACGCGGCCGCCGGCCATGGCGTAGCTCCACGCGGTCTCCACGTCCTCGTCGCTGCGCAGCGTGGACTGGCCCTTGCCCGAGCTCGACACCACCGGCTTCACCACGCACGGGAAGCCGATCCGACCCGCGGCGTCGCGCAGCTCGTCGAGGGAGTCGCAGAACTCGTAGCCACTCGTCGGCAGCCCCAGGGTCTCCGCGGCCAGGCGACGGATCCCCTCGCGGTCCATGGTGAGCCGGGCCGCCCGGGCGGTGGGCACCACGCGGACACCTTCGGCCTCCAGCTCCACCAGGGTCGGGGTGGCGATGGCCTCAATCTCGGGGACCACCACGTCGGGCTTCTCGGCCTCGATCAGGGCGCGGAGGGCGGCCGGGTCGCTCATGGTGATCGTGCGGGCGTGGTGGGCGACCTGGTGCCCGGGTGCGTCGGCGTAGCGGTCCACGGCGATGGTCTCGACGCCCAGGCGCTGCAGCGCGATCAGCACCTCCTTGGCCAGCTCGCCGGAGCCCAGCAGCATCACCCGGGTGGCGTTCTCCGACAGCGGCGTTCCGATGGTGACCATGGGTGGGCATTCTGCCCCGTGCGTGATTTCTGGAGCCAGGCGGCGAGGTTTCCTGCACACCCGCGCAGCCGATCCTCCAGGCTGCTCCCCAGGACGTACGGCTACCCGCCCCACCGCCCGCGGGCCGACGGCCGATCCGCATGCTCGTCACCGGGATCGTGCTGGCCGTGCTGGCGGTGGTCGGACTCGCCGTCCCCCTCGTGCTGGGCGTGCGCGGCACCGTCGGCGCGGTGTCGAACGCCCTCGACGTCCGCGGTCAGCTCGTCGCCGAGGTCGACGTGCCGGGCCGGACCACCGACTCGCCCGAGCCGGGGGAGCACCTCGTGCTGGCGCTGGGCCAGGGCCTGGTCACCGGCGGGACCGGTGCGCGCTCGACGACGGGTGGGGCGGACACACCAGGCGGGCTGCGCGCGGTGCCGTGCACCGGTCCGGACGTGGTCCTGATCGGGCCGGCCGGTGCCGTCGACCTGCGCGAGCCGGGTGCCGCGACCATCGTCGGCACCAGCACGCTCGACGCCGTCGCCGTGCACTCGTCGACCGTCACGGTCGGGGGCAGCCACACCCTGGACGCCACGGGGCCGGGCACCGCCGTCACACAGGTGGGGATCGGCCCGGCGGCCACGTCGGGGCCGTCGTGCGCTCGGCCGCGACGTGGGTGGCCACGGGGCTGGTCTCCGGGCTCGTGCTGCTCATCTGCATCGGGCTCACCGTCGGCGGCGCGGTGCGCCGGGCCCAGCGGCGCTGACGTCCCGGCGCGCTGCAACCGGCTGCAACCCTGGCGCGAGGGCCACCAGCGGGCGCACTGTGACCGGGAGCACAGTGGCACCCCCAGGAGGCACCATGAGCCAGACCCTCGACCGCCCCGCCGACGTGGCCGCCGATCCCGCCCAGGCCCGGGTGGACCAGTGGCTCGGCGCCTTCGAGGCCGGTCTGGCCGCGGGTGAGGTCACCGCGCTGTTCACCACCGACTGCTACTGGCGAGACCTGGTGGCCTTCACCTGGAACCTGAAGACCGTCGAGGGCCGCGAGCAGGTGGCCGACCTGGTCTCCGCCCGGGCGGCCGACACCGCGGCCACCGGCTTCCGCACCCTGGAGCCCGCGGCCGAGGACGGCGGCGTCACCACCGCCTGGATCGGCTTCGAGACCGCCGTGGGCCGGGGCAAGGGCCTGCTGCGCCTGAAGGAGGAGGACGGCGAACAGCGTGCGTGGACCCTGCTCACCACGCTGTACGAGCTGAAGGGCCACGAGGAGCGCAAGGGCACCGAGCGGCCGATGGGGGCCGAGCACGGGGCCGACCGCGACCGGCTGAGCTGGGCGGAGAAGCGCGAGCAGGAGGCGGCCGAGCTCGGGTACACCACCCAGCCGTACGTGCTGGTCGTCGGCGGCGGGCAGGGCGGGATCGCCCTCGCGGCCCGGCTGCGCCACCTCGACGTGCCCACCATCGTCATCGACAAGCACCCGAACCCCGGGGACCAGTGGCGCAGCCGCTACAAGAGCCTCTGCCTGCACGACCCGGTCTGGTACGACCACCTACCCTACCTCGACTTCCCCCGCACCTGGCCGGTGTTCTCGCCCAAGGACAAGATCGCCGACTGGCTCGAGAGCTACACCAAGATCATGGAGTTGAACTACTGGAGCTCGACCCGGGCGACCAGCGCGCGCTACGACGAGGCCACCCAGACCTGGGTCGTCGAGGTCGAGCGCGACGGAAAGGCCGTGGTGCTGCGCCCGACCCACCTGGTGCTCGCCACCGGCATGTCGGGCAAGCCGCTCGTGCCGGACTACCCCGGCCGCGACGTCTTCGCCGGCGACCAGCACCACTCGAGCGCGCACCCCGGCCCGGACGGCTACGCGGGCAAGCGCGCCGTGGTCATCGGCTCCAACAACAGCGCCTTCGACATCTGCGGGGCGCTGTGGGAGAAGGGCGTCGACGTCACCATGGTGCAGCGCTCCAGCACCCACATCGTGAAGTCGGCCTCGCTGATGGACCTCGGCCTGGGCGACCTGTACTCCGAGCGCGCGCTGGAGGCGGGGATGACCACGGAGAAGGCGGACCTCACGTTCGCCTCGCACCCGTACCGGATCATGCACGAGTTCCAGATCCCGGTGTACGACGCGATCCGGGAGCGCGACCAGGACTTCTACGACCGGCTCGAGGCCGCGGGCTTCGACCACGACTGGGGCGACGACGGCAGCGGGCTGTTCATGAAGTACCTGCGCCGCGGCTCGGGCTACTACATCGACGTCGGCAGCGCGGAGCTCGTCGCGGACGGCAGCGTGCACCTGGCGCACGGCCAGGTCGACCACCTGACGGAGTCGTCGGTGGTGCTGGCCGACGGCACCGAGCTGCCGGCGGACCTCGTCGTCTACGCCACCGGCTACGGCTCCATGAACGGCTGGGCCGCGGACCTCATCGACGAGGAGACGGCCGACCGGCTCGGCAAGGTGTGGGGTCTGGGCTCGGAGACGACCAAGGACCCCGGGCCGTGGGAGGGCGAGCAGCGCAACATGTGGAAGCCCACCCAGGTCGAGCACCTCTGGATGCACGGCGGCAACCTGCACCAGTCGCGGCACTACTCGCTCTACCTGGCCCTGCAGCTCAAGGCCCGGGCCGAGGGCATCCCGACGCCCGTGTTCGGCCTGCAGGAGGTGCACCACCGGGCGTGATTTCTCGACCCAGGAGGCGAGAAATCGTTCACAGGCGCAGGCGCAGCTCCTGCAGCCCCCGGATCACGAACTCCGGGCGCCGCTGCGGGAGCTGCGCCAGCTCCATCCCCGGCAGCCGCACGGCGAGCGCGCCCAGCACTGCCTGCAGCTCGATCCGGGCCAGCGGGGCACCCAGGCAGTAGTGCAGCCCCACGCCGAAGCCGAGGTGCGGGTTCGGGGAGCGGCCCACGTCGAGCGCGTCCGGGTCGGAGAACACCGCGGGGTCGCGGCCGGCCGCCCCCAGCAGCGCCGCCACGGTCTCGCCCCGCGCCACCGCCACCCCCGCGACCACCACGTCCCGGGTGGCGGTGCGCTCGAACAGCTGCAGCGGGGAGTCGTAGCGCAGCAGCTCCTCCGCGGCCCGCGCCAGGTCCGCCCCGGCCACGATCCGCGCCCACTGGTCGGGGTGCTGCAGCAGGGCCAGCACCCCGTTGCCCACCCCGTTCACCGTGGCCTCGTGCCCGGCCATGAGCAGCAGCGCGCAGGTGGCCACGAGCTCGTCGTCCGACAGCCGCCCGTCGCCGTCGGCCTGGGCGGCGATCATGTCGCTGACCAGGTCGTCCCCGGGCTCGGTGCGCCGAGCGGCGACCAGCTCGCGCATGGCCGTGACGAAGTCCGCCGCTGCCCGCTCGGCCGCGACCTGCTGTGCCAGGGGCGGGTCGGGCTCGTACAGCCGCACGATCGCGTTGGACCACCCGCGCAGCGCCGGCCGCACCGGCGCCGGAACCCCGAGCAGCTCCGCGATGACCTCCACCGGCAGCGGGGCGGCCACGGTCTCCAGCAGGTCGGCCTCCGCACCGTCGCGCAGCGGCTCGGCCAGCTCGTCGACCAGCCGCTGGGCCAGCGCCTGCACCACCGGTCGCAGCCGCTCCACGTGCCCGCGGCCGAACGCCCCGGCCACCAGCCGCCGCAGCCGCGTGTGGGTGGGCGGCTCGGACTCCAGCAGCGAGTTCCGGTGCAGCAGGTTGAACGCGGGGAACTCCTCGGCCGGCTCGCGGTCGCTCCACAGCCGGCCCATGCCCTTGTCCCGGAGCACGGCCGAGCAGGCGGCGTGGCTGAGCGCCACCTTCTGCCGGAAGCCGTCGTGCCACTGGAGCTCGCCGGTCGCCCTCGCGGCGGCGAACGCCGGGTACGGGTCGGCGAGGAAGGCGGGGTCGGCGACGTCGAACAGCGGCGTGGTCACCGGAGCATCTTCGCAGCCACCCGGGGACTGCCCGGCCGTCGTGCTGGGCACCCCGGCCGGTCCCCGCGTCGGTCGTTCCCCGCCGGCGTCGCCCGGGTGCAACGCCGTGTCCGCGGTCACAGCGAGCCCGCTACAGTCGATCATCTCGACGGCGAGGAGCGGTGGAATGGCGCAGGGTCACTCGGCGGTCGCCGCGGGCACGGACCTGAGCCGGCACGCACGCCTGCTCGCGGCCGTGCACGGCGCGGTGCTCGCGGGCTCGGTCCCGCCGGTGCGCCCGCGCGAGCTGGTCGCCCGCTCCTGGAACCGGGTGCGGGCGAGCGGCCTTGACCCCGCGCGCTGCGGCACGGTCGAACCGGTGGCCGCGGCCGAGGTGGAGCGCCGCCGCCGCCGCAGCGCCCTGCGCACGGTGGTCGACGAGCTCCGCACGAGCCTGGCCTCGATCGCCGAGGAGGCCCGGCTGATCATGGTCGTGACCGACGCCGAGGGGCTGCTGCTGTGGCGCGAGGGCTCGTCCTCGGTGCTGCGGGGTGCGGACGTGCTGGGCTTCGCCGAGGGTGCGGACTGGTCGGAGCGCACGGTCGGCACCAACGCCATCGGCACGGCGCTCGTCGAGGGCACCCCCGTGCAGCTGTTCTCCGCCGAGCACTACGCCCCCACCCACCACGGCTGGACGTGCACCGCGTGCCCGGTGCACGACCCGCGCACCGGGGAGCTGCTCGGCGTGGTCGACCTCTCCGGCCCCGCGCTGACCGTCCACCCCACGACCATCGCGCTGGTGTGCACGGCCGTCCGCCTGGCCGAGGCCACCCTCTGGCGCCAGCACGAGACACGGCTGGACCGGCTCCGCTCGGTCGCGGCCCCGGTGCTCGCGTCGGTGGCTGGACCCGCCATGGTCGTCGACGAGCACGGCTGGGTGGCCGGGGTCAGCGGGCTGTCCACCCGGGAGCGCGTGGCGGTGCCCGCCGCCGGACGGCCGCTGGCCGTGCCCGGGGTGGGGCTGTGCGTCCCCGAGCCGCTGGACGGGGGCTGGTTGCTGCGCGGCGGGGCCAGCCCGGCGCCGCTGCGGCTGCGCCTGGAGCTCGGCGTGCGGCCGGAGGCGGTGGTGCACGGGGCCACCACCTGGCGGCACCCGCTGACCACGCGGCACGCCGAGCTGCTCCTGCTGCTGTGCCTGGCCGGACCTGACGGACTGGACGCCGCAGCGCTGAGCACCGCCCTGCACGGCGACCGCGCCCACCTGGTGGCCGTGCGCGCCGAGGTCTCCCGGCTGCGGCGCACCCTCGGCGGCGTGCTCGCCACGAAGCCCTACCGCATCGCCCCCGAGGTCGGGGTCGACCTGCCGGACCTGTCCACCAGCGCGTTCCTGCGCACCTGCACCGCTCCCGGGCTCCGGGCGCTGACCACCGACGGACGAGGACCCACACCGTGACCACCGCTGCTGCCCCGAGCCCCGCCTACCGCGAGTACCTGGCCACCCGCGACGCCCTGCAGGCCAACCGCACCGACCTCGACGCGGCGCAGGCCGGGTTCACCTGGCCCCGGCTGGCGGAGTTCAACTGGGCGCTGGAGCACATCGACGCCGTGGGGGCGGACCCCGAGCGCGGCGCTCGACTGGCCCTGTGGATCGTCGAGGAGGACGGCTCCGAGGCCAAGTACACCTACGCCGACATGAGCGAGCGCAGCAACCGGGTGGCGGTGTGGCTGCGCAGCCAGGGCGTCGGCCGCGGCGACCGGGTCATCCTCATGCTCGCCAACCAGGTGGAGCTGTGGGACACCATCCTCGCGGTGATGAAGCTCGGCGCCGTGCTCATCCCCACCACCACGATGATGGGCCCGGCCGACCTCCGCGACCGGGTGGAGCGCGGCGGTGCGAGGCACGTGGTGGTGCGCAGCGAGGACGCCGTCAAGTTCGACGACGTGCCGGGGTCCTACACCCGGATCGCGGTCGGCGAGCCTGTCGAGGGGTGGCTGCGCCACGGCGACAGCGCGTCCGCCTCCACCGACTTCACCGTGGACGGCGTCACCCGGGGCGAGGACACCCTGCTGCTGTACTTCACCTCCGGCACCACGGCCAAGCCCAAGCTCGTGGAGCACACCCACACCAGCTACCCGGTGGGCCACCTGTCCACGATGTACTGGATCGGCCTGCAGCCCGGCGACGTGCACCTCAACGTCGCCTCGCCCGGCTGGGCCAAGCACGCGTGGAGCAACGTCTTCGCGCCGTGGATCGCCGAGGCCTGCGTGCTCATCGTCAACTACGCCCGCTTCGACGCCGACCGCCTCGTCGACGAGATCGTCCGGTGCGGAGCGACGACGTTCTGCGCGCCACCGACGGTGTGGCGGATGCTCATCCAGGCTGACCTCGGCCGGGTGCAGGTACCGCTGCGCGAGCTGGTCGGGGCCGGCGAGCCGCTGAACCCCGAGGTCATCGCCCAGGTTCGTGCGGCCTGGGGGCTCACCATCCGCGACGGGTTCGGCCAGACGGAGTCCTCGGTGCAGATCGCGAACACACCCGGACAGCCGCTCAAGGAGGGTTCCATGGGCCGTCCGCTGCCCGGGTTCGACGTGGTGCTGCTCGACCCGGTCAGCGGGGAACCGACGCAGGAGGGCGAGATCAGCCTGTCGCTGGACCCGCGCCCGGTCGGGCTGATGGTCGGCTACCACGGGGACGCGGAGAAGACGGCCGTCGTCATGCGCGACGGGTACTACCGCACCGGGGACGTGGGTTCGCGCGATGCCGACGGCTATATCACCTACGTGGGCCGCGCGGACGACGTGTTCAAGGCCAGCGACTACCGGATCTCGCCGTTCGAGCTGGAGAGCGTGCTCATCGAGCACCCCGCGGTGGCCGAGGCCGCGGTGGTGCCCTCGCCGGACCCGCTGCGCCTGGCGGTGCCCAAGGCCTACGTGGTGCTGGCCGCCGGGCACGAGCCGAACCGGGAGACCGCGCTGGCCGTGCTGCAGCACGCCCGGGAGAACCTGGCCCCCTACAAGCGGATCCGACGCCTGGAGTTCATGGACCTGCCCAAGACGATCAGCGGCAAGATCCGGCGGGTAGAGCTGCGCGGGCGCGAGGACGAGCTGCACGCCGACCCGGCCGCACTGCCCGCCACCGAGTACCGCGACGACGACTTCCCCGAGCTGCGCTGAGAGCGGGGCTCAGCGCCAGGAGGGCAGCCAGAGCTCGGACTGCCAGTGCGCCTCGGTGATCGGTGCGCCCGTGAGGATCGGCCACAGCCAGGCGAAGTTGGCCACCACCAGCCCCAGGTACAGGCAGACGACGAGCAGACCGGTGGTGCGGCGCTCCACCCCGGCTCTGGCCCGTCCGAGCACGTCACCGAGCACCAGGGCTATCCCCATGACGAGGAACGGGGCCATCACCGTGGCGTAGAAGAAGTACATCTGCCGGTCGAGGTTGGTGAACCAGGGCAGGAACGCGGCGCCGTAGGCCACCAGCACGACGGTGTAGCGCCAGTCGCGGTGGAAGACCGCCCGCCAGATCGCCCAGCCGAGCACCGGGAAGGCCAGCCACCACATGGCGGGGGTGCCCACCAGCATCACGGCGCTGACGCAGCGACCCTGGCCACACCCCTTCACGGTGTCCGCGTCGACGTAGTAGTAGAGCATCGGCCGCAGCCCCATCGGCCACGTCCACGGCTTCGACTCGTAGGGGTGCGGGGTCGCCGGGGTCACCAGGCTCTCGTGGAAGCTCAGCACGTGGGCGCTGTAGTACCAGAGCGAGCGCAGCGGCCCGGGGATGAACGACCAGGTCCCCTCGCGCCCGACCTGCTGCCCGACGGCCCAGCGGTCGACGCCCGTCTCGCTCGCGAACCACGCCCAGAAGGTGCCGAGGTACAGCAGGACCGGGATGACCACGAGCGCCCACAGCGCAGGCCCCACGTCGCGGCGCAGGGTGCCCAGCCACGGCCTCCGCACACCCGCGCTGCGTCGGGCAGCCAGGTCGAGACCGACGCTGAGCAGCCCGAACGCGGCCAGGAAGTAGACCCCCGACCACTTGGTGCCACACGCGAGCCCGAGCATGACCCCGGCCCCGAACCGCCACCACCGCACGCCCATCCGCGGGCCCAGCGCGGTGGTGTGCACACGGCCCTCCGCGACCACGACGGCCATCCGGGCCCGGACCTGGTCGCGGTCGACCACCAGGCAGCCCAGTGCCGCGACCGCGAAGAAGGCCAGGAAGATGTCCAGCATGCCCAGCCGCGACTGGACGAAGAGCACCCCGTCGCACAGTGCGAGCACCCCGGCGATGCCGCCGACGAGGGTCGAGCGCGTCATCCGCCGGACGATGCGGACCAGCATCGCCACGATCAGCACTCCGAGCACCGCCGACGGGAACCGCCAGCCGAACCCGTCGTAGCCGAAGACGGCTTGGCCCAGCGCCATGATCTGCTTGCCGACGGGCGGGTGGACCACCAGCTCGTAGGCGGGGTTGTCCTCCAGCCCACCGTTGGCGAGGTCCTGCGCGGCCTGCGGGACGTAGTGCTTCTCGTCGAAGACCGGGGTGCCACCGTCGGTCGGCACGGCGAGCTGGGCGAAGCGGGTGATCGCGGCCAGGAGGGTGATGACACCGGTCACGACCCAGCCCCGGAGCCGGTCGGTCGGCGGCCCGTCCCAGTGCGGCGCGGAGGGAGCGGGACTCGCGACGGCGGGAGTGCTGACGCGCACCGGTGCGTCGGGGGTCAGCAGGGCCACGCGGCGATCGTAGGCTGACCCGGGTGAACAGCGCGTCGGATCCGGAGGGCTCGGGACGCCTCGTCCTGGCGGCCACCCCGCTCGGCCAGGTGGAGGACGCCTCGGCCCGTCTGCGCGCCGCCCTCGCCACCGCCGATGTCGTCGCGGCCGAGGACACCCGGCGGACCAAGCAGCTGGCCAGCTCGCTGGGGGTGACCATCACCGGTCGGGTCGTCAGCTTCTACGACGCGGTGGAGGTGGCGCGGGCCCCCGGCCTGGTCGCGGACGTGGCGGCCGGGGCGACGGTGCTGCTGGTGACTGACGCGGGCATGCCCTCGGTGAGCGACCCCGGGTACCGGCTCGTGGTCGCGTGCGTGGACGCCGGCCTGGCCGTGACGTGCCTGCCCGGGCCGTCCGCCGTGACCACGGCGCTGGCGCTGAGCGGCATCCCCTGCGAGCGCTTCTGCTTCGACGGGTTCCCGCCGCGCAAGTCGGGTGCGCGCCGGACCTGGTTGGCCCAGCTGCGGCACGAGAGCCGGGCCTGCGTCTTCTTCGAGGCCCCGCACCGCATCGCGGCCTGCCTCGACGACGCGGTGGCCGTCCTGGGCGGTGAGCGCCGGGCGGCGGTGTGCCGTGAGCTGACCAAGACCTACGAGGAGGTGCGCCGCGGCACCCTGGCCGAGCTCGCGGCCTGGGCGGCCGACGGTCTCCGCGGCGAGATCACCGTGGTGCTGGCCGGTGCCGAGCCCCAGGCGCCCCCCGGGGCCGAGGTGCTCGTCGCCCGGGTGCGAGAGCTCGTCGCCACGGGTGTGCGCCTGAAGGACGCCTGCGGGCAGGTGGCCACCGCGGCCGGCAGCTCCCGCAACGAGCTCTACGAGGCCGTGCTCGCCGCCCGCGGGTAGGCGGGTCCCGCCGCCGCCGAGCTGCGCAGCCCGGTCACCGCCGAAGCCTTGGCCAGGCACTCCCGCCACTCGGCGGTCGGGTCCGAGTCGGAGGTGATGCCGCCCCCCACGCCCAGCTCCACCCGCCCCTCGGGATCGACCTCGACGGTCCGGATGGCCACGTTGAGCTCGAGGCCGGCCCACGGCGAGACCATCCCCACCGCCCCGCAGTACGCCCCTCGCGGCTGGGCCTCCCACCCGGCGAGCAGGGTCCGGGCCCGCAGCTTCGGGGTGCCGGTGACCGATGCCGGCGGGAACAGCGCCTCCACCAGCTCGGCGTCGGAGGTGCCCACCCGCAGCAGGCCGGTCACCGTCGACACCAGGTGCCACACGGCGGGGGCGGGCTGCACCGCCAGCAGCTCGGGCACGGTGATGGATCCGGGCACGCACACCCGCCCGAGGTCGTTGCGCACGAGGTCGACGATCATCACGTTCTCGGCCACGTCCTTGGCCGAGGACCGCAGCAGGGCCGGGTCCTGCCCGATCGGCAGGGTTCCCTTGATCGGGCTCGAGCGCACCGCGCGGCCGTGACGGGCGAGGAACAGCTCTGGGGACAGCGAGGCCACCGCGCCCCACGAGCCCGCCACGAACGCGGCTCGGGCCGGGCCGGTCGAGCGGACGCCGTCGGTGAACAGCTGGACCGGATCGCCGCTGAGCCGGCCGACGAAGCGGGTGCACACGCAGGCCTGGTAGACCTCGCCGTCGGTGATCGCGGCGAGGCACTGCTCGACGGCTCCGTGGTGCTGGGCCTCGTCCGGGGTGCGCCACTGCACCTCCCACGGCCGGGCGCGCCCGCCGGTGCGCACCGCGGACGCGAGGTCCGCGGGGCAGCCGCCGTCCTGCAGGCTCTCGAACCACCAGCACCCGTCGACGTCCAGCCGCAGCACGCTCGAGGTCCAGCCGCCGGCCGCCGGGGGCAGCACACCCGCTCCGTCGGGGTAGCCCCGGTAGCCGATCCAACCGCCGCCCACCGCGCCGTCCGGACCGGGCGAGGTCGCGACCTCGGGGATCGAATCGACCGCACGTGCGTCGAGACTGGGCGCGAGCACCGCGGCGGAGCCGAACCAGCGCCCCGTCAGCGCGGCGGGAGGGGGGAGGCGCAGACGACGGGCCCGCTCGTGCAGCCCGAGCAGGACGTCCGCCGCTGCTCCACCTGCTCCGAGCCGCTCCACCCGCACGAGCCCAGGATCCCACCCCGCACCGCTCCCGCGCCCGCCCTCGTCCCGTCCCCGCCATCGTCCCGCCGCGCCCGCCCCGCCCCGACCCGTCCCCGTCCCCATCCCCGTCCCGCCGTGCCTGCCCCGACCCGTCCCCGCCCCCGTCCTCGTCCCCGTCCCGCCCCGTCCCGCCCCGACCCGTCCCCGCCCTCGTCCCGCCGCGCCGCTCGTGGCGTCCAGCTGTCCAGCGTGCTCTGAGATCGGGGCGGGATGCACCCGCCTGGCGTGCGCCGAGCGCCCCGATCCGGTCATCGACTTCTTCCCCGACCGCCGTCACAGCAGGTCAGGTGGGGGCGGTCGGGGAGCGTCGTGCACATGGGGCGGGCGTCTGGCGCCCCGATCTCAGAGCGCTCAGGAGGTCATCACCCCGGTGCGGACGCTGAGCCGGGGTGGTGCTGAGCCGGTGCGGACGCTGAGCCGGGGTGGTGCTGCCGTGATCGGGGCGCGATCTGCACGTCAGGCTCGCGGCAGGTGCCCGGATCTCGGAACGGCGTCCAGATCACCCTCTCCAGGAGGAAGCCGCCCCGGGTCGGCTGTCCCCAGGCCCCGGCCGACGACAGGGCTCCCGCTGTCTCGGGAGAGCGGGAGCTGTCCACAGGCCGTCAAGCTGTCCACAGGGGTAGCAGGAGCAGCGCACGCGGCGCCCGGCGACCAGGAGGCTCACGGAGTGACGACCGTGGACGCCGAGCATGAGCTGGCCCAGACCGCCCGTGCCCAGGGGGGTGTCTTCAGCCGGGCCCAGGCCCACGGAGCAGGCTTCAGCCGCAGCGGGGTCGCGCACCGGCTCCAGCGCGGCAGTTGGGTGGTGGTGCACGGCCGTGTCCTCGCGGCCTCGACCACCGTGCTCGGCCACGCCGGGCTTCTCTGGGCGGCCCTGCTGGTGGCCGGCCCGGCATCGGTGGTCTCCCACACGAGTGCAGCCGGGGTGTGGGGCCTGGGGGTGCGGGTCCCCGCGGTCGTCGAGCTGACCACCACCGCGAGCCGGACGCCCGCGGTGCCCGGCGCGCTCGTCCGGCGGCGCGCCCTGGCGGACGACGACGTCACCGACGTGCACGGGATGAGGGTCACCACCCGGCGGCGCACCGCCCTGGACTGCCTGGCCACGGTGCCGGTGGCCGAGGCGAGCGCTCTGCTGGACCGGTGCTGGCGGGCGGGGATCCTGACCCCGCTGCAGCTGGCGCAGGCGGGCCGGGACCGCCGGGGCAGCACCGGGGTCCAGCAGCTCCGGCTGCTCGCTGACGGCCCGCACCCGGGCCAGGTCTGGTTCCCCGTCGAGCGGCTGGCCGGGGTCCTGCGGCGGGCCGGGGTCAGCGGGTGGCACCTGCACCACGAGGTCGCACCGGGTGTGGTCGCGCCGCTCGTGTTCCCGGCTGAGCGGCTCGCCGTCCTGGTCGGGGACCGGCTGCCGTGGCAGCGCCGTCGGGACGACCAGCTGTGCGCCGACCTCGTGCTCGCGGGCTGGGCCGCGCTCGTCCTGGACTGGCACGTCGCGGCGTGGGAGCCGAGCCGTGCTGTCGCCGTCCTCGGTCGGGCCCGGACGGCAGCCGGGAGGCGCACGAGGGTGGGGCCATAGGCTGGAGTGCATGTCCTCCGTGCTCACCGCCGTCGCCTGGCCGTACGCCAACGGCCCCCGTCACATCGGCCACGTCTCCGGCTTCGGTGTCCCCTCCGACGTGTTCTCCCGCTACCAGCGGATGGCCGGGAACCGGGTGCTCATGGTCAGCGGCACCGACGAGCACGGCACGCCCCTCCTGGTCCAGGCGGACAAGGAGGGAGTGGGTGTCTCCGAGCTGGCCGACCGCTACAACCGCGTCATCGTCGACGACCTCGCGTCACTCGGGCTCAGCTACGACCTGTTCACGCGCACCACCACCCGCAACCACTACGCGGTGGTGCAGGAGCTGTTCCGCGCGCTGCACCGCAACGGCTACCTGGTCCCGAGGACCACCACCGGCGCGATCAGCCCCTCGACCGGCCGCACCCTGCCCGACCGCTACGTCGAGGGGACCTGCCCCATCTGCGGCTACGACCCCGCGCGCGGCGACCAGTGCGACAACTGCGGCAACCAGCTCGACCCGGCCGACCTCATCCGTCCCCGCAGCAAGATCAACGGTGAGACCCCAGTGTTCGTGGAGACCGAGCACTTCTTCCTCGACCTGCCCGCGCTGGCCGACGCCCTGGGCGACTGGCTGAGGGGCCGCACCGACTGGCGGCCCAACGTGCTCAAGTTCAGCCTCAACCTCATCGCGGACCTGCGTCCGCGCGCGATGAGCCGGGACATCGACTGGGGTGTGCCCATCCCGCTCGAGGGGTGGGCCGACCGCCCGGACAAGAAGCTCTACGTCTGGTTCGACGCCGTCATCGGGTACCTGTCCGCGAGCATCGAGTGGGCGCACCGCTCCGGCGATCCGGAGGCGTGGCGCGAGTGGTGGTGCGACCCGCAGGCGCTGAGCTACTACTTCATGGGCAAGGACAACATCACCTTCCACGCTCAGATCTGGCCGGCCGAGCTCCTGGGGCACAACGGGTCCGGCGTGCACGGCGGGACGCCCGGCCTGCTGGGTGTGCTGAACCTGCCGACCGAGGTGGTCAGCAGCGAGTTCCTCACCATGAGCGGGGCGAAGTTCTCCACCAGCCGGGGCACCGTCATCTACGTCGGGGACTTCCTCCGCGAGTACGGCGCCGACGCGCTGCGGTACTTCATCGCGGTCGCAGGCCCGGAGAGCCAGGACACGGACTTCACCTGGGAGGAGTTCGTCCGGCGCACGAACTTCGAGCTGGCCAACGAGTGGGGCAACCTGGTCAACCGCTCGGTAGCCATGGCGCACAAGGGCTTCGGTGTGATCCCCACGCCGGGCACCCTGGAGGCCGTCGACGTCGAGCTGCTGCGCGCCGCGGAGGCCGCCTTCGACACCGTCGGGGCGCACCTGCAGCGCAGCCGCTTCAAGCAGGCCGCCGGCGAGGCGATGCGCGTGGTGACCCTGGCCAACCGCTACCTGTCCGACACCGAACCGTGGAAGCTCGCCAAGACCGACGTCGACCGCCAGGCGACCGTCCTGCACACGGCGCTCCAGGTGGTCAGCGACGCCAACGCGCTGCTCACCCCGTTCCTGCCGCACGCCGCCCAGCAGGTGCACACCGTCCTCGGCGGCACCGGGACCTGGGCCGCGCAGCCCGAGGTCCGCGAGGTCACCGACGACCTCACGAGCCCGCTCACCGACCTGCTGACCGGGGTGGGCCTGCCGGCGCGCGGCAAGAGCTACCCGATCATCACCGGTGACTACGCGGCGGAGCAGGCCCGCTGGGGTCGCACCCCGATCGCGGCCGGGACGGTGCTGCACAAGCCCACCCCGCTGTTCCCCAAGCTCGAGCCGTCCCTGGGCGAGACCGGCCCGAGCTGGGCGCCGATCACCGCCGCGGACGCGTGAGCGGGAGCGACGCGTGAGCGACCGGGGCGCACCACCGCCGGCCCCCGAGCCGCTGGGACCGCTCGTCGACGCGCACACCCACCTCGACGCGTGCGGTGCCGTGGACGCCGCCTCGGTGAGAGCGATCGTGGACCGGGCCGCGGCCGTCGGCGTCGGCCGGGTGGTCACGGTGGCCGACGACCTCGCGAGCGCGCGCTGGGTGGTCACGGCGGCCGAGGCGGACCCCAGGGTGTGGGCCGCCACCGCGCTGCACCCCACCCGGGCGAACACCCTGGACGAGGCGGCCCGCACCGAGCTCGAGGCCCTGGCCCGCCACCCGCGCACGGTCGCGGTGGGGGAGACCGGCCTGGACCACCACTGGCCCGGCAGGCTCGAGGGCTGCGCGGACGTCGGCACGCAGGAGGCGGCCTTCCGGTGGCACCTCGACCTCGCCAAGCGGGTGGGGAAGCCGGTGATGATCCACGACCGCGACGCCCACGCCGACGTGCTCCGGGTGCTGCGCGAGGAGGGCCCGCCGGAGACGGTGGTGTTCCACTGCTTCTCCGGCGACGCCGCCATGGCCCGCGAGTGCGTCGACGCCGGCTACGTGCTGAGCTTCTCGGGCACCGTGAGCTTCCGCAACGCCCGTGACCTGCAGGAGGCTGCGCTGCAGGTGCCCCTCGAGCAGCTCCTGGTGGAGACCGACGCGCCGTTCCTCACCCCGCACCCGCACCGGGGGCGGCCCAACGAGTCCTACCTGCTGCCACTGACCGCTCGGGCCCTCGCCGTGCTCCGCGGGCAGGACCCGGCCGAGCTCGCGGCCGCAACGACGGCCACCGCGGAGCGGGTCTACGGCCTCTGACGTCCCGGTCGGGCGAGGGGTGCGGACGGTGACCAGGCTCTCGCGGTGGGTGCCGCCGCTTGCCTCCACGGACGCCCGGCCGTTACCGTGCCGTGATCCGTCAGCCGGGATGGGGAAGTCCCGGGTGCGTCATCTCGTGGTTCCGCGCCTCTGCGCTGAACCCTGCCCGCGCCCCCGCGCGGTGACAGCGACGCTCCGTCCCCTGCCCGGGCACTGCCAGAGCCAGGACCCCCGTGACCCGTTCTCGTCTGCTGCTGTCCCGCGCCACCTCCGTCGGCGCCCACCTCTCGAGGGGAACGGTCCTCAGGGCCACGATCGTCGCTCTCCTGGTGACCCTGGTCGCCGGAGCTGGCACCGCGATCGCGATGGAGAAGCAGGTGACGGTGGAGGTCGACGGCGAGTCCGTGGCGCTGAGCACCATGTCGTCGGACGTGACGGGTGCGCTGGGCGCGGCCGGGCTGAGCGTGGGCCAGCACGACACCCTGGCCCCCTCGGCCGGCGCGCCGATCTCCGACGGCGACACGATCGTCCTGCGTCGGGCGCGCCCGCTCACGCTGACCGTGGACGGCCAGCAGCGCCAGGTGTGGACCACCGCGCTGACCGTCGAGGAGGCGATGCACCAGCTCGACCTGGACGGCAACGACTCCACCGTCTCCGCGTCCCGCTCGCAGCGGCTCCCCCTGGACGGCATGGCCCTGGAGGTGCAGAACCTCCGCTTCGTCAGCATCAACGACGGTGGCACCATCACCGGCGTGCGGACCCCGGCCGCGACCGTGGGCGACCTGCTCGCCGACCGCGGCCTCGCCCTCGCGCAGTCCGACACCGCCAGCGCCGACGCCGCCACCCCGGTCACGGCGATGATGCGGCTGAGCATCACCCGCATCCGTACCGCCGACGTCGCCGAGGAGCAGCCCATCGCCCCGCCGGAGCAGAAGGTCGACGACCCGACCCTCGCCCGGGGCGAGACGGCCGTGCAGACCCCGGGCGTGGCCGGGGCGCAGACCGTGACCTACCGGGTGACCACCACCAACGGTGTCGAGAGCGGCCGTGAGCAGCTCGCCGTCACGGTCACCACGCCCCCGCAGCCCGCCGTCACCAAGGTCGGCACCAAGCCGGCCCCCGCAGCCGCCCCGGCCGCCGCCCCGGCCGCCGCCGGGACGAGCAACACCGGCGCGGCCGCTCCGTCCGTGGCCAACGCCAGCGACTTCGACAGGCTGGCCCAGTGCGAGTCCGGCGGGAACTGGGCCATCAACACCGGCAACGGCTTCTACGGGGGCGTGCAGTTCGACCAGGGCACGTGGCTCAGCAACGGCGGCGGTGCGTACGCCCCGCTGCCGAACCAGGCCACCCGCGAGCAGCAGATCGACATCGCCAGCCGGGTGCAGGCCGCGCGCGGCTGGTCCCCGTGGCCCTCCTGCTCCCGCACGGTGGGTCTGCGCTGAACGAGGTTCCGGAGCCGGTCCAGGCCAACGGGCCGGCCCGGCAGCCCGCCCCGGCCGCCCTGCTCGGTCCGGTGGAGGTGCGCACCCTGGCCACCGAGCTGGGGGTTCGTCCCACCAAGACGCTCGGCCAGAACTTCGTGCACGACGCCAACACCGTGCGGCGGATCGTGACCTCCGCCGGGGTGGGGTCCGACGACGTGGTGCTCGAGGTCGGCCCGGGGCTGGGTTCGCTGACCCTGGCGCTGCTCGGACCGGCCCGGTCGGTCGTGGCGGTCGAGATCGATCCGGTGCTCGCCGGACGGCTGCCCCGGACCGTCGCCGAGCGGGCGCCGGACCTCGCGCACAAGCTCACCGTGCTCGAGCGCGACGCCCTGCAGGTCCGTGCGGCCGACCTGCCCGCCGCCCCCACGGCGCTGGTGGCGAACCTGCCCTACAACGTCGCGGTGCCGGTCCTGCTGACCCTGTTCGCCGAGCTGCCCTCGCTGCGCACCGCGCTGGTCATGGTGCAGGCCGAGGTGGCGGACCGGCTCGCCGCGCCGCCCGGCTCACGGACGTACGGGGTGCCCAGCGTGAAGGCGGCCTTCCACGGCACCGTCCGCCGGGCGGGCTCGGTGGGCCGCGGGGTGTTCTGGCCGGTGCCGGGGGTGGACTCCGGCCTCGTCCGTCTCGACCGGCACGCCGCAGCGCCGTGGCCGACCGACGAGGCCACCCGGCGTGCGGTCTTCGCCGTCGTCGACGCCGCCTTCGCCCAGCGCCGCAAGACCCTGCGCGCCGCGCTCGCCACGTGGGCCGGCTCGCCCGTGGAGGCCGAGCGCCGGCTGCGGGCGGCGGGGATCGACCCGGGCACCCGGGGTGAGCAGCTCGGGGTGAGCTCGTTCGTGGCGCTGGCGGCCGTCGACCGCACGGCGGTCGAGCCGTCGTCCGTGCGCGACTAGTCTTGGATCCCGTGCTCGCCGTCGTCCCGCCTCCCGTCACCGTGCGGGCTCCCGCGAAGGTGAACCTGCACCTGGCCGTGGGCGACGTGCGGCCCGACGGCTTCCACGAGCTGGTCACCGTCTTCCAGGCCCTGTCGCTCACCGACGACGTGGTGGTCGCCCCGGCCGACACCCTGGCCGTCACGGTGCGGGGCGAGGGTGCCTCCAGCGTGCCGCTCGACCACCGCAACCTCGTCTGGCAGGCCGCCGAGCTGCTCGCCGCCGAGACCGGTCGCGAGGCCGCCGTAGCCATCAGCCTGGCCAAGGGCATCCCCGTGGCCGGGGGGATGGCCGGTGGATCGGCCGACGCCGCGGCCACCCTCGTCGCCCTCTGCGCGCTGTGGCGCCTGGAGCTGAGCCGCGACGAGCTCGGCGTGCTGGCGGCGAGGCTCGGCAGCGACGTGCCATTCGCGCTGCACGGGGGAACCGCCATGGGCACCGGCCGTGGCGAGCAGCTGCTGCCCGTGCTGGCCCGCAACACCTTCCACTGGGTCCTCGCCCTCGCCCCGGAGGGGCTGAGCACCCCCGCGGTGTACGGCGAGCTCGACCGCCTGCGCGCCGGCGGCGACCCACCGCGGGTGGGCGACGTCCAGCCCCTCATGCACGCCCTCACCGCGGGCGATCCCATCGCCCTGGCGCCCCTGCTCGCCAACGACCTGCAGGCTGCGGCGCTCTCGCTGCGGCCCGCGCTGCGCCGCACCCTTCGGGCCGGCACCACCGCCGGGGCCCTGGCCGGGATCGTCTCCGGCTCGGGACCCACCTGCGCCTTCCTGTGCGCCGACGCCGACGCCGCCGTGCGCGTGGGCGCCGAGCTCGCGGGCGCCGGGGTGTGCCGCACCGTCCGGGTGGCCAGCGGACCGACACCCGGGGCCCGCGTGGTCCCCGGCGGAGTGGAGACGACCAGCTGATGGCCCTGCCCGTGAACCTCATCAACCTCGAGGACGTCAGCAAGTCCTTCGGGGTGAAGCCGCTGCTGGACGGGGTGTCCCTCGGCGTGGAGTCCGGCGAGCGCATCGGCGTCGTCGGCCTCAACGGTGGTGGCAAGACCACGCTGCTCGAGGTGCTCGCGGGCGTGGAGCCCGCCGACGCCGGCCGGGTCAGCCGCACGGGCGGGCTGCGGATGGCCGTGGTCACCCAGCGCGGCGTGCTGCCGCCGGGATCCACCGTCGGCGAGGTCGTCCTGGCCCCGCTCGGGGTGGCCGAGCACGAGTGGGCCGGTGACCCGCGCATCCGCAGCGTGCTGCACGGCATCGGGGTCGACGCCCTGGGCCTGGACGCCCGGGTGGACGACCTCTCCGGGGGCGAGCGCCGACGGGTGGCCCTGGCGGCGGCCCTGGTCCAGGACCTCGATCTCGTGGTGCTGGACGAGCCCACCAACCACCTGGACGTCGAGGGTGTGCAGTGGCTCGCGGAGCACCTCGTGGCCCGGCGCAGCGCCCTGGTCGTCGTCACCCACGACCGGTGGTTCCTCGACACGGTGGCCACCCGCACGTGGGAGGTCCACAACGGCCAGGTCGACAGCTACGAGGGCGGCTACGCCGACTGGGTCTTCGCCCGGGCCGAGCGCGGCCGCCAGACCGACGCGGCCGAGATGCGCCGGCGCAACCTCGCCCGCAAGGAGCTCGCCTGGCTGCGGCGCGGACCGCCGGCGCGCACGTCCAAGCCCAAGTACCGCATCGAGAGCGCCGAGGCCCTGATCGCCGACGTGCCGCCCCCGCGCGACACCGTCGCCCTGGCCTCGTTCGCCGCGCGACGCCTGGGCAAGGTGGTCCTCGAGCTGGAGGACGTGGAGCTGTCCACCCCGGACGGCCGCGACCTCGTCACCGACCTGACCTGGCGCCTCGGTCCGGGGGAGCGGGTGGGCCTCGTCGGGGTCAACGGCTCCGGCAAGACGACGCTGCTGCGCACCCTGGCCGGCGAGCGTGAGGCCAGCCGGGGCACGCGCATCGAGGGCCTCACGGTGCGGCTGGGCTGGCTGCGCCAGGAGCTCGACGACCTCAAGCCCGGCATGACCGTGCTGGAGGCCGTCGAGGAGGTGGCCCGCGTGGTCACCCTGGGCGACCGCGAGCTCTCCGCCGGCCAGCTCGCCGAGCGGCTCGGGTTCGCCCCGGCCCGGCAGCGGACCCCCGTGCGCGACCTCTCCGGCGGCGAGCGGCGCCGGCTGCAGCTGACGCGCGTGCTGATGGCCGAGCCCAACGTGCTGCTGCTCGACGAGCCGACCAACGACCTGGACATCGACACGCTCCAGCAGCTGGAGGACCTGCTCGACTCCTGGCCCGGCACGCTCGTGGTCATCAGCCACGACCGGTACCTCATCGAGCGGGTGACCGACTCCGTGTGGGCGCTGTTCGGCGACGGGAAGCTGACCAACCTGCCCCGCGGCATCGAGGAGTACCTGGAGCGCAGGGCCGTGGACCTCGCCGACAGCCCCGCCGGATCCGGCTCGGGCTCGCTGACCTCCGCGCCCACCAGTGCGGCGGAGCAGCGCGCGGCCCGCAAGGAGCTGAGCAAGGTGGAGCGCGCCATCGCCAAGCTGGACGAGCGGGAGAAGTCGCTGCACACCGCGCTGGGCGAGGCCGCGACCGACCCGTCGAGGCTGCAGACCCTGGGCCAGGAGCTCAAGGCGGTGCAGTCGGACAAGGAGGCAGCCGAGCACCGGTGGTTGGAGCTGTTCGAAGCCGCCTCTTGACCCCCGCCCGGTCTGCCTCGGCTGCCGGCCGCCGGACCGGGCCGCGCCGGTGGCCACGTGGAACCTTGTGGACCCTCTCGGGCCGCGCCGGTGGCCACGTGGAACCACGTGGTCGGGGGGGCCGGGCCGCCCTAGTCGGCGGCGGCGACCAGGGGCTCGAGGGTGAGCCTCGGCAACTCCTTCTGGATGTACTGCAGCCGCCAGCGGTCGCTGACCAGCGCCAGCAGCACGCCGTCGCCGCGGGTGAACACCTCGATGCCGCGCTGCCGGTCGAGCTCGGCCGCCGACTCGGCGTCGGTGCGGCGGGCCAGCGCGTAGGGCAGCGGCTCCATCTGCGCGTCCACGTCGAACTCGCTCTTCATCCTGGCGGCCACCACCTCGAACTGCATGGGCCCCACGGCGGCCAGCACGGGGGCGGACTCGCCGCGGACCTCGTTGCGCAGCACCTGCACCACGCCCTCGGAGTCCATCTGCTCCACCGCGCGGCGGAACTGCTTGGCCTTGCCGCCCACCGAGCCGCGCAGCACCCGGAAGTGCTCCGGCGCGAACTGGGGGATGGGCGGGAACTGCACGGGCTTGTCGGAGTACAGCGTGTCGCCGACGGTGAGCGACAGGGCGTTGACCAGACCCACCACGTCGCCGGGGTAGGCGGTGTCCACGGTGGAGCGGTCGCGGCCGAACACCGACTGCGCGTACTTGGTGGTGAACGGCTTGCCGGTGGCCGCGTTCGTCACGACCATGCCGCGCTCGAAGACCCCGCTGACCACCCGCATGTAGGCGAGACGGTCGCGGTGGGCGGAGTCGAGCCCGGCCTGCACCTTGAACACCACGGCGCTGAACGGGTCGGTCACCTCGCGCGGCTGCTCGTCGACGTCCAACCGGGCCCGCGGCGGGGGCGCGAGGTCGATCAGCAGGTCCAGCAGCTGGCTGACCCCGAAGTTCAGCACCGCGGAGCCGAAGAGCACCGGGGAGGTCTGCCCGGCCAGGAACAGCTCCTCGTCGTGGTCGGCGCCGGTCGCGCTGAGCAGCTCGCTCTCCTCGACGGCGGTGGTCCAGGCGTCGCCCTCGCGCTCGGCGGCCCGGGCGGCGCTGAGGTGCTCCTGGGGGGCGATGGTCGAGCCGCCCGCGGTGCGGGTGAAGCGCACGTAGTCCCCGGTGCGGCGGTCGAGCAGCCCGCGGAAGTCCCCGGCGATGCCCACCGGCCAGTAGACGGGCGTGGGCTCAAGGCCGATGCGGGTGGAGATCTCGTCCATGAGCTCCAGCGGCGCCTGCCCCGGCCGGTCCCACTTGTTGACGACGGTGATGACCGGGATGCCGCGGTGGCGGCACACCTGGAACAGCTTCAGCGTCTGCGGCTCGAGGCCCTTGGCGGCGTCGATGAGCATGACCGCGGCGTCCACCGCGGTGAGGACCCGGTAGGTGTCCTCGGAGAAGTCGGAGTGACCCGGGGTGTCGACGAGGTTGACCACGGCGTCGATCCCGGGGCGGCCGTCCACGGACGCACCCGAGTGGTAGGCGAACTGCAGCGCGGTGGAGCTGACGGAGATCCCGCGGGCCTTCTCCATCTCCATCCAGTCGCTGACGGTGGACTTGCGCCCGGCCTTGCCGTGGATGGCTCCGGCCTCGTTGATGACGCGCGCGTGCAGCGCGAGCGCCTCGGTGAGCGTCGACTTGCCCGCGTCGGGGTGGCTGATCACGGCGAACGTGCGCCGCCGGGCCACCTCGGCGCGCACGGGGGCGGTGGCTCGGTCGGTCGTGACGGACGGCTGGGTCACCGCGATCCTCTCCTGTGTCCATCTACCGGCGGGGGCGAACGCCCAAGATACCGCCGCAGGTCCGGCCACCCCACCGCATAGGGTGCTCGTTCGTGAGCACATTCACCCAGAACCTGTACCGCACCGCCGCGACGTCCACCAAGGGGATGGTGACCGGTGAGCCCGGCACCCCGGTGCGGCACACCTGGGCGGAGGTGCACGCACACGCCCGGCGGATCGCCGGCTCGCTCGCCGCGGCCGGGATCGGCCCCGGCGACGCGGTGACGGTGCTCGCGGGCAGCCCCGTGGACATCGCGCCGGCCATCCAGGGCGCCTGGATGCGGGGTGCCAGCGTCACCATGCTGCACCAGCCCACCCCGCGCACCGATCTCGGCGTGTGGGCGCACGAGACGATGACGGTGCTCGGGATGGTCGAGGCCAAGGTGGTGCTGCTGGGCTCCCCGTTCGAGCCGGTGAAGCCGGTGCTCGTGGAGAACGGCGTCACGGTGCTGGAGATGGCGGAGCTCGACGACGGCGCGGACACCGAGCCGCTCGAGGTGGGCGAGGCGGAGACGGCTCTGCTGCAGCTCACCTCCGGATCCACCGGGCACCCCAAGGCCGTGCGCATCACCCACGCCAACCTGGGCGCGAACATCGAGGGCATGCGACTGGCCGGGGCGCTCGACCCGGTGAGCGACGTGGCCGTCAGCTGGTTGCCGCTGTTCCACGACATGGGGATGGTCGGCTTCCTCACCCTGCCCATGACGCTGGGAATCGAGCTGGTGACGGTGACGCCGCTGGACTTCCTCGCCAGCCCGCTGCTGTGGATGGAGCTCGTCAGCCGTTACGGCGGCACCCTGACCGCGGCACCGAACTTCGCCTACGCCGTGGCCGGCAAGCGGCTCGCGCGGGCGGAGGAGGGCTCGCTCGACCTGTCGACGCTGCGCTTCGCGCTCAACGGCGCCGAGCCCATCGACCCCGTGGCGGTGGCCGCCTTCACCGACGCGGGCGCACGCTTCGGGCTCGACCCCGGGTGCGTGGTCTGCGCCTACGGCATGGCCGAGGTCACGCTGGCCGTCTCGTTCGCCGAGCTGGGTGCGGGACTCACCGTGGACCACATCGACGCTGACGCCCTCGAGAAGGACCGCCGCGCCGTGGTCGTCCCCGCCGACGCCGCCCGCGCCCGTGCCTTCCCGACCCTGGGCCCGCTGCTGCACGGGCTCGAGGCCCGTGTGGTCGACGGAGAGGGGACGGTGCTGGACGTCCGCGGCGTCGGCGTCATCCAGCTGCGCGGAGCCCCGGCCACCCCCGGCTACATCACCGTGGACGGCCCGCTGGCCACCCAGGACGCCGAGGGCTGGCTGGACACCGGGGACGAGGGCTACCTCACCGAGGCGGGCCACGTGGTGGTGTGCGGGCGGGTCAAGGACGTCATCATCATGGGCGGGCGCAACATCTACCCCACCGACATCGAGCGGGCGGCCGGCGAGGTCGACGGGGTGCGGGCGGGCAACGTGGTGGCCGTGCGCATCGAGGCCGGCGACCGCCGGGAGACCTTCGGCGTGGCCCTGGAGAGCGCCAGGGCCGGGGACCCGGTCGAGGTCGCGCGGATCCGCAAGGAGGTGACGGCCGCCGTGGTCAGCGCCGTGGGCGTGCGGCCGCGCACCGTGAGCGTGCTCGCGCCGGGGACCCTGCCCAAGACCCCGTCGGGCAAGCTGCGTCGCTCGTCCTCCGCCGACCTGGTCGCCGAGCCCACCGAGGCCTGACCGCGGGGGGCGGGACGCCGGCCCCCGCGCGGATCGCCCCCGCGCGGATCGGCCGCCGCTACGGCCGGGGGTGGACCTGGTTCTGGGCGTCGACGAGGCTGCGCGCCAGCAGCAGCTCCACCGCGTCCGCGGCCTCCTGCACCACGATGTCCACCTCGACGGCCTCCGCCCTCGTGAACGGCTTGAGAACGAAGTCGGCCGGGTCCATCCGTCCCGGCGGGCGCCCGATGCCCACCCGCACCCGCAGGTACTCCTTGCTCCCCAGCGACTTCGTGATCGACCGCAACCCGTTGTGCCCGCCCTCGCCCCCGCCCCGCTTGAGCCGCACCAGGCCCAGGTCGAGGTCGAGGTCGTCGTGCACCACGAGCAGGTCGTCCACGGTGACGGAGAAGAACTGCACCACCCCGGCTACGGGTCCTCCGGAGACGTTCATGAAGGACCGGGGCTTGGCCAGCACCACCTTGCGCCCGGCCAGGCGCCC
Organism: Rhodococcus antarcticus; assembly: GCF_026153295.1. NCBI lineage: Bacteria > Bacillati > Actinomycetota > Actinomycetes > Mycobacteriales > Nocardiaceae > Rhodococcus > Rhodococcus antarcticus. The sequence goes on along the minus strand of NZ_CP110615.1, from coordinate 2,667,136 downwards.
CTCGGCCACGTCGGCCCCGCTGCGCTTGTGCACCCCGAACCGGGCCTGCACCCGCCGAGCCAGCTCGTCGGCCACGGCGAAGCCCACGTTGTGCCGGGTGCGCTCGTAGGCCGGCCCCGGGTTGCCCAGGCCGACCACCACGCCGGTGCCGGAACCGGGTTGCTCTGACGCGTCCACGGGGTGCTCCTGCTCTCGTCGGTGCGGGCAGCGCGGAGCGCGGCCGGGTTGGTGCGGGCAGCGCGGAGCGCGGCCGGGTTGGTGCGGGCAGCGCGGAGCGCGGCCGGGTCGTCCCCACGCACGAGCGGCGCACCGCCCGCGTGGGGTGGTGCGCCGCCGGTGGACGTGAGGGGTGGGTCAGTCGTCGGAGGACGTGTCCCCGCCGTCGGCGATGGCCTCGGTCTGCGCCTCGGCGACCTCCGCGTCGGAGGGCTCCTGGACGACGCCGGCACCCTCGGTGTCGAGCTCGGCCTCGAGGTCCTCGGCGGTGGGGGCCGCGACCACGTTGACCACCAGGGACTCCGGGTCGGAGCCCAGGGTCGCACCGTCGGGCAGGGTGACCTCGCCGGCGAGGATCTGCGTGCCCACGGTGGCGCCCTCGACGGACACCTCGAGCTCGTCGGGGATGCTCATCACGTCGGCCTCGACCTCGAGCGTGTTGGACTCCTGCGTCACCAGCGTGCCCGGGGCGGCCTCGCCGACGAGCACCACGTTGATCTCGACGGTGACCTTCTCGCCGCGACGGATGACCAGCAGGTCGCAGTGCTCGATGTAGTTGCGGATGGGGTGCACGACGACGGTCTTGACCAGCGCCAGGTGCTCGTCGCTGCCGACGGCGATCGTCACGACCGCGTTGGTGCCGTTGTCGCGCAGCACGCGGGCGAAGTCCAGCGACGGCAGGGACAGGTGGACCGGGTCGGTGCCGTGGCCGTAGAGCACGGCGGGGACGTTGCCGTCACGACGGGTGCGGCGGGCAGCGCCCTTGCCGAACTCGGTGCGCTGCGTGGCAGCGAGGCGGACAGCGGTGTTGGTGCCGGGCACGGGGGATCTCCTCAGACGTGGGTGGCGCAGGTGCGGGTGCGATCAGGGTCCCGGAGCGGGAGCGGGGGCGCCGGAGCGGACACGGCGCGGCACGAGCTCTACCGCGGCCACGTCGATCACGACGACCCGCGGCCGTGAGACCGCGGATCACCCTCGCCGAGACAACTGGTGGATCGTACCGCGGTGCTGCAGCACCGGTCCACCCGGTCGAGGACGACCCGGTCGCTACGCGCTGCCGTTGAACAGGCTGGTCACCGAGTCGTCCTCGAACACCGCGCGGATGGCCTGGGCCAGGAGCGGGGCGATGGAGAGCACGGTCAGGGTCGGGAAGCGCTTCTCCTGCGGGATGGGCAGGGTGTTGGTGAGCACCACCTCGCGGGCTCCGGACTCGGCCAGGCGCTGGGGGGCGGGGTCGGAGAGCACGCCGTGGGTGGCCGCGATGACCACGTCCGTCGCTCCCGCGTCCCGCAGCACCTGCACCGCACCCGCGATGGTCCCGCCGGTGTCGATCATGTCGTCGATCAGGATGCAGGTGCGGCCCGCCACGTCGCCGACCACCCGGTTGCTCTTCACCTGGTTGGGCACGCGGGGGTCGCGGGTCTTGTGCACGAACGCGATCGGCGCGCCGCCCAGGGTGTCGGCCCACTTCTCCGCGACCCGCACGCGCCCGGAGTCGGGGGAGACCACGGTGACGTTGTCGGTCCCGTACTTGCGGCTCACGTGCTCGCAGAGCTGGTTGTGGGCCAGCAGGTGGTCCACCGGACCGTCGAAGAAGCCCTGGATCTGGGCGGTGTGCAGGTCGACGGTCATGATCCGGTCCGCACCCGCGGTCTTGAACATGTCCGCGATGAGCCGGGCGGAGATGGGCTCGCGGCCCATGTGCTTCTTGTCCTGCCGGGCGTAGGGGTAGAACGGCATGATCACCGTGATCCGCTTGGCGGAGGCCCGCTTCAGCGCGTCCACCATGATCAGCTGCTCCATGATCCAGGTGTTGATCGGTGCGGTGTGGCTCTGCAGCACGAAGGCGTCGCAGCCGCGCACCGACTCCTCGAACCGCACGAAGATCTCACCGTTGGCGAAGTCGCGGGCCGACTGCGGGGTGATGGAGACGCCGAGCTGCTCCGCGACCTCGGTGGCCAGCTCGGGGTGCGCCCGACCGGCGAAGAGCATGAGCTTCTTCTTCGGGGTCGCGGACATGGAGCTCACAGGGCGTCACCGTTCTTCTCGTCGTCAGCGGGGTCGGGGAGGTCTGGGCGAGCGGACTCCTGCGCGGCCGCAGCCGCCTCGGCGGCGGGCGTGCCGGGGCGCTTGGCGGCCACCCAGCCCTCGATGGTGCGCTGGGCACCGCCGGAGACGGCCAGCGCACCCGGGGGGACGTCGTGACGGACGACGGTCCCGGCACCGGTGTAGGCGCCGTCACCGATGCGGACGGGGGCGATGAACATGGTGTCCGAGCCGGTGCGGACGTGGGAACCGATCTCGGTGCGGTTCTTGCGCACCCCGTCGTAGTTCACGAACACGCTCGAGGCCCCGATGTTGGAGTGCTCACCGATGGTGGCGTCACCGACGTAGGTCAGGTGCGGAACCTTGGACCCGGCGCCGATGCGCGCGTTCTTGGTCTCCACGAACGTGCCGATCTTGACGTCGGCCGCGAGGTCGGTGCCCGGCCGCAGGTAGGCGAAGGGCCCCACCACCGCGCCCTGCCCGACCACGGCCTGGGCACCGTGGGTGCGCACGACCACGGCCCCGGCGCCCACCCGGACGTCGGTGAGCGTGGTGTCCGGGCCCACGCGGGCACCGGTGGCGACGGTGGTGCGCCCGTGCAGCTGCACCCCGGGCAGCAGCTCCACGTCCGGCGCGAGCTCCACGTCCACGTCCACCCAGGTGGTGGCCGGGTCGACCACGGTGACCCCGGCCCGCATCCAGCGCTCGAGCACCCGACGGTTGAGCTCGGCCCCGAGCTCGGCGAGCTGCACCCTGTCGTTGACCCCGGCCACCAGCCAGGAGTCGGCCACCGCGAGGGCCCCCACCCCGTGTCCCGCACGGCGGGCGAGCCCGAGCACGTCCGGCAGGTAGAGCTCGCCCTGCGCGTTGTCGGTGTCCAGCTGGCCGAGCGCGACGCGGAGCACGTCCAGGTCAAAGGCGTACACCCCGGAGTTGACCTCCGGGACAGCCCGCTGCTGGGCGTCCGCGTCGGCGTGCTCGACGATGGCGTCCACCGAGCCGTCCGGCGACCGGAGCACGCGCCCGTAGCCGGTGGGGTCCGTCAGCACGGTGGTGAGCACCGTCACCCCCGACCCGCGCGCAGCGTGCTCGGCGTGCAGGCCGGCCAGGGTCGCCGCGCCCAGCAGGGGGACGTCGCCCGAGGTCACCAGCACCGTGCCCACCGCGTCCGCGGGCAGCGCCGCGAGCCCGGCGGCCACCGCGTCCCCGGTACCGCGCTGCTCCACCTGGACGGCCACGGTGAGCCGGACGCCCAGTGCCGCCGCGGAGCTCTCCACCTCGGCCGCCACGAGCGTGCGCGCGTGACCGAGGACGACGACGACGTGGTGCGCACCCGTGCTGGTCGCGGCGTGCAGCGCGTGGGCCAGCAGCGTCCGCCCGCCCAGTCCGTGCAGGACCTTGGGGGTGGCCGAGCGCATCCGGGTGCCGGCGCCGGCCGCGAGGACGATGACGGCGGTGGGAGCGGAGCCGGGCGGTGGCTGCGGGGACACGCATCTCCCTCGGGCGGCGTCGTGGGGCTGGGCGTGGGGCAGTACGTGATCCTACGGCGCCCGCGGACGCCACCCGACCGACCCGCAGCACTCCGCCGCCGGGCTCCGCCGCGGTGACCACGTGGCGCTCCGCCGCGGTGACCACGTGGCGCTCCGCCGCGGTGACCACGTGGCGCTCCGCCGCCAGGATTCGAACCTGGACCATCGGAACCAAAGACCGAGGTGCTGCCCTTACACCACGGCGGATCGCGCGCCGACGATCCTGCCACGACGCGCGCCCGGCGGGTGCCCGGCGGGTGCGCCGTGGACGTGGCTAGGCTCGGGTGCGACCGGGCTCCAGGGGGGACTGCATGACCGAGAGACCTGCCCGCCTGCCCGTCCGAACCCGGATGACGGGCACCCAGCGCCGCGAGCAGCTCATCGACGTCGGCCGGGCGCTGTTCGCCGAGAAGGGTTTCGAGGCCACCTCCATCGAGGAGATCGCGGTCCGGGCCGCGGTGAGCAAGCCGGCGGTCTACGAGCACTTCGGCGGCAAGGAGGGTCTCTACGCCGTCGTCGTGGACCGGGAGATGCACGAGCTGCTGCACCGCATCACCTCCGCCCTGTCGGCCGGGCACCCGCGCATCCGGCTCGAGCAGGTCGCCGTCGCGCTGCTCACCTACGTCGAGGACTCCACCGACGGGTTCAGGATCCTGGTGCGGGACTCCCCGGTGGCCACCAGCTCGGGCACGTTCTCCAGCCTGCTCAACGAGGCCGCCAACCAGGTCGAGCACATCATGGCGGAGGAGTTCACCGCGCGCGGGTTCGACAGCCTGTTCGCCAACCTCTACGCCCAGTCCCTGGTCGGCATGGTCGCCCTGACCGCGCAGTGGTGGCTCGACGAGCGCCAGCCCGCCAAGGAGGAGGTGGCCGCACACCTGGTGAACCTGTGCTGGAACGGCCTGTCGAACCTCGACCCCGCCCCGCGCCTGCTGCGACCCCACGGTCGCTGAGCGCCGGCGGCCCTCCACCCCGCCCGGCGCCCGCGGGACGACGAGCCGTGACGACGACCGGGGGCGCCCACCACGGGAGTCCCGGCCGCACGCGCGTCCGGGCTCACCCGCTCCGGGCCCGTCGCCACGGCCAGGTTCCAGGTGATCCGGGCGAGCGTGCAGCGGTCGTCGCCCAACGAGTGGCCGTGCCCGGGGTCAGGTCCGCGGAACCACCCGCAGCACGGCGTCGTCGTCACCGTTGTCCGTGGTGAGCCACAGCGCGCCGTCCGGCCCCTGGTGCACCGAGCGCAGCCGCCCGTGGGTGCCGTCGAGCTCGGGGGGCACCACCACGCCGGTCAGCGCCCCGGCCGTGTCGAGCTGCATCGCGAGGAGCTGCTGGCCCTTGAGCGCGGCCACCACGAAGGACCCGTCCAGCGCACCCCACTGCGGACCGCTGACGAAGCCCGCGCCGGACACCGCCACCGTGGGGTCGCCCGAGCTCCACACCGCGGGCACGGCGTCGGGGAAGCGCGTGGTGTCGGTCATCGGAACGCTCTCGTCGTAGCTGGTGACGGTGCCGCCCTGGCCCGGGTCCCAGCCGTAGTTGCCCCCGGCGACGTCGAGGTTCACCTCGTCGTCCACGTCGGGGCCGTGCTCGGCGGTGAACACCTGGTCGGTGCCCGGCCGCACGGCGATGCCCTGCAGGTTGCGGTGGCCGTAGCTCCAGACGTACGGCGACTGCGGGAACGGGGCGCCGGGCAGGGGTGCGCCCGTGGCGAGGTCCGCGCGCAGCGTCTTGCCGCCCAGGCTGCTGAGGTCCTGGGGCGCCGAGGGGTCCGCGGTGTCGCCGGTGGACACCATGAGGTTGCCGGCGGGGTCCAGGCCGATGCGGCAGCCGGAGTGCCGCCCGGAGGGGTTCAGCGGCAGCCCGGTGAGCAGCGGGGTGGGGCCGGTGGCCGTGGTCCCGTCGGCCGCGAGGGTCCAGGTGACCACCCGCACGTCCACCGGCTGCCCACCCTCGGTGTGCGACTGGCAGGTGGAGAACTGGCGGGTGGTCGCGAAGTCGGGGTGCACCAGCAGGCCCATCAGCCCGCTCTCGCCCCGGGCGAAGACGTCGCCGAGGTCCATCGACACCTGGGTGGCCGCTCCGTCGCGGAGCAGCTGCACCCGGCCGGGGCGCTCCGTCACGAGCACGCCGCCGTCGGGGAGGAAGCCGAGGTCCCACGGGTTCTGCAGGCCGCCGACCACCGTCTGCACGTCCAGCGCGGGGGCCGCGGTGCCGGAGGTGGCGCCCGAGGTGGCCGCGCTGACGGTGGGGACGTCGCTGGCACCCCGGGCGGACGGGCTGCTGCTGCACGCGGCCAGGGCCAGGGCCGCGGCCAGCAGGGGAGTGGCTCGTCGTGCTCGTCGCATCGACCGAGCATGCCTCGTCCGGTGTGGGACCACCGTCCGATTCGGGAGGGTCCACCGGACCTCGCTCACCGGCGCGCGGCCACCACGGCGGTGACCGTGACCGCGACCCCCACGGCGTGGGGGTCGAGCAGGTCCAGCGGCTGCAGCAGCTCCACGCCCCAGCACCAAGCGAGGCCCATGCCGGCGAGACCCACGCCGGCGCGGAGGGGGCCGCGGCAGCCACACCAGCGCCACCACGAGCGCGGCGTAGAGCCCGTCGCCGAGCTTGTCGGCGCCGGGCACGGCGAGGGCGTGCACGCCCAGCCCGGTGAGCAGCACCACCACGGCCACGGCCAGGGGCACGGTGCGGGACCGGACGCCCACGGGTCCTCCTCGCTCCTCGGGTGGGCCCGCACGCCCGCGCGAGCGTCGGGAGCCCGACCTAGGATGACGCCCACGGCCGCACCCGTTGTCCCGGGCAGCGGTCTGTCTGCGTGCCCGCTCACCCCTGTCTGGAGCCCCTCGTGACCACCCCCGCTCCTGCCCTCGCCGGCCTCCTCCTCGCGGCCGTCGCAGATCCCGCCCTGCAGGCCGTGGTCGAGGCCGCCGGTGCCGCCCACCTGGAGATCGAGGGCCCGACGTCCTCGCGTCCCTTCGTCGTGGCCGCCCTCGCCGCCACGGCCCCGGTCCTGGTCGTCACCGCCACCGGCCGGGAGGCCGACGACCTGGGGGCGGCTGCCGCGGAGATGCTCGGCGCGGACCGGGTGGCGGTCTTCCCGTCCTGGGAGACGCTGCCCCACGAGCGGCTCAGCCCCCGGGCGGACACGGTCGGGCGCCGGCTGGAGGTGCTGCGCCGCCTGGCCCACCCCGACCTGCAGGGCGAGCTGCGCGTCGTCGTCACCACCGTCCGCTCCCTGGTGCAGCCGATGGCCCCGGGCCTGGGCGACGTCGAGCCCGTGCGGCTGCGCGTGGGCACCGAGCAGCCGCTGGACGAGCTCGTCGAGCGGCTCGTGGAGCTGGCCTACGCGCGCGTGGACATGGTGGGCAAGCGCGGGGAGTTCGCGGTCCGCGGCGGCATCCTCGACGTCTTCCCCCCGACGGCCGACCACCCCGTGCGGGTGGAGCTGTGGGGCGACGAGGTCAGCGAGCTGCGACCGTTCTCGGTGGGCGACCAGCGCTCCATCGCCGAGCTCAGCACCGACGAGCTCATCGCACCCGGCTGTCGCGAGCTGCTGCTCACCGCCGACGTGCGGGAGAAGGCCGCCACCCTGGCCGAGGCGCACCGCGAGGACGCCGCACTGGTGGAGATGCTGGACAAGCTCGCCTCGGGCATCCCCGTGGAGGGCATGGAGGCCCTGCTGCCCGTGCTGCGGGGCGGGGAGCTGCAGCTGCTCTCCGAGGTGCTGCCCGCCGGCGCGCACGTGCTGGTCTGCGACCCGGAGAAGGTGCGCACCCGCGCCACCGACCTGGTGCGCACCGGCCAGGAGTTCCTGGAGGCGAGCTGGACGGCCGCGTCGGTGGGCGGGGCGGCCCCGCTGGACCCGAAGGGACTGAACCTCGGGGCCTCGGCCTACCGGAGCCTGAGCCAGGTGCGCAGCGCCACCGAGGCCGCGGGTGTCCCGTGGTGGTCGCTGAGCCCGCTGGTCTCCGGCCGCGGGCGCGAGGAGGGTGTGCTCAGCCTCGACCTCACCGCCGTCACCTCCGCCCGGGGCGCCGAGGACGAGGTGGCCGCGACCTTCGCGTCCCTGCGCGCCCATGCCGCGGGCGGAGGCACCGCCGTGGTCGTCGTGGCCGGCGCCGGCACCGCCACCCGGGTGCTGGAGCGGATGGCCGAGGCCGAGGTGCCCGCGGTGCACGGCGAGCCCGGGGCGCGTCCGGCCGCCGGCCGCGTCACCGTGCTGCAGGGCTGCCTCGTCGACGGGCTCGTGGCACCCGGCGCACGCCTCGTGGTCATCACCGAGACCGACCTGACCGGCAACCGCGCGGCGTCCACGGCCGACGGTCGCCGGCTGCCCGCCAAGCGCCGCAACCAGGTGGACCCGCTGGCCCTGACCGCCGGGGACATGGTGGTCCACGACCAGCACGGCATCGGCAAGTTCGTGGAGATGGTCGAGCGCACCGTGGGCGGGGCCCGGCGGGAGTACCTCGTCATCGAGTACGCGGCCGGCAAGCGCGGCCACCCCGGTGACCGGCTGTTCGTGCCCATGGAGAGCCTGGACCAGCTCTCCCGCTACGTCGGCGGCGAGATGCCCTCGCTGAGCAAGCTCGGGGGATCGGACTGGCAGAACACCAAGCGCAAGGCGCGCAAGGCCGTTCGCGAGATCGCCGGGGAGCTCGTGCAGCTCTACGCGGCGCGCCAGGCCGCCCCCGGGCACGCCTTCGCCCCGGACAGCCCCTGGCAGCGCGAGCTCGAGGACGCGTTCCCGTTCACCGAGACCGTCGACCAGCTCACCGCCATCAACGACGTCAAGGCCGACATGGAGAAGGCCGTCCCGATGGACCGCGTGATCTGCGGCGACGTGGGCTACGGCAAGACCGAGATCGCGGTGCGCGCGGCGTTCAAGGCCGTGCAGGACGGCAAGCAGGTGGCGGTGCTCGCGCCGACGACGCTGCTGAGCCAGCAGCACCTGCAGACCTTCACCGAGCGCATGTCCGGCTTCCCCGTCGTCATCAAGGGCCTGAGCCGCTTCACCGACCCGTCGGAGGTCGCCGGCGTCATGGAGGGCCTGGCCGACGGCACCGTCGACATCGTCATCGGCACCCACCGCCTGCTGCAGACCGGCGTGCGCTGGAAGGACCTCGGCCTGGTGGTGGTGGACGAGGAGCAGCGCTTCGGCGTGGAGCACAAGGAGCACATCAAGGCGATGCGCACCGCGGTGGACGTGCTCACCATGAGCGCCACCCCCATCCCGCGGACGCTGGAGATGAGCCTGGCGGGCATCCGGGAGATGTCGACGATCCTCACCCCGCCCGAGGAGCGCCACCCGATCCTGACCTACGTCGGCGCCTACGACGACAAGCAGGTGGCTGCGGCCCTGCGCCGCGAGCTGTTGCGCGACGGCCAGGTGTTCTACGTGCACAACCGGGTCTCCAGCATCGACCGGGCCGCGGCCAAGATCCGCGAGCTCGTGCCCGAGGCGCGGGTGGCCGTGGCCCACGGGCAGATGCACGAGGAGCTGCTGGAGAAGACGGTGCAGGGCTTCTGGGAGCGCGAGTTCGACGTGCTCGTGTGCACCACGATCATCGAGACCGGCCTGGACATCTCCAACGCCAACACGCTGCTCATCGAGCGGGCGGACTCCCTGGGCCTGAGCCAGCTCCACCAGCTGCGCGGGCGCGTCGGGCGCAGCCGGGAGCGCGGCTACGCCTACTTCCTCTACCCGCCGGAGAAGCCGCTCACCGAGACCGCCTACGACCGGCTCTCCACCATCGCGGCGAACTCCGACCTGGGCGCCGGCATGGCCGTGGCCATGAAGGACCTGGAGATCCGGGGCGCGGGCAACGTGCTCGGCGCCGAGCAGTCCGGTCACGTGGCCGGGGTCGGCTTCGACCTCTACATCCGTCTGGTCGGCGAGGCGGTGGAGGCGTTCCGGGCCATCGCCGACGGCCGGGGCGTGCCGCTGCAGGAGGAGGTCAAGGAGGTGCGGGTGGACCTGCCGGTGGACGCGCACATCCCCCCCGACTACGTCACCAGCGACCGGCTGCGGCTGGAGGCCTACCGCAAGACCGCGGCCGCGACGGACGTCGAGGGACTCTCCGCGGTCCTCGCCGAGCTGGTCGACCGCTACGGAGCGCCGCCCGAGCCGGTGGACAACCTCATGGCCGTGGCCCGGCTGCGGCTGCTGTGCCGGGAGCACGGGGTCACCGAGGTCACCACCGCGGGCACGCAGCTCAAGGTCGGCCCGCTGGACCTGCTCGACTCCCAGCAGCTGCGGCTCAAGCGGCTGCACCCGGGTGCGCAGTGGAAACCGACGTCCAAGGTGGTGGCGCTGCCGCTGCCGCGGGCGGGCGGCGGAGGCATCGGTTCCGGCCGGCTGCGTGACGTGGACCTGCTGCAGTTCGTCGCCGACCTGCTGCTCCAGCTCGCCGGTACGCCGAAGGGCAGCGTGGACGTCTCCGCCGTGACCGCGCGGGTGCATGAGAAGGTGTGAGACGTGAGACACCGTGCAGCCCGACGAGTCCGTGCCGGCGCCCTGGTGGCCGCGGTGGCCCTGCTCACCGCCGCCTGCGGTGACACCCAGCCCGGCACGGCCGCGTACGTCGGTGACGCGCGCGTCACGGTCGACGAGCTGCAGGGGCAGGTCGACGACGTCCTGGCCTACCGCTCCGGTGACGGCGCGGCCCCGACGGCCGCCTCCGGCACCGCTGCGGCCACCCCGACGACCACCGACGTCCGCACCCAGGTTCCCGCCATCACCCAGCAGGTGCTCAGCCAGGACGTGCTCCACCGCCTGGTGGACACCGCGGTGGCCCGCACCGGCTTCCAGGTCGACGAGGGTGCGGTGTCCTCCCAGCTCGCTGGGCTCGACGCCCCGACGCTGCTGACCCAGCCCGCGCAGGCCTACCTGACCCCGGACACGCTGGGCTCCCTGGTCCACGACCAGCTCGTGCTCGCGCAGCTGGGCAAGCAGGCGTGGGACAGCCTGGCCGTCACCGTCGACCTGGTGCAGGCCACCGACCGCGCCGACGCCCAGGCCAAGGCCGAGCAGATGGCGACCGGAGACGAGGCGGCCACGGGTGTGGTGGCCAAGGCCGTCTCCGCCGGTCAGCAGGGCCAGCGGGACCTCGCGCTCACCCCGGGCGAGGCGGCCACCCTGGCGGCCACCCCGGTGTTCGGGACCGCGCAGGGCGGCGCGGTGGCCTTCGAGCTCAGCAGCCAGCAGTCGAAGGCCCCGCAGTGGTACGCCGCCCGCATCGTCTCCCGGTCCACCGACGCGGCGGCACCCACCACGTCCGGCGCCGTGTCCGCAGCCCAGGCCTCGATCGGTCAGACGCTCAGCCTGGGGCTCACCCTGCTGCCCGAGCTGGCCGGTGCCCCGCAGATCACCATCAACCCGCGCTACGGCGTGTGGGACCCCACCGCCGGGCGGGTCATCGGGGACACCGACGTCACCGCCTCGGTGGTCGTCGCCCCCGCGGGCTGAGCCGCCGGTGACGGTTGTGCTGCTCGACCCGCGCTGGCCCGGGGTGGTGCCGGTGGCGGCGCTGGCGCTGCTGAGAGGGCCGGTGCAGGTCACGGCGGACGTGGCGGTGGAGGGACTGGGCCTGGAGGTGGTGGCCACCGGTGGGGTGCTGGTGAGCTCGGACGCCGCGCACCCGGAGGTGCTGCGCCGCACCGCGGCCGGTGAGGACGTGGTGGCGGCGTCCCCGCCCCCCGGGATCGCCCTGCTCGACGCCGTGGCGGTGATGGACCGGCTCCGCTCGCCCGGCGGCTGCCCGTGGGACGCGGAGCAGACCCACGAGAGCCTGCGCCGCTACCTCGTGGAGGAGTGCTACGAGCTGCTGGACGCACTCGCCTCGGGGGTGCGCGAGGACGTCGTGGAGGAGCTGGGTGACGTGCTGCTCCAGGTGCTGTTCCACGCGCGCGTCGCCGAGGACTTCACGGTCGACGACGTGGCCACCGGGCTCGTGGCGAAGCTGGTGCACCGCCACCCGCACGTGTTCGCCGGGTCCGAGGTGGTGGCGGGCGCGGTCGCGCAGGAGCTGCGGTGGGACGAGCTCAAGGCGGTGGAGAAGAAGCGGGCCTCGGCGGTCGACGGGGTGGCCCTGGCGCAGCCGGCCCTGGCGCTGGCCGCGAAGCTCGTCTCCCGTGCGGGCAGGGCAGGCCTGCCGGACGAGCTCGTGCCGGGACCGCTGCGGGGCCTCGACGGGGACGCCGAGGACACGTTGCGCGAGGCGGCCCTGGCCTTCGCGGCCGACGTCCGGGTGGCCGAGCAGTCGGCCCGGGGCGCCGGGCTGGACCCGTCCCGGCTCACGGGCGTGGAGTGGTCCACCCACTGGCCCGGCTGACGCCACGTCGGTCCCCCCTCCCGGCCCCTCCCAGCCCCTTCCCTCCCAGCCCCTTCCCTCCCAGCGTTGTGCGTGCACAACGTCGTTCGGCGGGCGATCTTGCGACGTTGTGCACGCACAACGCGGTTTCAGCGGCGGGCGAGCGCGGCACGGACCCGTCCGCAGATCTGATCGGGGCGCCCGAGGTCCTCGGCGGTCACGAACACCACCACCCAGCCGGCCGCCTCGAGGCGCTGCAGCCGTTCGCGGTCCCGGCCGACACGGAAGGGTGAGCCGTGCCACTTCCCGTCGTACTCGACGACCACCTTCTGGTCGGGGAACGCCAGGTCCACCGCTCCGACGACCCCTCGCACGTCGCGGACCACGTGCTGGGGGACCGGGTTCAGCCCCTCCTGCGCGAGGAGCACGCGGACCACGGACTCGGGGACGGACTCGCTGCGCGGGTCGAGCAGCTCGACGACCTCGCGGGCGGCGCCGATCCCGTGGTCGTGGCGGCCGAGCAGGTACGACTGGAGCACGGTGCGCGACAGCAGTCCGGCCCGCACCATCCGGTCGACCTCGCCCACCGACCACGGCACGTCGCCGCGCCTCGCGATGTCGAGCGCCGCCTGCCGGGGAGTCGCCAGGCGCACACCCCGCCACGGCACGGACTCGACGGGGTGGATGGTCGCGCGGACCTGCAGCCCGGGGCGTCGAAGCCGCCGTGACCTGTCGGTGCTCAGCAGCTCGACCGGATCGCCGGCACGGGCGAGGTCGACGCCGTGCACGGTCGCCGCCGAGCGTCCGGTGATGACGGTGCTGGAGTCACTGACCATCGCGACCGCCCGACACCGCACCTCGTGCGTGATGGTCAACGAGCTCGGCGCGTAGACGTCGTGCACCACTCGTCGCAGTCGGGGGCCTCGCAGCTGGCCGGGGGTGAGGTCCCCTACCGCGGTGGCGGCCGAACCGACGAACAGCTCGGGCAGGGCGGGCAACGGGGCGCGGCGCGGCATGGTCGGGAGTCTCCGGCGTCCCGTGCGCGGCGACGGCGGCCGAACCGGAGTTGTCCACAGGCTGTGGAAGCGCCGACTGGCGCGTTGTGCGCGCACAACGCGCCAAGAACGGCACGGGAACGACGTTGTGCGCGCACAACGCCGGGGAGGGAGCGCGAACGAGGAGCGGAGGGCTCAGGTGAACAGGGTCGAGCCCCACCAGTCGCCGTCGGACAGGCCGGGCGGGCAGGCAGGCAGAGCCCCACGAGCCTCACGAGCCTCACGAGCCTCACGAGCCTCACGAGCCTCACGAGCCTCACGAGCCTCACGAGCCCAAGATCCACCGGGTCCACCGGCCACCTGGCCCAGCAGGGCGCCGACCGGCTTCGTGCGGCCGATGACCTGCTCCTGCTCGCCGAGCGGGGTGCGGTCCCAGCTCGCGACGTGCATCCGGATGCGCCGAGAAACCAGGTACTGACCATTCGCCATCCAGGCCGCGCCGTCGTCGGGCTGCACCCAGAGGTGGGTGTCCAGTGCGGCGGGGTCCTCGGCCTCGAGGTTCGCCGTCCCGTCCTTGACGCCGACCATGGCGCGGGGCGTCACCTGCGCGGTGGAGGTCGACGAGGTGCGGCCGAACCCGCGCTCGGACCACCGCACGCTGACCACCCCGGTGCCGATGCGGGCGAGGTCGCGGATGGCGTGCACGGCCACCCGGGGGTCGTCGGCGCACGCCTGCACGCAGAGGTGGCCACCGCTGCGGTTGGGGTCGAGGTCGTCGAGCGGGAACAGCGGCGGCTCGGCGGGCCGCCGGTCCGCGATCCTGAACCGGTCCACCCCGGCGGGGTGAACTGCCCGGGCCGACGCCGATGGTCGGCGTCAGCGAGGCCGCAGTCGGGTCGAGCGCCTCGCCGGTGTCCTCGGGTGGGGAGTACCGGCCTCCGCCGGTCGCCCCGCCGTCGACGGCCTCCTGCCCGGCCGTCATCCGCTCGGCCGCGAGCGTCCACTCCTGCAGCAGGGCCACGAGCTCGTCGCGCCAGCTGGTGAGCACAGGTCCTCCACGACTGTCCGCGCAGGCTCGCCAGAACGAGGTAAGCCCTGCCTAGAAAAACCACACCGCGTCGGGGGCGCCGACCAGCCGCGGCGGACTCGTGGACCATGGGGTGGTGCACCGTGCTCGCCCCCTCGTGCTCGCCGCGCTCGCTGCGCTGGTGTCGGCGTGCGCCCTTCCCGCGGTCGTCCCCGCCGTCCCGCCGGCCGTCGCGCCCCCGGCCACCGGTGCCGCGCTCCCCGCGCTGGACCTCGACGCCCCCGGCCGTGGGGCCGACCAGCTCGCCGCCTGGGCCCGCGACCGGGCCGCGGTGCTCGACGTCCCCGCCTCGGCCCTGGAGGCCTACGGCTGGGCCGCGGCGTCGGTGGCCCGCTCCGCCCCCGGCTGCGGGATCGGGTGGACCACCCTGGCCGGGATCGGCAGCGTGGAGACCGGCCACGGCAGGTTCGGCGGTTCCCGGCTCGACCGGGACAACCGGGCGCAGCCGCCCATCCGGGGTGCCGCGCTGGACGGCCGTCCCGGGGTCGCCGAGATCCGGGACACCGACGGGGGGGCGCTGGACGGCGACACCACGTTCGACCGGGCGATGGGCCCGATGCAGTTCATCCCCGGCACCTGGGAGCAGTGGGGGGTCGACGCGGACGGCGACGGGGTGGCCGACCCCGACGACCTCGACGACGCCGCGCTGGCGGCGGCCCGCTACCTCTGCGCCAGCGGTGGGGACCTCACCGCCGCCGGCGGCTGGAACCGGGCGGTGCTGACCTACAACCGGTCGAGCTCCTACGTGCGGGAGGTCCTCGAGCGTTCCGCGTCCTACGCCGCCGGGCGGTCGGCGTGATCGGGATGCGTACCTCCGCGACCGGTGAGACGTTGAGCACGCTGTGAGAGGCCGTGAGTACCTGGTGCGTGCGGCCGTCGCCCTCGTCGCCGTGGGCGCCCTGGCGGGAGGGGTCGTCGGGGTGCGCGCGGCGACGACGACGACCGACGACACCTCCGTCGCCGCCGCGCTGCCCCCGGTGGCGGTGGACGGCAGCGTGGCGCTGGACGCGGTGACCTCCGCCGACCAGCTCACCGCGGTGCTCCCGGCCGCCTCGGGGCTGCCACCCCAGCAGGTGGGAGCCGCCGTCCCCTCGCAGCCGGTCGCCGACGCCACCCCGGGCTCCCCCTACGCGGCGTGGGCGGCTCGCGTCGCCCAGATCACCGGGATCCCCGAGCGTGCGCTCGAGGCGTACGCCTCCGCGCAGGCCACCGTCGCCTCCGTGCAGCCCCAGTGCCACCTCTCCTGGGCGACGCTGGCGGGCCTGGCCAACATCGAGAGCAGGCACGGCACCTACCAGGGTCGCTCGCTCGGCGCCGACGGCCGGTCCACCCCTCCCATCATCGGGATCCCCCTCGACGGCGGGCCGAACGTGCGCGCGATCGCGGACACCGACGGGGGCGTGCTGGACGGCGACACCAGGTGGGACCGTGCGGTGGGTCCGTTCCAGTTCATCCCGTCGACCTGGGCGAGGTGGGGCTCCGACGGTGACGGCAACGGGACGGCCGACCCGCAGGACATCGACGACGCCGCGCTCGCCGCGGGCCGCTACCTCTGTGCCGACGGCAAGGACCTGGCGACCGGTGACGGCTGGTCACGGGCGGTCCTGAGCTACAACAACTCGGCGCAGTACCTGCAGGACGTGTTCGACGGGGCCGACCGCTACGCGCGGCAGAGCGCGGGGGTCAGCTGAGCGGCTGGAGCCCGCGCGCCCGCGCGCCCCGGCCCGTCGGGCGTGCCGGGGCCGATAGCATCGGCGCGCCAGCAGCAGCCAGAGCGAGGAGACACACCCGTGGCCGTCATCGAACAGGTCGGAGCCCGCGAGATCCTGGACTCCCGCGGGAATCCGACGGTCGAGGTCGAGGTCGCCCTCGACGACGGCACCCTGGCCCGCGCCGCGGTTCCCTCCGGTGCGTCGACCGGGGTGCACGAGGCCGTGGAGCTGCGCGACGGCGGTGCCCGCTACGGCGGCAAGGGCGTGGAGAAGGCCGTGCAGGCCGTGCTGGACGAGATCGGCCCGGAGCTCGTCGGGCTGGAGGCGGTCGAGCAGCGCATCGTCGACCAGAAGCTCGTGGACCTTGACGGCACCCCGGACAAGTCCCGCCTGGGTGCGAACGCGCTGCTCGGGGTGTCCCTTGCGGTGGCCCGGGCGGCCGCCGAGTCCTCCGGCCTGGAGCTGTTCCGCTACGTGGGTGGGCCCAACGCGCACGTGCTGCCCGTGCCGATGATGAACATCCTCAACGGTGGAGCGCACGCCGACAGCGGCGTCGACGTGCAGGAGTTCATGGTCGCCCCCCTCGGCGCGCCCACCTTCAAGGAGGGGCTGCGCTGGGGTGCGGAGGTCTACCACGCACTGAAGGCCGTGCTCAAGGAGAAGGGCCTGTCCACCGGGCTGGGTGACGAAGGTGGCTTCGCCCCTGCCGTGGCCGGCACCAGGGAGGCGCTCGACCTCATCGCCGTGGCCGTGGAGAAGGCGGGGCTGACCCTGGGTCGGGACGTCGCGCTCGCCCTGGACGTGGCGGCCACCGAGTTCCACACCGAGGGCACCGGGTACGCGTTCGAGGGTTCCACCCGCACGGCCGAGCAGATGACGGCCTTCTACGCCGAGCTCCTCGACTCCTACGCCCTCGTGTCCATCGAGGACCCGCTCAGCGAGGACGACTGGGACGGCTGGGTCGCCCTGACCGAGCAGATCGGCGGACGGGTGCAGGTGGTCGGCGACGACCTCTTCGTGACCAACCCCGAACGTCTCGAGGAGGGCATCCAGCGCCGGGCCGCGAACTCGCTGCTGGTGAAGGTCAACCAGATCGGCACGCTCAGCGAGACCCTGGACGCGGTCAGCCTGGCCCAGACCAGCGGCTACACCTGCATGATGAGCCACCGCTCGGGCGAGACCGAGGACACCACCATCGCCGACCTCGCGGTGGCCACCAGCTGCGGCCAGATCAAGACCGGGGCGCCGGCGCGCAGCGAGCGCGTGGCCAAGTACAACCAGCTCCTACGCATCGAGGAGAACCTCGGCGACGCCGCCCGCTACGCCGGGGACCTGGCCTTCCCGCGCTTCCGCGCCGAGGGCTGACGTGGCGGGATCGCAGCGCCCCACCGGGCGCGCCTCGACCCGGGGTGCGGGGTCCGCCGGGGGGAAGGGCACCAGCCGCCCCCCTGGTCGGGCCTCGAGAACCCGGACGCCGGCTGGTGGCCCGGACCGGGCCGCCGGGCGGGGACGGCGGCTGCTGCGGCTCTCGGTGAGCCTGGGCACCCGGCGGGCGGCCGTGCTCGCCGTCGTCGTCTGCGCGCTGGCGCTGGCGCTGGCCGTGCCCCTGCGCACGTACGTGTCCCAGCGCCAGGAGCTCGCCAGCACGGCGGCCACCCAGGCCCAGCTCACCGGCGAGGTGGCTCGGCTGCAGGGTCAGAAGGACCAGCTCGGCGACCCGGCCTACGTGGAGGCCCAGGCGCGGGGTCGGCTCGGGTACGTGCGGCCGGGGGAGACCCCGTACCGGGTGCAGCTGCCCGACGGCGTCGACCCGTCGACCGGCGCCCAGCAGCAGGCGTCGACCGCCACGGCGCCGTGGTACTCCGAGCTGTGGGCCAGCGTCTCGGGAGGCGGCGGGTGAGCGGGGACAACCCCGAGCCGGTGGCCGAGGCCGACCTCGACGCCATGGCGCGCCAGCTCGGCCGACCGCTGCGCGGCGTTCGCTCGGTGGCGCACCGGTGTCCCTGCGGCAACCCCACGGTCGTCGAGACCGCTCCGCGGCTGCCCGACGGAACGCCCTTCCCCACGCTGTACTACCTGACCTGCCCGCGGCTGACGGCGGCGGCCAGCACCCAGGAGGCCGACGGCGTGATGCGGGAGATGACCGAGCGCCTGGGCACCGACCCCGAGCTCGCCGAGGGCTACCGGTCGGCGCACGAGAGCTACCTGGCCGAGCGCGACGCCATCGAGTCCCTCGGCACCGGGGTCACGGCGGGCGGCATGCCGGACCGGGTGAAGTGCCTGCACGTGCTCCTCGCGCACTCGCTGGCCAAGGGGCCCGGGGTGAACCCGCTGGGGGACGAGGCCCTGGCGAGGATCGGGTCGTGGTGGCGGTCGGGACCGTGCGTGCGCGCGGACGCCGCGCCCGAGGACTGATCCAGGACCGAGCGGTCCTCGGGCGCGGCGCTACGGTCGTCGCGACGCCGGGACACCCCCGGCCGGACCCCGGGAGCACCATGGCACGCGTCGCCGCCGTCGACTGCGGCACCAACTCGATCCGCCTGCTCGTCGCCGACGTGGACGTGGACGGTCGGCTCCGTGACGTGCACCGCGAGATGCGGGTGGTGCGGCTGGGGCAGGGCGTGGACGCCACCGGTCGGCTGGCCCCCGACGCCGTCGAGCGGACCCGGGTGGCCCTGGTCGACTACGCGGCGGTGATCGCGCGGGCGGGTGCCGACCGGGTGCGGATGGTGGCCACCTCGGCCACCCGGGACGCCGAGAACCGCGAGGACTTCTTCGGGATGGTGCGCTCGGTGCTCGGGGTGGACGCCGAGGTCGTCACCGGTGACGAGGAGGCGCGGCTGAGCTTCGCCGGCGCGGTGGGTGAGCTCGACCCGGAGCAGGGCCCGTTCCTGGTCGTCGACCTGGGCGGGGGATCCACCGAGCTCGTGCTGGGGGACGCGGGTGGGGTGGCCGCGGCGCGCTCGGTGGACGTCGGGTGCGTGCGGCTGACCGAGCGCTGCCTGCACGGCGACCCGCCGTCGGCGCAGGAGGTGGCCGAGGCCCGGGGCGTGGCGAACGAGGTGCTGGCGGCCGCCTTCGCCGCCGTGCCGGTGGAGCGGGCCCGGACGTGGGTCGGGGTGGCGGGCACCTTCACCACGCTCGCCGCCGTGGCCGCCGGCCTCCAGGCGTACGACTCCGAGCGGATCCACCTGTCCCGGGTGGGACTGGACCGGCTGCACGGGGTGTGCGCCGACCTGGTGGCGATGACCCGGGCGCAGCGGGCGGCGCTGGGTCCGGTGCACCCCGGGCGGGTGGACGTGATCGGTGGCGGCGCCCTGGTCTGCGACGTGCTGGCCGCCGAGGTCCGCGCCCGCGCCGGGCTCACCGAGCTCGTGGTCAGCGAGCACGACATCCTCGACGGGATCGCGCTGTCGCTGGGGTGACCCCCGGCCCGGCTCAGCGGGTGAGGAAGGCCGCGATGTCCGCGGACTGCTGCACCCGGGACGGCTCGTGCACGTACATCATGTGCCCGGCCTCGTAGTGCTTGACCTCGATGTTCGACCGCAGCTCGGCGGGGATCGGCAGGTGGGCCAGGGTGTGCTGCGTGGCCGAGTAGGGCGTGGCGCCGTCGTGGTAGCCGGAGGCCACGTGCACCCGCAGGTGCGGGTTGGCCCGCATGGCGGCCGCCAGCGCGTGCACCACGCTGACACCGCGCCCCTCGAACTCCGAGTAGGACCACTCCTTGTTCACGGTGCCGGACAGCATCTCGTAGGGCAGGTCGCTGTCGTAGCCGAGCTCGGTGCGGACGTAGTGGTTCAGCGCGGCGGTGTAGGGCCCCATGATCGCGTCCATCGACGGGTCGGCCGTGAAGTGCTCCCCGGCGGCGTCGGCCTCCCACCCGCTGAAGCGGCCGTCCAGGCGCCCCACCGTGCGGCGCTGCGTGCGCAGCAGCTCGGTGAAGAAGCGGATGTGCTCGATGCGCAGGTCCGCCCGGTCGACGTAGTCCTCGCTCAGCCCGGTCAGGCCGGCGATGCGCGTGACCATGTCGGCGCGCTCCTGCGGGGTGAGCCGGGAGCCGCGGGCCAGTGCCCACGGGTAGTCGCGGTCGGCGAGCTCCTCGGCCTCCACGAGGACCTCCTCCAGCGGCCGCCCCGGGTGCTTGCCGTGGTGGTGGGCGATGGCGGCGTAGGTGGGCAGGAACAGCGCGTGCGGCAGGTCGTTTCCCTCGGTGAACCGGATGGTCGCCATGTCCAGCACCGACGAGATGAGGACGATCCCGTTGAGGTACATGCCGTACCGCGACTGCAGGTGCTCGGCCAGCCCCGCGGCGCG
Source organism: Rhodococcus antarcticus (assembly GCF_026153295.1). NCBI lineage: Bacteria > Bacillati > Actinomycetota > Actinomycetes > Mycobacteriales > Nocardiaceae > Rhodococcus > Rhodococcus antarcticus. Next base: position 2,646,925 of record NZ_CP110615.1, on the reverse strand, counting down.
GAGGGTGCCGTAGCTCTCCCCGGCGAGGAACTTCGGCGACACCCAGCGCCCGTGCCGCGAGGTCCAGAGCCGGATCACCTCGCCGACGCTCTCCAGGTCGCGCCGGAAGCCGTGGAAGTCGCCCGCCCTGCCCCCGGCGACCGCGCGGGAGTAGCCCGTGGAGACCGGGTCGATGAACACGAGGTCCGCGTGCGCCAGCACCGTCTCCGGGTTGTCGACCAGCGCGTACGGCGGTCCGAGCAGCGCTCCGGCGTCCCCGGAGACGACGCGCCGCGGGCCCAGCAGCCCCAGGTGCAGCCACACGCTGGCCGAGCCGGGTCCGCCGTTGAACGCGAACACCACCGGTCGGGTCGCCGGGTCCGCGTCGTCGAGCACGTAGGAGGTGAGGAACACCTCGGCCTTGGCCTCGTGCCCCTTGGCCCGCCCGTCCTCGGTGACCTCCTCGCGCAGGACCACCCGGCCCGTGGTCGCCGTGTACGCGAGCTCCCGCCCGCCGACCGGCACGGTGTGCTGCGTGGTGACCAGCTGGTCCGTCGGGTCCGGGGCGGTGTCCCGGCTCGTGCCGGTGGGCGGGGTGTCCTTCTCGTCGTCGGCCATGGTCGCAGGCTAGCGGCGGCCCCCGACGGGACGGGGCATACCGTGGCCAGGTGCCGGACTCGATCGCGCAGGTGGACCACGACGTCGTCGCGTGCCGGCGCTGCCCCCGCCTGGTGGCCTGGCGCGAGGAGGTCGCCGCCACCCGGCGAGCCGCGTTCCGGGACGAGACCTACTGGGGCCGCGCCGTTCCCAGCTTCGGGCCGGCCGACGCGTCGGTGCTGGTGGTGGGTCTGGCGCCGGCTGCGCACGGGGCGAACCGGACGGGGCGGATGTTCACCGGCGACCGCTCCGGCGACGTCCTGGTGGCCGCGATGCACGCCGCCGGGCTGGCCAACCAGCCCACGAGCACCCGCGCGGACGACGGGCTGGAGCTGATCGGCACCCGGATGGTCGCGCCCGTGCACTGCGCGCCACCGGCCAACCGGCCCACCCCGGCCGAGCGCGACGCCTGCTCGCCCTTCCTGCTCCGCGAGCTCGAGCTGCTGCGCCCCACCGTCCGTGCCGTGGTGGTGCTCGGGGGCTTCGGCTGGCAGGCGTTCCTGCCGGTGGCCGCCCGGGCCGGATGGGTGGTGCCGGTGCCGCGCCCGCGCTTCGGCCACGGTGCGCGGGTGGTCCTCCACCACACCGACGGCGGCCCGCCGCTGACCGTCCTGGGCTGCTACCACGTCAGCCAGCAGAACACCTTCACCGGCCGCCTCACCCCGGCCATGGTCACCGACGTGCTGGTCGCGGCCCGTCTGGTCGCCACCACGGGGCACCCACCGGGTGACGGCGCCACCCCGCCTTCGTGATCGGTGCAGTTGGTGGGAGGATCACCGCGTGAGCACGCAGAGCGGTCCCACCCGCATCCTGGTCGTCGGCGGTGGCTACGTCGGCATGTACACCGCCTTGCGCCTGCAGAAGAAGCTGCGGGGCAAGGAGGCGCAGATCACGGTCGTCGATCCGCAGCCCCACATGACCTACCAGCCCTTCCTGCCCGAGGCAGCGGCCGGCTCCATCGAGCCGCGCCACGTCGTGGTGCCGCTGCGGCGGGTGCTGAAGAAGTGCACGGTGCTGACCGGTCGGGTCGACAAGGTGGAGCACGCGACCAAGCGGGCGTGGGTCTCCAACTCCGACGGCTCCACCGAGGTACTGTCCTACGACATCATCGTCATGTCGCCGGGGTCCATCGCCCGGACGCTGCCCATCCCGGGCCTGCCCGAGCAGGGCATCGCGTTCAAGACCGTCGGCGAGGCCATCTACCTGCGCAACCACGTGCTGAGCCGGATGGACGCGGCCTCGGTCACCCAGGACGCCGAGCGCCGCAAGCGGATGCTCACCTTCCTCGTGGTGGGCGGTGGCTACGCCGGCATCGAGGCGCTCGCCGAGCTCGAGGACATGTCCCGCTTCGCCACCCGCTACTACAAGGGCGTCTCGCCCGAGGACATGCGCTGGGTCCTCGTGGAGGCCAGCAACCGGGTCATGCCCGAGGTGAGCCCGAAGATGGGCGTCTACACCATCGCGCGGCTCGCCGAGCGGGGGATCCAGGTCTACCTGGAGACGCGGGTGGACACCATGGTCGGCGGGCACGTCCAGCTCTCCGACGGCACGGAGTTCTCCACCGACACCATCGTGTGGACCGCCGGTGTCAAGGCGAACCCCATGCTGGCCAACACCGACCTGCCGCTGGACGAGCGGGGCCGGCTGCGCTGCACCGCCCAGCTGCAGGTGGTCGGCGTCTCCGGGGCGTTCAGCGGGGGCGACTGCGCCGCGGTGCCCGACCTCACCAAGATCGACGAGGAGCCGGCCGCCACCTGCAGCCCGTCGGCGCAGCACGCGGTGCGCCAGGCCAAGGTGCTCGCGGACAACGTGGTGGCGGCGGTGCGGGGCAAGGAGGCCAGCGACTACAAGCACAAGTACGCGGGATCGGTCGCCAGCCTCGGCCTCTACCGCGGGGTGGCCGACGTGTACGGGGTGAAGCTCAAGGGTCTCCCCGCCTGGGGGATGCACCGGGCATACCACCTGTCGAGGATGCCCACCACGAACCGCAAGGCGCTCATCCTCGTCGGCTGGATCATGGCCCTGGTGTTCCGCCGCGACGTCGTGGCCCTGGCGCAGATCAACGACCCCAAGGCCGAGTTCGACCGGGCCGCAGCCAGCTGACGGACGGGCTCGGTAGGGTCCGCCGACGCGGGCCCCCGTAGCCCAGCCGGCAGAGGCAGGCCCCTTAAAAGGGTCCCAGCGTGGGTTCGAGTCCCACCGGGGGCACGGTGGAGATCCGCGTCGTGCCGGTAGTGTCCGGATCGTCCGGGTGGGAACCCCGGGCCTCGTAGATGCGTTGTACGAAGTAGCGGAGATCCTCCGCCCTCAGCACGAGAAGGGACCACAACGGTGCGCACCAGCAGCAACCCGGTGTTCCGCAACCTGCCCGCGCAGGGCGGCTACGCCTCCTTCGGCCCCGGCCAGACCGGTCAGCAGAGCGCCCCCCAGGGCTACGGTCAGCAGCCCTACGGGCAGCCGCAGCCCTACACCACGGGCCGCACGATGACCGTGGACGACGTGGTCACCAAGACGGCCTCCACGCTGGGCGCGCTCGTCGTCACTGCCGGGATCTCCGCCTTCCTGATCAGCCAGAACAACTCCCTCGCGCTGCCGTTCCTGCTCGTCGGCGGGATCGTCGGCTTCGTCCTGGTGCTGGTGGCCACCCTGGGTCGCAAGATGAACCCCGCGATCGTGCTGTCCTACGGCGTGGCCGAGGGCCTGTTCGTCGGGGCGATCTCCTACGTCCTCGAGGCCACCACCGTCGGCACGATCGTGCCGCAGGCGGTCATCGGCACCGTCGGCGTCTTCGTCGGCATGCTCGTGGTCTACAAGACGGGTGCGGTCCGCGTCACCCCGCGGCTGACCAAGATGGTCATGGCCGGCCTCATCGGCGTGGTCGTGCTGGTGGTCGCCAACATCATCGCCGGATTCTTCGTCGACGGTGGCCTGGGCCTGCGTGACGGTGGACCGCTCGCCATCATCTTCAGCCTCGTCATCATCGCGCTGGCCGCGTTCAACCTCCTGCTCGACTTCGACCAGGCCGACAAGCTGATCCGCGCGGGCGCGCCGGAGAAGGCGGCCTGGGGCGTCGCACTCGGCCTGACCGTCACCCTTGTGTGGCTGTACGTCGAGATCCTGCGGCTGCTGAGCTACTTCAACCGCGGCTGAATCTCCGCCCGACCCCGACGGCCCCGCAGCACGCGCTGCGGGGCCGTCGCGCGTCTCCCCGCCCCTCGAGCGAGGGGCGCCCCCGCCCGCACGCACGAGGGCCCGGTCGCACACGGCGACCGGGCCCTCGGAGCGGGTGGGGATCAGCTCAGGCGCTCGAGCACCATCGCCATGCCCTGGCCGCCACCGACGCACATCGTCTCCAGCCCGAACGTGCCGTCGTGGGTGGACAGGTTGTTCAGCAGGGTCGTGGTGATCCGCGCGCCCGTCATGCCGAACGGGTGGCCCACCGCGATCGCGCCGCCGGAGACGTTGAGCTTGTCCTCGTCGATGCCGAGCTCGCGGGCCGAGCCGATGACCTGCACCGCGAAGGCCTCGTTGATCTCCACGAGGTCGATGTCGGAGATGCTCATGCCGGCCAGGGCGAGAGCGCGCTTCGAGGCCTCGATCGGTCCCAGGCCCATGATCTCCGGTGACAGCCCCGAGACGCCGGTGGAGACGACGCGGGCCAGCGGGGTGAGGCCGAGCTCGGCGGCCTTGGTGTCGCTCATGATGACCAGCGCGGCGGCACCGTCGTTGAGCGGGCACGCGTTGCCGGCGGTGATGAGGCCGTCCGGGCGGAACACGGGCTTGAGCTTGCTGACGGCCTCGTAGGTGGTGCCGGCACGGGGGCCGTCGTCGGTGCTGACCACGGTGCCGTCGGCGAGGGTGACCGGGGTGATCTCGCGCTCGAAGAAGCCTGCCTTGATGGCCTCCTCCGCGCGGTTCTGGCTGCGAACGCCCCAGCGGTCCATCTCCTCGCGGGTGATGCCGGTGACCTGGGCCACGTTCTCCGCGGTCTCGCCCATGGAGATGTAGGCGTCCGGGATGAGGCCGTCCGCGCGCGGGTCGTGCCAGGTGACCCCACCCTGCGCGGCGGTGGCCGTGCGCGCCTCGGCCTCGGCGAAGAGCGGGTTGCGGGTGTCCGGCAGGGAGTCGGAGTTGCCGCTGGCGAAGCTGGAGACGCTCTCGACGCCGGCGGAGATGAACACGTCGCCCTCGCCGGCCTTGATGGCGTGCAGGGCCATGCGGGTGGTCTGCAGCGACGAGGAGCAGTAGCGGGTGACCGTGGTGCCGGGCACGGCGTCGTAGCCGAGCTGCACGGCGATGACGCGCGCCATGTTGAAGCCCTGCTTCCCACCGGGCAGCCCGCAGCCCAGCATGAGGTCGTTGATGGTGTTCGGGTCCAGCTCGGGCACCTTGGCCAGGGCGGCGGCGATCATCTGCGCCGCGAGGTCGTCGGGCCGAATGCTCGCGAGCGATCCCTTGAACGCACGACCGATGGGCGAGCGGGCGGTCGAGACGATGACGGCCTCGGGCATCGCGGTACTCCTTCGTTGCGGTGGTTGGCTCGGCACCGAGCCAACCACGAGGTTACGGGCCGGTGCTCCCGCCTCCGAGCCGGAGGCGCCGCGCTGCCGCGGAGCCGCCGTCTCGGGCCCGCCGGTACAGGTGCTCGTTCAGCGCGGCCGTCACCCGGGCGGTGGGTCGACGGGCATCCGCGGTGGCGGAGCGGCGCGGCGGCTCGGGCAGCGGCCCGCCGCCCCACACCCCGAGCTCCGAGCACAGCGCGGGCAGCAGCAGGGCCGCGGCCGCCTCGTAGCCGGCGGCCGAGGGGTGGAAGCGGTCCGGCGAGAACAGCGCGTCCGGCCGGGTGAGGAACTCCGGGCTGAGCAGGTCGGCCACGGCCACCGGGTGGCCACCGGCGGCGAGCACGGCGGCCCGCTGCTCGCGCGCCAGCTGCAGGCTCCAGGTCCGGGCGACGCTGCGCAGCGGCTGCGGGATCGGCCGGATGGCGCCGAGGTCGGGGCAGGTGCCTACCACGACGGCGGCGCCGAGCAGCCGCAGCCGCTCGACCACGAGCCCGAGCCGCAGGGCCGAGGAGGAGGGGGACAGCTTGGCGGTGACGTCGTTGGCGCCGACGATGATCACGGCCGCGTCCGGGGCCGTGCCGCCCGAGGCCTCGAGGCACCGGTCCACCTGGGCGTCCAGGACCCGGGAGTTGGCCCCGACCGCGGCGTGGGTGACCAGGCGCACAGGCCGCTCGGTCTCCTCGGCGAGCCCACGCGCCAGCAGCACGCCCGGCACCTCCTCCGCGGTCTCGCAGCCCAGTCCCGCCGCCGAGGAGTCGCCCAGCAGCACCAGGAACAGCTCGTCGGGCCCGCGCGGGTCGTGCGGCGGACGGGGAGCGCCGCCGTCGGGGGAGTAGACCCCGTCTGCCTTCGGGGGCAGGCGGTTCGGCGGTCCGATGACGGCGCGCGCGGTCTTGGACTGCTCGACGAGCAGCTTGTAGCCGGCGCCCACCGCCGTGCCCGCCGAGCCCGCGCCCACAGCAGCGGCGATCGACCAGGTCCGCGCCCGCACCACCGCAGCCGACCTCCGCTCCACCTCGTCCACCGCCGTCCTGCGCCCGCGACGCTAGTCCTCACCCGGGCGGCGGCCGCAGTCCGCGAGCGGGCCTGAGACGATGGGGTCATGCGCATCGCTGAGCACATCGTCGACCTCGTCGGGAACACCCCCCTGGTACGGCTGCACTCCGTCACCGCCGGGATCGGTGCCACCGTCGCCGCCAAGGTCGAGTACCTGAACCCCGGTGGCAGCGTGAAGGACCGCATCGCGGTGAAGATGGTCGACGCCGCCGAGGCCAGCGGGGAGCTCCGCCCCGGCGGGACGATCGTCGAGCCCACCTCGGGCAACACCGGTGTCGGGCTGGCCCTGGTGGCCCAGCGGCGCGGCTACCACTGCATCTTCGTGTGCCCGGACAAGGTCAGCGAGGACAAGCGCAACGTGTTGCGCGCCTACGGGGCCGAGGTCGTCGTGTGTCCCACGTCCGTGCCGCCGGACCACCCCGACAGCTACTACTCCACCTCCGACCGTCTCGTCCGTGAGACCGAGGGTGCGTGGAAGCCCAACCAGTACGCGAACGTCAACGGGCCCGCCAGCCACTACGAGACCACCGGTCCGGAGATCTGGGCCGACACCGACGGGAAGATCACCCACTTCATCTGCGGCGTGGGCACCGGCGGCACCATCACCGGGACCGGCCGCTACCTCAAGGAGGTCTCCGGCGGCAAGGTCCAGGTCATCGGCGTGGACCCCGAGGGTTCGGTGTACTCGGGCGGGACCGGACGGCCGTACCTCGTGGAGGGCGTCGGCGAGGACTTCTGGCCCACCGCGTACGACCCGTCCATCCCCGACGGCATCGAGGCCGTCTCCGACGCGGACGCGTTCAACATGACCCGCCGCCTGGCCCGGGAGGAGGGCCTTCTCGTGGGCGGCTCCTGCGGGATGGCCACGGTGGGCGCGCTGCGCGTGGCGGCGACCCTGCCCGACGACGCGCTCGTGGTGGTGCTGCTGCCCGACGGTGGCCGCGGCTACCTGTCCAAGATCTTCAACGACGACTGGATGAGCTCCTACGGCTTCCTGCGCTCCCCGCTGGACGGCCACGAGGTGCAGACCCGCGTGGGCGACGTGCTGCGCGGCAAGTCCGGTGAGCTGCCCGACCTGGTGCACACCCACCCCGGCGAGACGGTGCGCGACGCCATCGAGATCCTCCGCGAGTACGGGGTGTCGCAGATGCCCGTCGTCGGTGCCGAGCCGCCGGTGATGGCCGGCGAGGTGGCCGGCAGCGTCAGCGAGCGCGACCTCCTCGACGCGGTGTTCGCCGGCCGCGCCCACCTGGCCGACCCGGTGGCCCAGCACATGAGCCCGCCCCTGCCGCTGCTCGGGGCCGGTGAGCCCGTCTCCGCCGCCACCGAGGCGCTCGGAACCATCGACGCCGTCATGGTCGTCGACGACGGAAAGCCCGTGGGCGTGCTCACCCGGCACGACCTGCTCGGGTTCCTCAGCGGCGTCTGACGCGCGGGTGGCCTCCGGGCCCGGGGGTGTTCCTGCCCGGGCCCGCCGTCACCGCGGGCTCGGTGCGCTCCTCGCCCCGGGCAGCGGCCGACTCGGCTAGCGTCGCCCCGCGGGGGACCCCCTCCGCCCGGACCGCCCGGATCGTCCAGACCGAGGTGAGCCCGTGACCGACCAGCCCGACGACCAGCGTCCAGCCGAGCCCGGGTCCGGGTCCGGCGCGCTCAACTTCGGGTACCGCGACGTCGACGGTCGTCAGGTTGCGTCCTCGGAGGCCACCCAGGTGGTCTCCCGGTCGACCACGTCGGGCCCCGCGGCCGAACCGGGAGCCGCCGACCGCACCCAGGTCGTCCCACGGGGCACCACCCCGCCGGGGCCGTCGGTGTGGGGAGCGCAGCCCCAGCAGCAGCCCGCGCCACCGCCGGCGTGGGCGGCCCCGGCCGGTCGGACCGCTCCGGACCCGCAGTGGGAGAAGGCCCGACCCGCCCTTCCGCAGGCGCCCCAGGGCCACGGCCAGGCACCCCGGCCCGGCCACGGCCCGCCCACCCGGTCCGGCCACGGCCAGGCACCCCAGGGTCCCTGGCCGGCGCCGCAGGCGTGGAACCAGGCACCCCTGGGCTACGGGCCGCCCCCGCAGCCGGGCTGGGGTCGGCCCGCGCAGGCCCCGGTGGGCCACCAGCAGCCCTACCAGGGCCAGCAGTGGGCTCCCGTGCAGCCGGGCTGGGGGCGCCTGGTGGTGGACACGAGCTTCTTCCCGCTGGCCTTCGTCCTCTACCTGTTCGGCCCCCTGGTGACGGTGGACGGCCAGGAGCGTGGCCGCACCTGGGGCCGCGTCGCGATCGACGTCCCCGCCGGGCAGCACCGGGTGGACGTGCTCACCCGGTACCTGTTCCCGATCGCCCAGGCGTCGTTGGACGTGGTGGTGCAGCCCGGTCAGGAGGTGCCGGTCTTCTACCGCACGCCGGCCATCATCTTCATGTCCGGGTCCATCGGTCACGTGCCGCAGGGCACCAAGGGGCTGCTGCTGATGGTGGTCCTGCCCCTCGGGATCCTCGGGCTCGTCCTCCTGCTCCTGCTGCTCGTGGTCGTCGTCGGTCGCTGACCCCCGGACCCTGGCTCGGCGCACCGTCCCGGGGTGCCTAGGCTCGACCCATGCCTGACTCCCGCGACCCCGCCCGCACCCCGGGCTTCGCCACCCGCGCCATCCACGCCGGGCAGGCGCCCGACCCCACCACCGGTTCGGTCATCGTCCCGATCCACGCCACCTCCACCTACGCCCAGGACGGTGTGGGCGGCCTGCGCGGGGGCTACGAGTACTCCCGCACCGGCAACCCCACGCGGACCGCCCTGCAGGAGTGCCTGGCCGCGCTGGAGGGCGGGGCGCACGGCCTGGCGTTCTCCTCGGGCATGGCGGCCACGGACGCGCTGATCCGCGCCACCCTGCGCCCCGGTGACCACCTCGTCATCCCCGACGACGCCTACGGCGGCACGTTCCGGCTGATCGACAAGGTGTTCTCCCAGTGGGGCATCACCCACACCCCGGTCCCGCTGTCCGACGTGGCCGCCGTCCGGGCCGCCCTCCAGCCGAACACGAGGCTGGTGTGGGTGGAGACCCCCACGAACCCGCTGCTGAACATCGCCGACATCACGGCCATCGCCGAGGTCGCGCACGCCGGTGGCGCGAAGCTCGTGGTGGACAACACCTTTGCCTCCCCCTACCTGCAGAACCCCCTGGCGCTGGGGGCGGACGTGGTGCTGCACTCGACCACCAAGTACGTCGGTGGCCACTCCGACGTGGTCGGCGGCGCGCTCGTCACCGACGACGGCGAGCTGCGCGACGCCCTGGCCTTCCTGCAGAACGGTGCAGGGGGCGTGCCCGGCCCGTTCGACGCGTGGCTGACCCTGCGCGGGGCCAAGACGCTGGCGCTGCGGATGGAGCAGCACAGCACCAACGCCGAGCTCGTGGTCGAGGCGCTGCTGCGCAACCCCGCCGTGGCGAGCGTGCTCTACCCGGGCCTGGCCGAGCACCCCGGGCACGCCGTGGCCGCACGGCAGATGAGGCGCTTCGGCGGCATGGTGTCGCTGCGCATGGCGGGTGGTCGCGAGGCGGCCGAGAAGCTGTGCGCGGCCACAGAGATCTTCACCCTGGCCGAGAGCCTGGGCGGGGTGGAGTCGTTGATCGAGCTCCCTGCCGCCATGACGCACGCCTCGACGGTGGGCTCGATGCTGGAGGTGCCGCAGGACCTGGTCCGGCTCTCCGTCGGCATCGAGGACGGTGCAGACCTGGTGTCCGACCTGGAGCAGGCACTGGCCCGCTGAGCCGACCGGAGCCTCAGGGGCGCACGCCGACGGGTGCACGGCCGTCGAGGGTGGCCAGGGGGGCTCCGGGCACCACCAGGTCTCCGGCCGAGACGCAGCCGCCCTCGAGCACCACGACGCCGTCGGCCCGGGTGACGAGCCGGCCGGGGTCGGCGCACCCCGCCCCGGCCACGGTCGCCACGGCGGCAGCGAGCATGCCCACGACGACGGCGGCCACGGCCAGCAGCGCGGCGGGCGAGTGCCAGGTGGCGGAGCGGTCCCGTCCGTCCCGCACGACCACCACCTCCTCGGCTTCACGTCGACCTCACGACCACGGTACCGGCGTGGACCGGAGGGCGCAGACGGGGCGGTGGTGGCTGGCAGGATCAGCGGCCATGGACCTCGTGAGCCTCGACCAGATCCGCGCGGCCGCCACCCTGCTCGAGCCGGTCGTCCGGAAGACCCCCGTGGTGGCCTCGCGCGTGCTCAGCGATCGCACGGGGGTGCCCGTGCACCTGAAGTGCGAGAACCTCCAGCGCACCGGGTCGTTCAAGATCCGCGGCGCCTACACCCGCATCCACGGGCTCACCGACGCCGAGCGCGCCCGGGGTGTGGTGGCCGCCAGCGCGGGAAACCACGCCCAGGGGGTGGCACTGGCCGCGGACCTCCTGGGGGCCCGGTCCACGGTGTTCATGCCCACCGGCGCGCCGCTGCCCAAGCTCGCGGCCACCAAGGCGTACGGGGCGCAGGTGCACCTGGTCGGCGAGGTGCTCGAGGACGCCCTGGCCGAGGCCGTGGAGTTCGCCGAGCGCACCGGGGCGGTGTTCATCCACCCCTTCGACCACCTGGACGTGGTGGCCGGGCAGGGCACGGTGGGCCTGGAGATCGTCGAGCAGCTCCCGGACGTGGGCACCGTGCTCGTGTGCACCGGGGGCGGGGGGCTGGTCGCCGGGGTGGCCGCCGCGGTGAAGGCGCTCAAGCCCGGGGTGCGGGTGGTAGCCGTGCAGGCCGAGCAGGCCGCGGCCTGGCCGGGCTCGCTCGCCGCCGGTCACCCGGTGCGGCTGTCCAGCATGTCCACCATGGCGGACGGCATCGCCGTGGGGGCGCCGGGGCCGGTCACCTACGCCCACGTCTCCCAGCTGGTGGACGAGGTGGTCACCGTCAGCGAGGACGCGCTGTCCCGGGCCCTCGTGCTGTGCCTGGAGCGGGCGAAGATGGTGGTCGAACCGGCCGGGGCAGCCGCCGTGGCCGCGCTGCTGGACGGCGTGCTCGGGGACCTGGAGGGCCCGGTGTGCGCGGTGGTCAGCGGCGGCAACGTGGACCCGCTGCTGCTCGTGCACGTGGTCCAGCACGGGCTGACGGCCGCACGCCGCTTCCTGGCCCTGCGGGTCACGGTGCCCGACCGGCCGGGCTCGCTGGTGGGGGTGCTGACGACCGTGAGCGGGACCGGGGCGAACGTCATCGACGTGGCGCACTCCAGGCTCACCGGCACGCTGGCGCTGGGCGAGGTGGAGATCGCGATCACGGTGGAGACCCGGGGCGCGGAGCACTGCAGCGTCGTGGTGGGTGCCCTGCGTCGTTCGGGGTACGTGGTGGCGGAGGAGCCCGTCGGCGCCTGAGTCCGCGGCTCGGCACGCCGGGGGCCCGCCCCGTCACGGTCACGGGACGGGCTCGGCGGGGGAGCGTGGTCAGGGGCGGTAGGGCTCCGCGCTGGTGAGCGTGACCTTCATGCTGCCGCCGTTGGGCAGCGTGTACTCGCGGGTCTCGCCGACCTTGGCGTCCAGCAGCGCCTTGCCCAGCGGGGAGCTCGGCGAGTACACCTCGAGGTCGCCGTGGCTGCCCTCCTCGCGGGTGGCGATGAGGAACGTCTCGCCGTCGCTCTCGTCACCGTCGTAGTAGACCTTGACGACGGAGCCGGGCAGCGCCACGCCGGAGCGGGTGGGCGACTCGCCGACCTTGGCGTTGTTCAGGAGCTCCTGCAGCTGGCGGATGCGCCGCTCCTGCTGGCCCTGCTCCTCACGGGCGGCGTGGTAGCCGCCGTTCTCCTTGAGGTCGCCCTCCTCGCGCCGGTCGTTGATCTCCGCGGCGATGGCCACGCGGTTCGTGATGAGACCGTCGAGCTCCGACTTGAGCCGGTCGTGCGACTCCTGGGTCAGCCAGGTCACCTGCGTGTCGGTCATGGTGATCGTCACTCCTCGTGTCGGTCGTCGCCGCTGGGCGGGCCAGGAGGCCCGTCCGCCGTGGTCGCCCCGACCTGCGTGCTGGTCGGGGCGGGTGCTGCGTCAGACGACGAAAACACGGCCCCGAACCGGCGCCGCGCAGAAGACCAAAGGTACCACGCGGGGTCCGTTGAACGTGCGTCGTCGCAGGTCAGGGGTGGTGAAGGCTAGGGAACGAGGTAGGCGGGGACGGTGAGTCCGCAGCCGTAGACGTCGCTGGCCACGGGAGGCTTCGACGTGCGCACGGTCGACGTCACCGTCATCACGCCCTCGGTGCTCGGCGGGATGTAGACCTCGCGGCGGCCGGTCTCGCTCCCGTCGAGGGACCGCGCGCGGAGGATGCACACCGCCGGCTGCGAGGGGTCGTCCCGGGTGACGTCGAAGCGGATGCTGACGGTGGAGTCGTCGACGAGGGTGAACGCGAGCTGGTCCCCGCTGACGGGGGCGGCCGACAGGTTCTGGTAGCCCACCCACGCCACCCCGAGGCCGAACAGACCTCCCGCCACCGAGATCGCCACGGTGCGTCGGCGGGTGCTCTGCCCGGTGGCGGGTGCGGCCTCGCGCCCCGCGTTGCGCGAGTAGCGGCCGGGGGGCAGCGGTGCGGTCACGGCGGGGCTCCTGGGTGGTGGCTGGGGTGCTGCGGCGGTGCGGAGCAGCAGAGGGTGGGATCATCGTGGTGGCGCGCGACGTTCTGGCGGGGGACCGGACGTCGCAGCACGAGGTTACGACGGAGCAGGGACGACGGAGCGGTGAGGACGGCAGTGAGCGGACTGAGGTTGATGGCGGTGCACGCGCACCCCGACGACGAGTCGAGCAAGGGCGCGGCGAGCACCGCGCGCTACGTGGCCGAGGGCAACGAGGTCATGGTGGTCAGCCTGACCGGCGGCGAGCGGGGCGACATCCTGAACCCGGCCATGGACACCCCCGGCGTGCACGCCCGCATCCACGAGGTGCGCCGCGAGGAGATGGCCCGGGCGGCCGCGATCCTGGGTGTGCAGCACCGCTGGCTCGGCTACGTGGACTCCGGCCTGCCCGAGGGTGACCCGACGCCGCCGCTGCCCGAGGGGTGCTTCGCGCTGGCGCCGCTGGAGGAGGCCACCGAGAAGCTCGTGCGCCTGGTCCGCGAGTTCCGGCCGCACGTGGTGACGACCTACGACGAGAACGGCGGCTACCCGCACCCGGACCACATCCGGTGCCACGAGGTGTCCGTCGCGGCGTTCGAGGCCGCCGGGGACCCGGACCGCTTCCCGGAGGCCGGAGAGCCCTGGACCCCGCTGAAGCTGTACTACTCGCACGGCTTCAGCAAGGCACGCCTGGAGCGCTTCGACCAGGCCATGACCGATGCCGGTCTGGAGTCGCCGTTCGCCGAGTGGCTGGCCGGCTGGGATCCCGCGCGGCCCGACGTCATGGAGCGGGTCACCACCCAGGTGCCCTGCGCGGAGTTCTTCCCGGTGCGGGACGAGGCCCTCAAGGCGCACGCCACCCAGATCGACCCCACGGGACGCTTCTTCGCGGTGCCGATGGAGCTGCAGCAGAAGCTGTGGCCCACCGAGGAGTACGAGCTCGCCCGCTCGCTGGTGGACACCTACGTGCCCGAGGACGACTTGTTCGCCGGTGTGCGGGAGCTGGTGCAGCAGTGATGCTCGTCGGGGCGCACCTCGCGACCACGGTGCTCGGTCAGTCGACCACGGGCGGGAACGGGACGGGCGCGGAGTTCGGCAAGTCCGCGCCGATCGGGCTCGTCGTCATCCTCCTGCTCCTCGTCGCGCTGGTCCTGCTCATCCGCTCGATGAACCGGCACGTCAGGAAGATGCCGGAGAGCTTCGACGAGCCCGTGCCCCGGGGCAGCGCCACGTCCCGCCCGCTCGGGCGGGCGGGCGAGGACGGGACCCGCTCCGACGGCTAGCGGCTCACGCCTCCTCGGCGCGGTCCTTGACCGAGGAGGCGTAGACGTCCACGTACTCCTGGTCGGACAGGTCGGCGATGGCGGTCATGATCTGGTCCACGATCGCCCGCTCGGCCCACCGGTCGCCGGACATCCCGTCGTAGCGGGAGAACTCCATGGGCGCGCCGAAGCGGATCTCGATGCGGTGCGGCCGCCAGAAGGTGGTGCCCGGGGGGTTGAGCTTGTCGGTGCCGATCACTGCTACCGGCACCACGGGCGCACCGGTCTCCAGCGCCACCTTGGCCACCCCCGTGCGGCCCTTGTACAGCCGTCCGTCCGGGGAGCGGGTGCCCTCCGGGTAGATCCCGAACGCCATGCCGCTGCGGACGATGGCGATGACCACGTCCACCGAGGCCGAGGCGGCCGAGGCGGCCCCCCGGTCCACCGGGATCATGCCGATGCTGGTGAAGAACCACGCCTTGGTGCGCCCGCGGAAGCCCGTGCCGGTGACGTACTCGTGCTTGCCCAGGAAGTTCACGGGGCGCTTGATCACGAGGGGGACGACGAAGGAGTCGGACACCGAGAGGTGGTTCCCGGCGAGCACCACCCCACCGGTCGCGGGCACGTGCTCGAGCCCGGTGACCACCGGTCGGCTCCACAGCCGCATCAACGGACCGGGGAAGACGTGCTTGAGCAGGCTGTAGAACACGCCCCGGAACCTACCTGTGTGCGGGCTCACCCCGTGCCGCTGCACCGGTGGACACCTGCGGCAGCCGCACGGTGAACGTGGCTCCGGCGCCGGGGACGCTCGTCACGCACACCGTTCCCCCGTGCGCCGCGACCAGCGCCGCGACGATGGACAACCCCAGACCCGTGCCCCCGCTGGCCCGGGCGCGCGAGGTGTCCGCGCGGTAGAACCGCTCGAACACCCGCTCGGCGTCCTCGGGGTCGAGGCCCGGACCGGTGTCGGCCACCTCGAGCACGGCCTCGGCGGGGCCGGCGGGGGAGTCGAGGGTGCCCACCCGGACGGTCACCACGGCTCCGGTGGGGGTGTGGCTCAGCGCGTTCGTGACGAGGTTGCCCAGCACCTGGCGCAGCCTCCCCTCGTCGCCGAGCACCTCCGGGACCCCGGGCCCGTCGAGCACCTCCAGGCGCACCGTGCGGCCCGGGGCGACCGCACGGGCGTCGTGCACGGCGTCGCTGGCCAGGGTGAGCAGGTCGACGGGATCGCGCTCCAGGGGGCGCTGGGCGTCCAGGCGGGCCAGCAGCAGCAGGTCCTCCACCAGCAGGCCCATCCGCCGGCTCTCACCCTCGATGCGTCCCATGATCCGCGCGACGGCGGCCGGGTCCGCGGCGGCACCCTGCCGGTAGAGCTCGGCGAACCCGCGGATGGTGGTCAGCGGGGTGCGCAGCTCGTGGCTGGCGTCACCCACGAAGCGGCGCATCTTGTGCTCGGAGGCCGTGGCCCGGCGGGTGGACTCGGCGCTGGCGTCGAACGCGGTCTGGATCTGGGTGAGCATGCCGTTCAGGGCGAGCGAGAGGCGGCCGACCTCGGTGCCCGGGCCACCCTCGGGCACCCGCCGGTCGAGGTCGCCGGCGGCGATCGCGGCGGCCGTGGCCTCCACCTCGGTCAGCGGTCGCAGGCTGCGCCGCACCACCAGGTAGGTCAGCCCCCCGAGCAGCACCAGCACCACGGCCCCGATGACGAGCAGCAGCTCGGTCAGGCGGGCGATGGCGGCGCGGTCGTCGGTCAGGCTGATGGCGGTGGTGAGCACGGCCGCCGCGC
Organism: Rhodococcus antarcticus; assembly: GCF_026153295.1. Classification (NCBI taxonomy): domain Bacteria; kingdom Bacillati; phylum Actinomycetota; class Actinomycetes; order Mycobacteriales; family Nocardiaceae; genus Rhodococcus; species Rhodococcus antarcticus. Next base: position 2,631,057 of record NZ_CP110615.1, on the reverse strand, counting down.
CGGTGGAGGTGACGTAGCCCGAGACGGAGATGGCGCGCCACGGGCTGCCGTCCGCGGCCGTCACGGTGTACGGGTGCGGGTCTGCGCCCGCTCGGTCGGCGGCGGGGGCCGGGAGCACCGGCTGCGCCCGCCCGAAGTCGCTGGTGTCGGAGTAGCTGGTGACCTGGGTGGCACCGGCCAGCGTGTAGCCCACGTAGTAGCGGCTGGGCGGGAGACCACCGCCCTGCTCGCCCAGGCGGCTGGGCGGGATGCGGCTGGCCTGCACGAGCTGGCTGTCGGTGCGGTCGCGCAGGAACCCGGAGAGCTGGGTGGTAGCGGCGAACCCGGAGGCGAGCAGGCCCAGGGCCACCAGCGCCACCAGGGCGAGGACCAGCGTGACCCGCAGCGGCAGGGAGCGGCGCCGGCCTCCCGGGGGGGTGGGGGCCGGCGCCACGGACGGGGTGGCTGCGGGGGTGACCGGTGTGCTCACGTCCGGGGCAGGCGCAGCACGTACCCCACGCCGCGCAGGGTGTGCAGCAGGCGGGGCTCGGTCGTGTCGATCTTGCGGCGCAGGTAGGAGACGTAGCTCTCGACGACGTTGACCTCGCCACCGAAGTCGTAGTTCCACACGTGGTCGAGGATGCGCGGCTTGGAGAGCACCGTGCCGGCGTTGACCATGAGGTAGCGGAGCAGGGTGAACTCGGTGGGCGAGAGGCTGACCGGCTCGCCGGCCTTCCACGCCTCGTGGGTGTCGTCGTCGAGCTCGATGTCGGCGAAGGTCATCCGGGAGGAGCTGGGCAGCTCGTGCAGGGCTCCGCTGCGGCGCAGCACCGACCGGATCCGCGCCACCACCTCCTCGAGGCTGAACGGCTTGGTCACGTAGTCGTCGGCGCCGAGGGTCAGCCCGGTGATCTTGTCCTGCACCGAGTCGCGGGCGGTGAGGAACAGCACCGGTGAGCGCACCCCGTCGTCGCGCAGCCGCCGCAGCAGCCCGAACCCGTCCATGCCCGGCATCATCACGTCGAGCACGAGCAGGTCGGGGCGGAAGCTGCGCGCCACGTCCAGGGCCTGCACCCCGTCCGCCGCGGTGGCCACGTCGAAGCCGACGAAGCGCAGGCTGGTCGAGAGCAGCTCGACGATGTTGGGCTCGTCGTCCACCACGAGCACGCGGGCCTCGGGAGCGGTCGCTGCGGTCACGCCGACGATGGTGCCACCGACCTCTGTGCCGTGGCTGGGGGTTTCCTGGGAACGGGCTGTGCGCCGCAGGGTGCGGGTCACAGGCTCGGGTCGAGCCGGTGGGCGGTCGCCGGCGAGGTCATGACGCGACCGTGGTCCCGCGGTCTGGGACGAGGCTGGGACCCCCCTGTGCGCCTGCTGTCAGGCCACCCAGCTCGGCGCCGGGCCCCGCCCCAGGCGCCACCGCGCCGCGTCCTCGGACGGGCTGCGGGGACCGAGGGCCACCTGGAACACCCGGAGCTGGGTGCGGGTGAGCCCGAGCCGGGCGCGCTCGCGCACCCCGTGACCGCCGCGGCCGCGGACGTCGGCCAGCGGGGCGATGGTCGGGGAGACCAGCAGCGCTGCCCCGCCGGCGAGCCCGTCGTAGAACAGAGCCTCGGGCCGGCTCAGCCCGGGTGGCGCGGACAGGAACGCGCGCAGCTCGTCGGGCACCGGCTCCAGCACGGGGGCGCAGGCGGCGATCGCCTCGGCCAGCTCGGCCTGGCTGGTGGGCAGGTCGGTCGCGCCGAGCGCCCGGGCGCTGCGGGCCCAGTCCGCCACGTAGGCGTCCGGCCACCGGGGGCCGAAGCGGGCCATGTCCCGGCCCACGGCGAGCTGCGCGGCGAGGAAGGCGTCGGTGAAGGCCAGGTGCACCCAGCGCAGCAGCTCGGGGTCGCCCGCGGCGTAGGCGCGCCCGTCCGGGTGGGTGCCCCTGACCTTGCGGTGCAGGCCCCGCACCCGGGCGGACTCCCGCTCGGCGAGCTCGGCGGAGCCGAAGGTGCTCACCACGAGCCAGCGTGCGGTGCCGGCGAGCCGTGCCCAGGGGTCCTCGCGGTAGGCGGAGTGCCGCTGGACGCCGAGCACGGCCAGCGGGTGCGCGGCCTGGCCGGTGAGCGCGGCCACCCCGCCCACCAGGGTCGAGAGGTCCCCGTGCACCCGCCAGACCACGCCGTCCGGGTCGAACCACCCCTCGCCCCCGCCGACCAGGGCGATGTCGCGCACCCAGTCCGGCGCACCGGTGGGATCGCCGGAGACCCGGGCGCGGAAGGCCGACCGGGCCTGCTCGGGGATGGCGGTCAGCGCGGGGATCACCCGACCATGGTGCGCGCTGCCGGGCCGGCCTGCAGGCGCGCACCGGTGCGCTCGGGCCGCACGCACCGCCCCGGCCGCGCCGACGGCAGGGGTCCGTGCCGGTTCAGCCCCCCGTCAGGTGCTCGCCGTCCTCGGGGGAGAAGGCCATCTCCAGCCCGGCGGACAGCGCCACGACCGCGACGACGACCGCAGCGAGGACGACCAGCCCACCGAGCACCCGCTGGCGGACCGTGGCGGTGAGCACCGCGGCTCGGACCGCGCCGAGCACGTGCACCACCAGCGCGAGCAGCCGCGGGAGCCACCCCGCCACCGAAGGGTCGCCGGGCGCGAGCTCGTCCACGGGCAGGTCCCGGACCAGCGGCGGCAGGTCGTGCCGGAAGCGGGCGGCGTGTGCCCCGGCGAGGCGCTCCTCGACCTCCTCGAGGGTGAGCATCCCGGCGCCGAGCGCCTCCTGCAGGATCCGCTCGACCCGGTGGCGGTCCGCGTCGGAGGCCCGCACCGCGGGCTCGTCGAGCACCGGGGGCGTGACGGTGGGGGTGGTGGACGACATGGCGGGTCCTCTCGTCGAGCACGGGTCGGGCTGCGCACGAGCGTGGGCCGACCCCGCTGAGCCTCCGCTGAGGACCCGGTGGGTGGCGCCGGTCGCCCCACCACCGTGGTGCCCGGGTTCCTCACCGGGGCGCGCGAGCGTCCGGGTTCAGCGGGCTCACAGCGAGAGCTGAGCAGGCTGGTCCCCACCAACGAGGAGGTGCCATGAGAGTGCTGCTGGTGGAGGACGAGCAACACCTCGCGGAGACCCTGCGGCGCGGGCTGGTCGCGGAGGGCTTCGTGGTGGAGGTTGCCGTCGACGGCGCCGAGGGCCTGTGGCGGGGAACCGAGCGCGCCTTCGACGTCATCGTGCTGGACATCATGCTGCCGCTGATGAACGGCTACGACGTGCTCAAGAACCTGCGCGTGCGCGAGGTGTGGACCCCGGTGCTGATGCTGACCGCCAAGGACGGCGACTACGACCAGACCGACGCCTTCGACCTCGGGGCCGACGACTACCTCACGAAGCCGGTCAGCTTCCCGGTCCTGGTGGCGCGGCTGCGCGCCCTGCAGCGCCGGGGGGCACCGGCACGACCGGTGATCCTCACCGCCGGATCGCTGAGCATGGACCCGTTGCGCCGCTGCGTCACCCGCGGTGACGTGGAGCTCTCGCTGACCCCGCGCGAGTACGGCGTGCTGGAGTTCCTGCTGCGCCAGAAGGGGCTGGTCGTGACCAAGGCCGAGATCCTGCGCGGCGTGTGGGACGAGCACTACGAGGGCGACGACAACGTGGTCGAGGTGTACGTGGGGTACCTCCGCCGCAAGATCGACGCACCGTTCGGCACCACCTCGATCGAGACGGTGCGCGGGGTGGGCTACCGCTTCTCCGCGACGGGCGGATGAGCGGGACCGGCCAGGGGCAGTCGCACGGTCACCCGTGCCCCGCCGTCGTCGGACTCCCCGACCACGACGGTGCCGCCGTGCGCGGCGACGATCTCCGCGACGATGGCCAGACCCAGACCTGAGCCGCCCGCGGACCGGGCCCGGTCGGTGTCGAGGCGGACGAACCGTTCCAGGACCCGCGTGCGGTCCACGGCGGGGATCCCGGGGCCGTCGTCGGAGACGGTGATGACGGCGTGGGCGCCGTCGGTCGTGCATCCCAGGACGATCGTGCGCACGGCGTGCCGCACCGCGTTGTCGACGAGGTTGCGCACCGTGCGGACCAGCTGGACCGCGTCACCCCGGACCTGGGTGGGGTGCACGCGCGACACCGCGCCGATCGTCGTACCCGCGCGCACCCGGATCACCTCGGCGTCGAGGATGTCGTCCAGGTCGACGTCGACCACCCGCAGGGCCAGCCCCCGCTCGTCGGCCCTGGCCAGCAGCAACAGGTCGTCGACGAGGTGCTGCATCCGCTGGGCCTCCGGCAGCAGCCGGTCACGCACCAGCTCGACGTCGAGGAAGCCCGGCCGCTCGGCACCGAGCTCGAGCGCCGCGGTGAGGGTGGACAGCGGGCTGCGCAGCTCGTGGGAGGCGTCGCCGACGAAGCGCCGCTGCGCGGTGTGCCCGTCCTCGATCCGGCCCAGCATCGAGTTCAGGGTGACGGCCAGGCGCGCGATCTCGTCGTGGGTGGCGGGCACCGCGAGCCGGTCGGACAGGTCGGCGGTGGTGATCGCGCTGACGGTGCCCCGCATCCGCTCGACCGGGCGCAGCGAGCGGCCCACCAGCAGGTACGTCGCCGCACCGACGACCACGACGACGACCGGCACGCCGAGCGCGAGCAGCGCCGCCACGGTGCTCAGCGTCTCGGAGACGGGGTCCTGCTCGGCGGCGACCACCACCGTGAACGTCCCGGTGGGGCCGGCCGCGGCCTCGGTGACCACGCGGTAGTCCGCGCTCTCGCGGGCGCCCCGGACCTCCGTGACCCTGGTGGTGGCACCGGTGGGCAGCGCCGGTGCGAGCGCCTCGGACGGGGCGCCCTCCGACGCGACCAGCACCGCCCCGCCGGCGTCGAGGACCTGGACGACCGAGGTGCGCCCGGTGGTGGCGAGCAGCGTCCGGTCGAGCTCGGCCGGGGCGTCGGTGCGCAGCTGCGCCACGATGTCGGCGGCACGGGACTGCGAGGCGGCGTCGGTGGAGGACTCCAAGGAGGCCCGCAGGACCCAGAGCAGGGCCAGCGACGCCACCGCGAACGCGACGGTGACCACGACGACCGCGGCCATCGTGGACCGCACGCGGACTCCCCACGTCGCCGGGTGGAGCCTGATCGTCACGAAGGACTCCTTCTCGCGGGTCGCGGGTCGGGATCCGCGGCCGTGGGAGCGACGATGCCGCCCGCCTCCTGTGCGGTCGCTGAGACCCGCCGGCAGGGCTGTGGCCCGGGCTCCGCCGTCGATCGGTCCCGGCGCCGTCCTCAGCGGGGGCCCCGCCCCGCCCTGCCACGCTGCCCTGGGAGCGGGCGCCGTCCGGCTCGCGCATCCCGCCCCGGCGGACCGCCCGCTGCCGTGCGCCCACCGGCGCGAGGGTGACGCGGTCCTCCGCGGGAGCCCCGCGGGTCACCGTCCGGTGCCCGTTCCCCGCGCCGGGTCCGTGTGCCCCGCGTCTCATCCGCGCGCGCCTCAGCGCCCTCACAGCAGGGTGGGGCCACCGTATGCTCAGAACGCGACAGACCGGGGAGGGAAAGTGGTGGTGGACACGCTCGTGGACGCCGGAAGCAGCGGGGTCGACCCCGCACGACCGCTGCCCCTGGGTCTGCGGGCCCGGGCTGCGGTGGCGGCCGGGAACCTGACCGCGGCGGTGTCCCGGGCCAGTGGCATGGGCGCCGGGTCCATCATCGGGGGCAGGGTGTCGCTCGCGCTGGACCCGCACCTGCTGACGAGGCTGACCGCGGGCCGCGGGGTCGTCGTCGTGACGGGGACCAACGGCAAGACGACGACGGCGGCGCTGATCGCGGCTGCCCTCGGTACGGCGGGCCGGGTGGCGTCCAACACCGGTGGCTCGAACATGCTGGACGGCCTGGTGGCGGCGCTGACCCGGGACCGCCAGGCCCCGCACGCGGTCCTGGAGGTCGACGAGCTGCACGTGCCGCAGGTGCTGGACTCCGTCGACCCCGCCGTCCTGGTCCTGCTCAACCTCACCCGTGACCAGCTCGACCGGGTGGGGGAGGTGGCGCACCTGATCACGACCCTGCGCACCGCCCTCGTCCGCCGGCCGGGCTGCCTGGTGGTGGCCAACCCCGACGACCCGGCCGTGGTGGCCGCCGTGCCCGACGGAGCCCGGGTGGTGTGGGTGGCCACGGGCAGCTCCTGGGAGCACGACACGGTGGTCTGCCCCCGGTGCGCCCAGGTGCTCACCAGGTCGGACGGAGACTGGTGGTGCGGCTGTGGGTTGCGCCGGCCGGTGCCGGACTGGCGCTTCGACGAGAGCGGCTTCACCGGTCCCGGTGGTGCTCACGGTCCGCTGGTGGTGGCACTGCCGGGGCTGTTCAACCGGGCGAACGCCACCGTGGCGCTCGCGGTCGCGGACGCGTTCGGGGTGTCCCTGGGCCGGTCCACCACCGCGGTGGCCGCGGTGGTGCAGGTCTCCGGCCGCTACCGCCAGGTGCGGCACCGGGGTCACGACGTGCGGCTGCTGCTGGTCAAGAACCCGGCGGGGGCGACGGAGATGCTCGGGGTGCTCGCGGGCGGGACCTCCGAGCTCGTCCTCGTGGTCAACGGCCGCGAGGCCGACGGACGCGACCTGTCCTGGGTCTGGGACGTGCCCTTCGAGCAGCTGGCCGGCCGGCGGGTCACCGTGGCGGGCGAGCGGGCCAGCGACGTGGCCGTGCGCCTGGGTCACGCCGGGGTCCCGCACCGGGTGGTCCACGACCCGTGGGCCGCGCTGGCGGGTCTGACCGAGCCCACGGTGGACGTGCTGGCCAACTACACCGCCTTCCGGGACCTGGTGCGGGGCCTCGACCGTGCGCGGTGACCGGGAGCTGACGGTGGCGGTGGTCTACCCGTCGCTGCTGGGGACCTACGGCGACGCCGGCAACGCCCTCGTGCTGCAGCGCCGCCTGCAGTGGCGGGGCCTGCGCGCCCGGCTGGTGGCCGTGGAGGTGGGTGAGCCGGTGCCGGAGCACTGCGACGTCTACGTGCTCGGGGGGGCCGAGGACGGGGCCGGCCGGACCGCTGCGGACATGCTCGCCGGTGACCGGGGGCTGCGGCGAGCCGTGGCCGCGGGGCGCCCGGTGCTGGCGGTGTGCGCGGGGCTGCAGATCCTCGGCCACGAGGTGCGCACCCACACCGGGCAGGACCACGCGGGCCTGGGGCTGCTCGACCTGACCACCGCACCGCGCGCGGCGCGGGCGATCGGCGAGGTCACCGGCCGGCCGGTGGGCGGCTGGAGCGCGGACCTGCTGTCGGGCTTCGAGAACCACCGCGGGTCCAGCGTCCTGGGATCGGCCGCCCGCCCGCTGGCGACCGTGCTCAGCGGCGTGGGCAACGGGGCGGGCGAGCCGGTGGAGGGTGCCGTGCAGGGCAGCATCGTGGCCACCTACCTGCACGGGCCCGTGCTGGCCCGCAACCCGGCGCTGGCGGACTGGCTCCTGGAGTCCGCGGTGGGTGAGGCGCTCGAGCCGCTGGAGGTGGAGTCGGTGACGCGGCTGCGCGCCGAGCGGCTCGGCGCGGTGCGCGCACACGGCCGCGTCCGGGGCCGCACGACCACCCGGTGAGCGTGCCGGGGCGGCCTCGTGCGGCAGGCGCCGGCGGTCGGGACACCGCGTGCTCTCAGCGACCCCACAGCGCTCGCCGGGCACCGTGTCCACCGTGTCGATGACTGCAGCGCTGTCCGATCCGTCCACCCTCGCACTCGGGCCGTCCTTCCTGGACCCCGCCACGCTGCTGTCGAGCTTCGGCCTCGCCGGGGTCCTCGGGGCGGTGTTCGCCGAGACGGGACTGCTGGTCGGGTTCTTCCTGCCCGGCGACTCGCTGCTGTTCACCGCCGGGCTGTTCACCGCCCAGCCCGACCCGTTCGCCCCGCTGTGGGTCCTGCTCCTGCTGGTCCCGGTGGCTGCGATCGTCGGCGACCAGGTGGGCTACCTCATCGGTCGACGTACCGGCCCGGCGCTGTACTCCCGCCCGGACTCCCGGCTGTTCAAGCAGCGCTACGTGACCCAGGCCCACGAGTTCTTCGAGAAGCACGGCTCACGGACGGTGCTGCTGGCGAGGTTCATCCCGGTGCTGCGCACCTTCGTCCCCGTGCTGGCCGGGGTGTCGGCCATGAGCCACCGGCGCTTCACCACCTACAACGTGGTCGGCGGCATCGTGTGGGGAGCGGGCGTGGTCACCCTGGGCAACCTGCTCGGCGGGGTGGCGCTGGTCCGGGACCACGTCGAGGTCATCCTGGTCCTCATCGTGGCCCTCTCGCTCGTCCCGGTGGCGGTCGAGCTGCTCCGCGCGCGGCGTCGGACACCCTGAAGCCTGGCGGCCACGAGGTGCCGCTGGACCGACGCCCGGGCTCGTGCTGAGTCGACTGGGAACAACAGTCCTTGGTCTTCGTTGTAATACGTGTAATGCTGTAATCACAGCATACGCGACGAAGGAGACCACGATGCACCACGGACACAGGTTCCGCCCCGGTGGCGGACGTTCAGGCGAAGGTTTCGGCCCCGGTGGCGTCGGCCGCGGTGGCCGGGGAGAGGGACGCGGCCCGGGCGGTCGAGGGGGACCCGGCCGGCGAGGGGGCCCGCCGCAGGCGGACCTCCCGAGCACGGACGACGCTGCGGCCTGGTTCGCCGGGCGGCTGCCCGACGGCTGGTTCACGGGAGCGCCGGAGGTGAGCACCGACCGGGAGGAGATCCTCGTGGTGGGTGATCTCGGCCCGCTGGAGCTCGACGGGGACGACCCCGCGGCCCGCTCGGCAGCGGAGTCCGGCCGCATCAGCCGCTTCCGCGAGGAGACCCGCGAGGTGCGGATCGAGATCGCGCAGCAGGCGGAGCACCGCTACGGCCGCAAGGTGGCCTGGGGCGCCCGGCTCGGTGGCAGCGAGGAGCTGTTCACCACGATCTCGGTGCCGGTGATGACGCGGCTGCGCCAGCCCGAGCGCCAGGTGCTCGACACGCTCGTCGACGCCGGGGTGGCCCGCTCGCGCTCCGACGCCCTGGCGTGGGCCGTGCGGCTGGTCGGTGAGCACGCCGAGGAGTGGCTGGGCGAGCTGCGCCAGGCGATGAGGACCGTCGAGGAGGTCCGGGGCAAGGGGCCCGACCTGTCGTGACGGACACCGGTGGTGGGGCGGGGGGTCAGACGGCGTAGATCGTCAGCCAGATCGCCACGTAGTGGCACAGGGCGGCCAGCACGGTGGCCAGGTGGAACACCTCGTGGAAGCCGAAGGTCGACGGCCACGGGTTGGGTCGCTTGATGCCGTAGGCCAGCCCGCCGAGCGAGTAGAACAGCCCGCCCACCAGCAGCAGCACGAGCGCGGCGACACCGGCCCGGTGCAGCAGGTCCGGCAGCACGAACACCGCCACCCAGCCCAGCGCCAGGTACAGCGGCACCCCCAGCCAGCGCGGCGCCTCCGGCCAGGCCATCTTCAGCGCCACCCCCAGCAGCGCCCCCACCCACACCACGGCCAGCACCACGTCGCCGGTGTGCTCCGGCATGGCGAGCAGCGCGAACGGCGTGTAGCTCCCCGCGATGAACACGAAGATCATCGAGTGGTCGGCGCGCTTCATCCACGTGCGCACCCGGGGGCTGTGCCAGGTGCGCCGGTGGTACAGGGCGCTGGTGCCGAACAGGGCCGAGACGGTGACGGCGTAGACGGCGGTACCGACCGCGGCCCGACCGGAGACGGTGGACGCGGCGAGGACGACGAGCACGGTTCCGGTGACCGTCGAGGCGAGGAACGACCAGAAGTGGATCCAGCCCCGGGCGCGCGGCTTGAGCGCCGAGGGTGCCGGCGTCAGGGTGGTCATGGTGGTCACCTCCTCGACGGTACGGAGGTTCGGTCCGCGCCAGGGGCCAGTGTGGCAGCCGCGACGGCTGCGCGGACGGTCCCGTTGCCCCTGCCCCGGGCCGCGACGGCGGCGTAGCGTTGCCCGTCGTGAACACGCCCCGGGTCCTGTACGGCGTCTACGAGCGCCGCCTGCTCCGGCAGCTGGAGCACATGCAGCACCCGCGCCACGTCGGCGTCATCGTCGACGGGAACCGTCGCTGGGCCCGCGAGGCCGGGTTCGCCGACGTCAACCACGGCCACCGGGTGGGCGCGGAGAAGATCGCCGACCTGCTGCGCTGGTGCGACGACGCCGGCGTGGAGGTGGTCACCCTGTACCTGCTCTCGACCGACAACCTCCGGCGTGCGGCGGCCGAGCTCGACCCGCTGCTGGAGATCATCACCAACGTCGTCGACGAGCTCAGCGGGCCGAGCGCCAACTGGCAGCTGCGGATCGTCGGCTCGCTGGACGCGCTGCCGCAGGCCACGGCCACCCGTCTCAAGGAGGCGGCGGCGCGCACCGGGGGCCGGCCGGGCGCACAGGTGAACGTGGCCGTGGGCTACGGCGGCCGGCAGGAGATCGTCGACGCCGTGCGGTCGCTCATCGCCGAGAACGCCGGCGTCGGACCGCACGAGCTGGCCGACGCCGTGACCGTGGACAGCATCGCCGAGCACCTCTACACCTCGGGCCAGCCGGACCCGGACCTGCTCATCCGCACCTCGGGCGAGCAGCGCCTGTCGGGCTTCCTGCTCTGGCAGAGCGCGCACTCGGAGTTCTGGTTCACCGAGGCGCACTGGCCGGACTTCCGGCGGGTGGACTTCCTCCGTGCGCTGCGCGACTACGCGGTGCGCCACCGCCGCTTCGGCAGCTGAGCGCTACCGCAGCTCGGCCAGCACCTCGTCGGTGTCCTGACCCAGCGTCGGGGCGTGCCGACGAAGGGCGGTGGGCGTGGCGGAGAACCGCACCGGGCTCGCGATCACCCGGTACTCCCCCTCGGTGGGGTGGGTGTGCACGTCGAGCAGGTGCCCCTCCTGCACGTAAGGGTCGTCCACCGCCGTCGTCACGTCCAGCACGCGGGACATGGGGACGCTGTGCTCGGTGCACAGCACCTCCCACTCGGCGGTGGTGCGCGTCGGTGCGACCTCGGCGATCGCGGCGTAGAGCTCGTCCCAGTGCAGGGCCCGCTGGGCCGGGCTGAGGAAGCGCTCGTCCGCCGCGAGGTCGGGGCGCCCCGCGGCGGTGAAGAACACCGCGATGTCGCGCTCGTTGTAGGGCAGCAGGCAGGCCCAGCCGTCCGCCGTGCGCACGGCGGCGTGGTTGCGGGCCAGCGCGCGGGTGTACCCGGCCGACCCCAGCGGCGGGGAGTACGTGTCCCCGGCGAGGTGCTCGACCATGGTGAACGCGAGCAGGGTGTCGGTCATCGGCACCTCCACGTGCTGGCCCTGCCCGGTGGCCCGCTGGTGCACCAGCGCACCCAGCACGGAGTACGCGATGGTCATGGCGCACACCTTGTCCGCCATGATCGTGGGGACGTAGGTGGGTGTCCCGGTGGCGCGACGCATGAGGTCGGTGAGCCCGGACGCGGACTGCACGATCTCGTCGTAGGCGGCGCGGTCGGCCATCGCGGAGTCGCTGCGGAAGCCCTGCGCCGTGCAGTGCACCAGGCGCGGGTTGATCTCGGCCACCGACGCCGGGTCCAGCCCGAGCCGGGCGAGGGCACCGGGACGCATGTTGGTGATCATGACGTCCGCGGTGCGCAGCAGCGCGATCAGGTCGGTGTGGCCCTGCGGCGTCTTGAGATCGAGCACGACGGAGCGCTTGTTGCGGTTGACGTTCAGCCCCAGCACCCCCATCCCGGGGTTGCGCTGCGGGATGGTGCGACGGGTGGAGTCCCCGGCCGGCGACTCCACCTTGATGACGTCCGCGCCCATGTCGCCGAGGATCTGGCACGCGAAAGGTCCCATCACCACCGAGGAGAGGTCGATGACGCGGACCCCGTCCAGCGGTCCGGCGGGTGCGGTGGTCACGGGTGGGGTGGTCACCGTCCCAGTCTGGTCGTCGACCGCCCGCGGGTCGACGACGGGTCCCGGGCGGCGGCTCGACGACGCAGCACCCGGGCCTCCCACGCGCCCAGCTGCGCGGGTCGGTCCCCGGCGGGGCCGCTGGAGAGCACCACCTCGCCGCCGAGGCCCCCCAGCTCGGCGAGCTCCGCCCCGTCCAGCGTCACCGGTGCGCTGGAGACGTTCGCGACCACCAGCAGCTGCGCCGTCGGTGTCGTCCGGGTGAAGGCCCACACCTGCTCGTGCTCGGCCAGCAGCAGCGCGAACACCCCGTCGGTGACCACCGGATCGGTGTGCCGCAGCTCGACCAGGCGCCGGTAGTGGTGGAACACCGACCCGGGATCGGCCCGCGCCGCCTCGGCGTTGACGTCCACGTGGTTCGGGTGCACCCCGATCCACGGTGCGCCGGTGCTGAACCCGGCGCTCGTCCCCGGGGTCCACTGCACCGGCGTGCGGGCGTTGTCCCGGCTGGCCGGCGCCAGGGCCGCGAGCACGACGTCGGGGTCCGCGCCCGCCCCCACCGCCTCGCGGTGGTGGTTGAGCGACTCCAGGTCCCGGTGCTCGGCCAGGGAGGCGAAGACCGCGTTGGTCATGCCCAGCTCCTCGCCCTGGTAGACGTAGGGCGTGCCGCGGTGCAGGTGCAGCACGGTGCCCAGGGCCATCGCCGAGGCCACCCGGTGGGCGGGGGAGTCGTCGCCGAAGCGGCTCACCGCGCGCGGCTGGTCGTGGTTGGACCAGTACAGCGAGTTCCAGCCCACGTCGGCCAGACCGGTCTGCCAGCGGGCGAGGTTGGCCTTGAGCTCGCGCAGCTCCAGCGGCCGCGGGTCCCACTTGTCGCGGCCGTGGTCGAGACCCACGTGCTCGAACTGGAACACCATGTCCACCTCGGCCCGGGCGGGGTCCGTGAGCAGCCGGGCCTGCTCGACGGTCACCCCGGGCATCTCGCCCACGGTGAGCACGGCCTGCGGGCGTCCGGCGAAGACCCGCTCGTGCAGCTCGTGCAGGAACTCGTGCAGCCGGGGCCCGTTCTGGAAGTGCGGTGCGCCGTCGCCGAACAGCGCGCCGGGCGCCACCACCCCGTCGGGCAGCCCGTCCACCTTGGACACGAAGTTGACGACGTCCATCCGGAAGCCGTCCACCCCGCGGTCCAGCCACCAGGCGACCATCTCGTGCACGGCCGCACGGACCTCCGGGTTCTCCCAGTTCAGGTCCGGCTGCTTCGGCGAGAACAGGTGCAGGTACCACTGCCCCGTGGTCGTGTCGCGGTCCCAGGCCGGCCCGGAGAACGCGGCGCCCCAGTTGTTCGGCGGCCGCTCCCCGCCGTCGCGACCGCCCCGCCAGACGTACCAGTCACGCTTGGGGTTGGTCGTCGAGGAGCGGGACTCCACGAACCAGGGGTGCTCGTCGGAGGTGTGGTTGACCACCAGGTCCATCACGAGCCGCATCCCGCGCGCGTGCAGGGTGGCGAGGAGCTCGTCGAGGTCGGCCAGGGTGCCGAAGACGGGGTCGACGTCGCGGTAGTCGCTGATGTCGTAGCCGTTGTCGTCCTGCGGGCTGCGGTAGATCGGCGACAGCCACACCACGTCGACGCCGAGGGCCGCCAGGTGGTCCAGGTGGCTGAGCACGCCGCGGAGGTCGCCGATCCCGTCACCGTCGGAGTCGGCGAAGCTGCGCGGATAGACCTGGTAGACGACGGCGGTGGACCACCAGGGCGGCGTGGGCGGCGTCACGCCCACGATGGTGCCAGTCGAGGTGGCCGGGCGACGGCGTCGATCTCCCACCACTACCGTGACCCTTCGTGGACGAGACGACGCTGGTGCGCGAGTACCTCCTGCTGGGCCTGCGCTTCGACCGGCTCGAGCCGGGGTTCGTGGACGCCTACACCGGCGACCCGGCGCTGCGGCGGCAGACCGAGAACGAGCCCGTGCCGGAGCCGGCCGCCCTGGCCGCCCGGGCCGCGACCCTGCGGACGGAGCTGCCCGGCGCTGGGCTGGCGGCCGAGCGGGAGCGGTTCCTCGGGGTGCACCTGCGGGCGCTGGAGTGCAGCGGGCAGAAGATGGCCGGGCAGGGGATCAGCTTCGTGGACGAGGTGGACGCGTACTTCGACGTGCGGATCTCCACCGGCGACGAGGACTCCTACCGGGCCGCGCACCGCGCCATGGGCGACGAGCTTCCCGGCGACGGCCCGCTGGCCGCGCGGCTGAACGCCGTCCGGGCCCTGGAGGAGGTGCCGCCGGAGCGCCTCGAGGTGGCCGTGCACGCCTTCTCCAGCGCGCTGCGCGACCGGGTGCGCACCCAGTTCGCGCTGCCCGAGGACGAGACCGTGACCTACGAGGTGGTCGGCGACAAGCCGTGGTCGGGCTTCAACTACTACCTGGGCGGCAACCACAGCAAGGTCGCGATCAACTCCGACCTCACCCAGCGGATGAGCTCGCTGCCGCACCTGGTGGCCCACGAGTCCTACCCCGGCCACCACACCGAGCACTGCCGGAAGGAGGCCGGGATCGTGGCCGCCGGGCAGCTCGAGCAGAGCCTGTTCCTGGTCAACACCCCGCAGTGCCTGATGGCCGAGGGGCTCGCGGACCTCGGGCTGGCCGCCGTGGTGGGGCCGGGCTGGGGGGTGTGGGCGGAGGAGATCTTCGCCGACCTGGGCCTGCGCTTCGACGGGGCGCGGGCCGAGCGGCTCGAGGTCGCCTCGGCGGCGCTGGTGGGGGTGCGCCAGGACGCGGCGCTCATGCTCCACGACCAGGGCGCGGACCCCGACGCGGTGGTGGCGTTCCTGCAGCGGTGGCTGCTGGTGCCCGCGCCGCGCGCGCGGCAGATGCTGCGGTTCCTCTCCGACCCCCTGTGGCGGGCGTACACCACCACCTACGTCGAGGGCTACCGGCTGCTGCACGCCTGGCTCGAGGCGCGCCCGGCCGACGAGCCGATGGGCGAGCGCTACCGCCGTCTGCTCGACGAGCCCCTGGTGCCGTCCTCTATCCGCGCCGAGCTCACCGCCTGAACGGCTGCCGCCCGCCGCGCCTGCCGCCTGAACGGCTGCCGCCCGCGCCGCCGTTCGCCCGCCGCTCGCCTCCCCGCGCCCGTCCCCGCCGTTCTGACACACCGAACGACCCTCGCTGCGCTGTGGCGCCCTGCCTCGCGATCGGTGTGCGAGAACGACGGTGGCGTCGACATGGCCGGCCGGGGACCCGCGGGTGGACGGCGGGTGGCGGTCGGGATCCGTGCTCCGGGGGCACGGGCGTGTCGCGCCGCACGGTCCGAACCCGGGCGTAGCGTCCGGCTCGTCGGGTGGTGGGGAAGCCACCCGTCCGGGAGGTTCTCAGTCGTGAAGATCACGAGGGGGCCGGCGCCCGGCTCCCGTTCCCGTCGCTGACGGGGACCGGGGGACGGACCGGCCCAGCTGATCCGCAACCGCGGGCGCCGCGGGTGCGTAGGAGACACGTGACCGCTGTCCGCACTGCGTCCGCCCCCTCCACCGCCGGCACGTCCGGCAACCACCCTCGCCCGCCCCACCACCCGGTCAAGACCTACGTCCTGGACACCTCCGTCCTGCTCTCGGACCCGTGGGCCATCACCCGCTTCGCCGAGCACGACGTCGTGCTGCCCCTGGTGGTCATCTCCGAGCTGGAGGGCAAGCGCCACCACCCCGAGCTCGGCTGGTTCGCCCGGGAGTCGCTGCGCCTGCTCGACGACCTGCGCCTGACCCACGGTCGTCTCGACCAGCCCATCACCGTCACCGACGTCGGGGGCTCCCTGCACGTCGAGCTCAACCACACCGACCCGTCGGTGCTGCCCTCGGGCTTCCGGACCGACACCAACGACGCCCGGATCCTCGCGTGCTCGCTGAACCTGGCGGCCGAGGGGCGCGATGTCGTCCTCGTCACCAAGGACACCCCGCTGCGGGTCAAGGCGGGTGCGGTGGGCCTGCCGGCCGACGAGTACCGGGCCCAGGACGTCGTGAACTCCGGCTGGACCGGGATGGCCGAGCTGGCCGTGCGCCAGGCCGACGTGGACGCGCTGTTCGAGAGCGGGCGGATCGACCTGGACGAGGCTCGGGACCTGCCGTGCCACACCGGGGTCCGGCTGCTGGCGGGCACGCAGAGCGCCCTGGGGCGGGTGGGCGCGGACAAGCAGGTGGTGCTGGTGCGCGGGGAGCGCGAGGCCTTCGGGCTGCACGGGCGCTCGGCCGAGCAGCGGATCGCGCTGGACCTGCTGCTCGACGAGAGCATCGGGATCGTCTCCCTCGGCGGCCGGGCGGGCACGGGGAAGTCGGCGCTCGCGCTGTGTGCGGGCCTGGAGTCGGTGCTGGAGCGCCGGTCGCACCGCAAGGTGGTGGTGTTCCGGCCGCTCTACGCCGTGGGTGGCCAGGACCTGGGCTACCTGCCCGGCTCCGAGGCCGAGAAGATGGGTCCCTGGGGCCAGGCCGTGTTCGACACCCTGGAGGGGATGGCGGACCCGGGCACCATCGAGGAGGTGCTGGCCCGGGGGATGCTCGAGGTGCTGCCCCTGACCCACATCCGTGGCCGCTCGCTGCACGACTCGTTCGTCATCGTCGACGAGGCGCAGAGCCTGGAGCGCAACGTGCTGCTCACCGTGCTCTCCCGGCTGGGCACCGGCTCGCGGGTGGTGCTCACCCACGACGTGGCCCAGCGGGACAACCTCCGGGTGGGCCGGCACGACGGGGTGGCGGCGGTCATCGAGAAGCTCAAGGGCCACCCGCTGTTCGCGCACATCACCCTCACGCGCAGCGAGCGCTCACCCATCGCGGCCCTGGTCACCGAGATGCTGGAGGAGTTCGGCCCCGGGATGCCCTGAGCCCCCGCCCCGGCCGGCAGGGGATCAGACCGCGCGGTCGCGGGCCGCCCAGTGCGGAGCCCGCAGGTCGCGCTTGAGGATCTTGCCGGTCGGGTTGCGGGGCAGCGCCTCGACGATGTCGATGGTGCGCGGGCACTTGAACTTCGCCAGGCTCTCCCGGCACCAGGCGATGAGCTCGGCCTCGGTGGCGGTGCTCCCGGGCTGGAGCGAGACGACGGCCTTGACCGACTCGCCCCAGGTGTCGTCGGGGATGCCGATGACCGCGACCTCGGCCACCGCGGGGTGCTCGGCCAGCACCCGCTCGACCTCGGGGGAGTAGATGTTCTCCCCGCCCGAGATGATCATGTCCTTGAGCCGGTCCTCCACGTAGAGGTAGCCGTGGGCGTCGAGGCGGCCCACGTCGCCGGTGCGGAACCAGCCGTCGGTGGTGATCGCCTGCGCGGTCGCCTCGGGCTTGCCCAGGTAGCCCTTCATCAGCTGCGGGGTGCGCATCCAGATCTCGCCGTGCTCGTCGTCGCTGACGTCGGTGAGCGTGGCGGGGTCCACGATCCGCAGCTCCACGTGCGGCAGCGGCTGGCCGGCCGACAGCACGCGCTCGGGGTGCTCGGGGTCGTGGTGGTCCGCCGGCAGCAGGTGGGTCGCGACCCCGCCGACCTCGGTGAGCCCGTAGACCTGCAGGAACTCCGTGTCGGGCCACGCCTGCATCGCCGCGCGCAGCAGCGGGGCCGGCATGGGCGCGGCGCCGTAGCAGTAGGTCTTCAGCCGCCCGAACACGCCGATCGCGTCCGCCCCGGACTGCAGCACCTGGGCGAGCACCGCCGGCACGAGGAAGGTGCGGTTGGCCCCGGCCAGGATCGCCCCGGCCAGGGACGCCCCGTCCGGGTCACGGGTCAGCACCGAGGGGACCCCGTCGTGCGGTCCGACCTGGAACCACGACGACCCGCCGACGTGGAACAGCGGCATGGCGACCATGATCTTGTCCCCGGCCTCGATCTCCCAGCCGTCCTGCGAGTGCACCGTGTGGGCGACCATGTTGGCCTGGCTGAGCATCACGCCCTTGGGTCGGCCGGTGGTGCCGGAGGAGTACATGACCAGCACGACGTCCTCGGGCGTCACCTCCGGGTCCGGCCCGACCGGCTGCGCCGCGGCGATCCAGGCCTCGTACTCGTCGTCCCCGCCGCCCCCCGGGGTCACCTCGACAACCCGCTCGACGGTGCCCAACCGGTCGCGGACCGCCGCCACGACGGGCACGAGCTCGGTGCCCACCACGAGGATCCGGGCCCCGCAGTCGTTGACCGCGTACTGGACCTCGTCGCCGGCCGAGCGCCAGTTGACGATCGCGAGGGCCGCCCCGATGAGCCCGCAGGCGTAGGTCAGCTCCAGGCAGGCGGGGTGGTTCTTGTCGAGGAAGGCGACGATGTCGCCGCGCCCGATCCCGGCACCACGCAGGGCGCCGGCCGCCCGGTGCACCCGCTCGTCCCACTGCGCCCACGTCCAGGTGCGGTCGAGGTAGGTCAGCGCCTCACCGTCGGGCGTCGTCGCAGCCCAGTGCGCGAGGCGGTCGTTGATGAGGCGGGCGTCGGGCGCGAGGGACGTCATGTCCAGATTGTGACGCAGCGCACCCGGGGTCGGCGGAGCGGGGTGGGTCAGGCGGCACCAGCGGAGGCCAGCACCGCCGCTGCGGTGAACACGACCGACCGCCACGCGTTCGCCCGCAGCAGCGCGGCGCCCAGGTCCGCGGTGAACCCGTCCCCGAGCCGGGAGTGCACGGGCACCGCCCACGCCACCGTCAGCAGCACGCCGCCGAGCGCGGCCACCGCGTGCACCACGCTCAGCACGCCGAACGAGGTGAGCAGCCACCACGCCGTCGCTCCGCCCTGGACCACCCACGCCGGCCCGACCGCCCACACGATGCGGCGCGAGTGCGCGGCGTGGTGGGCGGCCCACCGGTCGGCGGGGACGTCGGCGAAGCCCGGGTAGGCGGTGGCCTGCACCGTCCACCCGAGCCCCGCCAACCACCAGCCGGCGGCCGCGGCCACCAGCGCCTGGATCACTCCCGCACGTGCGCCATGGCGAGCACGTCGAGGCGGCGGTCGAGCTCGGCCTCGCTGAGCTTGTCCGGCACCAGCCCGCGCTCCACGACCACCTGGCGGATGGTCTTGCGCTCCTTGAGGGCCTGCTTGGCCACCGAGGCGGCCTCCTCGTAGCCGATGGCCGAGTTCAGCGGGGTGACGATGGACGGCGAGGACTCGGCGAGCTCGCGGCAGTGCTCCACCTCGGCCTCGGTGCCGTCGATGCAGCGGTCCGCGAGCAGCCGGGAGGCGTTGGCGAGCAGCCGGATCGACTCCAGCAGGTTGCGCGCCATGACGGGGATCTGCACGTTGAGCTCGAAGCTGCCCGACGCGCCCGCCCACGCGATCGCGGCGTCGTTGCCGATCACCTGCGAGCACACCTGCAGGGTGGCCTCCGGGATCACCGGGTTGACCTTGCCGGGCATGATCGAGGAACCGGGCTGCAGGTCGGGCAGGCGGAGCTCGCCGAGGCCCGTGCGCGGTCCCGATCCCATCCACCGCAGGTCGTTGCAGATCTTGGTCAGCGAGACGGCGATGGTGCGCAGGGCGCCGGACGCCTCGACCAGGGCGTCGCGGCTGGCCTGGGCCTCCATGTGGTCCACGGCCTCGCGGAGGACGCTGAGCCCGGTGGCCTCGCGCAGGGCCTGCACCACGGCGCTGCCGAAGCCCTCGGGCGCGTTGAGGCCCGTGCCCACGGCGGTGCCGCCGATGGCGAGCTCGCCCAGGCGCGGCAGCGTGGCCTGGACCCGCTCGACCCCGGCCTCGACCTGGCGGGCGTAGCCACCGAACTCCTGGCCCAGGGTCACCGGCACCGCGTCCATGAGATGGGTGCGACCGGACTTCACGACCGTGGCCCACTCGCGCGCCTTGGCGGCCAGCGAGGCGTGCAGGTGCTCCAGGGCGGGCACGAGCTCGGTGGCGGCGGCCTCGGTGGCGGCGAGGTGGGTGGCCGTGGGGAAGGTGTCGTTGGAGCTCTGCGAGGCGTTGACGTGGTCGTTGGGGTGCACGTCCACCCCGGCGCGACCGGCCAGCGTCGCGATGACCTCGTTGGCGTTCATGTTCGAGCTGGTGCCGGAGCCGGTCTGGAAGACGTCGATGGGGAACTGGTCGTCGTGCTCGCCGGCCGCGATGGAGTCCGCCGCCGCGGCGATCGCGGCCGCCTGCTCGTCGGTGATCACCCCGAGCTGGGCGTTCACCCGCGCGCACGCCGCCTTGAGCAGGCCCAGCGCCCGGATCTGCGCCCGGTCCAGCCCTCGACCGCTGATGGGGAAGTTCTCCACCGCGCGCTGGGTCTGCGCCCGCCAGAGCGCGGCTGCGGGCACCCGCACCTCGCCCATCGTGTCGTGCTCGATCCGGAACTCGTCAGCTGCCACGTCCTTGGGGTCCACCGTCATGCCCGCAGACCTTGCCACCGAGGGTGCACCTGCTGCACGTGCCCCCCGGGGTGCCTACTGTGGTCCCCACACCGTCGTGCAGCGAGGAGCCTGGTTTGAGCCGGACGACGTGCGACCTGCTGGTGGTGGGCGCGGGCCCCACCGGCCTCTACGCGAGCTTCTACGCGGGCTTCCGCGGGCTCTCGACGGCCGTGGTGGACACGCTGCCCGAGGCCGGGGGCCAGGTGACCGCCATGTACCCCGAGAAGCTGATCTACGACGTGGCCGGGTTCCCCGCCGTCCGGGGGCGCGAGCTCGTCACCGGCCTCGTCGCCCAGGCCGCCCGGTACGAGCCCACCTACCTGCTCGGCGAGCAGGCCGCGACCCTCACGGACACCGACGACGGCTTCGAGGTGGGCCTGGCCGACGGCGGCACGGTGGTGACGCGTGCGGTGCTCGTCACCGGTGGACTGGGCACGTTCACGCCCCGACCGCTGCCGACGGGGGCGGGCTGGGCCGGGCGGGGCCTGGTGCACTTCATCCCCAGCATGGACGTCCACGCCGACCAGGACGTGGTCGTGGTCGGCGGCGGCGACTCCGCCTTCGACTGGGCGCTGGCCCTGCACCCGGTCGCGCGCAGCGTCACCCTCGTGCACCGCCGGGCCAAGTTCCGTGCGCACGCGGGCACGGTGGACGCGGTGAAGGCCCTCGGCGTGGAGCTCGTCACCGACGCCCAGGTGGCCGACTTCATCTCCGACACCGACGGCCACCTCGTCGGGCTCGACGTGCTGGTGGACGGGGCCACGCGGACGCTGCCGGCGCAGGCCGTGGTCGCTGCGCTGGGGTTCACCGCGGACCTCGGTCCGATCACCGAGTGGGGCCTGGACATCGACCACCGCCAGATCACCGTCGACTCCACGATGCGCACGGCCCGCGACCGGGTCTACGCGGCGGGCGACATCTGCACCTACCCGGGCAAGGTGAACCTCATCGCCACGGGCTTCGGTGAGGCCGCCACCGCGGTCAACAACATCGCCGTGGCGCTCGACCCGGACGCACACCTGTTCCCGGGGCACTCGTCGGCGGAGTAGGACGGGCGCGGTGAGCACCCCTGCACGCCCCACCCGGCCGGCCACGCTCAAGGGCGGTCGCGGGGCGTCGTTCGGCGAGGCGGCAGCGGCCTACCGCGAGGCAACGGCTGACCGCGGGCTGCTGCGCCGGGTGGCCGTGCTGTTCCACCCCTACCGCCGCGCCGTGGCCGGGCTCGGCGGGCTGATCGCGGTGACCTCGGGCCTCGGCGTGGTGAACCCGCTGCTGGTGAAGGCCGTCTTCGACCGCGCGCTGTTCGTGGCCGGCGGGCCGCGGCTGGGCCTGCTGGCGTGGCTGTGCGGGGTGATGGTCGTGGTGCCGCTGGTGAGCTCGGTGCTGGGGGTGGGCCAGAGCTACCTGACGAACAAGGTCGGCCAGCAGGTGATGCGGGACCTGCGGGCGCGGCTGTTCGGCCACCTGCAGACGCTGTCGCTGCGCTTCTTCACCGCCACCCGCACCGGGGAGATCCAGAGCCGCCTGCAGAACGACGTGGGCGGGCTCCAGTCGGTCATCACGACGACGGCCAGCTCGGTGCTGGGCAACCTGGTGGTGCTCGTGTCCACCCTGGTCGCGATGCTCGTGCTCTCCTGGCCGCTGACGGTGCTGAGCCTGGCCCTGCTGCCGCTGTTCGTGTGGCTGACCGGCCGGGTGGGCCGCGTGCGGCGCGCGCTCACCGCGCAGACCCAGGCGGCCCTGGCGGAGATGAGCGCCATCACCCAGGAGTCGCTCTCGGTGTCCGGGGTGCTGCTGAGCAAGACCTTCGGCCGCGAGGACCGTGACGCGCAGCGCTACGACACCCAGAACGAGCGCCTGGCCGGGCTGCAGGTGCGCCAGCAGATCGTCGGTCGGGCGTTCTTCGCGGTGGTGAACACGTTCTTCGCCGTCACGCCGGTGCTGGTGTACCTGGTGGCCGGCCTGCAGCTCTCCGGGCGGGTGTCGTTCCTCGGCGGCTCCGGGCTCACCGCCGGCACCGTGGTGGCGTTCACCACGTTGCAGGCGCGGCTGTTCGGCCCGATCAGCCAGCTGCTGCAGACCTCGACGGACCTCTCCTCCAGCGTCGCCCTGTTCGCGCGGGTGTTCGGCTACCTGGACCTGCGGGCCGACGTGGTGGAGGCCGCGGAGCCGGTGGCGCTGGAGGTCGCGGACGTCCGGGGCGAGGTCGAGCTGCAGGACGTGTGGTTCAGCTACGAGGAGGAGCCCGCACCCGGGGCGACCCGGCCGCGGCGGTGGGCGCTGCGCGGGCTGGACCTGCACGTGCGACCCGGACAGCTCGTCGCCGTGGTGGGCGCGAGCGGCGCGGGCAAGACCACCATCAGCTACCTGGTGCCGCGGCTGTACGACGTGGGCTCGGGGACGGTCCGCCTGGACGGGGTCGACGTCCGCGACGTGCCGCTGGCGACGCTGTCGGGCGCGATCGGGATGGTCACCCAGGAGACGTACCTGCTGCACGCCTCCGTGCGGGACAACCTGCTCTACGCCCGCCCGGGCGCCACCGACGCCGAGCTGGAGGCCGCGACGCGGGCGGCCAACGTGCACGAGCGGATCACCGAGCTCGAGCACGGCTACGACACGGTGGTGGGGGAGCGCGGCTACCGGCTCTCCGGTGGGGAGAAGCAGCGCATCGCCATCGCCCGGGTGCTGCTGAAGGACCCGCGGGTGCTGGTGCTGGACGAGGCGACCAGCGCGCTGGACACCGTCAGCGAGCGGCTGGTGCAGGCCGCGCTGGAACCGCTGATGGCCGGGCGCACGACGATCGCGATCGCCCACCGGCTCTCGACCATCCGCTCGGCCGACGTCATCGTGGTGGTGGACGCCGGGCGGGTGGTGGAGCGGGGCACCCACGACGAGCTGCTGGCCGTGGGCGGGTGGTACGCACAGCTGCACGCCGCCCAGGCGGGGGACCTGGTTCCCGCCGACCCGGGCTGAGCCCCCCCGCGGCGGCGCGCGGGCAGCGGCGCAGGGCGGCCCCCGGCGTCAGTCGTCGCCGCCCTCGAAGTCGATCGTGGAGTACTCGCGGAGCTTCTCCATCCGGTGCGAGGCGTCGATCATCCGCACGGTGCCAGACTTGCTGCGCATCACCAGGGACTGCGTGGTGCAGCCGCCGCCGCGGTAGCGGACCCCGCGCAGCAGGTCGCCGTCGGTGATCCCCGTGGCGCAGAAGAACACGTTGTCCCCGCCCACCAGGTCGTCCGTGGTGAGCACCCGGTCCAGGTCGTGCCCCGCGTCCAGGGCCTTGCGCCGCTCGGCGTCGTCCTTGGGGGCCAGGCGACCCTGGATGGCACCGCCCATGCAGCGCATGGCGGCCGCGGCGATGATGCCCTCGGGGGTGCCGCCGGTGCCGAGCAGGATGTCCACGCCGGAGTCGGGGCGCGCGGCCGCGATCGCCCCGGCCACGTCGCCGTCGGAGATGGTCTGGATGCGGGCGCCGGCCTCGCGGATCTCCCGGATCAGCCCGTCGTGGCGGGGCCGGTCCAGCACGCACACGGTGACCTCGGAGACGTGCCCACCCTTGGCCTTCGCGACGCGGCGCAGGTTCTCCCCGACCGGCGCGGTGAGGTCGATGACGTCCGCCGCCTCCGGCCCGACCGCGATCTTCTCCATGTAGAACACCGCCGACGGGTCGAACATCGCCCCCCGCTCGGCCACGGCCAGCACGGCGATCGCGTTGGGCATGCCCTTGGCCATCAGCGTGGTGCCGTCGACGGGGTCCACGGCCACGTCGCAGTCCGGTCCGGTGCCGTCACCGACCTCCTCGCCGTTGTAGAGCATGGGCGCCTCGTCCTTCTCGCCCTCGCCGATCACCACCACACCCCGCATCGAGACCGAGCTGACCAGCTTGCGCATGGCGTCCACGGCCGCGCCGTCACCACCGTTCTTGTCACCGCGGCCCACCCACTGCCCGGCGGCCATGGCCCCGGCCTCGGTCACCCGGACCAGCTCCATGGCGAGGTTGCGGTCGGGCGCCTCGCGGCGTCTCGGGGTGATGGTCGCCGACATCGGGGCCTCCTGGTGGTGGGGAGGAGCGGGTGGACGTGCTGCTCCAGGGTGATCCTGGCAGACGACGGCCCCGGGGACCGGGGCGGCGCAGCCCTGCGGGGCACGTCAGGACGGTGGGAGGATGGGGTCGTGCCCGCCGACAAGCCCCGCCACCTGCAGAACTCGCACGACCTGATCCTCTCGATCGTGCCGCTGGTGCTCATCAGCCTGGCCCTCGCGGGCCTCGCCCGAGGGTGCTCGTTCAGCCCCGGCGGCCCCACCGCAGCGCCTCCGCCCACGGTGGACTCGGCCCAGATCTACATCGACGACGCCGCCGCGGAGTCCTACCCGATCCGGGAGCCCGCGATGCCGGACGGGTGGGTGGCCAACTCCAGCTCGAACGCGAAGATCGGCGGCACGGCCGGAGGGACGGTGGTGCGCGTGGGGTACATCACCTCGGGTGGCAGCTACCTGAAGCTGGCGCAGAGCAGCGCGACGGTGCAGCAGCTCGTTCCGGAGGAGGTCGACACCCTCGACGGGAGCAGCGCGTCCGGGTCCATGGTGGTGGGGGGCGCCACCTGGGACGTCTACGCGAAGAAGGGCTCGGAGTCGGCGTGGGTGAGCGACCTGGGCCCCGTTCGGCTGCTCATCACCGGCAGCGGGTCCGACGCGGAGTTCGCGCAGCTGGCCACGGCGGTGCTCGCCCAGCCGCCGCTGGTGGGGTAGGCCCTCAGCCGACGGCGCCGTCCGCCTCGGCCAGGGCCGTCTCCACCCGTGTCCTCGCCCCCGCCAGGTGCTGCTCGCACCGGGCGGCCAGGGCCTCTCCGCGCTCCCACAGCGCGAGCGAGGCGTCGAGGTCGAGCCCGCCCTGCTCGAGCGCCCGCACCACCTCCACGAGCTCGTCGCGGCACTGCTCGTAGCCCAGCTCGGCCACCGCGGTCTCGGTCATCGGTCCTCCTGCTGCTGGGCGCCGTCCGCGGGGGTCGGCGGTGGGTCGGTGGTCAGCGTGGTGGTCGCGTGGACCGCGCCGTCGGCGACCCGGACGCGGAGCGTGGTGCCGGGTGGGGCGTCGGCCGTGGAGCGCAGCACGTGCGCGCCGGTGCCGTCCACCCGCTGCACCACCGCGTAGCCCCGGGCCAGGGTGGCGGCCGGTCCGAGCGTCCTCAGCCGGGCCCGCAGGTGCGCGGTCGCGGTGTCGGCGGTGTCGAGGTGGCGCCGGACGTCGCGCCGCGCGGTGGTCCGCAGCCGCTGGACCTCATCGGCACGGGCGTCGAGGGCGCGCAGCGGGTCCGCGAGCACGGGGCGGCTGCGCAGCTGGGCCAGCCCCCGCTCCTCGCGGTGCACCCAGGCCACCAGGGCCGCCCGGCTGCGGGCCCGGAGCTCGCGGACGCCGGCCGTCTCCGCCACGGCGTCGGGCACCACCCGCTTGGCGGCGTCGGTGGGGGTGGCGGCGCGGACGTCGGCGACGTGGTCGAGCAGCGGGTTGTCCGGCTCGTGGCCGATGGCGCTGACCACCGGGGTGGTGCAGCGGGCCACCGCGCGGCACAGCGTCTCGTCGGAGAAGGGCAGCAGGTCCTCCACGCTGCCGCCACCACGGGCGATGACGATGACGTCGACGTGCGGGTCGGCGTCCAGCTCGGCCAGGGCGGTGAGGATCTGCGGCACGGCGGTGGGCCCCTGCACGGCGGTGTTGCGGACTGCGAAGCGGACGGCGGGCCAGCGCTGGGCTGCCACGCTGAGCACGTCGCGCTCGGCCGCCGAGGCCCGGCCGGTGACGAGCCCCACGGTGCGGGGCAGGAAGGGCAGCGGCCGCTTCATTCGCGGGTCGAACAGGCCCTCGGCGTCCAGCAGCTGGCGCAGGCGCTCGAGGCGGGCGAGGAGCTCGCCGATCCCGACGGGGCGGATCGCGTCCACCTTGAGCGAGAAGGTGCCCCGACCGGCGAAGAACGTGGGGCTGCCGTGCACCACGACGCGGCTGCCCTCGGTCAGCGGGACCGGGCTGCCGGTCAGCAGGCGCGGGGAGCAGGTGAGGGTGAGCGAGATGTCGGCGGCCGGGTCCCGCAGCACGAGGAACGCGGTGGCCGTGCCGGGGCGGGCGTTGACCTGGGTGAGCTGACCCTCCACCCAGACGTCACCCAGCCGGGAGATCCACTGCTGCACCTTGAGCGAGACGGTGCGCACGGGCCACGGCTGCTCCGCGGTGCTGGGGGTGGTCACCGGGTGGGTGCGCTCACTGCGAGCGGACCGTGGCGATCCGGTTGGACAGCATCGTGAGGAACGGGGCCCGGGCCTGGGCGGCCCGCTCGTGCAGCAGCAGGTCCTCCAGCTCGGTGAGCGAGAGCGTGCGCAGGCGGGCGCGGAGCTGGGCCAGGGTCATCGCGTCGTAGCCCGGCAGCGGGGCGCGCGGCACCTCGGCGGCCTTCTCGGCCTTGCGCCGGGCGGTGTTCGGGGTGGCTCTGCCCGCCGGGCCCACCCCCCTCGTCGCGGTCCTGCGGTTGGCTGTGGCGGAGGTCTCCACGTCCTCGGGGACCTGGGAGTACAGCGCGAAGCGACCCGCGCTGCTCGGGCGGCCCGCGGGCGGGGTGGCCACCGGCGGGTGGTCGTCCTCGTCGAAGGTCGCCCACTCCGGCTGCTCCTGGCCCGGGGTGAGGAAGCTGAGGAGCTCGTCGCCGCGGATGGCCAGCGCCGTGACCTGCTGCTGGGTGCGCATGTAGCTCTGCAGCACCTGGCTGACGGCGGTGACGGGCAGCGAGACCACGGTGGAGGGCAGGCTGCGCACCTCGTCCACCGCGGTGGCGGCGAGACCGGCGGCGACCCGGACGACGAGAGGCAGGCGAGGCATGGCCCCAGCCTGCCTCACAACCCCGACAGGAGCGACGCGACGGCCCCGTGGGCGCTGCCGCCGTACCCTGGGGACATGTCTGTCGATGTGAGCCTCGGGATGGTCGGACGACGCGACGACGGCACGTCCAAGCGGGTCCTGCTGGCCGAGCCCCGTGGCTACTGCGCCGGCGTGGACCGTGCGGTGGAGACCGTGGAGCAGGCGCTCGCGCAGCACGGGGCGCCGATCTACGTCCGCAAGGAGATCGTCCACAACAAGCACGTGGTGCAGACGCTGCGCGAGGCGGGCGTGGTCTTCGTCGACGAGACCGACGAGGTGCCCGAGGGCTCGATCGTGGTGTTCTCCGCGCACGGCGTGTCGCCGGCGGTGCGGGCCTCGGCCGACGAGCGGGGCCTGCACAGCATCGACGCGACGTGCCCGCTGGTGACCAAGGTGCACCAGGAGGCCAAGCGGTTCGCCCGGGACGACTTCGACATCCTGCTCATCGGCCACGAGGGTCACGAGGAGGTGGAGGGCACTGCGGGCGAGGCGCCGGACCACGTCCAGCTCGTCGACGGGCCGGAGTCGGTGGACCGGGTGACCGTGCGCGACGAGAACAAGGTGATCTGGCTCTCGCAGACCACTCTCAGCGTCGACGAGACGATGCAGACCGTGCAGCGGCTGCGGGAGCGCTTCCCCAGCCTGCAGGACCCGCCCAGCGACGACATCTGCTACGCCACGCAGAACCGCCAGGTCGCGGTGAAGGCCATGGCGCCGGAGTGCGACCTCGTCGTCGTGGTGGGCTCGCGCAACTCCTCGAACTCGGTGCGCCTGGTCGAGGTGGCCCTCGGTGCCGGCGCACGCGCGAGCCACCTCGTGGACCACGCCGGGGAGATCGACGAGGCGTGGCTGCAGGGGGTGCGCACCGTGGGGGTGACCTCGGGTGCGTCGGTGCCGGAGCTGCTCGTGCGCGGGGTGCTCGAGTGGCTCGCCGAGCGCGGCTACGGGGAGGTCCAGCCCGTCACCACCGCCAACGAGACCCTGGTGTTCGCCCTGCCCCACGAGCTGAGGGCACCCCGCACCGCTCGGTGACGGGCTAGCTAGCGGGGGCTGCGCTGCGAGCGCCCGGCCGCGGACCGGGAGGGCCTGGTGGTCACCTGGTCGTCGGCGTCCCCGGCGGCGGACGGGCGGCGGTGCGTCCGCGCCGATCCGGGGTTCCGGGTGACCACGAGCCGGACGATGCCCAGGCCGACGGTGACCGCGGTGGTCACGGCCATGGTCGGGAAGCCGTTGACCAGGGGCAGCGCCAGGGTGATGACCTCGTTGCGCAGGCCGCCGGTGGACCCGCTGCCGAGGAGCTTGACCACCACGGGGACCGCGATGGCGAGGATGAGCGGTGGCTGCACCATGGCCGCGAAGATGCCGCGACGCATGACGGCCAGCACGGCGACCACGCACCCCACCGCGTAGAAGGCGAGGAACACCCGCGTCAGCGTGTCCCCCCGCCCGAGGTCGATGGCGATGCCGAGGCCGGTGGCGGCGAAGGCCAGCAGCACGGCGGCCCACCACGGGATGCCCCGCCGGGCGGCGACCACCGAGCGCTCGTCCAGGGGGACCCCGTCGTGGGGCTGGCCGGAGATCGTCACGCAGCCGAGAGTAGCCGTCGACCTGGCCGGGCGACCCCGACCACGCGGCGCGGCCCGGGCGTTGCTGGCCCCGGGTTCGGGCGGCCGGGACGAACCGGCCACCGCTCAGCGGGGCAGCAGGTCGGCCGCCTGGACCCTGCGGGGCGTGTGGTCGACCTGCTGCACCTGCGGCGCCTCGCCGTCACCGATCTGCATCTCGCTGAGCCGGCGCGCGGTGACGAGCACCCGGCTCTCCATCGAGCTGACGGTGGCGTTGAAGGACTCGACGGTGCGCCCGAGCTGGCTGCCGAGCCGGTCGAGGTGGGTGCCGACGGTGGACAGGCGGGCGTGCAGCTCACGGCCGAGCGCGTGGATGGCGGCGGCTTCCCGGGACAGCGACTCCTGCCGCCAGGAGTGCGCCACCGTGCGCAGCAGCGCGATGAGGGTGGTGGGGGTGGCGATGACGACGTTGCGGGCGAAGGCGTGCTCCAGCAGCTCCGGGTCGGCGACCAGGGCGGCCTCGAGGAACGGGTCGCCGGGGACGAACAGCACCACGAACTCGGGGCTGGGCTCGAACGCCCGCCAGTAGGCCTTGGCGGCGAGGGCGTCGACGTGCGCGCGCAGGGCCCGGGCGTGGCGGACCAGGTGGGCCCGGTGCTCGGCCTCGTCCCCGGCCTCCACCGCCTGCAGGTAGGCGGCGAAGGGCACCTTGGCGTCCACCACCACCTGCCGTCCACCCGCCAGGCGGACCACCATGTCCGGCCGGACCGCCACCGGCCCGTCGGCGCCGTCCACGGTCCCGGTGACCTGGGTGTCGAAGTCGCAGTGCTCGACCATGCCGGCGAGCTCGACGACCCGCTCGAGCTGCAGCTCGCCCCAGCGGCCGCGGACCTGGGGCGCCCGCAGCGCGGTGACGAGCTGGCTGGTCTGGGCGGTGAGGTGCTCGGAGGTGCGGTGCATGCCGGCCACCTGCTCGCGCAGCCCCGCGTAGGCGTCCACCCGGGTGCGCTCCACCCGCTCGACGTGCTCGGCGAGGCGGCCGACCGCCTCCCGCAGCGGCCCGACCACCCCGGCCACCTGCTCACCGACCGCGCCCGAGGAGCGCCGCGCCGAGTCCTCGGTGAGCAGCTCCAGCGAGCGCCGCACGGTGGCCTCGTTGGCCCGGCCCGCCGCCAGCTCGGCCTCGGCCCTGGCCAGGCGCTCGCCGGTGCGGGCGGCGTGGACGTACCAGCCCAGGACGACGCCGAGGAGCAGCGCCACGAGCAGGCCGAGCGCGGTGAGGGGGTCCATGGGTCCCAGGGTGCCGCGGAGGTCCGACAGTTCCGGGTGCGGTGCGCGCCGCGCGGGAACTGTCGGGCTCCTCGCCTACGTTCGGTCCATGCGGCTGCTGCACACCTCCGACTGGCACGTCGGGCGGACGTTCCACGGGACGGACCTGCTCGACGACCAGGCGCGCGCCCTGGAGCAGCTGGCCGGGCTGGTGGCCGCCCACGGGGTGGACGTGGTGCTCGTCGCGGGGGACGTCTACGACCGCGCGGTCCCCAACGCGGGCTCCGTGGAGGTCTGCACCCGTGCGCTCGAGCAGATCAGGGCGGCCGGGGCCGTCATCGTCGCCACCCCCGGCAACCACGACTCCGCCACCCGCCTCGGCGCGGCCGCCTCCTTCGCCGCCGCGGGCGGGCTGCACCTGCGCACCCGCACCGCCGAGCTCGACGTGCCCGTCCTGCTCTCCGACACCCACGGGGAGGTCGCGGTGTACGGCCTGCCGTTCCTGGAGCCGGACACCGCCCGCCACGCGCTGGGCGAGCCGGGGGCGCGCAGCCACGCCGACGTGCTCGGGGTGGCCATGGACCGGGTGCGGGCCGACCTCGCCGCTCGGCCCGGGGTGCGCAGCGTGGTGCTCGCGCACGCCTTCGTCGTCGGCGGTGAGGCCACCGGCAGCGAGCGGACCATCTCCGTGGGCGGGGTCGAGACCGTTCCGGCGGGGGTGTTCGACGGCGTCGACTACGTGGCGCTGGGGCACCTGCACTCCCCGCAGGTGCTCAGCGAGCGCGTCCGCTACTCGGGCAGCCCGCTGCCGTACTCCTTCGGGGAGCGCAGCCACCGCAAGGCGGTGTGGCTCGTGGACCTCGGCCCGCACGGTCTCGAGCAGGTGCAGCGGGTCGACCTGCCGGTGGTCCGCGGGCTCAGCCAGCTCACCGGGCCCCTGCCGGGCCTGCTCGCCGACCCGGCGCACACCGCCGCGGAGGACCACTACGTCTCGGCCGTGCTGACGGATCCGGTCCGGCCGCTGGACGCGATGCGCAGGTTGCAGGTCCGCTTCCCGCACGCCGTGCACCTGGAGTGGCAGCGCCCGGGTTCCGCCGGAGCCCTGCGCTACGCCGAGAAGGTGCGCGGTCGCAGCGACGCGCAGGTCGTGGACTCGTTCCTCACCGACGTGCGCGGCGCACCGCAGGCGTGGGAGTCCGAGCTCGTCACCGAGGGCCTGCGCGCGGCGGAGCACGCCGCGGACCGTCGATGAGGCTGCACGCACTGCGGGTCACCGCGTTCGGCCCGTTCGCCGGCACCGAGGAGGTCGACTTCGACGCGCTCGGTGCGGACGGGCTGTTCCTGCTGCACGGGCCCACCGGGGCCGGCAAGACCACCGTGCTCGACGCCGTGGCCTTCGCCCTGTTCGGCAAGCTGCCCGGCGCCCGCCAGGACGTGGACGGGCGGCGGCTGCTCAGCGACCACGCACCCGACGGCGCGACTCCCCGCGTCGAGCTCGAGCTGAGCGTGGGGGGGCGCCGCCTGCGGCTGGACCGCAGCCCCGAGCACCTGCGGGCGAAGAAGCGCGGCGGCGGGACGACCACGGAGAACGCCCGGGCCTCCCTGGTGTGGCTGGACGATCCGGGCCGCGAGGGCGTCACCCGCATCGACGAGGTGGCCAGGGAGGTCGAGCGGCTGCTGGGGATGAGCGCCGACCAGTTCTTCCAGGTGGTGCTGCTCCCGCAGGGCGAGTTCGCGCGCTTCCTCCGCTCGGGCACTGACGAGCGCGCGGTCCTGCTGGCCAGGCTGTTCGACACCGCTCGCTTCGGCGGGGCCGAGGCGTGGCTGGCCGAGCGCCGCCGCCGCAGCTCGGCCGCGGTGGAGGAGGGCAGCCACGAGGTGGACGTCCTGCTGGGACGGCTGGGCACTGCCGCCGGGGTCGAGGAGGTCGCCGCTGCGGACGGTGAGGTGACGGCGTGGGCGGAGTCCCTGCTGGGGATGGCCGCGGCGGAGCAGGACCGCTCCGAGGCCGGGGTGGCGCGGGCCCAGCTGCTCGCCGGCACCGCGACGGGTGCCCTCGACGTCGCCCGGGTGCGCGCCCAGCAGGTGCTGCGCCGCGACGAGGCCCTGGGCCAGCTGGCGAACCTGGCCGAGCACAGCGTCGAGCGGGAGGCGACGGCGGTGTCGCTGCGGGCCGCCGGCCGTGCCGCCGGGGTGGCCGCGGCGGCGCGCGACGCGGCCACGGCCCAGGTGTCGGCCGACCGTGCCGAGCACGAGGCGTCCGTGCTGGCCGCCGCACTCGGCGACGACCCGGACGGTGCCGAGGTGCTCGAGCGCACCGGGGGTCGTGAGCCGGAGAGTCCCTGGTTGTTCGACGTCGGCGGCGAGGGTGCGCCCTCCACCCTGTTCGACCTGCCTCCCGGCCCCGACCTCGAGGCGGCCTGCGCCGGGTGGCGGGCGGAGGTCGGTCGCCTCGCCGAGCTCGTCGACCTCGCCGGCGCCACCACGGCCGACGAGGCCCACGTGCTCGAGCTCGAGGCCCGCTCGACCGCGCTGCGCGGGCGGCTCGCGCAGGTCGAGGAGCGCCGCCGCGAGCTGCCCGTGGAGCGTGAGGTGGCCGAGTCGGCGCTGAGCCGGGCCCAGCGCGCGCAGGACGCGCTGGGTGAGCTGGAGCAGGCGTGGGACCGCGCCCGCGCCGCGGCGGCAGCCGCCGAGCGGGTGCTGCCCCTGGAGCGCGCGGACGCCGAGGCCGAGCGGGCGCACACGGTCGCGGTCGCGGGGCACCAGGCGAGCCGTGAGCACTGGCTGGACCTGCGCGAGCGCCGCCTGCTGGGCATGGCCGCCGAGCTGGCGGGCAACCTCGACGACGGCCAGGCGTGCGTGGTCTGCGGCTCCCACACCCACCCACGCCCCGCCCGTCCGGCGGTGGACGTCGTCCGCCAGGAGGACGAGCAGCGCGCCCACGAGCAGGAGCAGGCGGGTGCCCAGGCCGTGCACGCGGCCGCGGAGCGCCGAACCCAGGCGCTGCGGGAGCTCGACGCCGCGCGGGCGCAGGGCGGCGGGCTGGACCTGCTGGAGGCCCGTCGGGTGCTGGCGGCCGCGGACGGGGCCAGGTCCACCGCGCTCCGGCTCGCCGCCACCCTGCCGGTCGCCCAGGAGCGCAGTCGTGCCCTCGAGCTCGCCGCGGACGGACTGGCCCAGCAGGAGCTGGTCGACGGCAAGGAGCTGGCCGCGGTGGCGGCCGAGGTCCGGGCGCTGGTCGAGCGGGCGGCCGCGGCACGGGAGCGGCTGGCGCTCGCGCGCGGCAGCGACCCGGACGTGGGTGCGCGCCTGGCCCGCCTCGACGGGCTCGCCGTCACCGGCGCCAAGCTCGTCTCGGCCCGGGCCGCCGCCGACCAGAGCCGGGGCGTCGCCCGGGAGCGTGCGGTGCGGGCGCTGCGGATGGCGGAGGAGGAAGGGTTCTCCGGCGTGCCGCAGGCGGTGGCCGCGGTGCTCGAGCCTGCGCGGGCCGCTGAGCTGCAGCAGGGGCTGGACCGGGCCCGGGAGGCCGAGGTCCGGGCCCGGGCCGTCCTGGAGGGTCCCGACGTCCGGGCGCTCGGCGAGCTCGACGCCGCCGCCGTGCGCGACGAGCTGGCGGCGGCGCAGGTCGTGGCCACCGAGGCGGAGCTCGCTCGGGGAGCGGCCCAGGGAGCGGCCGCCACCGCCCGCCAGCGCCACGGCCAGGTGGTGGAGGTGACCGGCCGGCTTCGTGAGCGGCTGGCGGTGCTCGCGCCGCTGCTGGCGGAGGCCGCCCGGGTGGCGGCCCTGGCCGACGTGGTGGCCGGGCGCGGGCAGAACAGCCGCAAGGTGTCGCTGCACTCCTACGTGCTCGCCGCCCGGCTGGAGGAGGTCGCGGTGGCCGCGAGCGCACGGCTGGCCCGCATGTCGGGCGGGCGTTACGAGTTCGTGCACTCCGACGCGGCGGGGTCGCACGGCAGGCGGGGAGGGCTGGGCCTGGACGTGCTGGACGACCACACGGGCGTGGTGCGCTCGACCAAGACGCTGTCGGGCGGGGAGTCGTTCGTGGCCTCGCTGAGCCTCGCCCTGGGCCTGGCCGACGTGGTGGCGGCCGAGGCCGGCGGCGTGCAGCTGGACACGCTGTTCATCGACGAGGGCTTCGGCACCCTCGACCCGTCGACGTTGGAGGAGGTGATGGCCGTGCTCGACGAGCTCCGGGCCGGGGGCCGGGTGGTGGGGCTGGTCAGCCACGTCGACGAGCTGCGCCAGCGCATCCCCAACCGGCTGCACGTGCGCTCGACCCGCACGGGCAGCCGCCTTGAGGCCAGCACCAGCGGCTGACCCCGGCTCAGGCGACCTGGAACGACCGCTTGGACAGGCCCATCCAGAACCCGTCGATGCGCTGGTCCGGGGCCGCGTCCGGCGCGGCGGCGGTGCCGAGGGTGACGAACAGCGGCGAGAGGTGCTCGACGGTGGGGTGTGCGTAGGGCAGGCCGGGGGCCCTGCTGGCGTAGCCGGCCAGCTCGTCGACGTCGCCGCGGGCCAGTGCCTCCGAGGCCCACGCGTCGAAGTCGGTGGACCAGCCCGGGGCCGGCGCGTCCACCCGGAAGTCCCGCAGGAAGGGCAGTCCGTGGGTGAGGAACCCCGAGCCGATGACGAGCACGCCCTCCTCCCGCAGCGGGCGCAGCCGACGCCCCAGCTCCATCAGCCGGACCGGGTCGTGCGTCGGCAACGACAGCTGCAGCACGGGGATGTCGGCCTCGGGGTACATCACCGTCAGCGGCACCCAGGCGCCGTGGTCGAGCCCGCGCGAGGGGTGCTGGTGCACGGGCTCGTGGCGCGGCATCGCCGCAGCGACCCTGCGGGCCAGCGCGCTCGCGTCCGGGGTGCGGTAGGTCATCTCGTGGTAGCGCTGCGCGAACCCGCCGAAGTCGTAGACCAGCGGGGTGGCCGCGGCCGTGGCGGACAGGCTCACCGGCGCCGACTCCCAGTGCGCGGACACGATGAGCACCGCCGTCGGGCGTGGCACGTCCCGGGCCCACGCGGAGAGCTGCGAGGTCCACAGCGCGTCGTCCAGCAGCGGCGGTGCCCCGTGCCCGATGTACAGCGACGGCATCGTGGTGGTGCTGGTGGGTGCGGACACGGGTGCTCCTTCAGTTGATGCTTCAACATCGACGATACGCCCGTCAGTTGAGATGTCAACTGTTCGGCTACGCTGGGACTCGTGGACGACACCCGGTGGCTGGACGACGACGAGCGTGCGGCCTGGCTCTCGCTGATCGGCGTGACCCTGCTCCTGCCGACCGCGCTGGACGCCCAGCTGCAGCGCGACACGGGGGTCACCCACTTCGACTACCTGGTCCTGGCCATGCTCTCGGAGTCCGGGGACCGCACGCTGACCATGAGCGAGCTGGCGACGCGGGCGAGCTCGTCGCTGTCCCGGCTCTCGCACGTCGTCGCCAAGCTCGAGAAGCGGGGCTGGATCGAGCGTCGGCCGTCCCCGCGGGACGGTCGCACCACCATCGCCGTGCTCACCGACGACGGGATGGCGGCCATCGTCGGTGCCGCGCCCCGCCACGTCGACCGCGTGCGGACGCTCGTGTTCGACGCGCTCACCCCGACCGAGGTCCGTCAGCTCGCCGCGATCGGGACCAAGGTGCTGACCCGGCTCGACCCCCAGCAGCGCTGCGGTCCCGCCCGCCCCTGACCTCCGCCCCTGGACCGCATCGCGCGGGGGCGATGTCGTGAGGGGCGATGTCGTGAGGGGCGATGTCGTGAGGGGTGAGAGCCGGCGGTCGGCCGCTCAGGCCTGCGGCAGCAGCAGCTCGGCGGACTCGTGGTCGAGCAGCCAGCGCTTGGTGTCGGTGCCCCAGCGGAACCCGCCCAGCGCCCCGCCCACCCGCAGCACCCGGTGGCACGGCACGAACAGCGCCGCCGCGTTGCGGGCGCACGCGCTGGCCGCGGCCCGCACCGCCGCCGGGCGGCCGGCCAGCGCCGCGTACTCGGTGTAGGTCACCGGCTCGCCCGCGGGCACGGTGCGCAGCACCTCCCAGGCGTGGTCGAGGAACACCCCGGAGCGCTGCCGCACCACCACGGCGTCGATCACCCCGAGCTCGCCGCGGTGGTAGCGGCGCACGGCGGTGGTGACGGCCCCGAGGTCGCCGGACCACGCCACCTCCGCCGGGCGCAGGGAGGGGTGGACCTGGGGCAGCAGCGCGTCCAGCTCAGCCGTCCAGCCCGAGGCCAGCACCGCGCCGTCGTCGTCGAGGACCGCGCTGAACGGCCCCGCCTGCGTGTCGGTCGTCGACCAGGTCGCGCTCACGTCGTCTCCTTCGTCCGGGCCCGTGCGTCGAGCTCCGTCTTCCACAGGTGCATCCCCGCGTAGGAGCGCCAGGGGCTCCACCGGGTCGCGTGCGCGGCCAGCTCGCGTGCCCCGCGGGGCAGCCCGAGGCGCGCGACGCCCTGCCTCAGCACCAGGTCGGTGCCCAGCAGCACGTCGGGATCGCCGAGCACGCGCATCAGCACGTAGTCGGCCGTCCAGGGACCGATGCCGGGCAGGGCCAGCAGCTCGGCGCGCAGCTCGGTGCCGTCGCGCCCGGGGTGCAGGGCCAGCGATCCGTCGGCCAGGGCCGTGGCCACCCGGATCACCGTGGCCACCCGCCGGGCGGGCCCGGTGAGCACCTCGTGCCCGCGCTGCGCCACCACCTCCGCCGCTGGGAACAGGTGCGTCAGCGCACCGTCCGGCGCGGCGAGCGGGGGGCCCAGGGCCGCCACCAGGCGTGTTCCGGCCGTGCGGGCCGCGGCCAGGGACACCTGCTGGCCGAGCACGGTGCGCAGCAGCACCTCCGCGCCGTCGACGCTGCCCAGCACCCGGATGCCCGGGGTGGCGGCGACGCTCGGGGCCAGCGCCGGGTCGGCGGTCAGGGCGGCGTCGACGGCCACCGGGTCCGCGTCGAGGTCGAGCAGCCGCCGCACGCGGGTGACGGCCGCGCCGAGGTCGCGCAGGTCGGCCAGGCGCAGCTGCAGGGCCACGTGGGTGGGCTCCAGCCGCACCCGGGCCACCCCCGAGCCGTGCGGCAGGGCCAGGGTGCGGGCGTACTCGCCGTCGCACCAGCTCTCCGCACCGCCCAGGGCGTGCCCGGCCAGGAACCACTCCGTCCACCCGGCGTCCATCGGCACCCGGAACGGCAGCCGCAGCCGGATCACCCCGGCCACCGGTGGCGCGCCGTCCCCCCGCGGGCGGGCGACCTCGGCGCGCAGCACGCTCGGGGTCACCGCGAACACCTCGCGCACGGTGTCGTTGAACTGCCGGACGCTGGCGAACCCGGCTGCGAAGGCGACGTCGGCCACGGGCAGCGCGGTGGTCTGCAGCAGCAGCCGCGCGGTGTGCGCGCGGTGCGCGCGGGCCAGGGCGAGCGGGCCGGCCCCGAGCTGCTCGGTGAGCACCCGGTTGAGCTGGCGCTCGGAGTAGCCGAGGTCGGCCGCGAGCCCAGCCACCCCGGAGCGCTCCACCACGCCGTCGGCGATGAGGCGGACGGCCCGGGCCGCCAGGTCGCCGCGCAGGTCCCACTCCGGCGAGCCGGGCGCGGCGTCGGGCAGGCAGCGGCGGCACGCCCGGTAGCCGGCGTGCTGGGCGGCCGCGGCGGTGGGCAGGAAGCTGACGTTGCCGGGCCGGGGGGTGATGGCCGGGCAGCTCGGGCGGCAGTAGATGCCCGTGGTGCGCACGGCGGTCACGAAGCAGCCGTCGAACCGGGCGTCGCGGGAGGCGACGGCGCGGTAGCAGCTGTCGTGGTCGAGGGCCGTGGTCACACCGGTGAGCCTGCCAGGCGGACCCGGGCCGGGCTGGCGGGAATCGGACACCACCGTGGTGGGTCCGGGCTGGCTATCCTTCCGCCGTCCCCGGCGTGCGGTCCGGGGCGGAGCAGGGGGAGTGCGTCGTGGGCGGACCGGTCGACTGGAGCAAGCAGGGCACGCAGGGCGGGTACGGCGAGCAGCCGTCCTACGGTCAGGCGCCGGCTCCGTCCTACGGGCAGGCCCCGCAGGGCGGTGGCGGCTACGGACCGCCACCGATCCCCCCGACGAACGCCGGGTGGGCGGTCGCGGCCACGCTGTTCTTCTGGCCGCTGGCCTTCACCGCCTTCACCGCGTCGTCGAACGTGGTGCGGCTGTGGGCGATGGGCGACCTGGCGGGTGCGCAGGCGGCCTCGGCGCAGGCCAAGCGGATGGGCAAGATCGCGATGGGCATCTTGATCGGGATCGTCGTGCTCTACGTCGTCGTGATCGTGGTTCTCATCAGCCTCGCCGCGAGCGCGGCCAACAGCTACTCCTGAGCCGGTCTCAGGACACCCTCAGGCGCGGGCAGGCAGACTGGCGGCACCGTGACCGAACCAGCCGAGCCCACCCCCACCCCGCGCCGCGTGCACCCGAACCCGCAGGTGGCGCGCCGGGCGCGTCACGCAGCCGCCGGCGCGCGGACGGCTCCCGGCCCTCCCCGGCCCGGCGGCGGCGCCCGCCGGGCACTGGTCAGCGTGACCCGGCTCCTGGCCGTGACGCTGTCCGTGCTGGTGGTCGTCGGCACGGGGTACGCGTGGGCGACCAACCGCAGCCTGGACAACGGCGTCACCCGGCTCGACGCCCTGGGCCTCGGTGGCACCGCGGGGTCCACCGCCGTCAACGTCGACGGTGCGGACCAGAACATCCTCATCGTCGGCAACGACGACCGCTCCGGGGCCACCCCGGCCGAGCTGGCCGAGCTCAGCACCCAGCAGGACGGCGGCAGCACCAACACCGACACGATGATGGTTCTGCACGTGCCCGCCAACGGCTCCAAGGCCACGATCATCTCGCTGCCGCGCGACTCCTGGGTGGACATCGCGGGCTTCGGCAAGGGCAAGCTGAACTCCGCCTACTCCGACGGCGCCAGCGACGGGGGCGGCAACGCCGGGGGCGCCAAGCTGCTCATCTCCACCATCGAGGGCCTCACCGGTCTGAGCATCGACCACTACGTCGCGGTGTCGCTGCTGGCCTTCTACCGGATCAGCAACGCCATCGGCGGGGTCCCGGTGTGCCTCAACGCCGCCCAGAACGCCTCCACCGACTCCGACGCCTACGGCTCCGGCTACTCGGGCATCGACCTGCCCGCCGGTCAGTCGGTGATCCAGGGCAAGCAGGCCCTCGCGTTCGTCCGCCAGCGCCACGGTCTGCCGCGCGGCGATCTCGACCGGATCGTGCGCCAGCAGTACTTCCTCGCGCACGCCTTCAGCGAGGTCGCCTCGGCGGGCACCCTGCTCAATCCCGCAGCCCTGAGCCGGCTGGTCACCGCGGTCAGCTCCTCGCTGACCGTCGACACGGGACTCGACCTGCTGAGGCTGGCCACCCAGGTGCAGGACCTCAGCGCCGGCAACATCACCTTCGTGACCATCCCCACCCTGGGCACGCCGACGATCTCCTACCGGGGTGAGCGGGTCTCCATCGTGCAGGTCGACTTCGCGGCCATCCCAGGGTTCATCGCCCAGGTCATCGGACAGCCGACCGCCTACGAGACCGCGGGAACGGTCGCCCCCGCGACGGTGACGGTCACGGTGGCCAACGGCACCACCACCAGCGGGCTCGCCGGCCGCAACGGCAAGGCCCTCACCGCTCTCGGCTTCGCCCTCGGCGGGCCCACGACGGTCGACGCCGCGCCGGTGACCACCATCCAGTACCCGGCCGGCATGGAGGCGCAGGCCAAGACCCTGGCCGCGGCGGTCCCCGGTGCGGCCGTGGCCGTCTCGAGCACGGTCACGGGGGTGACGCTGGTGCTCGGCTCCGACGGGGTCGAGGTGCCCGGGGCCGCGCCCACCACCACCGCGCGGGCCGCCACCACGGCCCCTTCCAGCGCACCGGCGGCCACCACCACTGACGCCACGCCCCCGCCCCAACCCGACTGCATCAACTGAGGGCTACGGTCGCCACCGTGGCGCGCACCCGGTGGCAGGACGAGCGGTCCGAGCATGACAGCCGCGACTACGTGCAGCGGTTCGCGGAGCTGGCCGCCGAGGGGGCGGACATGCACGGGGAGGCCCGGGTGGTCGACGCCCTGCTCGCCCCCGCCTCCCACGTGCTCGACGCGGGGTGCGGCACCGCCCGCGTGGGGGCCGAGCTCGTGCGCCGCGGGCACACCGTGACCGCCGTGGACGCCGATCCGGTGCTCGTGGCCGCGGCCCCGGTGCTCGAGGGGCTCACCGTGCTGCACGCCGACCTCGTCGAGCTGGACCTGGGCCCCGAGCGGTTCGACGCCGCGGTCGTGGCCGGCAACGTGCTCGTCTTCGTCACCCCGGGCACCGAGCGCACGGTCCTGCAGCGGCTGCACGCCCACGTGCGCCCGGGTGGCCTCGTCGTCACGGGCTTCGCCACCGACCGGGCGTACACGGTGGACGAGCTGGACCGCGACGCCGTGGCCGTGGGCCTGCAGCCGGAGAGCCGGTTCGCCACCTGGGACCTGCGGCCGTGGCGCGCAGGAGCGGACTGGGCGGTGTCGGTGCTGCGCGTCCCGTGACCGCGCTCCTGCTCGCCGCGCTGGGCCTCGGGCTGGCGGGGATGGATCCGGCCGGTGCGCTGGTGGGGGCCGCGACGCTGGCGGCCGGGGCGCGTCGGCGGACGGTGCTCGTCTACGGCCTCGTGGTGCTCGGCGGCTCGGCCGCGATGGGGGCGACGCTCTCGCTCACCGTGGGCTTGCGCCTGCGCTCGCTGGACCTGCTCGGGCTGCTGCCGCGCGGTGGGCTCGGTGCACTGGTGGAGGTGCTCCTCGGCGCGTCGCTGCTCGGCTGGGCGGGGTGGCGACGGCGACCGGCGGTGGCCGGCCCAGCGCGCGCCGGACGGTCCGGGCTGGTGCCCGTGCTCGGCCTGGGCCTGGCCTACGCCTCGCTCTCCCTGGCGGATCCGACCTTCGCCGCCATGGTGGTGCTGGCCGGGCGAGGCCAGGCCGTGGTCGAGGTGGTGCTCGCGCACGTCATGTGGTCGCTGACGAGCCAGCTGCCGCTCGTGGTGCTGCTGGTGGCCGTGGTGGCCGGGGTGCACGACGGTGCGGTGACCTGGTTCCGGCGGGGCTGGGCGCGGGTGTCCCCGGTGCTGCACAGGGTGGTGACGGCGGTGCTGCTGGTGGCCGGTGGGCTGCTGCTCGCCGACGCGGTGCTGTTCCTGGCGACCGGGCGCTTCGCGGTCGGCTGAGGCACCGCCCGACGGCTCAGGCCGGTTGGGGGGCGCGCTGGTGGCGCACCAGGGCGGCCAGCGCGGCCAGCGCCAGCGCAGCGACGGCCAGGGTGAACACCATTCCCGCGGTCCGCAACCCCCACACCTGGGCGGCCACCCCCTCACCCACCACGGGTAACGAGATGGCCACGTAGAGCACCACGAAGAACGTCGACGTCACCTCGGCCCGGTGCGCGGCGCCGACCTTCGCGGTGATGGCGGCGAGGCCGCTGGAGAAGCTCATCCCCTGGCCGGCCCCGGCGACCACCGCGCCGGCCACCAGCGCGGGGAACGAGGCCTGCCACAGCGAGACGGTGACCAGCAGGATGCCGAGGGTCAGCGCCACGCACCCGACGTCCAGGGCCACCGTGCGCGGCAGGGACCGCAGCGCGACCTGGGCCACCGTCGAGGAGCCCAGCAGCAGGAACGGCACCAGCCCGACCACCGCGCGGTTGTCCACGCCCAGGATCTCGGTGACGATCCGCGGGCCCACCGCCGTGAACAGCCCCAGCACGGCGAAACCCGCGAAGCCCGCCGTCGCCGCGGAGACGAACAGCGCCCGGACCTCGAGCGGCACCCCCAGGCGCTGGACCTTCGGCGGGCGCGCACCCGGCGCCACGTCCACCGTCTCCGGCACGGCGAGCACCACCAGGCCCACCGCGAAGAGCAGCACCAGGTACACCGCGAAGCTGAGGTGCAGGGGTGCGGGCAGGTACTGCACGGCGAGACCGGCCAGCAGCGGCCCGAGCCCGAGCCCGCCCGTGTTGACGCCCGTGGCGAGGAACGGGGCCCGGGCCCGCCAGCGCTCCGGCGCCGCCTCGAGCACCGCGGCGGTGGCGGTGCCGGCGAAGATGCCCGCGGACACCCCGGAGAAGAACCGGCCGACGAGCAGCTGCGCCACCGGTCCGGCCGTGACGAACACCACCGAGCTCACCAGCGCGCAGCCGATCCCGGCCAGCAGCAGCGGCCGCCGACCGAGGGTGTCCGACCAGCGGCCCAGCAACAGCAGTGCGGCCAGCACCCCCACGGCGTACACCGCGAAGATCACGGTGCTCACCACCCCGGAGAACCCGAGCTCCGCGGCGTACAGCGCGTACATCGGGGTCGGCACGGTCGTACCGATCATGACGATGGTGAAGGTCAGCAGCAGTCCGGCGAACGCGGGTCCGGGACTCAGGCGAGGCACGCCGGGCGACGATACGGCCCCCGGGGACTACCAGCGGTCCAGGACCGCCCGCAGGGCCGGGCCCACCGACGGGGGGACGCCCTTGGCCGTGAGCACGGTGCCGTCGGTCAGGCGCAGCCGCAGCTCGGCGTCCCCGGGCTCGGGGGCGAGCACCTCCGTGACCTCGGTCCACGGCACCCAGCGCCGCAGCAGCACCAGCCGCAGACCCTCGGGGCTCAGCACGCTCTGCGCGGTGCCCACCAGCACCGTCGCCCCCATGCCGGCCACGACCACGAGGACGACGATCGCACCCCAGCGCCCGTGCGCCCACAGCTCCAGGGCGATCGCCGCCGCCCCCAGCAGCCAGAACATGGTGAGGTAGGCGCGGGTGTAGGTGCCCCCCCGGTAGGGGCCGAACACGTCGTCGTCGCTCACCCCGCGACGGTAGGCCCGCAGGGGGCGGATCGCTGCGCCAGGCCACGGGCGCTCGTGGCCCCGCCGCCGCCCCGAGCCCGCCCCGCGCGTGGCGGCCACGCGCGGGGCGGCCAGAAGGTTCCACGTGGCCCCGAGCCCGCCCCGCCCCGCGACCACGAGGTTCCACGTGGCCCCGAGCCGGCCCCGCGCCGCGACCACGAGGTTCCTCGTGGCCGTCGGCCGGGCGGCCGGGAGCCCCGAGCGCGCTCAGCCCGCGACCACGAGGTTCCACGTGGCCCGGAGCCCGCCCCGCGCCGCCCGTGCCCGCGCGTGGCGGCCAGAAGGTTCCACGTGGCCCCGGCCGGGCGCCCAGAGCGACCACGAGGTTCCACGTGGCCGTCGGCCGGGCGCCTGGGAGCCCCGAGCGTGCTCACTCGTCGTCGGTGCGGTACCCCAGGTTCGGCGAGAGCCAGCGCTCGGCCTCGGCCACGGTCCAGCCCTTGCGCGCGGCGTACTCCGTCACCTGGTCGCGGCCGATGCGCCCGAGCACGAAGTACTGCGACTGCGGGTGCGAGAAGTACAGCCCGCTGACCGCCGCACCGGGCCACATGGCCATGCTCTCGGTGAGCTCGATGCCCGTGGTGGCCTGCACGTCGAGCAGGTCCCAGATGGTCTGCTTCTCGGTGTGCTCCGGGCACGCGGGGTAGCCGGGGGCGGGGCGGATGCCGTCGTACTGCTCTTTCAGCAGGCTCTCGTTGTCCAGGTCCTCGTCCGGGGAGTAGCCCCAGATCTCGGTGCGCACCCGCTCGTGCAGCCGCTCGGCGAAGGCCTCGGCGAGCCGGTCGGCCAGGCTCTCCAGCAGGATCGCGCTGTAGTCGTCGTTGGCCGCCTTGAACTCCATGACCTTGGCGGTGCTGCCGAGCCCGGCGGTGACGGCGAACGCGCCCACGTAGTCCGGCAGACCCGTCTCCTGGGGCGCCACGAAGTCGGCGAGGCTGCGGTGCGGGACGCCCTCGCGGTGCTCGGTCTGCTGGCGCACCTGGTGCAGCACCTGCAGCACCTGGGTGCGGGACTCGTCGGAGTAGACCTCGATGTCGTCCCCGACCGCGGCCGCGGGGAACAGCCCCATCACGCCCGCGGCGGTGAGCCACTTGTGCTCGATGGCCTGGTCGAGCATCCGCTGCGCGTCGTCGTAGAGCGCGCGGGCGGTCTCCCCGGAGGCCGGGTTGTTGAGGATGTCGGGGAAGCGGCCCTTGAGCTCCCAGGCGTTGAAGAACGGCTGCCAGTCGATGTAGTCGCGCAGCTCGGCCAGCGGGTAGTCCGCGAACACCTGCTGGCCCAGCACGTTCGGCTTGGGCGGGGCGTAGCCGGTCCAGCTGATGGGGGTGCGGTTGGCCCGGGCCTTGTCCAGCGGCAGGATCGCCTTGGCCTCGTTGCGGGCGGCGTAGCGCTCGCGCAGGGAGTCGTAGTCCTCCTTGACGTCGGCCATGAGCTTGGGCCGCTGGTCGTCCGAGAGCAGCGCGGCGACCACCGGGACCGAGCGCGAGGCGTCCTTCACCCAGATGACCGGCCCGTGGTACTTCTTGTCCACCTTGACCGCGGTGTGCGCGCGGGAGGTGGTGGCGCCGCCGATCATCAGCGGGATCTCCAGGCCCTGGCGCTCCATCTCGGCGGCGAAGCTCACCATCTCGTCCAGCGAGGGGGTGATGAGCCCGGAGAGCCCCACCACGTCGGCGTTGTGCTCCTTGACCGCGTCGATGATCTTCTGCGCCGGGACCATGACGCCGAGGTCGATCACGT
This sequence comes from Rhodococcus antarcticus, assembly GCF_026153295.1. NCBI lineage: Bacteria > Bacillati > Actinomycetota > Actinomycetes > Mycobacteriales > Nocardiaceae > Rhodococcus > Rhodococcus antarcticus. The sequence goes on along the minus strand of NZ_CP110615.1, from coordinate 2,586,589 downwards.
CGTAGTTGTTGCACTGCAGCACGACCCCGACGATGTTCTTGCCGATGTCGTGCACGTCGCCCTTGACCGTGGCCATGACGACGGTGCCGTTGGAGCGCCCGGCGTCCTCGGGCGACTTGCCCGCCTCGATGTAGGGGATGAGGTAGGCGACGGCCTTCTTCATCACCCGGGCGGACTTGACCACCTGCGGCAGGAACATCTTCCCCGCGCCGAACAGGTCGCCGACGACGTTCATGCCGGCCATCAGCGGGCCCTCGATGACCTCGATGGGCTGGCCGCCACGGCTCTCGATGAGCGCGCGCAGCTCCTCGGTGTCGGTCTCGGCGTAGGAGTCGATGCCCTTGACCAGCGCGTGGGTGATGCGCTCGTCCACGGGCAGCTCGCGCCACTCGTCGTTGGCGGCCTGGTGCTTCATGCCGTCGCCGGCGAACTCGGTGGCGATCTCCAGCAGCCGCTCGGCCGCGTCGGTGCGGCGGTTGAGGATGACGTCCTCGATGCGGTCGCGCAGCCGGGCGTCGATGCCGTCGTAGACGACCAGGGCGCCGGCGTTGACGATGCCCATGGTCATGCCGGCCTCGATGGCGTGGAACAGGAACACCGAGTGGATGGCCTCGCGCACGGCGTTGTTGCCGCGGAAGGAGAAGCTCACGTTGCTGACGCCGCCGGAGACCATGGCGCCGGGCAGGTTCGCCGTGATCCAGCGGGTGGCCTCGATGAAGTCGACGCCGTAGTTGACGTGCTCCTCGATGCCCGTGGCCACGGCGAAGACGTTGGGGTCGAAGATGATGTCCTCGGCGGGGAAGCCCACCTCGTCGACCAGGATGTCGTAGGCGCGGCGGCAGATGGTCTTGCGGCGCTCGAGGTTGTCGGCCTGGCCGTCCTCGTCGAAGGCCATGACGACGATGGCCGCGCCGTACTTGCGGCACAGGGTCGCCTGCTGCTTGAACTTCTCGACGCCCTCCTTCATGGAGATGGAGTTGACGATCGGCTTGCCCTGCACGCAGCGCAGCCCAGCCTCGATCACCTCGAACTTGGAGGAGTCGATCATGAGCGGGACACGGCTGATGTCCGGCTCGCTGGCCACGAGCTTGACGAAGCGGTCCATGGCCGCGACGCCGTCGATCATCCCCTCGTCCATGTTGATGTCGATGACCTGCGCGCCGCTCTCCACCTGCTGGCGGGCCACGCTCAGGGCGGTGCCGTAGTCGCCGTCCTTGATCAGGTTGCGGAAGCGGGCCGAGCCGGTGATGTTGGTGCGCTCGCCGACGTTGACGAACAGGCTCGCGGGCACGATGGTCAGCGGCTCGAGGCCCGAGAGCCGGCACGCCGGGTCGAGGGTGGGGCGCACGCGCGGGGTCACCCCGTCGACGACGGCCGCCATCCGGGTGATGTGGTCCGGGGTGGTGCCGCAGCAGCCGCCCAGCAGGTTGAGCAGCCCGCTCTCGGCGAACTCGCGGACGATGTCCGCGGTCTGCTCGGGGGCCTCGTCGTACTCGCCGAAGGCGTTGGGCAGCCCGGCGTTGGGGTAGCAGGAGACGAAGCAGTCGGCGATGCGCGCCATCTCGGCGAGGTAGGGCCGCATGTCGGCCGCGCCCAGGGCGCAGTTCAGCCCCACCAGCAGCGGCCGGGCGTGGCGCACGGAGTTCCAGAACGCCTCGGTGACCTGGCCGGAGAGGGTGCGCCCGGAGGCGTCGGTGATGGTGCCCGAGAGCATCACCGGCCAGCGGCGCCCGCGCTCCTCGAACAGGGTCTCCAGCGCGAAGATCGCGGCCTTGGCGTTGAGGGTGTCGAAGATGGTCTCGACCAGCAGCAGGTCCGCCCCGCCGTCGACGAGGCCGTTGGCCTGCTGCAGGTAGGCCTCGACCAGGCTCTCGTAGCTGACGTTGCGGGCGCCGGGGTCGTTGACGTCCGGGGAGATGGACGCGGTGCGGTTGGTGGGCCCGAGCGAGCCGGCGACGTAGCGGGGACGCGTCGGGTCCAGCGCCGTGACGAGGTCGGCCTGCTCGCGGGCCAGCCGGGCGGAGGTGTGGTTGAGCTCGTAGGCGAGGGACTCCATGCCGTAGTCGGCCATGGAGATGACCTGCGCGTTGAAGGTGTTGGTGCCGATGAGGTCCGCGCCCGCGTCGAGGTAGGCGCGGTGGATGGCGCTGATGGCCCCGGGCTGGGTGAGCGTGAGCAGGTCGTTGTTGCCCTGCAGGTCGCTCGGCCACTCCGCGAAGCGCTCGCCGCGGTACTCGGCCTCGCTGTAGCCGTGCCGCTGGATCATGGTGCCCATGGCGCCGTCGAAGACCAGCACGCGCTCGGTGAGCAGCGCGGTGAGCGCCTCGGTGGCGTCCGGGCGGAGCGCGACGTCGGGCGTGGGCTGGGCTTCGGTCATCGTGCGGCCTCCGGGGTGTCACGGAGGCGCCCTTCGTGGTGCTCGCGGTCGAGCGTGGCGGGCTCTCGCCCGTTGCAGCGCCTCTCGACCTCTGTGAAGTTTACGCGAGGACGGGCCGGAGTGCGTCGATCCGGGCACCCGGGGTGACGAGATCGTTCCGTTCCGGTGGCGAAGGTCGGGACGGCATCCCGACGAACCGCTCCCGCGGCAGCGCTGTGCCCGTCATCATCACCGGGTGCACCCCCCGTTCCCGCCGCCGTCCGGTCCGGGGTGGCCGGTGTTCGTCCCCGTGCCCGCCCCGCCGACCACCCCGGGCCGTCAGCTCGGTGGGGTCGCGCTTTGCGTGGGTGCCCTGGTGGCGCTGGGGTTGAGCGTGTGGACGTGGTTGACCGCGGGCGCGAGCCTGGTGGAGTCGCTGAACCGGGGGCTGAGCAGCCAGGCGCCGACCACCAGCGCGGAGTCCCCGGGTGGGGACTTCCTGGTCGGCGCCGTGGGCGGGACCGCGCTGTGGGGGGTGGCGATCGCCCTGGCGTGCGGTGGGCTCGCGGTGGGCCGCGGCTGGGTGCGCGTGGTGGGGGCGCTGGTGCTCACCGGGGTGGTGGGGTTCGTGCCGCTGGCCCTGGGGGTGGCGAGCGTGGTCGGCGCGGTGCGCGGCTGAGCGGTCGCGCCGTCAGGTCAGCGGGCTGGCCCGCAGCTACGGCGTGGCGGTGGACTGAGTGCGCACGTCCGTAGACTCCACCGACCGTGAGCCTCACCCTCGGCATCGTCGGCCTGCCCAACGTCGGCAAGTCCACCCTTTTCAACGCGCTGACCAACAACGACGTCCTCGCGGCGAACTACCCCTTCGCCACCATCGAGCCCAACGTCGGCATGGTCGCGCTGCCGGACGACCGGTTGGCGGAGCTGGCCAAGATCCACGGCTCGGCGAAGCTGGTGCCGGCCACCGTGTCCTTCGTCGACATCGCCGGCATCGTCAAGGGCGCCAGCGAGGGCGCGGGGCTGGGCAACAAGTTTCTGGCCAACATCCGCGAGGCCGATGCGATCTGCCAGGTGGTGCGGGTGTTCGCCGACGACGACGTCATCCACGTGGACGGCAAGGTCGACCCGATGGCCGACATCTCCGTCATCGAGACCGAGCTCATCATCGCCGACCTGCAGACGCTGGAGAAGGCCCTGCCGCGCCTGGAGAAGGAGGCGCGCACGGCCAAGGACCGCAAGCCCGTGCTGGAGGCCGCCAAGGCCGCCGAGGCCGTGCTCAGCGACAGCCGCACCCTCATCTCCGCGCCCAAGGAGGTGGACCTGCCCCTGCTGCGCGAGCTGACGCTGCTCACCACCAAGCCGTTCCTCTACGTGTTCAACGCCGATGAGGCCGTGCTGACCGACGAAGCCCGCAAGGCCGAGCTGACCGCTGCCGTGGCGCCCGCGGACTGCGTGTTCCTCGACGCCAAGGTGGAGCAGGAGCTGCTGGAGCTCGACGAGGAGTCGTCCCTGGAGCTGCTGGAGTCCATCGGCCAGACCGAGCCGGGCCTGAACGCGCTGGCCCGCACCGGGTTCCACACCCTGGGCCTGCAGACGTACCTCACCGCGGGGCCGATGGAGTCCCGCGCCTGGACCATCCCCCAGGGCGCGACCGCCCCCCAGGCCGCGGGCGTCATCCACACCGACTTCGAGCGCGGCTTCATCAAGGCCGAGATCGTCGGCTTCGACGACCTCGTCGCCGCCGGTTCCATGGCCGAGGCCAAGAAGGCCGGCAAGGTCCGCATGGAGGGCAAGGACTACGTCATGGCCGACGGCGACGTCGTGGAGTTCCGCTTCAACGTGTAGCGGCAGCACCGTTAGCCCGGGCTAGTCGACAAGTGGCAGGTGATGCCGACTATGCTTGATAAATGGACTATGCGCTTGAGCAGATTTTCGTCACTGGCGGTGCGCCCACGGTCACGTATGTTCGGCGCGACGAGGCGAGCTTGGAGCGGGAAGTTCGAAGGTACCTGCGTTCCGGAAATAAGGTGCTTGCAATTTCCGGTCCGAGTAAGTCCGGGAAATCGGTTCTCGTGGAGAAGGTGCTGAACGAGGACGGGCACCGCTGGATCCACCTCGCTGGGGGGTCTCTCGATTCCATGGAAGCTTTCTGGGAGAAGCTGGCCTACAGAGTGAGCGCCATTGTCAGTAGTCAGGTAGCGACTACTAGCACAGAGCAAGGCGGAGTTGACTTCAATGTCCGACTTGGATCGGCGGGCTTTCCGATCGGCGGCGCGGTGGGGGTGGCTCATCGTCGTGGACGAAGTCTTCGCAGACTACAAGGGTTTCGGCCTCGTCAATTTCCGAAATCGTAAGAGATGAACTTTTCAGTGGTAGCTACACGGTTGTAATCGACGACTTCCATCATGCCGATGAGTCCGTCCGGCAACTGCTTGCCCGCGAAATCAAAGATCAGATCTACTATGGTGTGCGCTATATCTTGATTGCGATCCCCACTCGCATTATGGACCTTCTCCAGGTGGAAGGAGAGTTGACGGGTCGCGTTCGAGGTCTGCAGGTTGAGGAATGGTCCGATCTCGAGTTACTCAGAATCGCGACCCAAGGCTTCGAGGTTCTAAATCTTAAGGACTCCGAAGGGGCGCTTGCCTCCAAACTTGTGGAGCAGAGCTTCGGCAGTCCCCTTATAATGCAGGAGTTGTGCAGTGAACTTTGTGAGTACAACGGCATCGAGAAGCAGGTAGACGGCCCTGAGCTTATTCTGCGGAGGCCCGAGTGGAGTTCATTCTTTGGCAAGATCGCGGCGACAATCAAGCCTAGCCTGATCGAAAGTCTTAAGATTGGTCCGACTGAAAGGCGCCGACGGACACAGATCGCAATTACGGGGAGCGATGCGTACGTAGACATGTGTTCAGCCCTCCTTCTCGCAGTCGGTCGGCTTGCTCCGAAGCGTTCGATGACTCCGGTGGAAATAAGCGACTCAATGAACGAGTTTGTGACCAACCGACGGCCGTTGGACCAGATCAGGCGCGCTTGTCGTGGAATGGTCAAAATTGCTGATTCAAGTAAGGGCGCAGGCGACTCGGCTCTAGATTTCGCCACGAATCCAGAGAAATTGACAGTTGTTGACCCGTACCTAATTTTCTTTATTGGGTGGGGTCTTCAAGGGCTAGAATTGCCCGTAGTGAGGAAGTCCGCTTAGGGGCCTGTGGCTGGATGGCACTTCTGACCGTACCGCGGACGCGTAAGGTCTAGTTGCTTATTAGGTCAATTTCCGCGGTTAATCGCGAGTACTTGTTTCTCAGTCTAAGACTGTGACGCCTTTTTAGTGCCTTGTGTGACGACGGTCAACGTTGGTACCGCCGCCGGGCGTGAGCCACGGACGCGCGACGGTCTCCACCTGCTGCTCGGAGATGTCGGTCAGCGCGTCCAGGGCCAGGAAGTGCCGGGCGATGGTGAGGCCCAGGATGCTGCTCACGGTGAGGGCGGCGCGGAGCTCGGCGTCCGGCCCGTCGTCTGCCCGCGCCAGGTTGGCCACCCGCTCGTCGAGGTAGGCCTTCATCGACGCTGCGGCCCCGGGGGAGGTGAGCATCGACCGCACCAGCGCGCGGGTCTCCGGCGGCAGCTCGCCCAGGCACTTGTGGAGCACGTCGTCCAGGTGCCGGTCGCGGTCCGCGCCCTCGTCGAGCTGGATGGCGGAGGTGAACAGGTCGGCCTTGGAGCCGTAGTGCTGGATGACCAGGGAGGGGTCGACGCCCGCGCGCTGCGCGATCGCTCGGATGGTGGTCGCCTCCAGGCCCCGGTCGCCGAACTCCACCCGGGCGGCCTCGATGATCCGCTGCGCGGTGGGAGTCAGTACAGCGGAAGGAGCTCGCACGCGCACCGTTGCCATCGAGGAGTACTGGACGATCCCGGAGTTCCACCGCGTCCTGCGCGCCCAGCCGGCCGGCGTCCGCGACGAGAGCGTCTCCCTGAACGACCGCGGCGACATCCCGGAGCGCCTGCTCGACATCGGCGACGGACGGGTAGCGGCCAGGGACGAGGCCGCGCTCCACGTCCAAGTGCTCTCTCTCGCCCCGCCCGGCACCCACGGCCTGCCCGCTGCACAGGCCGTCGCCCTCAGCCGCCAGGCCAACGACCGTGCCGCCGCCGTCGTCCGCGCGCAACCCACCCGGTTCCGGGCCCTGACCACGCTGCCCATGTCCGACCCCGCGACCCGCGGTGGCCGAGCTCGAGCGCAGCGCCACCCGCGACGGCTACGTCGGGATCATGTCCTACGGCCGCAGCGGTGACCGCCCGCTCGACGACCCCGCCAACGACGACGCGCTCGACCTGGCGGCCCGGCTGCGGCGCCCGGTGTTCCCGCATCCGCAGATCCCGCCGCCCGCTGTGCGCGACGCGTCGCACCGCGGGCTGGAGCCGGCCGTCGAGCTGGGGCTCTCCACCTAAGGGTGGCGCTGGCACGTGGAGGCCGGCACCGCGGTGCTGCGGCTCATTCTGCGCGGCACCGTCGACCGCCACCCGGACCTGCAGCTGGTGCTCGGCCACTGGGGCGAGCTGCTGCTGCACGCCGTCGAGCGGGCCGACAGCCTCTCGCGCGGGCTGGAGCGCGGTGTGGCGCAGGTGCTGCGGGAAGACGTGCACATCACCACCAGCGGCATGCTCACCCCGCGCCTGCGCCGCCACACCCTGGAGCTCACGACCGTCGACCGGATCCTGCCGTCGGGCGACCACCCGTTCCACCGGCTCGATCCGGCAAGCACCGCCGCCTTCCTGGACCTGCTGCCCGAGCCGGCCGACCGGGAGAAGGGCGCCCACGCCAACGCCGAAACCCTGGTCGCCATCGAGGAGACCCACCCGTGACCGCACCCACCGTCCTCGTCATCGGCGCTTCCCGCGGCCTCGGCCTCGCGCTCACCGCGGAGCACCTGCAGCAGGGCGCGCACGTCGTCACCCGCATCAGCTGACCTCCCGCCGCCGTCGGGGCGATTCTCGCTAAGCTTTCGGTGTTCGGTATTGACCGAACACCGAACCGCTACGATGATGGACTCGTGCAGGGGACCGCAGATCGAGGCATCGTGGAGCAGCTCCGCGAGGCGCTCACCGGTCTCTGCGTCGGTACCGCCACCGAGGTGGCCATGGCCAACGGGCGCAGGCCCGACATCGTGCTCGAGCTGGACCGCGGCACCCGGGTGCAGGTCGAGGTGCAGGCGTTGGCGCTGGCCGACGACAGGGCCGTCGTCAGAGGCCTGCCTCACTGGGGGAGCACTCTCGCCAGTGGCGCAATCGGTGTGGTCGTCGCAGACCGTGTCACCGCCGAAGCGCGAAGGCTCCTGAGCGGCGCCGGCTGGGGATGGCTTGACCTCCGCGGACATCTCAGGATCGTCGGTCCGGGTGTGTTCATCGACACCGATGTCTCGCCCATGGCGCCACCAAGCCCGGTCCGGTCCGCTTTCGCTGGGCAGGTGGGTCGCGAGGTGGCAGCGCACCTGCTGACCTCGCCCGACCAGCCCACCGGGGTGCGGGCCGTGGCGGCGGCGTTGTCGAGGGCGCCGAGCTCGGTCTCCGCAGTGATGACGGCGCTGCGGTCGGAGGGACTCACGACGGCCGATCGCGCGTCGGTGCCGCCAGACCTGTTCTGGGCGCTGGCGGAGCACTGGCAGACCCCGTCCATCGACGTCGCCAAGCTCCCGTCGTCCGCGGACGACGGCGTCCTGCACCTCGGGCTCGAGGACGCGGAGTCGACCGTGGGCTGGGCCCTGTCCGACACGGTCGCTGCTGCCGCGTACGGGGCACCGGTCGCCGCGCGGGCCAACCACCCGGCCGACTTCCTGGTGCCTGACGCGAGCACGTTGCGTCGCGCGGCCCAGCTGCTGGGGCTTGCGGCGTCGCCCGCCGCGCGGGCGGCGCGGGTGCGGATCGCGCCCGTTCCTGCGGTGTGCGCACGGCGGGTGAACCGCCAGCCGTGGCCGCTGGCGCACCCGGTGTTCGTAGCGCTGGACCTTGCGCAGGACCCGGGACGGGGCCGCGAGATCCTCGATGGGTGGACACCGCCGGAGCCGTGGCGCCGTGTCTGGTGAGCCCCCGATCGTCCGGCTGACCGGGAGCGTGATGACGGCACTGGTGAGTGCAGTCCCCGTCATCGTCGAGCAGACCGGGCGGCCCGTCGTGCTGGTCGGAGGGATGGCCGTCCTGTGTCGGCTGTCGACCGCGTACCGGGTCACCACCGACCTGGACACGGTGGACCGGAGCCACCCGGGGCAGGTCGCGCAGCTCGAGCTGCTGCTCTCGGCGGGGGCCGCGCCCAGTGGTCCGTCGGGTGCGGTGGTCACGACGCCGTTCGGTGAGGTCCAGGTCGACGTCCTCCAGGTCACCGACGCGGACCTCGCGCGTCTACCCGAGGACCCGACCGACCGCCTCCACGTCCTCGCCCACGACTGGGCGGTCACCTCCGCCTCGCCCGTTGTCGTCAGCACGGAGGGGCTGGACCCTCTCCAGGTCGCCGTCGCCGAGCCCGGTGCCCTCGTCGCCATGAAGCTGCAGGCGGTGATGAACCGCGGCCGGGCGAAGGAGGGCAGCGACCTGCTGGACATCGTCCGTCTCACGCTCGACCGGGAGTGCGGGCCGGTAGCGCGCGCTCAGCTGGAGCGGGCCGGTGATCAGCTGCGTGCGGACGCACTGCTCCACGCCCGGAGGTGGTTTGACGATGGCGCCGCCCGCTCGTTGCGGGTCGCGCGGGCCGTTCCCGAGGGCCGAGATGTCGAGCTCGACGACCTGAGGCTGGTCGGTGAGCTGCTCATCGCCGCGCTGGACTCGTGAGGTCCGCCCGCGCTCCCCACTGCCACAGCCCCCTCACCCTCGAATCCTGGTGCCCGTCGCAGGCCTGGACGGCGAATGGTTCACTGCCCGCACGGCATTGACGCCGGTGGTCCGAGGGGGGCGTTGTGGCACGACGGTTCGTGGTTCCACCCGGGTGGCCGGTACCGCCTGACGGTTGGGTGCCGCCGGAGCGGTGGGCGCCGCTCCCGAGCTGGCCTGCGGCACCACCGGGATGGGTGTTCTGGGTCGAGGACGCTCCAGCCGCACCCGGGTCGTCGGGTGCGCCGGTGCTCGTCCCTCCGGCGGCGCGTTCCGGGGGCGGACTGTTCGGCGCCGGCAAGAAGGCGTTGGAGGAGGAGAACGCCCAGCTCCGTGCAGCACTGGACACGGCAGGGCTGCTCGGCACCGTCGAGCTCGCGATCGCGGCGGAGGGTGTCCGCGATGAGCTCGGGGTGGCGCAGCACCAGCTCGCCGAGCTGCAGCAGCAGGTGGTCCAGGCCCGTCACGAGCTCGCCGCCGCGCGTCGGGAGATCGTCGAGACGCAGGAGATCGCGCTGCTGCAGGAGGCAGGCATCTACGACTACGCGCACCCGCTGGAGAGCGCCGTCGCCTACAAGGACCTGCTCGCCCGGATCAGGAGCGAGAGCAAGGACCTGATCACCGCGGGCCGGGCCGTCGACGCGCCCAAGACCTGGCAGGTCGATGGGTCGGCGGTGAAGGGCCGGAAGATGGTGACTGACTTCTCCAAGCTGCTGCTGCGCGCCTACAACGCAGAGGCGGACAACTGCGTCCGCACGGTGAAGCCGCACTCCCGGTCCGCGTCGGTGGAACGGCTGACGAAGGCGGCGAACACCATCGCGCGGCTCGGCGGGACGATGAACATCGCGATCTCGCCGGCGTACCACCACGTGCGCAGCTACGAGATCGAGGTGATGGCCGACTACCTGGCCAAGGTCGAGGCCGAGAAGGAGACGACCCGGGCGGCGAAGGAGCGACTCCGCGAGGAGCAGGCCGCCCAGCGGGAGTTCAACCGCGAGAAGGCTCGGTTGGAGAAGGAGCGAAACCACGTCGAGAACGTGCTCGCCCGGATGGAAGCGTCCGGCAACCACGCTGGTGCAGAGGAGATGCGGTCCAAGCTCGGTGAGATCGACGGTGCCATCGAGCAGGTGATCAGCCGTGCCGCCCACGTGCGGATGGGCTACGTGTACGTGATCTCCAACGTCGGGGCCTTCGGGGAGCGGATGGTGAAGATCGGCATGACCCGACGCCAGGACCCGATGGATCGGGTTCGCGAGCTGGGTGACGCTTCGGTGCCGTTCACGTTCGACACGCACGCCCTCATCTTCAGCCCGGATGCTGTCGGCCTCGAGCTGCGGTTGCACCACCACTTCGCCGCGGTACGGGTGAATCTCGTGAACGCCCGACGGGAGTTCTTCCACGCCACCCCGGCTCAGGTTCGCGAAGCGCTCGAGTCCATGGCGGACAACCACTTGCTCGAGTACACCGTCGAGGCGGCGGCGGAGGAGTGGCGCGCGAGCTCGGGACTGGCGCGAACCTCGGCCGCGTACACCTGACGTCGCACCGCGAGCGTGGCAATGATCGCGCCCTGGCTCGGCTGAGCACCCCCCGACGGCAGGAACAGGCGCGAACCCGTCCCCGCCGTCGCGTGCTTCAGCCGTTCAGTGCGTCGTAGACGGCGGTCTCCATCTCCAGGTAGCCGGTGACCGAGGCCGCGTCGGCGAACGGGAGGATCTGGGTGCCCCAGAACCCGGCGATGCCGTTGCGGCGGTCGATCCAGTAGTAGAGGTTGGCTAGCCCGGCCCACGCGAGGCTGCCGGCGGGGCGTCCGGTGGGGGCGTCCTCGTCGTTGACCATGAAGGTGTACGCCCAGGACTTGGGCATGCCGGGGAAGAACTCGGCGTCGTTGGACAGGCTCGGGATGACCCCGGGCAGCATCTTGACCTTGAGGTCGCCCAGGTGGTTGGCCTCGGCCATCCGCACCGTCTCCGGCTTGAGCACCGCCTCGCCGGAGTCCGACGCCCCGTCGTTGAGCCACATGCGCAGGAAGCGCAGGTAGTCACCCACGGTGGAGTGCAGGCCGTGCCCGCCCATGTGGATCTCCGGCTCGGGCAGCTGGAACTCCGTGGGCACCAGGGTTCCGTCCTCGCCGCGCTGGTGCATGGTGGCCAGCCGTGGGCGGGTGGCGTCGGTGAGGGTGAACGCGGAGTCGGTCATGCCCAGCGGTGCGAACACCCGCTCCTGCATCACCTCGCCCAGGCGCTTGCCGGTGATGGCCTCGACGACCTGCCCGGCCCAGTCCATGTTGGACCCGTACTCCCACTGGGTGCCGGGGTCGAACAGCAGCGGCGTCTGCAGCGCCCGCCGCGTCGCGCTGACGATGGAGGGCTGGCCGTGCTCGGTGGCCAGCCGGTTGTACTGGGTGTTGAAGAAGTCGTAGCCGAACCCGGCGGTGTGCAGCAGGAGCTGCTTGGTGGTGATGGCCGAGCGCGGGGCCCGCAGGACGGGCTGGCCGGCGTCGTCGAAGCCGTCGAGCACCTGGACGTCCCCGAGGGCGGGGACGTAGTCCGAGGCGGGGGCATCGAGGTCGAGGTCACCCTGCTCCACGAGCTGCAGCGCGGTGGTGCCGGTGATGGCCTTGGTGGTGGAGAAGATGGCCATGACGGTATCGGTGGTCATCGGCTCGCCGGTGCCGAGGTCGCGGGAGCCCGCGGCACCGAGGTAGAGGTTCTGCTCGCGGTCGGTGACGCCGGCCACGACGCCGGGCACCTCGGCCCCGACCCGCTGGACGACGGCGTCGGCCGCGGCGGCGATCGCCTCGGTGCGGCTTGTGGTGGGAGTGCTCATGGGTGGTCCCTCTCGTCGTTGAACGGGCCTGGGGTGATCGGGGTGTACGGGTAGGCGCTCGGTCAGTCGGTCAGCAGCGCCTCCCTCCGTTCATCACGTGACTGGGGGCGGGGAAGTGTCACGGGTCACAGTCTGCGCGGGACCGGCCATGGACGGAACCAGGGCGGGAGCGGGTTTCGGGGGTGCGCGTGACCGCCAGGTAGCGGCCGAGGAGCACAGATGCCGTATTGCGGCGTTCCGGGACTCGGTGCCGGCGACCCTCTGCCCGCTCAGCTCGAGGTGACGACCACCGTCGTGGCGATCATCGCAACGGACGTGGCGGCGTACACCTGGGCGACGGCGTCGCGAACGGCCCTGCTGCCCCAGCTGCCCTCGGCGATCTCGGTCATCCGCTTCTCGAGTGGGCTTGCGGTCGGCCCCCGGGAACGCTGCTCCGCGCAGCTGCGCCGCGTGGACGAGACTCACCAGCGCGGCAGTGGCCTCGTCGGGCTGCATCCCGTGGAGCACGGCCGCGTCGAGCCGGGTGCGGATGGCCGCCTCGGGTCCCGCGTGCGACGAGCTCGTCGAGCATCCGGCGGCGCAGGTCCTTCTGCAGGGTGCGCACCCAGGGGTCGGTCTTGCGGCTTGTCGGCGGCGATCCGGGCCAGCGCCTCGTCAACGCCCTCGGGTGCCACGGCCCTACCGTGTAGGTCATGAACACCGACACGCTTGTCGCCCGCGCGACCACCCTGGCCACCTTGCACGCCGACGGTCACCCGCTGGTGCTGCCGACGGTGTGGGACGTGTGGTCGGCGCGCACGGCAGTGGCGGCCGGCTTCACCGCGCTCACCATCGGCAGTCACCCGCTGGCCGACTCCCGCGGCGCCGAGGACCACGAGGGGCAGACGTTCCAGGAGGTGCTGGACGCGGTGCGCCCGATCATCGCCGCCGTGGACGTGCCCGTGTCGGTGGACCTGGAGGCGGGCTACGGCCAGAGCCCGGCTGACTTGGTGGCCGGGTTGTTGGAGGTCGGCGGGGTGGGGCTGAACCTGGAGGACACGGTGCACTCCGAGGGTGGCCGGGTGCGCTCCACGCCCGAGCACGCCGAGTACGTCGCCGGGCTGCGCGCCGCCGCCGACACCCACGGTGTGCCGCTGTGGATCAACGGCCGCACCGACCTGTTCCTGCACGCCGAGAACGCGGCTGCGGTGGCCGACGAGGCGATCGAGCGGCTGCAGGCGATGGTCGAGGCGGGCGCGAGCAGCGTGTACCCCGTCCGCATCCAGCACGACGACGAGCTCATCACCGCCGTGGTAGCGGCGGTCTCGGTCCCGGTGAACTGCACCGCGCACCCGGTGCGCCACGACCTCGCCCGCTTCGCCCGCCTGGGCGTCGGCCGCATCACCTACGGGCCGACGCTGCAGGCTGCGCTCGGCGACGCCATGACGGAGATGATCACGCCCTGGCTCGGCTGAGCCGGCTCAGACCGCCTGGTTGATGCGGACGTGGTTGCCGGCCGGGTCGCGGAAGGCGCAGTCGCGCACGCCGTAGGGCTGGTCGGTGGGCTCCTGGATCACCTCGGCCCCGGAGGCCTGGACCTTCTCGAACGTGGCGTCGAGGTCGGCGGTGACGAGGATGATCCGCGCGTAGCTGCCCTTGGCCATGAGCTCGGTGATGGTGCGGCGCTCGTCGTCGGTCAGGCCCGGGTCCATCGCGGGCGGCTCCAGCACGATCGCGCTGCTGGGCTGGTCGGCGGGACCGACGGTGATCCAGCGGTGGCCACCCCAGCCCACGTCGGCGCGCACCTCCAGCCCCAGGGTGTCGCGGTAGAAGGCCAGCGAGGCCTCGGCGTCGTTGTGCGGCAGGAAGGTCGAGTGCAGGGTGAGGTCCATGGCGCTCACGCTAGGTGCGGCGGTGCGGGGCGTGCTTCTCGATTCCTGACCGGTCGCCCCACGGTCTTCACCACGCACGACGGCAGTGCTGCGGTGCCCGCGGCCTCGCGGCGGAACACGCTGGGTGGCACGCCGACCAGCTCGGTGAACCGGGTGCTGAACGTGCCCAGCGAGGAGCAGCCCACGGCGAAGCAGACCTCGGTGACGGTGAGGTCGCCGCGGCGCAGCAGTGCCATGGCGCGCTCGACGCGCCGCGTCGTCGGGCTTGCTGGTCACGATCCAGCTCAGCTTGCGCCGAGCGCCCGCCAGTAGGCGTTGAGCGCACCGTTGGTCTTGACGAACCACACGAGCGGGCCGACGAGGATGAAGGCGCCGGGGAAGTACCAGAGCCCGGTGGCTCCGCTGACCGGGGCCCTCCACCCCCGACGGGTGTACAGCTCGCCCACCTCGTTCGCGGTGATGAAGGGCACCACCACGCCGATGAAGAAGGCGATGAGCAGCGCGAGCCCGCCGCCGAGGCCCTGGCCGGTGTGGCGCTTCATCTCGTCGTGCACCACGTAGTACCAGTACAGCGGGTAGATCCCGAAGGTCACGATCGTCAGCAGGACGGCCACGCCCGTTCCACGGATCTTTCCGGTCGGGCCGTTGCCGCTCGGGACGGGGTACCCGTAGGCCTGCCGGTAGCCCGGCTGCACGGCCGGTGGTGACGCCGGCGGGCCGTGGTAAAGGGCGGGCGCACCGTAGTAGAGCGCCGGCTGGCCGTACGTGGGCGTTGGGGCCCCGTAGGAAGGAGGTGCGGGCTGGCCGTAGGGCGGCTGCGGCTGTTCGTCGTGCTTGCTGAAGTCGGGCACGAGAACATCCCCCAGGCTGTCGGTGACTCGCGCACAGTAGGACCGGTCGGCCCCGCGGGCAAGACCCGTCCCGGGTGCGTGCGGTCCCGCGGCACCGTCGCCAGGTCAGCGGGCCCGGACCTTCTTCACCGCGGTCATGACGGCGAGCACCACCGCGCCCAGCACGGCCCCGAGCAGTGCGGAGAACGCGGTGTTGGTCAGCCACGCGAGCACCCCGCCGATGCCGGGCACCGCGTCGCGGACGGCCTCCTCGAGGTGGTGCACCAGGTCGTAGGGGGCTCGCAGCCCCAGCTCGTCCATCCCCACCAGCTCGATGTGCCCGCCGACCCACAGCATCGCCGCCGTGCCGACCACCGAGAGCACGCTGAGCACCTTCGGCATGGCCGTGACCAGGCCGGCACCGAACCGTCCGGAACGGCTCTGCGCCCCGGACCGCTCGACCATGGCCAGACCGAGGTCGTCCATCTTCACGATGAGCGCGACCGCGCCGTAGACCAGCACCGTGATGAGCAGCCCGACGAGGACCAGGATGACCAGCCGGGCGAGGAAGCCCTGGTCGGCGACCTCGTTGAGCGCGATGACCATGATCTCGGCCGACAGGATGAGGTCGGTGCGCACCGCCGAGGACACCACCTCGTCCTCGGACCTCGTGCGCTCCTGGCCGCCGCCGTGCTCGCCGTGGCCCAGCGCGTGCCACACCTTCTCGGCGCCCTCGTAGCAGAGGTAGGCCCCGCCGAGCATGAGGATCGGGGTGAGCGCCCCGGGCAGGAACTGGCTCAGCAGCAGGGCCACCGGAAGGATGAACACCAGCTTGTTGCGGACCGAGCCCTTGGCGATCTTCTTGATGATGGGGACCTCGCGCTCGGCGGCGAGCCCACGCACGTACTGCGGGGTCACCGCCGCGTCGTCCACCACCACGCCGGCCGCCTTGAGCGAGGCCTTGGCCGCGGCGGCCCCCACGTCGTCGACCGAGGCGGCCGCCAGGCGGGCCAGCGCCGCCACGTCGTCGAGCAGCCCGAACAGCCCTGCGCTCACGGGTGTGCCCGCCGGGTCGAGGTCGACAGGGCGTCGTGGCGGTGGGTCACCGGGCCATCATGACCGGTTCGTGCCGTTCGGTGCTGGTCGGCCGTCAGTGGTGGTCCTCGTAGACGTCGGGGATGCCGTCGTGGTCGTCGTCGCGCTGCTCCTCGGCGCAGATGCGGCGGTAGTGCCGGTTGCGCGCCCGCAGCACGATGGTCGCGAGGAGGCCGGCGAGCAGGGAGCCGGCGAGCACCCCGACCTTGACGTGGTCGTCGCGCAGGCTCTCGGTGCCGTAGGCGAGCTCGCCGATGAGCAGGGACACGGTGAACCCGATGCCGGCGAGGATCGCGAGCCCGAACACGTCGACCCACTGCAGGTCGGGATCGAGCTTCACCCGCGTGAACCGCGCCATGAGCCACGTAGCCCCGGTGACACCGACGGTCTTGCCGACCACGAGGCCGCCGACGATGCCGAGCGCGACGGGGTCGCGCAGGGCCTCGGACAGCCCGGAGAGCCCGCCGACGGCGACCCCGGCGGCGAGGAAGGCGAACACGGGGACCGCGATGCCGGCCGAGATCGGTCGGATGCGGTGCTCGAGGTGCTCGGCGAGCCCGGGGCCGGCGTCCGGGCCGCCGGCCGACTGGGAGCGGATCACGGGCACGGTGAAGGCGAGCAGCACCCCCGCGACGGTGGCGTGCACCCCCGAGGCGTGCACCAGCGCCCAGGTTGCGAACGCCAGCGGCAGCAGCAGCCACCAGCTGCGGACGCGCTTCTGCACCAGGAAGCCGAACAGTGCCAGCGGCACCATGGCCGCCAGCAGGGGCAGCACCGAGAGCTCGGCGGTGAAGAACAGCGCGATGATCGTGATCGCGAACAGGTCGTCGACGACGGCGAGGGTCAGCAGGAACGTCCGCAGCGCCGTGGGCAGGTTGGTGCTGATGACGGCGAGAACGGCGAGCGCGAAGGCGATGTCCGTCGCCGTCGGGATGGCCCAGCCCTGCAGGGCGCCGTCGCCGGTGTTGAGGTTGACCAGGGTGAAGACCAGGGCGGGAACGATCATCCCGCCGGCGGCGGCCACGACGGGCAGGGCGGCCCGCCGCGGGTCGCGCAGGTCCCCGGCGACGAACTCCCGCTTGAGCTCGAGGCCGGCGACGAAGAAGAAGATGGCCAGCAGCCCGTCACCGGCCCAGGTCGACACGGACAGGTCCAGGTGCAGCGCTGAGGGGCCGAACGTCAGCTCCCGCAGCGTGAAGTAGGAGTCGGAGATCGGGGAGTTCGCCCAGGTCAGGGCGGCCACGGTGGCCGCCAGCAGCAGGGCGCCGCCCACGGTCTCCCGGCGGAGCAGCCGACTGATGCGCTCGGCCTCCGGCCAGGAGCCGCGGGAGAACAGGGATGACGTGGACAAGAGGAGCCTCTCGGCAGGCTGACGTGGGCATGGCTGATGATCGTGCCGACCAGACTTCCCGGCGCTCCAGGGACGATCTTAGCAGCGTCTTGAGGAAGTCTTTGCCCTGAGGGACGCTCCGCAGGACCCGTCGCAGTCGGGGCTGCCGTCCGCGGCGGTCACCCACGATGGTCGCAGACGGCGGCGTCCGGTGGGCTCCGCGCAGGCCCCGCCCGGAGGGACCTCGCCGACCGTCCTGGCACCCTCGTACCGTGACGAGGACTCGAGAGGACCGGTGGGCCCACCGCGTGGAGTGGCCGTTGACCGTGGCCGCCGTCGCCTTCCTGGCGGCCTACGCGTGGCCGATCCTGCGTCCGGGGACGGGCGGCACGGGGCGAGCGGTGTGCGACGCGGTGACGGTGGTGACCTGGGTGGCGTTCGGCTTGGACTACCTGGTGCGACTGGGCCTGGCCGAGCGGCGCCGGGCGTTCGTGAGGAGCCACCTGCCGGACCTGGCCGTGCTGGTGCTGCCGCTGCTGCGCCCGCTGCGGCTGCTGCGCCTGGTCACCCTGCTGACGGTGCTCAACCGCTACGCCGGCGGCTCGCTGCGCGGTCGTGTCGCCCTCTACGTCAGCACGGCCACCGGGCTCGTGCTGTTCGTCGCGGCGCTGGCCGTCCTCGAGGCCGAGCGCGGTCAGGACGGTGCGAACATCACCGGCTTCGGTGATGCGCTGTGGTGGGCGGCCACCACCGTGACCACCGTCGGCTACGGCGACCGCTTCCCGGTCACCGGCACCGGACGCGCCGTCGCGGTCGGCCTGATGCTCGCAGGCATCGCCCTGCTGGGGATCGTGACCGCGGCGCTGGCCTCCTGGCTGCTCGACCGGGTGCGCGAGGTGGAGCAGGAGGGCCAGGTTGCCACGCAGCGCGACGTGGCCGAGCTCGCTGCGGAGATCCGTGCCCTGCGCGCGGAGCTGGAGGGCGCGCGGACCACGACGTAGCCGGCCCGGCCGCCCCGCCCGCGCGTGATCGTCGACCCTGCCCCTGGTCCCACGACCGGGGCGCCACCACCCGGCCTCCCGACCGGCGTCAGCGGCGGGGGTGGGAGACGCGACGGGTGGGGGTGGCCGTCAGGGGGTCCTCCGGCCACGGGTGGCGGGGGTAGCGCCCGCGCAGGTCGGCGCGCACCTGCGGGTAGCCCTGCGCCCAGAACGACGCCAGGTCCGAGGTCACCGCCACGGGCCGGCCCGCGGGCGAGAGCAGGTGCAGCACCACCGGCGCACGCCCGTCGGCCAGCCGCGGTGACCCTGTCCAGCCGAACGCCTCCTGGACCTTCAGGGCCAGCACCGGCGGCTCGGCCGGGGCGTCGGCGGGGGAGTAGGTCAGCGCGGCGGTGGACCCCGTGGGCACGGGCAGCCTCTCCGGGGCGAGCGCGTCGAACCGGGTGGCGGCGGGCCAGGGCAGCAGCCGGCGCAGGGCCGCCGTCAGGTCGATCCGACCCAGGTCGGCGCTGCGGCGGACCCGGACGAGATCCGGCCCGAGCCAGGCGTCGAGCCCGGCGAGCAGCGCGCTGTCGGACACCCCCGGCCACGGCGGGCCCAGGTGGTGGTGGCAGAACGCCATCCGGGCACGCAGCTGCTCGGCGGCCGGGGTCCAGCGCAGCACGCCCAGCCCCGACCGGGTCACCCCCGACCGCACCGCCTCGACCACGGCCACCGGATCGGGGTGCGCCAGCGGTGTCTCGCGCAGCACGATCGCCCCGAGCAGCTCGCGACGGCGGGTCACCAGCGCGCCGTCGGACCACAGCACCTCCTCGACCGTCCGCACCGGCCCGACCTCCCGCGCCACGGCCTCGTCCACCGGTGCGGCCGAGCGGATCCGGGCGTCGGCGCGCCCCACCGGTCGGTCCGCGACGGCCACCGCGAGCCACCGCACGTCCCCGCCCGCCGCACCCCGCAGCGCCGACCCGACGTCGAGCACCGCGCCCGTGCCGCCGGCCATCAGGTGGTCCACCGAGCCGGCGGAGCGCGCACGAGCCAGCCGGTCCGGGTGCGCCAGGGCCACCACCAGGCCGACGGCCACCTCGTCGGACAGCCCGGTGCGCGGGTGCTCGGCCCCGCCACCGCGGCGCAGCCGGGCCACCTCGTCGCGCCAGCGGGCGGCCGCGGCCCGGTCCTCACCCCGCCGCAGGGCCCGGTAGCGGGCCACCAGGTCGTCCTCCCGTCCGGCCAGGCCGTCGTCGGAGAGCAGCGCCACGACCTCGCGGGCCCGCTGCGAACCCACCCGCGGGGCCCCGTCGAGCACCGCCCGGGCCAGCCGCGGGTGCACCCCCACCTCGGCCATCGCGGTGCCCCGCGCGGTCACCCGCCCCGCGGCGTCCACCGCGCCCAGCCCGGTCAGCAGGGTGGTGGCGGCGTCCATCCCCGCCGCCGGGGGCGGGTCGAGCAGGGCCAGGCCGCGACCCCCGGGTGCGCCCCAGGCGGCCACGGTCAGCGCGAAGCCGGCGAGGTCGGTGATCGCGATCTCGGGGGGCGTGAACGGCTCCAGGTGGGTGTGCTCGGCGGCGGACCAGCAGCGGTACGCCCGGCCCGGGCCCTCCCGCGCCGCCCGCCCGGCCCGCTGGGTGGCCGAGGCCTGCGACACACGCCCGGTGACCAGCGCCGCGAGCCCGCGGCGGTGGTCGGTGCGCGGGGCACGGGCGAGCCCGGCGTCCACCACGGTGCGCACCCCGGGCACGGTCAGCGAGCTCTCGGCCACCGACGTCGTCACCACCACCCGCCGCCGCGCCCCCATCCGCAGGGCCAGGTCCTGCTCGGCCGCGGCCTGCCGCCCGTACAGCGGGAGCACGTCCACGCCAAGCCCGCGACCGCCCGACCCCGACAGGCGGCGCACCACCCCGTGCACCTCGGCCTCACCGGGCACGAACACCAGCACGTCGCCCTCGACCTCCCCGAGCGCGCGGCGCACCACCTCCACCACGTGCTGCAGCAGCCGGGGGTCCACCCGTGCGTCGACCAGCAGCGGCAGCGGGCTCGCCGGCGGCGCCCACACCACCTCCAGGGGCCAGGTGACCGCCGAGGCCCTCACCACGGGGGCGTCGTCCAGTGCGGCCACCAGGCGCTCGGTGTCCGGGGTGGCGGAGGTGGCCACGAGCAGCAGGTCCGGCCGCAGCGTCGCCTGCACGTCCACGGCGAACGCGAGCGCGAGGTCGGCGTCGAGGTGGCGCTCGTGCACCTCGTCCAGCACCACCGCGCCCACCCCGGGCAGCTCGGGGTCGCGCTGCAGCCGGGCCAGCAGCAGCCCCGTGGTCACCACCTCGATGCGCGAGCCCGGGCGCCGCTCGCCGCGCATGGCGTAGCCGACCCGGCCCCCGGGGCGCTCGCCGAGGAGGTGCGCGAGCCGGACGGCCGCGGCCCGGGTGGCGAGGCGGCGGGGCTCGGCCACGAGCACGGTCCCCGCCGCGACGTCGGCCAGCGCCAGGGGGGCCAGCGTGGTCTTGCCCGAGCCGGGCGGGGCCACGAGCACGGCGCGGCCGCGGGCCCGCAGCGCGGCCACCAGCCCAGGCAGCGCCTCTCGCACGGGCAGGTCGGCGCCCGGGGTGCTCTGCGGGGGGAGCAGGTCGGCCACGAGTGCGACCGTAGCCCCGCCGGCCCGAGCCCTAGGCTCGATCGCATGACGCGAACTCGACCCACCCTGCTGCTGGTGCCCGGGCTGCTGTGCGACTCCGAGCTCTGGCGGCACCAGGTCGCCGCGCTGTCCTCGGAGGTCGCCTGCGTGGTGGCGGACGTGGGTTCCCACGACAGCGTCGAGGCCCTGGCGGCCGCCGCACTGTCCACCGTGGAGGGACCGTTCGCGCTCGCCGGGCTCTCCATGGGCGGCTACGTAGCGCTGGAGATCGTGCGGCAGGCACCGGAGCGGGTGGCCCGGCTGGCGCTGGTGGACACCCAGCCCCGCCCCGACTCCGAGGAGCAGACCCAACGGCGGCGTGGCTTCGTCGACCAGGTGCGCGAGGGAGGGTTCGACGGCGTGGTGGCGGCGCTGGTGCCGCTCACCATGCACCCCGACCACGTCGCGGCGCTGGAGCAGGAGTTCACCGCCATGGCGCAGCGGGTGGGTCCGGCGGTGTTCCTGCGCCAGCAGGCCGCGATCATCGCCCGACCCGACAGCGTCCCGTCGCTGTCCGCGATCGCCTGCCCCACGCTGGTGGTGTGCGGCCGTGAGGACCAGATCACGCCGCTGGAGGGCTCCGAGCTCATGGCCGCCGAGATCCCCGGTGCCCGGCTGGAGGTGCTGGAGCACTGCGGGCACATGAGCTCGCTGGAGCAGCCCGGAGCGGTGACGGCGCTGCTGCGCGAGTGGCTGGGCTGAGCGGGACCGTAGAGGGGTCCGGCTCGGGACGCTAGCGCTGGCGGCGCAGCCAGCCGGCCAGGGCGAGCACCAGCACGACGCCCAGCGCGTACGGGGTGCGGCCGTAGGTCAGCCCGGTCCGCGCGGCGACGAGCACGCCGGTCGGGGTGGGGCGCAGCCGCAGGCGGCCCGAGGCGGCGAGGGAGACCCGGCCCAGGTCCCGGCCGTGGCTGCGCAGGTGGACCGGCAGGTCGGTGAGCAGCTCGCGCGGGACCTGCACGGGCAGGTCGCGGCTGCGTCCGCGGCCGGGGACGGCGCGCAGCAGGACGGCCGGGTCGCCGACGTCCAGCACGAGGTCGCCCTGCTCGGAGAACAGGTGGGCGGTGGTGCTGGCGCGGTGGTCGCTGACCTCGACGTGCAGGTCGGCGACCACCACCAGGCGGGGATCAGGCACTCGTGGCGCCGCGGTTGTCCTTGTCGGAGGTGGTGATGCGCAGGGTGCCGTTGAGCTTCCAGGTGGCGCTCTCGGTGCTGGCGCCGGTGGAGCGGGGCACCTCGACGGTCATGTCGACGAACGTGTAGTCGATGACCGCCTCCTTGCCGGTGAGGTAGGACCACATGTCGCGGCCCAGGTCGGAGAAGGACGTGGTGTTCTCGGTGCTGGTCATGATCACGAGTGTGGGGGACGGCGGTGGGCCCCGCTCACCGGGCGGATCCGCCTCCCGTGTGCTCGACCGGACGCACGACTGCCCCCGCAGCAGGGGCTGCGGGGGCAGTCGTGCGTCCGAGGGAGATCAGCCCTTGGGGGTGTACATGAGCTTCTTGTTCACGAACTCGTCGATGCCGAGGGTGCCGAGCTCGCGGCCGACGCCGGAGCGCTTGGTGCCACCGAACGGCAGGTCCGCAGCGCTGCCCTGCGCGCTGTTGATCCACACCATGCCGGTGTCGAGGCGGTTGGCGACGTCGGCGGTCTGCTCGGCGTCGGAGCCGAAGACCACGCCACCGAGGCCGTACGCGGAGGCGTTGGCCATCTCGACCGCGGCGTCGGCGTCGGCGACCTTGTAGATCACCGCGGCCGGGCCGAACAGCTCCTCGGTGTACGCGCGCATGTCCGGGGTGACGTCGGTGAGGACGGTCGCCTCGAAGAACGCGCCCTTGCCCTCGACGCGCTTGCCGCCGGTGCGCACGGTGGCGCCCTTGCTGACGGCGTCGTCGACCTGCGCGGCCAGACCCTTGGCCGCCGCCTCGGAGGAGAGCGGGCCGAAGTCGGTGTCCTTGGCGAACGGGTCGCCCGTCTTCAGCGAGGACATGACCTGGGTGAAGCCCTCGACGAACTGGTCGTAGACGTCCTCGAGGACGATGAAGCGCTTGGCGGCGTTGCAGGCCTGTCCCGCGTTGCCCATGCGACCGGTGACGGCGGCCTTGATCGTGTTCTCCAGGTCGTTGCCGTCGAGCACGATGAACGCGTCGGAACCGCCCAGCTCGAGGACGACCTTCTTCAGGTTCTTGCCGGCCTCGGCGGCGACGGCCGCACCGGCCCGCTCGCTGCCGGTGACCGAGACGCCCACCAGGCGCGGGTCGGCGATCATCGTGGCCGCCTGGTCGTTGGTGGCGAAGACGTTGATGTAGGCGTCGGCGGGGAGGCCGGCGTCCTGGAACAGCTGCTCCATCGCGGTGGCCGACTCGGGGCACTGCGGGGCGTGCTTGAGGATGATCGTGTTGCCGATCATGAGGTTCGGGGCCGCGAACCGGGCGACCTGGTAGTACGGGAAGTTCCACGGCATGATGCCGAGCAGCGACCCGACGGCCTCCTTGCGGACGATGGCGTTGCCGCCCATGGCCGGGTTGATCGCCTCGTCGGCGAGCAGCTTCTCGGCGTTGTCCGCGTAGTACTTGTAGATGCTGATGACCAGGTGGATCTCGCCCTTGGCCTCGGCGGTGCGCTTGCCCATCTCGCGCCCGATGATCTCCGCGAGGGTGTCCATGCGCTCGGAGTACAGGTCGGCGACCTTGTTCAGGATCGCGGCGCGCTCGGGCTTGGTCGTCGTGCGCCAGGACGTGTACGCAGCGTCGGAGCGCGCGAGGACGTCCTGGATCTGGGCGTCGGTGGCCTCGGGGTAGGACTGGCCGGCCTCGCCGGTGGCGGGGTTGACGACCTGGTACGTGCTGGTCACTGCGATGTGCCCCTCTCGTTGATCATGGTGCTGTCCCTGGGTCCAACGGTCGGGGCGTCCCGTGTGTTCCTCGGGTCACGTTTTGAGGGGCCTACCGGATCCCGTCCCAGGTCCGCCGCTCGTCACCGTCCGGGTCGTCGACGACGGTGACCCGCTCGGTGAGGACGCCGGTGGTCCGGGTGAGCGCGGTGTACGGCGCCCAGCCCGGGTCGCCGGTGCTGATGAACGCGACCCAGGTCCCGTGGACGGTGTCGGCGACCTCCTGCGACGGCGCGTCACCGACGAGCGCGTGCGCCTGCTCTAGCCCGGTGGTGCCGAACACGAAGGCGATCTCCGCCGCGTGGCAGGCGCCGAAGCCGTGGTTGTCGGCCGGGGACGGCCGGTCGAAGCGGTAGGCCCACGTCGTGCCGCCCCCGGTCTCCCGGGCCTCGGCGTGCCGGACGGCCGGCACCGCGAAGAACCAGTCCGTGACCACCGAGGCCAGCACGTCCCCCGGTGAGGCGTCCGGCCGGTTGCGGCGGTAGACCTCGAGGCCCTCGGGCGGCAACCCGTAGGCCGCGGCACCACCGGCCAGGGTCGGCTCGTCGACGTACCCGATCGTCCCGGGCGCAACCAGGAACAGCCGGGCCTCCTCCCGGTTGGAGCCGGCCAGGACGCGGACGTCCGCGGCGGCCCCGGCGGCGAAGGCGTCCAGCGGGTGCTGCGGCAGCACGGTGCCGTCGACCACCGGCGCGAAGGGCAGCAGGCTCAGGGCGAGCGAGCCCCACTTCTGCGGGTCGGGCGCGGTCTGCACCTCCACGACGAGGCCCGCGGCGGCCGCGACCAGGGCGGGGATCTCCACGGCCGCGAGAGCCTCCCGGGTGGGCTCCACCCCCAGGGCTGCGGCCAGCGTCCGGGTGACCGTGAGCCCCTGCTCGGGGGTGAGGGTGTGGGCGGCCGCTCCGGACTGCGTGACGGCCTGGGTGAACAGCCCCCGGGCCGAGGGCATCGCCAGCAGCGTCGTCACGCTCATCGCGCCGGCCGACTCCCCGGCCACGGTCACCCGCGCCGGGTCACCCCCGAAGGCGGCGATGTTGTCCCGCACCCAGCGCAGCGCGGCCACCTGGTCCTGCAGCCCCAGGTTCGCGGTTCCGGCCGCGGCGTCCTGCTCCGTGAACAGGAAGCCCTCGGCCGCGAGCCGGTAGTTGATGGTCACGCACACCACGCCGTCGCGCGCGAAGGCGGAGCCGTCGTACTCCAGCACCGAGCCGGAGCCGTTCATGAATGAGCCGCCGTGGATCCACACCAGCACGGGCAGGTCACCCGCGGCACCGCTCGGCGTCCACACGTTGAGGTTCAGGCACTCGGGCCCCGCGATCACCTGCTCGGTGAGCAGCCGCTGGTACTGCGGCGGGTAGTCACCCTTGGGCACGGTGGCGCCGAAGGCCGACGCGTCCCGCACGCCCTCCCACGGCGTCACCGGTGCCGGCGGCGCCATCCGCTGCTCGCCGAACGGCGCCGCCGCGTAGGGCAGGCCCAGGTAGCGGGCGACCCCGCCGTCCTCGGTACCGCGGACACGACCTCCGGTGACCTGCACGTCCATGGCTGCAGGGTGGTCCCAGTCACAGCACCGGTCAAGCGGACCGGGTCACCCGCGGTCGGCGGCCTGCCGGCGGCTGCCCCCGTGCCAGTCCTCGGTGGTCCCCGCCTCCTCCTCGGAGACCCCGAGCGCCCGCAGCTGCGGCAGCTCGCGCAGGCTGCGCTTGAGCTCGGCGAACCCGGGGAACGACGCCAGCCCCACGACGTGGTCCCACAGCTGCGCGGCCTCGGCGTCGCTGGGCAGCCGGCTGATCACGGGGCCGAAGAACGCGACACCCGTCGGCGGCTGGAAGTGCAGGATGGGGGTGCCCACGTCCTTGCCGGTCAGGCTCAGCGCCTCGTCGGTCTCGGCCTGGATCTCCACGTCGCGACCGGTGTCCTCGAGAGCGTCCGCGAGCGTGGCGGGCAGGCCCAGCGCCTCGAGGACGGGCCGGACGAACTCCGGCCGGCCCCGACCGGCGCCGTCCTCGGTCTGCTCCGGCGGCAGGTCGAAGATCTTCCCGCTGACCGCCTGGTAGAACCGGCCCACGGCCTCGCGCCCGTGCTGCTCGCGGACCGCGGAGGCAACCCGCAGCAGCCGCAGCCCCGCGGTGTGCCCGTCCTCGTAGCCGACGGGGAAGTGCGCGTCGTAGTCGAGGTGGGCGTTGAGCAGCCGCAGCGAGATGAACCGCCAGTCCACGGTGTAGTCCCGCTGGGCCTGCACCTGGCGCACCCACTTGCTCGTCATCCAGGCGAACGGGCACACCGGGTCGAAGTAGAAGTGGATGTCGGCCGGGGTCTCGGAGGTCGTCACACCTCGACGGTAGCCGCTCCCGGGAAGTGTGTGCGGCGCGAAGGACCGGTCGTTGGCGTGGCTGACGAGCACGCCGTGATGGTGTTCGGCTCCGCCGGCCGCGCACGCGGCCGCCGGCACGCTGCTGCTCAGGCCAGGGCGTCGAGCTCGGTCACGTCGTCGAGCTCGGTCACGTCCTGCGGGCCCAGCACGAGGCTCGTCGCGGCGATGTTCTCCTCCAGGTGCGCCACCGACGACGTGCCCGGGATGAGCAGGATCGCCGGGGACCGCTGCAGCAGCCAGGCCAGCGCCACCTGCATCGGGGTGGCGTCCAGCCGGGTGGCCACGGCGGTGAGCCCGTCGTGCTGCAGGGGGCTGAAACCGCCCAGCGGGAAGAACGGCACGAACGCGACCCCGAGCTCGGCGCAGTGGTCGACCAGGGCGTCGTGCTCGCGCAGCACCAGGTTGTACGAGTTCTGCACGCACGCCACCGGGCCCAGCGCCAGCGCCTCGTCGAGCTGCGCGGCCGAGACGTTGCTCACGCCGAGCTGGGCGACGAGACCCTGCTCCTGGAGCTCGCGCAGCACCGTGAACGGCTCCTCCAGCGAGCCGGTCCAGCTGTCGGGCAGACGCAGGTTCACCGCGCCGAGCTGCTCCACGCCGAGGTGGTGCAGGTTGTCGTGCACGCCGGTGACGAGCTCCTCGCGGGTCATGGCGGACGGCCAGCCGCCGTCGGCGTCGCGCCGCGCCCCGACCTTGGTGACCAGGGTGAGCCCGTCGAAGGGGTGCAGGGCCTCACGGAGCACCTCGTTGGTGACGTGCGGGCCGTAGAAGTCGCTGGTGTCGACGTGGTCCACGCCGAGCTCCACGGCCCGTCGGAGCACGGCCACCGCGGCGTCGCGGTCCGCAGGCGGGCCGAAGACGTGCGGGCCGGCGAGCTGCATGGCGCCGTAGCCCATGCGGTGGACCTCCGTGGTGCCGAGCGCGGCGGTGCCGCCGGCGGAGACGTGGGGTGCGGTCATCCATCCATCGTCGCGCGATCGCACGATCGGTGCACCGCTGGGGCGCGTGCGTGCGGAGCAGAGCCTCACGGCCGTGCCGGTCGCGACGGCGGAGGTCACCGAGTCCCCGTCCGTCGAGTCCCCGTCCGTCG
The DNA here is from genome assembly GCF_026153295.1 of Rhodococcus antarcticus. Taxonomy (NCBI): domain Bacteria; kingdom Bacillati; phylum Actinomycetota; class Actinomycetes; order Mycobacteriales; family Nocardiaceae; genus Rhodococcus; species Rhodococcus antarcticus. The sequence continues at coordinate 2,559,402 of NZ_CP110615.1, read as the reverse complement.
AGTCCCGGGCTTCGAGGCACGGCTGTTCGGTCGCCGCTGAGCGGGCCGGACCCCGCCCGTGGGGGAGGATGAGCCGGTGAGCACCGAGGCCGAGCCCCTGGACCCGTTGACCCTGCGCAGCGCCTTCGCGCAGTTCCCCACGGGCGTGGTGTCGCTGTGCGCGGAGGTCGACGGCAGCCCGGTGGGGCTCACGGCCAGCACGTTCGTCCCCGTCTCCCTCGACCCGCCGCTGGTGGCGTTCTGCGTGCAGAACACCTCGGCCACGTGGCCCCGGCTCACCGGCCGGCCGCGCATCGGGGTCAGCGTGCTGGGGGAGTCCCACGAGGCGGCCGCCCGCAGCCTGGCCTCCAAGACCGGCGACCGGTTCGCGGGGCTCACCCTGCACACCACCGCCGAGGGGGCCGTGCTCCTCGACGGCGCCTCGGCCTGGCTGGAGTGCTCGGTGCAGCAGGAGGTGCCCGCCGGTGACCACGCCGTGGTGCTGCTGCGCGTGCACGGCCTGCAGACCACGCCCGACGTGGCCCCGCTCGTGTTCCACGGCAGCGCCTTCCGCAGCCTGCTGCCCGTCGAGACCGCCTGACCGGGCCGCAGCGGCAGGCACCGCCCCCGGGTGGGCCACCGTCAGCGGGCCGGCGCCGCGCCGGTCCGACCGCCCACCCCGGTGGCGTCCCGAGGTCAGGCGTCAGACCAGGGGCTTGGACAGCACCGCGAACTCCAGGTCCGCGCGCTGCGGCACCCCGAAGCGGACGTCGTCGGCGGGGAACGGGCGGGTGTCCCCGGTCCACGTCCAGCCGCGCCGCTCGTAGTAGGCCACCAGCTCCGTGCGCTGGCGGATGACGGTCATCTCCAGCGTGGTGGCCCCCAGCTCCTCGGCGGCCACCCGCTCGGCCTCCGCCAGCACCGTGGAGCCGACGCCGCCGCCCTGCCGCCCGGGTCGCACCGCGAACATGCCGAAGTACGCGGTGCCGCCCGCCCGCGGCTCCAGGTGGCAGCACGCGAGCAGACCACCGTCGACGTCCTCCAGCACGAGCACCCGTCCGCGGGGGTCGGCGACCACCCGGCCCACCTCGTCGGCGTCGGTGCGCTGGCCGTGCAGCAGGTCCGCCTCGGTGGTCCAGCCGGCGCGGCTGCTGTCACCGCGGTAGGCGGACTCGACCAGGGCGACGAGCACGGCGACGTCGTCGACGCGGGCGCGGCGCAGGGTGGTCACCGGTGCAGTCTGGCCGACGACGGTCGGACCCCGGCGCTACGGTCGCACCGACAAGAGGAGAGCCACCGTGAGCACCGCCGCCGTCGAGGTCCGGGACCTGGTCAAGCGCTACCCCAAGCGGCCCGTCAACGCCGTGGACGGGCTCTCGTTCGCCGTGGCGCCGGGGGAGGTCTTCGGCCTGCTCGGCCCCAACGGCGCGGGCAAGACCACCACCATCGGGGTGCTCACCACCCGTGTGGTGCCCACCTCCGGGGTCGCCCGCACCGGGGGCGTCGACGTGGCGGCCGACCCGGCCGGGGCCCGCATGCGCCTCGGCGTCGTCCCGCAGCGCTCGAACCTCGACCGGTCGCTGACCGCCCGGCAGAACCTCGTCTTCCACGCCGCGTACCACGGGGTGCCGCGGGAGGAGCGGGCTGCACGGGCCGACGCCCTGCTCGAGCAGCTGGGCCTCGGGGACCGCGGTGGGGACAAGGTGGACAGCTACTCCGGTGGGCTCGCCCAGCGGCTGCTCATCGCCCGGGCGCTGATGCACTCCCCCCAGGTCCTCTTCCTCGACGAGCCCAGCACCGGGCTCGACCCGCAGGCCCGGCTGTTCGTCTGGGACCAGGTCCGCTCGCTGCGCGAGAGCGGGGTGACGGTGGTGCTCACCACGCACGACATGGAGGAGGCCGCCCAGCTCTCCGACCGGGTGGGCATCGTGGACCACGGGAAGCTGCTGGCGCTGGGCACCCCCGCCGAGCTCACCCGCACCCTGCAGGGCCGCGGCACCCTCGACCTCACCGCCAGCTACACCGAGCGCGACACCGGCGCGGGGGTTGTGGCCGCCCTGGCCGGGCTCGAGGGGGTGCAGCGCGCGGAGCCCGTGGGCGCCTCCGGGGACCAGGACGCCCCCGGACCGGGGCAGGTGCGGGTGCGCCTGGCCCTGGACGGGGAGCCCGCGGCGGCCGTGGCCCCGGTGAGCACCCTGCTCGCCGCGCGCGGGGGGCGGCTCGGGGCCGTGGACCTGGGCGAGCCGAGCCTGCAGGACGTGTTCATCCACCTCACCGGACGGGACCTCCGATGACCACCGCCACCACCGCCACGCGCCCGCCCGTCCGTCGTGCCTTCCTCGCGCTGCTCTGGCGCGACGTGTTCGTCACCGGTCGCGAGCTGCCCAGCTTCCTAGCCCAGGTGGTGCTGCAGCCGCTGTTCCTGCTGTTCGTCTTCGGCAAGGTGCTCGGCCAGCTCGGCTACACCCAGGGCGGCTACGCCCAGGTCCTGCTGCCCGGCATCATCGCGTTCACCGCGTTCCTCACGGCGCTGCAGACCACGGCGCTGCCGCTGGTCATCGACTTCTCCTTCACCAAGGAGATCGAGGACCGGCTGCTCGCCCCGCTGCCCACCACCCTGGTGGCCCTCGAGAAGATGGTGTTCTCCACGGTGCGGGCGCTCATCGCGGCGGTGATCATGTTCCCGCTGGGCCTGCTGGTGCTCGGCTCGGTGTCCATCACCTGGGCGGGGGTGCCCGCCGTCGCGCTGTTCCTCGTGCTGGGCTCGCTGGTGGGTGCTGCGGGCGGGCTCACCCTGGGCACCAGCGTCACGGCGTCGAAGATCAACATCGTCTTCGCGCTGGTCCTGACGCCGCTGCTGTTCACCGGTTCCACCCAGTTCCCCTGGCGCGGGCTGACCGAGCTGCGGTGGTTCCAGGTGGTGTGCGCGATGAACCCGCTCACCTACGTCAGCGAGGGCGTGCGCGGGACGATGGTGCCCGGCGTCGCCCACATCCCGGCCTGGGTGTGCCTGCTGGCCCTGCTCGCCTTCGGCGTGCTGCTCACCGTCACCGGAGTACGGGGCTTCCGCCGCCGCGCCCTGGACTGACGAGCGCGGCGGTCCGCGACGGCCGCCGGGGAGCTGGCCCTGCCGGTACGGCGGTGACGACCCGGCCGGGCTCACCGCTTCCGGAAGCGCTCCGCGAGGTTCTCGTCGGTCTCCCACCACAGCCCCGGCGTCGAGGCCGGCTCGGAGCCGTCGACCGGCGCGCGGAGCACCGCCACCAGCTCCTCGCGGTCCAGCTCGTCGTCGACCACCCGGGCCTGGCGCTCGTCGTCGCGCATCCACCGCAGGAACAGCACGAACAGGAACGGCAGCCCCGCGACGTCCCCGCCGAGCCACAGCACCCCGGCCCCGACGGCCTGGTCGATGTACGCACTCGGCCCCCACGGTCGGGCCAGCGCCAGGTAGTAGGCCGGCGCGACCGCAGGACCCAGCCACAGCGTCACGCCCAGCGCGCCGTCGGCCACGGCCTCGGTGAGGCTGATCGCGAACGACACCACGTGCGAGCCGCCGCGCGGGGTCGGGTCCAGCTGCACCCGCGTCCAGAAGTACAGGAACCCTCCGCCGACGAGCACCAGCCGCGCCCCGAACCCCACCGCCGCGTGCCGCAGCGACTGCTCGTACAGCGGCGACAGGTACAGCACGATCAACGGCCCCACCAGCACGAGGGTCATGACCAGCGGGAACGTCAGGAACCGCAGCACGCGCCCCCGGCCCCAGGCCCGCAGCCGCACGGCCAAGGGCCCGGGGACCGCGGCGAGCGCGAGCGTCAGCGGCGCCCCCAGCGCCAGCAGCAGCGGCACCACCATCAGCGCGACCATGTTCTGCGTCGCCCGCACCCAGAACAGGACGTCGGAGTAGACGCCCAGGAACGAGCACCCCAGCAGGCCCAGCAGCACCACCCCGGCCGTGAAGGCCACCACCCGGTTCACCGGCCACGTCCCGCCGGACTCCCGGACCCGCCGCACGCCCAGCGCGTACGCACCCCCGAGCAGGAGCACCAGCAGCACGGTCGGCACGTCCACCGTCCACTCGGTGAACACCCGGGCGGGCGTCAGCTCAGGGGGGCCGGTGTACGAGGCGGCGAGCAGCACGGCACCAGTGTGCGCCCGGCGGCCCGACCCGGTGCCCCGGGTGTTCGAGACCACGGTGGGCGGGCTGTCGGGAGCCCGTCCCCAGCACTGCACCTAGGCTTGCACGATGACCGGGAACCGGCCCCACGACCTCGTGGAGCACGAGATGGCTGTGCTGTTCCGCCGGGCACGCTCGTTCTCCGGGGAGATGGCCAAGGAGGTCCACCCGGGCCTGGAGCCCGCGGCGTACGCGCTGCTGCTCCGCGTGGACGAGGTCGGCGAGGTCCGGTTGACCGACCTGGCCAGCTACTACGGCATCGGCAAGCCCACCGCGAGCCGCCAGATCGCGCTGCTCACGGGTCTGGGCCTGGTGGGGCGGGTGGAGGACAGCGCCGACCGCCGCTCCGCCAAGATCTCGATGACCGCGGACGGCACCGCCCGCCTCGCCCGGGCCCGCGTCGCCCGCAGGGCACGGTTCGGGAGCCTGCTCGACGGCTGGGACGACGCCGACACCCGCCGGTTCGGCGAGCTGCTCGCCCAGTTCAACCGGATGCAGGACTGATGACCGGTCCCGTCGTGGCGCCGGTGCCGCTCGGGGTCGCCGAGCGTGCGGTCCGTCTCGGCGCCCCGCTGCTGCTGCTGGTCTCGGTGCTGGGCCGGATGGCCGCCACCTTCGGCATCTCCAGCGGGTTGGACCTGGTCGACCTGCGGGTCTACTCCTACGGTGCGGCCAGCCTGGGCAGCGGCGGGCTCTACACGTTCACCTACTCCGACCTGACGCCGGACTTCCCGCTGCCGTTCACCTACCCCCCGTTCGCCGCGATGCTCATGGTGCCGCTGCACTGGGTGCCGTCGTTCACCGTGCTCGCCGTGCTCTGGCAGCTCGCCACCATGGCGGCCCTCTACGGAGTGGTCCGGCTGAGCCTGCGGATGCTGGTGGGCGAGCAGTGCTCCACGCCGGGCTGGCAGCGCCTCGCCCTGGTGTGGACGGCCGTGGGCGTGTGGCTGGAGCCCGTGCGGACCACCCTCACCTTCGGCCAGGTGAACGTGTTCCTGGTGCTCGGCGTTCTGCTGGCGGTGACCAACCAGCGGTGGTGGGTCACCGGCGGGCTCGTGGGGCTGCTCGCCGGGGTCAAGCTCACCCCCGCCATCACCGGTCTGTACCTGCTGGGACGGCGCAACGTCCGCGCCGCCGTGTTCTCCGCCGCGGCCTTCGCGGGCACCGTGGTGCTCAGCTTCGTCCTCGTGCCGTCCGAGGCCCGCACCTACTTCTTCGACGTGGGCACCGACGCGAGCCGTGTGGGTCCGGTGGGCTCGGCCATCAACCAGTCGCTGCGCGGGGCGCTGAGCCGCCTGCTCGGTCACGACGTGGGGACGGGGCCCGCGTGGCTCGTCGCGGTTGCGGTCGCCGGCGCGATCGCCGCCCTGGCGTGGTGGCGCCTGGACCGCAGCGACCGGCTCGGCCAGCTCCTCGTGGTCCAGCTGCTCGGCCTGCTCGCCTCGCCCATCTCCTGGAGCCACCACTGGGTGTGGTTCGTCCCGGTGGCGCTGTGGCTGGTGCACGGTCCGCTGGGCCGGACGCTGGCCTCGCGCGTGCTGGCCACCGTGCTGCTGGTGGTGCTCGCGGCGGACGTCATCAGCCTGATGCTCGCCCTGCAGCCCAGCATCTGGGACTTCTCGCGCCCGTTCGCGCTGGCGGTGACCGGGACCGTCTACCCGGCGCTCGCGGGGGCCGTCCTGCTGCTGATGGTGCGCGGGGACACCGAGCGGCGGACGGCTCCGCCGCCGGCCGCTCGGGTCCGGGAGCTCAGCCCGCAGCCAGCAGCGCGCTGATCTCCGCGGCCAGGCGCACGTCCAGCGCGGTGATGCCGCCCTCGCTGTGGGTGGCGCAGCGGAAGGTCAGCGTGCACCAGCGGATGTCGATGTCGGGGTGGTGGTCCATCCCCTCGGCCACCTCGCCCACCCGGGTGACCAGGGCGATCGCGGCGGGAAAGCTCGGCGCCTGGGCCGTGCGCACCAGGCTCGGGCCGTCGAGCTCCCAGCCCGGGAGCCCGGCCAGGGCGTCAGCGGTCTCGGTCGTCGTCAGCAGCGTGGTCATCGCACCAGGCTAGTGTTCGCACCGATACAGACACGGGAGCCCTTCTCCGCCCCTCCGGCGGCGCGGGGCTGAGAGGGTGGGCGCGCAGCCCCCGACCGTCGAACCTGATCCGGGTCATGCTGGTGGAGGAACGTCTGGTGCCTGCGCGCCTGCCCGTGACCAACGGGAGAGCACTGTGCGTACACCCATCCTCGCCACGGCCGCGCTGCTGGCCCTCAGCCTCAGCGCCTGCTCGCTGGGTGGTGGGGGTGGGCAGCAGGCGTCGTCGGGCCCCGGCCGCGTGACCCTGCTGACCCACGACTCCTTCGCGCTGTCCGACGGGGTGCTCGCGGACTTCACCCGGCAGACCGGGATCGCCGTGGACCTGCGCACCGGGGGCGACGCCGGGGCGCTGACCAACCAGCTGGTGCTGACCAAGGACGCGCCGGTGGCCGACGTGGCCTACGGGGTGGACAACAGCTTCGCCTCCCGCGCGCTGGAGGCGGGGGTGTTCGCGCCGTACACCTCGCCGGCGGCCTCGGGTGGCGCCGACCAGCACGCCGTGCCGGGCAGCGACGCGCTGACCGCCGTCGACGTCAGCGACGTGTGCGTCAACATCGACACCCGCTACTTCGCGGCGCGGGGCCTGCCCGAGCCGGTGACCCTCGACGACCTGGCCAAGCCCGAGTACGCGGGTCTCACCGAGGTGGAGAACCCCGCCACCTCCTCGCCCGGGCTGGCCTTCCTGCTCGCGACCGTGGCGGAGTACGGCCCCGACGGGTGGCAGGACTACTGGACGAAGCTGCGGGGCAACGGTGTCGCGGTGGCCGACGGCTGGACCCAGGCCTACACCGTGGACTTCTCCGGCTCCTCCGGCGGCGGTCCCAGGCCGATCGTCGTCTCCTACGCCTCCTCGCCGCCCGCGGAGAGCGTCGACGGCGCCGCCCCGCCCACCAAGGCCCTGCTGGACACCTGCTTCCGGCAGGTCGAGTACGCCGGCGTGCTGACGGGGGCGAAGAACCCCACCGGGGCGAAGGCGCTGGTGGACTTCCTGCTCAGCGCCGAGGTCCAGGCCGACGTGCCCGGCCAGATGTACGTCTACCCGGTGCAGACCGGGACGCCGCTGCCCGCCGACTGGGCCTCCTACGCCCCCGTGCCCACCGCGCCGCTCTCGGTGGACCCGCAGCAGATCGCCGACAACCGGGACGCCTGGACGCAGACGTGGCGCACGATCGTCCAGGGGTGAGCAGCCCGTGCTGAGCCGCCGGCTGCCGCTCCTGCTGGGGGCGGTGCCGATGGTGTTCCTCGCCGTGTTCTTCGCCTGGCCGGTGGCGGCGATCCTGCGTCGCGGGCTGCTCGACGACGCCGGCGGGTGGGACCCGGTCGGGGCCCTGCGGGTGCTGGGGCGGGCCGACGTGCTGCACCTGGCCGCGTTCACCCTCGGCCAGGCCGCGGCCTCGACGGTGCTGACCCTGGCCGTCGGCATGCCCGTGGCCTGGCTGCTGGCGCGGGTGGACCTGCCCGGGCGCACCCTGCTGCGCGTGCTGGTGACGGTGCCGTTCGTGCTGCCGACGGTGGTGGTGGGGGTCGCGTTCCGGGTGCTGCTCGTGGACGGCGGCCCGCTGGGGTGGTTGCACCTGGACGGGACGGTGTGGGCGATCCTGCTCGCGCACGCCTTCTTCAACACCGCCGTGGTCGCCCGGACCGTCGGCGGGCTGTGGAGCCACCTCGACCCGCGCGCCGAGCAGGCCGCCCGCAGCCTGGGCGCCTCCCCGCTCCGCGCCTTCACCTCGGTGACCCTGCCCGCGCTCGCCCCTGCCGTGGCCTCGGCTGCGTCGGTGGTGTTCCTGTTCTGCGCCACCAGCTTCGGTGTGGTGCTGGTGCTCGGTGGCAGCCGCTACCGCACCCTGGAGACCGAGGTCTACACCCGCACCGTGGACTACCTGGACCTGCGCACGGCCGCCGCGCTGAGCCTGCTGCAGCTCGTGGTGGTGCTGGCCGCCCTGGCGGTGGGCGCCCGGGCCCGGCGCCGCCGGGAGACGGCGCTCTCGCTGCGGCCCACGGCCTCCACCGCCCGCCGCCCGCGCGGGCGCACCTGGTTCGGGGTGGTCGGGGCGCTGGTGGTCGTCGTCGGGCTGCTCGGGGTGCCGCCGCTGGTGCTCGTGCTGCGCTCGTTCTCCGTGGTCGGCTGGAGCCTGGACGCCTACCGCGGGCTCGGGGTCTCCCGCAACGGCGCCACCGGGCTCGACGCGCTGAGCACCTCCCTGCGCACGGCCACCGACGCCACCGTGATCTCGGTGGTGATGGGCCTGCTCGCCGCGGTGGCGCTGGCCCGGGCCCACGGCCGGCTGGGCTCGCTGGCCGACGGAGCCCTCATGCTGCCGCTGGGGGTGAGCGCGGTGACCGTCGGCTTCGGCTTCCTCATCACCCTGGGCTCGCTGCCCGGCGACCTGCGCACCTCCCCGCTGCTCGTGCCGATCGCGCAGGCCCTGGTGGCCACCCCGCTCGTGGTCCGAACCCTGCTGCCGGCGCTGCGCTCGGTGGACGAGCGGCTGCGCCAGGCGGCGGCCGTGCTCGGGGCCTCGCCGCTGCGGGTGTGGCGCGAGGTGGACCTGCCGCTGGTGGCGCGGGCCGTCGCCGCGGCCACCGGGTTCGCCTACGTGGTGAGCCTGGGGGAGTTCGGTGCGACCACGTTCCTCGCCCGCCCGGACCGGCCGACGCTGCCGGTGCTCGTGGGCACCCTCATCTCCCGGCCCGGTGCGGAGAACACGGCCACCGCGCTGGCCGCCGCCACCGTGCTGGTGGTGGCCACCGCCGCCGTCGTCGCGGTCGTGGAGAGCGTCCGCGTCGGCGAGCTGGGGGAGTTCTAGTGCTGGGCCTGGAGCAGGTCACCGTCCGGTACGGGTCCACCACGGCGGTGGACGAGGTGTCCCTGGAGGTCGGCGGGGACGCGCAGGTGGTGGCCCTGCTCGGCCCGTCCGGCTGCGGGAAGTCGACGCTGCTCCGAGCCGTGGCCGGGCTCGAGCCGCTGACGTCGGGCCGCGTGCTGCTCGACGGGGCGGACCTCGCGCGCACGCCCACCCACCGCCGCGGCTTCGGGCTCGTCTTCCAGGACGGCCAGCTGTTCCCGCACCGCGACGTGGCCGCGAACGTGGCCTTCGGCCTCCGGATGGCGCGCTGGGACCGCAGGGCACGGCAGGACCGGGTGGCCGAGCTCCTGGAGCTGGTCGGCCTGGCCGGGCTCGGGGCCCGTCGCCCGGGCGAGCTCTCCGGTGGGCAGGCCCAGCGGGTGGCCCTGGCCCGGGCCCTGGCCCCGCGGCCCCGGCTGCTGCTGCTCGACGAGCCGCTCTCGGCCTTGGACCGCGAGCTGCGCGACCGGCTCACCGTCGACCTCGCCGCCGTGCTCCGCGCCACCGGCACCCCCGCGCTCGTGGTCACCCACGACCACGCCGAGGCCGCCGCGCTGGCCCAGCGGGTGGCCGTGATGGACGACGGGGTGCTGCGCCAGGTTGCTCCGCCCCGCGAGCTGTGGCGCCGCCCCGCCGACGCGCGGGTGGCGGCGTTCCTCGGCTTCGGGCTCGTGGTCGACGCCCACGTCCGGGCCGGGGTGGCCACCTGCGCGCTCGGCGCGGTGGCGGTGGACGCCCCGGACGGCCCCGCGCGGCTCGGCCTGCGGGCGGAGTCGGTGGTGCTGCGGCCGGCCGGGGTGGCTGCCGACGTCCTCGCCGCCACCCCGCAGCCCGACGGCTCGTCCCGGCTGCGGCTGCGCCTGGGTGCGCTCGAGCTCGACGCGGTGGCCGACGAGCCGCCGGCGCCCGGTGCGCAGGTCCGGGTGGGGCTGGTGCCACGGCGGGTGGCCGTGCTGGCCGGGTGAGCGCGCGAGGACACTGGTCCCCGTGCCCGCCTACCGTGCCACCGCTCTCGTCGACGCACCCGTGGCCTCCGTGGCCGGGGCGCTGCGCTCGGTGGACGTGCTGCGCCGGGTCCACGGCGTCGACGTCCCGGCGCGCCCGGAGGGTCTGCTGCAGGCCCAGGACGTGGTGCGGCTGCGCGGGCTCGCCCTGCGCGTCACCCGCGCCGGGCTCGACGGGATGGCCGCGCAGCGGCAGAGCGGGGTGCGGCCGCTGACGGGCTGCACGAGCACCCTCGTGGCCACCGGGGCGGGGGTGCTGCTCACCACCGAGCTGCGCTGGGCGGCACCGCTGGGCCGCCGCGGGGTGGTCGGCGCCCTGGAGCGCTGGACGCAGGCGGTGGCCGCCGAGGCCGTGCGGCTGCGCGACGCCCGCGAGGTGGTGGCCGGGGCCGTGGTGCGGCAGGGGCACCTGCTGCTCGCCCGGCGCACCTGGCCCGTGGCGCTGGCGGGGCGGTGGGAGCTGCCGGGCGGTGGCGTCGACGAGGGGGAGACCCCGGTGGCCGCGCTGGCCCGCGAGCTGGAGGAGGAGCTCGGCCTCACCGTGCGGGTGGACGAGCAGCTCGGGGCCGACGTGGGGCTGCCGGGCGGGCGGGTGCTGCGGGCGCGCTGGGCCGAGCTGGTCGAGGGCGAGCCCCAGCTGCGGGAGCACTCCGCGGTGCGCTGGGTGGACGCCCACGGGCTGGTGTCGGCGGACCTCGTCCCGGCCGACCGGGCCTGGACGGCCGAGCTGGCCGCGCGGCTGGCCTGACGGCTCAGGCCGCGCGGGCCAGCTTCGTGGCCTTCTTCAGCTTCTTGCCCGAGACGCCGGCGTCCTTGAGCTTGGCCACCCGCAGCAGGACCACGGGGCACGACGAGCACCGTGGCGTGTCCCGGCAGCACTTCTTCTTGGCCTTTCCCATGCAGGTGAGCCTAACCTAGGTATCCGGGTGTGGGCAGGTCGACACCCGCGCGACCACGGACGTGCGGCGGCGCCGGGTAGTCTTCTCGTGGCCGCTGCACCTGTGCGGCACGCTTCCGCGCGTCCGCGGGGGCGCGCCCAGGAACGGTCACCCGACCCCGCACCCCGGGACTCTCCCACGAGGAGCGCTCCCGCGCGGGTACCAGCGAAGCTCAGGAGACCCGTCCCAGTGAGTGCCCCCACCACGACCGCCCGCACCGTGTTCCGCAACGTCGCCATCGTCGCGCACGTCGACCACGGCAAGACCACCCTGGTCGACGCCATGCTCCGCCAGTCCGGCGCCTTCGCCGAGCGGGCCGAGCTCGTCGACCGGGTGATGGACTCCGGCGACCTGGAGCGCGAGAAGGGCATCACCATCCTCGCCAAGAACACGGCGGTGCGGCGCAGCACCCCCGACGGCGACGTGGTCATCAACGTCATCGACACCCCGGGCCACGCCGACTTCGGTGGTGAGGTCGAGCGCGGGCTGAGCATGGTCGACGCCGTCGTCCTGCTCGTCGACGCCTCCGAGGGCCCGCTCCCGCAGACCCGCTTCGTGCTCCGCAAGGCCCTGGCGTCCTCGCTGCCGGTCATCCTGGTCGTGAACAAGACCGACCGGCCGGACGCGCGCATCACCGAGGTCGTCGAGGAGGTCCACGACCTGCTGCTCGACCTGGCCAGCGACCTGGAGAACGAGGCCGCCCACGCCGCCGAGCTCGCCCTGGACCTGCCCGTCATCTACGCCTCCGCCCGCGCGGGCAAGGCCAGCCGCGTGCAGCCCGCCGACGGCGAGGTGCCCGACGCCGAGGACCTCCAGGAGCTGTTCGACCTGCTCATGGAGTACGTGCCGGCCCCCAAGGGCGACCACGACTCCCCGCTGCAGGCCCACGTCACCAACCTCGACGCCTCCAGCTTCCTGGGCCGCCTCGCGCTGGTCCGCATCCACGCCGGCGAGCTCCGCAAGGGCCAGCAGGTCGCCTGGATGCACGACGACGGCACCGGTGAGATCACCACCACCAAGGTCAAGATCACCGAGCTGCTGCGCACCGAGGGCGTTGCGCGCGTGCCTGCCGAGTACGGCGAGGCGGGCGACATCCTGGCCATCGCCGGCATCCCGGAGATCATGATCGGCGACACCCTGGCCGACGTCGACTCCCCCGTCGCGCTGCCCCGGATCACCGTCGACGAGCCCGCCATCTCGGTCACCGTCGGCATCAACACCTCCCCGATGGCCGGCCGCAACGGCGGCACCAAGCTCACCGCCCGGCTGCTCAAGAGCCGCCTGGACGCCGAGCTCGTCGGCAACGTCTCGCTCCGGGTGCTGCCCACCGAGCGCCCCGACACCTGGGAGGTGCAGGGCCGCGGCGAGCTGGCCCTGGCCATCCTGGTCGAGCAGATGCGCCGCGAGGGCTTCGAGCTCACCGTCGGCAAGCCCCAGGTGGTCACCCGCCTGGTCGACGGGAAGGTGCACGAGCCCTACGAGCACCTCACCATCGACGTCCCGGAGGAGCACCTGGGTGCGGTGACCCAGCTCCTGGCCGCCCGCAAGGGCCGCATGGAGGAGATGGTCAACCACGGCACCGGCTGGGTGCGGATGGAGTTCATCGTCCCCGCGCGCGGGCTCATCGGCTTCCGCACCACGTTCCTCACCGACACCCGCGGCACCGGCATCGCCAACACGTACTCGGCGGGCTACGACGCCTGGGCCGGCGAGATCCGCAGCCGGCACTCCGGGTCGCTGGTCTCCGACCGGGTCGGCTCCATCACCCCGTTCGCCATGATCCAGCTGGCCGACCGCGGCACGTTCTTCGTCGAGCCGGGTGCGGCCACCTACGCCGGGCACGTCGTCGGCGAGAGCCCGCGCTCGGAGGACCTCGACATCAACGTGTGCCGGGAGAAGAAGCTCACCAACATGCGGCAGTCCTCGGCCGACGTGATGGAGACCCTGGCGCGACCGAAGGTGCTGGGCCTGGAGGGTGCGCTCGAGTTCTGCAACGTCGACGAGTGCGTCGAGGTCGGCCCCGACGTCGTCCGCGTCCGCAAGCTCGTGCTCGACCCCACCGAGCGCGGCCGGGAGAAGTCCCGCGCCAAGGCCCGCGACAAGGCCGTCGGCTGATCGCGGCCTGAGCACCACCCGACGACCCCGGTCACCGACCGGGGTCGTCGGGCGTCCGGGGCCCGGGACGTCCGTGGCACGATGGATAACGTGCCGGGTGAACCGGCGCCGGACGCGGCCGGACGGGCCCTGGCGACGAGGGCGGAGGATCGGGGTGCGGGTGCGCGGGTCCGGTGCTCTCGTCGCCCTCGGGGTCGTGGCCGTCCTCGCGGGCTGCACCGCGAACCCGGCTCCGGTGGTGAGCACCACGCAGACGGCCACCGCCACCCCGGCGCCCACCACGCCCGCGACCACCTCGGTCGTGGTGGCGGTGGACGACCTCGGCACCGGGTTCAACCCGCACCTGCTGGCCGACCAGTCGCCGGTGGGCACCGCCGTCGCGAACCTGGTCCTGCCCAGCGCGTTCCGGCCGTCGTCGGCGAGCTCCGGCTGGACCGTGGACACCTCGCTGGTCACGTCCGCGAAGGTCACCTCGACCGCGCCGTTCACCGTCACCTACGTGCTGCGCGACGAGGCGCAGTGGTCCGACGGCGCCCCGGTGGCGGCCGAGGACTTCCGCTACCTGTGGCAGCAGATGTCCACCCAGCCCGGCGTGGTCGACCCCGCCGGCTACGGGCTCGTGGACGACGTGCAGTCCTCCGGCGGCGGCAAGACCGTCACCGTGACCTTCTCCTCGATGTACCCGGCGTGGCGCCAGCTGTTCACCGGGCTGCTGCCCTCGCACCTGCTCAAGGACTCCCCGGGCGGGTTCAGCGGTGCGCTGGACGACAGACTCACCCTGTCGGCCTCCCGCTTCTCGGTGGCCTCGGTCGACCGCGACCGCGGTGAGGTCCTGCTGCAGCGCAACGACCGGTTCTGGGACGCACCCGCCGCGCTCGACCAGATCCTGCTCCGGCGCGACGGCACGGCCGGGCAGCTGGGCGAGTCGCTGCGCACCGGCGACGCGCAGGTGGCCATGATCCGCGCGAACGTGGCCACCCGCAGCCAGGTGCGCGGGGTCCCCGGGCTCTCCACGACCGACGTGGCCCAGCCGACGGTGATGCAGGTAGCAGTGGACACCCAGGACCCGAGGCTGGCCGACGCCGGGGTTCGGCGTGGTCTGCTCGGCCTGCTGAACCAGGACGTGCTCACCACCATCGGGACCGGGCTCGACGCCACCACCGACCCCACCGTCGGCCGGGCTCGCGCCCAGGTGCTGGCCCCCTCCCAGCCGGGCTACCGGGCCACCGAGCCCACCCCCCTCACCGTGACGCAGGCCCGCGGCCTGCTGGCCGCCGGTGGCTACACCTTCTCCGGCGGCCACTACCGCCAGGGCGCGACGGACCTCTCGCTGGTCCTCGGGGCGGACAAGGCCGACCCTGTCGCCACAGCCGTGGCGCAGGCCGCCGCCGACCAGCTCACGGTGGCCGGGGTGGACGCCACCGTCTCGCCGCTGCCCTCGGCCGCGCTCTACGGCACCGCGCTCCCGTCGGGGACGGTGGACCTGGTGGTCGGCCGGGCCGCGGTCGGCGGCGACCTCGCCACGACCCTGGTCTCCCGGTTCGCCTGCCCCACCACCGGTGCCTCGCAGCCCACCACCGGTGCCTCGCAGCCCACCACCGGTGCCTCGCAGCCCACCACCGGCGCCCCGCAGCCCACCACCGGTGCCTCGCAGCCCACCACCTCGGCGTCCACCGACACGCCCGCCCCGGCGGTCCGCGCGGGCAACGTGTCCGGGCTCTGCGACCCGCAGATCGACTCCCAGGTGCGGCAGGCCCTGACCGGGGCCGCCAGCGCCACCGACGTGGCTGCCGGGCTCGAGCCGCTGCTGTGGAACCAGGGCGCCGTCCTGCCGCTGTACCAGGACTCGGTGCTGTTCGCGGTGCGCTCCGACGTGGTGGGGGTCAACCCGCCCGGGCCGCTGCTGGGCGGTCCGCTCGCGGGCGCGGCCGCGTGGACGAAGGCCGGCTCGTGAGTGAGCGTCCCCGCCTGCTGCTCGTGCACGCCCACCCCGACGACGAGACCATCACCACCGGCGGCACCATCGCCGTCCACGTCGCGGCCGGGGCCGAGGTCACGGTGCTCACGTGCACCCTGGGCGAGGAGGGCGAGGTCATCGGGTCGCGCTGGGCGGGGCTGGTGGCCGGGGCGGGCAACTCCCTCGGCGGCTACCGCATCTCGGAGCTCGCCACCGCCCTGGCGCACCTGGGCGTGACCGGGGGGCCCCGCTTCCTCGGCGGAGCGGGGCGCTGGCGCGACTCGGGCATGGCCGGCACCCCGGCCGCCCTGCACCCGCGCAGCTTCGTCCAGGCCCGCGACGACGCGGTCGAGCAGGCGATGGTGTCCGTGCTGCGGGAGCTGCGCCCGCACGTCGTGGTCGCCTACGACCCCGCCGGCAGCTACGGCCACCCCGACCACGTGCGCGTGCACCGGGTGACCACCGCGGCCGTGGCCCGCGCCGGCGATCCGGCGGCCTTCCCGGGCACGGGCGAGCCGTGGTCGGTCGCGAAGGTCTACTGGACCGTGGTCGAGCGCACTGCCCTGGTCGAGGGCCTCGCCGCACTGGGAGAGCTGCCGCCGGGCTGGCGGCTGCCGGCGGACGGCGAGCTCCCCAGCGAGCCCGACGAGCGGGTGGACGCCGTCGTCGACGTCCGTCCGGTGCTCGCCGCCAAGCTCGCCGCGCTCGCCGCGCACGCCACCCAGGTGACCGTGGCCCCGGGTGGGCACGCCTTCGCCCTGTCCAACGACGTGGCGCAGCCGGTGCTCGCCGAGGAGCACTACGTGCTGGCCCACGGTCGCGCGGGCGAGCTCGGGCCCGACGGCCGCGAGCACGACCTGTTCGCCGGGGTGGACCTGTGACCGGTCCCGAGCACACCAGCCACGCCCGGCGGGAGGTCCAGCTGCCGGCCGTGGTCGAGGTGGTGGCGCTCGTGGCGCTGGCCGTGCTCGTGGCGGTGCTGGAGGTGCTGTTCCTGCCCGTGCACCTGGGCACCCTGTCCGTGCCGGTGGGGGCGATCGCGGCTGCGGTGACCAACCCCGTGCTCGTCGCGGCCGCGGGCGAGCGCACCACCCGGACGACGGTGGCGGCCGCACCGCTGGGGGCCTGGGTGCTGACCGTGCTCCTGCTCACGTTCCCCGGCCCCGGGGGTGACGTCCTGCTGCTCAACGACTGGCGTGCGCTGGTGCTGCTGGTCCTCGGCGTGGTGCCCGCCGCGCTCCTGCTGGGGCGCCACGTGGGGCGCGCGGCCGTGCAGCGGGCACAATCGACGCGGTGACCGATCTCCCCGATCCCGTCCTGCCCACCCCGGTCGCGCTGCGTCCGTCGGAGTCGGCGCTGCGTCGGGCCCTGCGCCGCGCGGCCGACGGGGTGACCCTCGACGCGACCGAGGCGGAGACCCTGCTGCACGCCCGCGGCGAGCAGCTCGACGCCCTGTGCGCGGCCGCCGCCCGGGTGCGCGACTCCGGGCTGGCCGCCGCCGGTCGCCCCGGGACGGTCACCTACTCCCGCAAGGTGTTCATCCCGCTGACCCGGCTGTGCCGCGACCGCTGTCACTACTGCACGTTCGTCACCGCCCCCGGCCCGCTGGCCGCCGCCGGGCACGGCATGTTCCTCGACCCGGACGAGGTCGTGGAGATCGCCCGCGCCGGCGCCGCCCTGGGCTGCAAGGAGGCGCTGTTCACCCTGGGCGACCGCCCCGAGGAGCGCTGGCCGCAGGCCCGGGAGTGGCTGGAGAGCCGCGGGTACGACTCCACGCTGGCCTACGTGCGGGCGATGAGCATCCGGGTGCTGGAGGAGACCGGCCTGCTGCCGCACCTCAACCCGGGAGTCATGAGCTGGGAGGAGATCACCCGCCTCAAGCCGGTGGCCCCGTCCATGGGGATGATGCTGGAGACCACCAGCCTGCGTCTGCACGAGACCCCCGGCGCGTGCCACTTCGGCAGCCCCGACAAGCACCCCGACGTGCGCCTGCGCACCCTCACCGACGCCGGGCGCCTCAGCGTCCCGTTCACCACCGGGATCCTGGTGGGCATCGGGGAGACCCTGGCCGAGCGGGTCGACTCGGTGCTCGCGATCCGCCGGGTGCACAAGGCCTTCGGGCACGTGCAGGAGGTGATCGTGCAGAACTTCCGGGCCAAGGACGGCACCGCCATGCGCGCCGCCCCGGACGCGGACCTCGACGACTACCGCGCCACCATCGCCGTGACCCGGCTGCTGCTGGGCCCGCAGGTGCGCGTGCAGGCCCCGCCGAACCTGGTGGACCTCCAGGAGTGCGCGCTGCTGCTCGGCGCGGGCGTGGACGACTTCGGCGGCGTGAGCCCGCTGACCCCGGACCACGTCAACCCCGAGCGTCCCTGGCCGCAGCTCGAGGCCCTGGCGGCCGTCACCGCGGCGGCGGGGTTCACCCTCACCGAGCGCACCGCCGCGCAGCCGGAGTACGTGCGCGCCGGATCGCCGTGGATCGACCCCCGGATCGCCGCACACGTGGCGGCCCTGGCCCGGGAGGACGGCCTGGCCGAGCCCGGTGCGGTGCCCGTCGGTCTGCCGTGGCAGGAGCCGGACGCCGAGTGGGTGTCCTCGGGGCGCACCGACCTCGCCACGGCGATCGACACCGACGGTCGGAACACCGAGACCCGGTCGGACCTGGGCAGCGCGTTCGGGGACTGGGAGTCCGTCCGGGAGCAGGTGCGCTCGCTGTCGGCGCCCGCGGTGCTCGGCGGGGACGTGGCGCAGGCGCTGCGGGCGGCGGCGGTGGACCCGGCGGGGCTGTCCGACCGGCAGTACCTCGCGCTGGCCGAGGCGGAGGGTCCCGCGCTCGAGGCGCTGTGCGCGCTGGCCGACGACCTGCGTCGCGACGTCAACGGCGACGAGGTCACCTACGTCGTCAACCGGAACATCAACTTCACCAACATCTGCTACACCGGCTGCCGCTTCTGCGCCTTCGCCCAGCGCAAGGGGGATGCCGACGCCTTCACCCTGAGCCTGACGGAGGTGGCCGACCGGGCGGAGCAGGCGTGGGCGCTGGGCGCCACCGAGGTCTGCATGCAGGGCGGCATCGACCCGGACATCCCGGCCACCGGGTACGCCGACCTGGTGCGGGCGGTCAAGGCCCGGGTGCCGGACATGCACGTGCACGCCTTCTCGCCCATGGAGGTGGTCAGCGGGGCCGCGCACGGCGGGGTCAGCATCCGCGAGTGGCTCACCGAGCTGCGCGCGGCAGGGCTGGACACCATCCCCGGCACGGCCGCGGAGATCCTCGACGACGAGGTCCGCTGGGTGCTCACCAAGGGCAAGCTGCCCACCGCGTCGTGGATCGAGGTGGTCACCACCGCGCACGAGGTGGGGCTGCGCTCCTCCTCCACGATGATGTACGGCCACGTGGACCACCCGCGGCACTGGGTCGCCCACCTCAGGGTGCTGCGCGAGATCCAGTCCCGCACCGGCGGGTTCACCGAGTTCGTGCCGCTGCCCTTCGTGCACACCTCCTCGCCGCTGTACCTGGCGGGTGCCGCCCGCCCGGGCCCCAGCCAGCGGGACAACCGCGCGGTGCACGCCCTGGCGCGGGTGCTGCTGCACGGCAGCATCGACCACGTGCAGACCTCGTGGGTGAAGCTGGGCACCGAGGGGACCCGGGCCATGCTCACCGGCGGCGCCGACGACCTGGGTGGCACCCTCATGGAGGAGACCATCAGCCGGATGGCGGGCTCCCAGCACGGCTCGGCCAAGACGGTGGCCGAGCTCACCGAGATCGCGGCCGGCATCGGTCGACCGCTGCGTGAGAGGACGACGACCTACGGGATCCCTGCGGTGCACGCGTCACCCGCAGCCTGAGCACCCGCCACCTGAGCACCCGCCACCTGAGCACTCGCCGTCCGCGGACGACGCGCTCGCAACCGTCCAGAGGAGGACCCCCGTGGCCCAGGCCATCACCGATGCCCACGTCGTCAGCGTCCTGAAGGTGGTCGTCCGCGGCAGCGGGCCCGTGCTCGACGCGCTCACCCGCACCGACCCGTTCGGCTGGAAGCAGCGCACCCGGGAGCCCCGCGTCGTCGAGGTCCCGCACGAGGCCGCCAACGTGGTGGTCCGGCTCAAGGACAAGGCGGTGCACGCCGCCGTCGAGGGCTTCCACAACACCGAGTACCCGGGCACGGCGGCCTGGGAGCGGATGGACGTGCGGGCCCGCAGCGACTGGTGGGTCAACCGCATCGGCCGCTTCACCACGCTGCTGGTGTCCATCCCCGGGCTCGGCGGGATCGTGGCCGACCGCTTCCCCGTGCAGGACACCCTGGGCGCCGCCAGCCAGGCCATGGTGCTGTGCGCGGTGGCGCGCGAGCACGGCGTCACCGACGAGGGCGACCAGGTGCGGATGCTCGCGCAGGTGCTCAGCCGCCGGACCGTCAGCCGCGAGCTGGTGGCGAGCACGGCCGAGCGCAGCGAGCAGACCCTCGACGCCGAGGGCGTGCGGGCCGAGCCGGGCCGGGGGCGTTCCTCGGTGGTCACCGCGGGCCGGGCGCTGTGGCGCTACGGCCGGGTGCTGCGCTCCATCCTCGGCGAGCTGGACAAGCGACCGCAGGGCGGGTTCGTCAGCGGCATGGTCGGCAAGCTGCCCGTGGTGGGCATCGCCGGGGACTACCTCAGCGAGCGCTCCGCCCTGAAGAAGGCCGTCCGGCAGGGCGAGGAGTGGATGCGCACGCACGCCCACGCCCCGGATGCCCCCAAGACCCTGCACTGAGCGCAGGCCCACACCACCCGCGGGTGTGGAACGGGGCCGGGACGGGCAGGATGGGTCCGCCCCGCCCCCTCAGCAGAACCGCAACAGAACGCAACAGAACCAGGAGCCCCCGTGACCTACACGATCGCCGAGCCGTGCGTGGACCTCCTCGACAAGGCGTGCATCGAGGAGTGCCCGGTGGACTGCATCTACGAGGGTGGGCGGATGCTCTACATCCACCCCGACGAGTGCGTCGACTGCGGCGCCTGCGAGCCGGTCTGTCCCGTCGAGGCCATCTACTACGAGGACGACGTGCCGGAGCAGTGGAGCGGCTACACCAAGGCCAACGCCGACTTCTTCGTCGAGCTCGGCTCCCCGGGCGGGGCGGCCAAGGTCGGCAAGACGGACTTCGACCCCGAGCCGATCAAGAGCCTGCCCCCGCAGGGCGAAGGCGAGTAGTGCCGGGCCGCACCCGGCTCCAGCTCCCGGACTTCCCGTGGGACTCCCTGGCCGGTGCCGCCGCCGCCGCCCGCGCGCACCCCGGTGGGCTGGTCGACCTGTCGGTCGGCACGCCGGTCGACGACGTGGCCCCGGTGCTGCAGGAGGCGCTGGCCTCGACCGCCGCCGGGCCCGGCTACCCCACCACGTGGGGCACCGCGGCGCTGCGCGAGGCCGCCGTCGCCGCGCTGGACCGCCGCCACGGCGTGGGTGCGCTGGACCCGGACGCGGTGCTGCCGACCATCGGCTCCAAGGAGCTGGTCGCCTGGCTGCCCACCCTGCTGGGGCTCGGCCCCGCGGACACCGTCGTGGTGCCCGCGCTGGCCTACCCCACCTACGAGGTGGGCGCCCGGATCGCCGGCTGCCGGGTGGTCCGGGCAGACGGGCTCACCGCCCTCGGGCCGGCTCGCGCGGCGATGGTCTACGTCAACTCGCCGTCCAACCCGACGGGTCAGGTGCTGGGCGTCGAGCACCTGCGCAAGGTGGTCGACTGGGCGCGGCTGCGGGACGCCGTGGTGGTCTCCGACGAGTGCTACCTCGGGCTGGCCTGGGACGCCGAGCCGGTGTCGGTGCTCGACCCCCGCGTGCACGGTGGCGACCTCACCGGCCTGCTGGCGGTGCACTCGCTGTCCAAGACGTCCAGCCTGGCGGGCTACCGCGCCGGGTTCGTGACCGGGGACCCCGCGCTCGTCGCCGAGCTGCTCGAGGTGCGCAAGCACGCCGGGATGATCGTGCCCCGGCCGGTGCAGTCGGCCATGACCGCGGCCCTGACCGACGACGAGCACGCCGCCGCGCAGCGCGGACGCTACGCCGCCCGCCGGGCGGCCCTGCTGCCCGCGGTACGGGCCGCGGGGTTCCGCGTGGACCACTCCGAGGCAGGTCTCTACCTGTGGGCCACCCGCGGGGAGCCCGGCCGGGACACGGTCGACTGGTTCTCCCAGCGCGGCATCCTGGTGGCCCCGGGTGAGTTCTACGGTCCCGGCGGGGCACGGCACGTCCGCATCGCGCTGACGGCCACCGACGAGCGGATCTCCGCAGCGGTCGACCGGCTCACCCCGTGACGCAGGTGGCGGCCCGGCCCGACGTGCGGCCCGCGGTGGTGCTCGCCGGGGTCCTGCTCATCTCGCTCAACCTGCGCGCCGGGCTCGCCGCGTACCCGGCGGTGCTCGAGCAGGTGCGCACCGAGCTCGGCATCTCCTCGGGTGTCGCCGGGCTCGTGCAGTCCACCGCGCTGGTGGCCATGGGCATCGGCTCGTTCGTCGCCGTCCGGCTGTCGGCGCGGTACGGCCGCGAGCGGGCGATGACCGGCGCCGTCGCGGTCCTGCTGGCCGGCAGCCTTCTGCGCTACGTCCCCTCGCTGACGGCGCTGGTGGTCGGCAGCCTCGGGGTGGGCACCGGGATCGGCCTGGCCGGGGTGTTCCTGTCGGGGCTGGTCAAGGAGCACCTGGCGCAGCGGGCCGGGCTCGTCACCGGGCTCTACGTGGTGAGCATGCTCCTCGGGTCGACGATCGCCAGCTCGGCCGTGGTGCCGCTCTCGGGCGCGCTCGGCGGGCCCTCGCACGCCCTGGCCACCCTCGCGGTGCCCGCCGCGGTGGCGCTGGCGGGGTGGCTGCTCGTGGCCGCCCGGACGATGCCGCCGCCGGAGCGCACCGCGACCGCCCTGCCGTGGCGCTCGCCGCTGGCCCGGGTCTTCGCCGCCTACATGGTGCTGAGCTCCATGCAGTTCTACGGCTGGCTGACCTGGCTCGCGCCGTACTACCAGGACCGCGGGCTCAGCACGTCCCGGGCCGCGCTCCTGCTGAGCCTGCTGAGCCTCGCCCAGATCCCGGCGGCCCTCGTGTTCCCGGCCCTGGCCGAGCGGCACCACCGCTGGCTGGCCTGGGCGCTGGTGGCCGTGGGCATGTCGCTGGTGGGGGCCGTCGGCATCCTGGTGCTGCCGGACGGGGTGCTCGGACCGTGGCCGTGGGTGGTGCTGGTCGCGATGGGGGTGGGCGCGGGCTTCCCCATGGCGCTGACCCTGGTGTCCTGGAAGAGCCGCAGCCCCGCCGAGGCGTCCGGGGTGACGGCGGTGGGGCTCGGGGTGGGTTACCTGGGGGCCGCGGTCGCACCGCTGCTCATGGGGGTGCTGCACGACCTGACGGGCAGCTTCACCGCTCCGCTGCTCGTGCTCCTGGTCGCCGCCGTCGTCATGGGGCTCACGGCCCGGCGGTTCTCCCTCGTCCAGCCCTGAGCCGGCTCAGCCCGTGGGCCTGCGGCGGACCGAGCGCAGCGCCAGCCCCAGCGCAGCCAGGGAGAACCCGACGGCCACCAGCAGGCTCGACGCGTACGCCCGGCCGTACCCGGCGTCCCCCTGCCCACCGCCCGTCGCCACCACGCCGGCCGCCCCCGCGTAGAACACCGCGCTGATGACGGCCGTGCCGAGGGAGGAGCCCACCCGCTGCGCCGTCTGCAGCGTTCCGCCCGCGGTGGACCCGCCGACGGAGTCCACCTCCGACAGCGAGAGCGTCTGGTTCGGGGTGATGACGCTGCCCCCACCGAGCCCGGCCACCAGCAGCGGACCGGTCAGCAGGAGCGCGAGCCGGTCGTCGGGCACCTCCCCGGCCAGGACGAGCACCACCGCGACGGCCCCGGCCACGCCCACCACGAACAGCCCGAGCGCCCCCACGAGCAGCCGCCCGCCGAACCGGTTGACCAGCCGCCCGCCCACCAGGGCCGAGACGGCCGAGCCCACGGCGAAGCTCGAGGCGGTGAGCCCGGAGCGCAGCGCGGAGAACCCGAGGCCCTCCTGCAGGAACAGCGAGAGCACCAGGGGCGTGCCGGTGAAGGCCGCGAAGTACAGCAGCGCCACGCCGAGGCCGTCGGCGTAGGAGCGGATGCGGAACAGCCCGAGGTCGATGAGGGGGTAGCCGCTGCGGGCGGCCGGGCCCCGCTCCCAGAGCACGAAGGCGGCCAGCACCGCGGCGGCGGGCAGCAGCAGGAACGCCAGGCGCGGATCGCGGCTGGAGTCGTACTGCACCGCGGGGAACAGCAGGGCGAGCACGCCGAGCGCCAGCAGCCCGGCGCCGGTGAGGTCCAGCGGTCGCCGGATCGTGGTGGTGCGCACCGGGTCGCCCGGCAGCCAGGCCCGGCACAGCACGAACGAGGCGACCCCCACCGGCACGTTGACCAGGAAGGTCAGCCGCCACCCCAGGTCCGCGCCGCCCAGGCCGATGATCGCCCCGCCCAGCACCGGGCCGGTCGCGGTCGCGACCCCGACCGCGCCGCCGAGCACCCCGAAGGCGCGGCCGCGCTCCTGGCGCGGGAACAGCTGCTGGATGAGCCCGGACACCTGGGGGTTTATCAGCCCGCCGGAGATGCCCTGCAGCACCCGTCCGGCGATGAGCACCCCCGGTGTCGGTGCCAGCCCCACCACGAGGCTCGTCAGCACGAAGCCCGCGATGCCCAGCAGGAGCATGAACCGGCGCCCGCGGTCGTCGCCCAGGCGGCCGGCGATGATCGGCACCATCCCGAAGGCCAGGGCGTAGCCGCTGACCACCCACTGGACCTCGGAGACGCCGGCGCCGAGGCCGTCCCGGATCGACGGCAGCGCGACGTTGACGATGCTGAGGTCGAGCAGCGTCATGAACAGCGCGGTGATGGCGACCCCCAGGGCCCGCCAGCGCCGGGGGTCGAGGACGCCGTCGGTCCCGGCGTCGGCCACCGGTCCATCTTTCGCCGTGTCGCGCCGGGGTGCCCCCGCGGGGTCGCTACCGTCGCAGCCATGGCCCTGGACCCCGTCCTGCTGAAGCTCGTCGGTGCTCGCTCCCTCGGGGTGCTCGTCACCCTCAAGCGCGACGGGCGCGCGCAGCTGTCGAACATCGTGCACGGCTGGGACGCCGACACCGCGACCGTCTCGATCTCGGTCACCGACAGCCGGGCGAAGACCCGCAACCTGCGCCGTGACCCCCGGGTGAGCCTCCACGTCTCCACCCCGGACGGCTCCTCCTACGCCGTGGCCGAGGGTGTCGCGCGGCTGACCGCGGTGGCCGCCGACCCGCACGACCACGCGGTGGAGTCGCTCGTCGCGCTGTACCGGTCCGTGCAGGGCGAGCACCCGAGCTGGGACGAGTTCCGCACCGCGATGGTGGCCGAGCGCCGCCTCGTCGTCAGCTTCCCGGTCGAGCACGTCTACGGCTGGGCCCAGGGCTGAGCCGTGCGCCCGGGTGGGTCGAACGCGTGTTCGATACCCTGAGGACATGACGACGGGGTTCCAGGGATCGCTGCTGGACGGGCTCGAGGGCGAGGGTCCGGGCGCGCTGGGCTCGAGCGTGGTGCGGACCGAGCTCGCCCACGGGGCGTGGCTGGATCTGCGGCGCGGCTGGGTCTCCGGGGCGGACGCCCTGTTCGAGCGGCTGCGCGAGGTGGTGCCGTGGCGGGCCGAGCGCCGCGAGATGTACGACCGGGTCGTCGACGTCCCGCGGCTGCTGTCCTTCTACGACGAGGGGGACCCGTCGCCGGACCCGGTGCTCGCCGACGTGCACCGAGCCCTGGACGAGCACTACGAGCCCGAGCTCGGCGAGCCCTTCCGGACGGTCGGGATGTGCCTCTACCGCGACGGGCGCGACAGCGTGGCCTGGCACGGGGACACCGTCGGCCGCGGCAGCACGCACGACACGGCGGTGGCCATCCTGTCGCTGGGGGCTCCGCGGGCCCTGCTGCTGAGGCCGCGCGGCGGGGGGGCGGTGCTGCGCCACGAGCTCGGCCACGGGGACCTGGTCGTGATGGGCGGCAGCTGCCAGCGCACCTGGGAGCACGCCGTCCCCAAGACCGCCCGTCCGGTGGGGCCTCGGATCAGCGTCCAGCACCGGCTGCGCGGGGTGCGCTAGCCGGTCAGTCGTTCGCGTGCAGGGCCTCGTTGAGGGCGACGCCGCTGCCGGTGCGCGCCAGCACCTCGACCGCGCCGGTGGTGGAGCTGCGGCGCAGCAGCAGGCCGTTCTGGCCGGACAGCTCGCGCGCCTTCACCACGGAGCCGTCCGGGCCGGTCACCTTGGTGCCCGCGGTGACGTAGAGCCCGGCCTCGACCACGCAGTCGTCGCCCAGGGAGATGCCGGTGCCGGAGTTCGCGCCCAGCAGGCAGCGCTTCCCGATGCTGATCGTCTGGGTGCCGCCACCGGAGAGCGTGCCCATGATGGACGCGCCGCCGCCCACGTCGGAGCCGTCGTCGACCACGACGCCCGCGGAGATGCGCCCCTCCACCATCGACGTGCCGAGGGTGCCGGCGTTGAAGTTGACGAAGCCCTCGTGCATGACCGTGGTCCCGGCGGCCAGGTGCGCGCCCATCCGCACCCGGGAGGCATCGGCGATGCGCACACCGGCCGGCACCACGTAGTCGACCATGCGGGGGAACTTGTCCACCCCGTGCACGGTGAGCGGGCCCCGGGCGAGCAGCCTTGCGCGGGTGAGCTCGAAGCCCTCCACCGCGCAGGGTCCGGCACTGGTCCACACCACGTTGGTGAGCAGCCCGAACACCCCGTCCATGCTCAGCCCGTGCGGGACCACCAGCCGGTGGGAGAGCAGGTGCAGGCGCAGCCACACGTCGTGCACGTCCACCGGGGCGTCGGCCAGGTCGGTGATCTCGGTGCGCACGGCCACCCGCCGCACCCCGCGGGCGTCGTCGGACCCGACCAGGGCGGCCAGCTCGGCCGGCGGCTGGCCGAGCTCGGTGGTACCGGTGGAGGCCTCGTCGGTGAGGGCGGGGGATGGGAACCACACGTCCAGGACGGTCCCGTCGGCGGTGACGGTGGCGATCCCGGTGGCGCTCGCTCCTGTGCTCATGGTCGTCGAACCTACCGGCGCTAGCCTCGACGACCATGAAGCCCCTCGACCTCACCGCCGACGTGGTCAGCCTGACCGCCGCCCTCGTGGACGCACCGAGCGTCTCCGGCGACGAGGAGGTGCTCGCCGACGCCGTGGAGGCAGCGCTGCGCGCCCAGGCCCCGGCCCTCGAGGTGGTGCGCAGCGGGAACGCGGTGCTGGCGCGGACGAACCTGGGCCGGCCCACCCGGGTGCTGCTGGCCGGGCACCTGGACACGGTGCCCATCGCGGACAACGTGCCCAGCCGCCGCGAGGGCCCGCTGCTGCACGGCTGCGGCACCGTGGACATGAAGTCCACCGACGCGGTGTTCCTGCACCTGGCCGCGAGCGTCGCCGATCCCGTGCACGACGTGACGCTGGTGTTCTACGACTGCGAGGAGGTCGAGGCCACCCGCAACGGGCTGGGCCGCATCGAGCGCGAGCTCCCCGACTGGCTGGCGGCGGATCTCGCGGTGCTCGGCGAACCCACCGACGGCCTGGTCGAGGCGGGTTGCCAGGGCACGATGCGGGTGCGGGTCACCACCTCCGGCGTGCGGGCGCACTCGGCGCGCAGCTGGTTGGGGCGCAACGCGATCCACGGTGCGGGCGCGGTGCTGCGGGTGCTCGAGGACTACCTCCCGCGGGACGTGGTCATCGACGGGTGCACCTACCGGGAGGGCCTCAACGCCGTGAAGATCGTCGGCGGGGTGGCCGGCAACGTGGTCCCGGACGTGTGCGAGGTGGACGTGAACTTCCGCTTCGCCCCGGACCGCAGCGCGGCCCAGGCGGAGGCGCACGTGCGGGAGGTGCTCGCGGGCCTCGACGCGGACGTGGTGCTCACCGACATGTCACCGGGGGCGCTGCCGGGCCTGGGATCGGCTGCGGCGCAGGGCTTCGTGACGGCAGCCGGCGGGACGGTGCGGGCCAAGTACGGGTGGACCGACGTGTCCCGGTTCTCGGCGCTGGGCATCCCCGCGCTGAACTACGGCCCCGGGGACCCGAACCTGGCGCACACGCGCGACGAGCACGTCGTCGTCGCGAAGATCGTCGAGTGCGAGGCCGTGCTGCGCCGCTACCTCACGACCCCTTAGCGCCAAGTGCGGGCTCTTGGCTGTCATTCCGGGGTGGATGACGACCACAAGCCCGCACTTGGCGGTGGTGGAGGGGGGTCAGCTCGCGGCGCGGCCGGCCAGCCTGACCCCGACCGGCCCGGATACCCTGCGCGCCATGGACGACCAGCCCCAGGAGACCGCCCGCCACCGGGGACCGGTGGTGCTGCGCGGCGCCCGCATGCACGAGGACACCACCACCGACCAGCGCCTGCTCGACAGCCGCGGCCCCACCGACTGGGTGCACACCGACCCCTGGCGCGTGCTGCGCATCCAGAGCGAGTTCGTCGAGGGCTTCGGTGCGCTGGCCGAGCTGCCCCCCGCCGTCACCGTCTTCGGCTCCGCCCGCACGGCCGTCGAGCACCCGGACTACGCCGCGGGCCGGGAGATCGGCGCTGCCCTGGTCCGGGCCGGGTTCGCCGTCATCACCGGCGGGGGACCGGGCGCGATGGAGGCGGCCAACCGGGGGGCCAAGGAGGCCGGTGGGCTGTCGGTCGGGCTCGGCATCGAGCTGCCCTTCGAGCAGGGCCTCAACCCCTACGTCGACCTGGGCATCAACTTCCGCTACTTCTTCGCCCGCAAGACGATGTTCGTGAAGTACAGCCGCGCGTTCGTCTGCCTGCCCGGGGGCTTCGGCACCCTGGACGAGCTGTTCGAGGCGCTGACCCTGGTGCAGACCCGCAAGGTCACCAGCTTCCCCATCGTGCTGTTCGGCACCGCCTACTGGCAGGGCCTGCTCGACTGGCTCCGCTCGACGATGCTGGCGCAGGGCAAGCTGGGCGAGGCGGACCTGGCCCTGCTGCACTGCACCGACGACGTGGACGAGGCCGTCGACCTCGTCCAGCGCTCGCAGCTGGACGTGCCGTGAGCCACCGCGTGTGCGTCTACTGCGCGTCGGGACCGGTTGCGGGACAGCATCTCGCGCTCGCCGGCGAGGTCGGCGCCGGAATCGCCGCCCGGGGCTGGGGCCTGGTCTCCGGCGGCGGGCACGTGTCCATGATGGGCGCCGTGGCCGAGGCCACCCGGGCCGGTGGCGGGCACACCACCGGTGTGATCCCCCAGGCGCTGGTGGACCGGGAGGTGGCCGACACCGCGGCCGACGAGCTGGTGGTCACCGCCACCATGCGCGAGCGCAAGGCCGTGATGGACCAGCGCTCCGACGCCTTCCTGACCCTGCCGGGCGGTCTCGGCACCCTCGAGGAGCTGTTCGAGACGTGGACCGCCGGCTACCTCGGGATCCACGCCAAGCCGGTGGTGCTGCTGGACCCCGACGGGCACTACGACGGGCTGCTGGCGTGGCTGGAGGGTCTGCGCGGCACCGGGTTCGCCTCCGACCGCGGGCTCGACCACCTCGTGCTCACCCGGGACGTGGGGTCCGCGCTGGACGCCTGTGCACCCCGGGCCTGAGCCGGTGGACCAGGCCTGGTTCGACACCCACACCTGGCAGGAGCCGGCCTGGACCGTGGCGGAGCTCGTCGCGGCCAAGGCCGGGCGCACCGTGAGCGTGGTGCTGCCCGCCCTCGACGAGCAGGAGACCGTGGCCGGGGTGGTGAGCGCCGTGCTGCCCCTGCTCGGCACCGTCGTGGACGAGCTGGTGGTGCTGGACTCCGGCTCCACCGACGCCACCCGGGAGCGCGCGGCGGAGGCGGGGGCCCGGGTCCTCACCCGCGAGCAGGCCCTGCCCGGGCTCGCCCCCGTGCCCGGCAAGGGTGAGGTGCTGTGGCGCTCGCTGGCCGCCACCACCGGTGACGTGCTCGTGTTCCTCGACTCCGACCTGGTGGAGGTGGAGGCGGCGTTCGTCACCGCTCTGCTCGGGCCGCTGCTCACGGTGCCGGGTACCGCCCTGGTCAAGGGCTTCTACCGGCGCCCGCTGCGGGTCGAGGGCGAGCAGAGCGAGACCGGGGGCGGACGCGTCACCGAGCTGGTGGCCCGTCCGCTGCTGGCCGCCCTGCGCCCGGAGCTCGCCGGGGTGGTGCAGCCGCTGGGCGGGGAGTACGCCGCCACGCGGGCGCTGCTCGAGTCGGTGCCCTTCGCCCCCGGCTACGGCGTGGAGATCGGGCTGCTGCTGGACACGCACGCCCGCCTGGGGCTCCAGGCGATCGCCCAGGTGAACCTCGGTGTGCGCAAGCACCGCAACCGCTCGCTGCTGCAGCTGGGGGTGATGAGCCGGCAGATCCTCGGTACCGCCCTGCGCCGCTGCGGAGTGCCCGACGACGGCGGCCCGCTGACCCAGTTCCACCCGTCCGGCTCGGCGTGGGCGCCGGTGGTGCACGAGGTGGCGCTGGACGACCGTCCGGCTATGCGCACCGTGGGCCGGTGAGTGGTGCCGGTGGTGGTGGGGCGCTCGTGGGAGCATCGGCCCCGTGACCACGCTCCTCGTCTACGTCGTCGTCCTGGTCGTCGTGGGTGGCCTGCTGTTCATGCTCGTCTCGCTGGTGTTCGGCCGCGGCGAGGAGATGGCGCCGCTGCCCGCCGGCACGACGGCCACCGTGCTGCCCGAGCGCGACGTGCGCGGCGTCGACGTCCGCGAGCTCAAGTTCCAGCAGGTGGTCCGCGGGTACAAGGCCAGCGAGGTCGACTGGGCCCTGGACCGCCTCGCCGGCGAGATCGACGAGCTCCGCAGCCGCCTCGAACCCGAACCCGAACCCGAACCCGCACCCGTGCCCGCCACCCCGCACCCCGACCACGAGGACGAGAACCCCTGATGCCGACACTCGAGCTCCGCCAGGCCGTTGCCGCCCCCGCCCAGGTGCTGTGGGACGCCGTCGTCGACTGGCCCGCGCAGGGCGAGTGGATGCTCGGCACCCACGTGCGGGTGTCGCGCGGCGACGGCGAGTCCGTCGGCTCCGAGCTCGCCGCCTACAGCGGGGTCCGCCCGCTGGGCTTCCTCGACACGATGACCATCACCGAGTGGGACCCGCCGCGACGCTGCGTGGTCCGCCACACCGGGCGCGTCGTCCGGGGTGACGGCATCTTCGAGGTGCTGCCCGACGGACCGCGCGCGGCCACCTTCGTCTGGCGCGAGGAGCTCGAGCTGCCGCTGGGGGCGCTGGGCCGGCTCGGGTGGCCGCTGGCCAAGCCACCCTTCGCCCTGGGGGTCCGCTACTCGCTGCGCAAGCTCGCCCGGTACTGCGAGGCGCGCGCGGCGTGAGCGGTGCCCTCACCGGCGACGACGGGCGGTCCCGGTGCCCCTGGGGCGACGGTCCACCGATCTACCGCGCGTACCACGACACCGAGTGGGGCGTGGTGCTGCACGGCCGGGACGCCCTGTTCGAGCGGCTCTGCCTCGAGGCCTTCCAGGCCGGGCTGTCGTGGATCACGGTGCTGCGCAAGCGGGAGGGTTTCCGGGCCGCCTTCGCCGGGTTCGAGGTGGAGGCGGTGGCGGCGTTCGGACCCGCCGACGTGCAGCGGCTGATGGCCGACGCCGGCATCGTCCGCAACGCCGCCAAGATCGACGCCGCGATCGGCAACGCCCGGGTGGTGGCCGACCTCGAGGACCTCGACGCCCTGCTCTGGTCGTTCGCCCCGACGGGCCCACGGCGCCGCCCCGCCACCACCGACGACGTCCCGGCGATCACGGTCGAGTCGACGGCCATGGCCACGGACCTCAAGCGGCGAGGGTTCCGGTTCGTGGGACCGACCACCGCGCACGCCCTCATGCAGGCCACGGGCATGGTCGACGACCACCTCGCGGGGTGCTGGCGCGCAGGCCGCTGAACCCACCGGGGGCACCTCGGTTCCGCGGGGGCCCTCCCATGGGGAACAATGGTCCCCAACGGTGACGGTCCGACGCTCCCAGCGGTGTCGGGGCGTCGCTGTCGACAGAGGTGGCCGATCAGGACCCGGCCAGCACACTTGTGGAGGGAGAGCACACGATGGCGGCCATGAAGCCCCGGACCGGAGACGGTCCCCTCGAGGCGACCAAGGAGGGCCGCGGCATCGTCATGCGCGTCCCGCTCGAGGGTGGCGGCCGTCTGGTCGTCGAGCTCACCCCGGACGAGGCGTCCGCCCTCGGCGACGAGCTCAAGGGCGTGACCAGCTAGCTCCAGCAGGATCCACGCAGGGCCCCGGCGGTCAGTTCCCCCGCCGGGGCCCTGCGTCGCGCCCTGACCCAGTGTCGCGCCCTGACCCAGTGTCGCGCCCTGACCCAGTGTCGCGCCCTGACCCAGTGTCGTGCCCTGACCCTGCGTCGTGCCCTGACCCCGCGTCCTGCGGGGGGAGCAGCCGGCCGGAGAAGGCCACGGCCACCGCGCGGAAGGCCGAGACCACTGCGCTGGACGCCCGGCCGGTGGACGTGACCAGCGCGATCTCCCGGTGCGCGGGCGGGTCCAGCGGCACCTGGACCACCCCGACCGCCCCCGGTTCCGCCGGCAGGACGGCCACCCCGAGGCCCACCGAGGCAAGCCCCCGCAGCGTGCTGGCGTCCTGCCCCTCGAAGGCCACCTCGGGGGTGATGCCCGCCTGCGCCCACAGACCGTCGGTGATGGTCCGCATGCCGTAGCGCGCCTGGAGCACCACCCACGGCTCGTCGCCCACCTCGGACAGCCGCAGCCGTGCCGCGCCCGCGAGCCGGTGCCCGTGCGGCAGCGTCAGCACCAGCGGCTGGGTGTCCAGGACGTCCACGGCCAGTCCTGTCCGGTCGGCGGGGGCCGGTGAGGTGAGCACCAGGTCCACCTCGCCGCGGCGCAGGGCGGCGAGCATCGTGGCGTGCGCGTCCTGGTGGAGCTCGACCCGCACCCCGGGGTGGTGCCGCAGGAAGTCCTCGAGCAGCCTCGGCACCACGTCCGGGCCCATGGTGTGCAGGAAGGCGAACCGCAGCCGCCCGTGCTGCAGACCGGCCTGCTCCCGGCCGGCGCGGACCGCGCGGGTGAGCACCGCGAGCGCCTCCGCCGCGGCCTCTGCGACGTGCGCGCCCGCGGGGGTCGGGTGCACCCCGTGCCCGGTGCGCACCACGAGCGGGAACCCGAGCCCGGCCTCCCAGCGGGCGAGCGAGCGGCTCAGGGTGGGCTGGGCGAGACCGAGCGAGGCGGCCGCCCGGGTGACGTGCTCCGCGCCCACCAGCGCCACGAGCTGGGCCAGTGCGGGCACCAGCTGCGCGACGGCGCTGTCGGCCTCGTCACCGGCGTCCGGTGCGCGCATGACGGGCGACGTGCGCTCATGCTCCACAAGCATGAAGACTGCCACTGTTCGACATTGGACGCATGAACAGGGCGGTGCGAGAGTTGGGTCTCGTGAGCACAGCCGCCGGCGCGCAGACCGTGACCAGCCTGCCCCCGGCTGTCGAGGTGGGGGGCCGGGACTTCCGCCGCGTCAGCACGGCCCTCTTCGCGGCGGGGATGGCCACGTTCAGCCTGCTCTACGCCACGCAGGCGCTGCTGCCGCAGCTCGTCGAGGCCTTCACGATCACGCCGTCGCAGGCCAGCCTCACCGTCAGCGTGGGTACAGGCGCCCTGGCCCTGGCCGTCCTGCCGCTGGCGTCGCTCTCGGAATCCTTCGGGCGCCGGCGGACCATGGTCACCTCGCTCGTCGTCGCCTCCGCCGTCGGGCTGCTGCTCCCGCTGTCGCCGAGCTTCACGGTGCTGCTGGTGCTGCGCGCCGTCCAGGGCGCCGCGCTGGCCGGGCTGCCCGCCACGGCCATGGCCTACCTCGGCGAGGAGATGTCGGCCCGGGCCCTGGGCGGGGCGATGGGCCTCTACATCGCGGGCAACAGCCTGGGTGGGATGACCGGTCGGCTGCTCAGCGGGCTGGTGGCCGACCTCGCGGGCTGGCGGTTCGGGATGCTGGCCGACGCGTCGCTGGCGGTGGTCTGCACCGCGCTCATCGCGTGGCTGCTGCCGGTGTCGCGACGCTTCGTGGCCCAGCCGCTCGCGCTGGCACCCCTGCTGGGCGGGGTGCGTGCCGCGCTGGCCGATCCGGCGCTGCGGGCGATGTACGCCGTGGCGGCGCTGTTAATGGGCTGCTTCGTCGGCGTCTACAACTTCCTGGGCTTCCGGCTCATCGCCGCCCCGTTCTCGGTGGCACCCGCGCTGGTGGCCCTGGTCTTCGTGGCCTACGCGGTCGGCTCGTTCAGCTCCCCGGCGGCCGGTCGGCTCACCGGTCGGTGGGGTCGACCGGCCGTCCTGGGGGCGTCGATCGCAGTGGTGGCGCTCGGCCTCGCGCTCGTGGCGACCAGCACCCTGTGGCTCGTGCTGCCAGGGCTGGTGCTGCTCACCGGGGGCTTCTTCGCGGCGCACTCCACGGCCAGCGGCTGGGTGGCGGCCCGGGCGGGCGGGCGGGCCCGGGCGCAGGCCTCGGGGCTCTACCTGCTGGCCTACTACGGCGGGTCCAGCACCGGTGGCTGGCTCGCGGGCCCGGCGTTCACCGCAGCGGGCTGGACCGGGCTGACGGTCCTGGTGGGCGCCTTCCTCGCGCTGGCCCTGCTGGCCACGACGTGGGCCGCCCGGGTGTGACGGCAGAATGGAGCCGTGCTGAGTGACCGCCCGTGCTGAGTGATGTCGTCGACCGGCTGGCGTGCCCGCACTGCGGCTCCGCGCTGGAGCTCGAGGGCAGCGAGCTCGGCTGCGAGCGCGGGCACGGCTTCGACGTCGCGCGCCAGGGTTACGTCAGCCTGCTCCCCGGCTCAGGGCAGGCCGCCTCGGGCGACTCCGCCGAGATGGTGGCCGCCCGGCAGCTCTTCCTCGACGCCGGGCACTACGACGCCCTGGTGGGGGCGGTGGCGGCCGAGGTGGTCCGCACGCGTGAGCGGGGTCCGGTGGAGTGCGTGCTGGACGTGGGGGCCGGCACGGGGCACTACCTGGCCGCCGGGCTCGACGCGGCCCCCGGGGCGGTCGGCATCGCCGTCGACGCCTCGAAGCCGGCGGCCCGCCGCGCCGCGGGTGCACACCCCCGGATCGGCTCGGTGCTGGCGGACGTCTGGCAGCAGCTGCCGGTGCGCGAGGGGAGCGTGGACGTGGCGCTGACCGTCTTCGCCCCGCGCGGGCCGTCCGAGCTGCGCCGGGTGCTGACCCCGCACGGCGCGCTCGTGGTGCTCACGCCCACGCCGCGGCACCTGGGTGAGCTCGTGGACACCTTGGGCCTGCTGCGGGTGGACGAGCGCAAGCCCGAGCGCCTCGCCGACGCCATGGCCGGGACCTTCGTGCGCGGTCGGCACGGCGTTGTGGAGCAGACCATGCAGCTGCGTCACGCGGACGTCGCCGCGCTCGTGGGCATGGGGCCCTCGGCGTGGCACCTCAGCACGGCCGCGCGTGCGGACCAGGTGGCGGCCCTGCCGGAGGTGGTGGCGGTGACGATCTCGGTCCAGGTGTC
Organism: Rhodococcus antarcticus; assembly: GCF_026153295.1. Lineage (NCBI taxonomy): Bacteria > Bacillati > Actinomycetota > Actinomycetes > Mycobacteriales > Nocardiaceae > Rhodococcus > Rhodococcus antarcticus. The sequence goes on along the minus strand of NZ_CP110615.1, from coordinate 2,524,831 downwards.
GGTGTACCACCCGGCGCCCTGACCACCCGGCGCCGCGCCCGGCCCTCGGCGCGTTGTGCGCGCACGACGTCGTTCCGCGGCGGTTCTTGGCGCGTTGTGCGCGCACAACGCGCCAAAGCTGACGCCAAAGCACGCGCCAAAGCACGCGCCAAAGCTGGCGCCAAAGCACTCGCCAAAGCTGGCGCCAAAGCACCCGCCAAAGCCGGCGCCGCACCCCGCGGAAAGTGCGCGAGACGCGCTCCGGCCCCTCCCAGGGCTCAGCCGAGCGCGGCCCGGTACACGTCCATCGTCCGACCCGCGACCTGCTCCCAGCTGAACTCGACCACGGCCCGCTCGCGCCCGGCCGCGCCCATGGCCGCCGCCCGCGCCGGGTCGGCCAGCACCTCGTTGACCGCGGCCGCGATCCCGGACTCGAAGGCCCCGGCGTCCTCGGGGGAGTAGTGCACGAGCAGGCCCGTGCGGCCGTGGTCCACCACCTCGGGGATGCCGCCCACGTCGGAGGCCACCACGGCCGTGCCGCAGGCCATCGCCTCCAGGTTCACGATCCCCAGCGGCTCGTAGACCGACGGGCACACGAACACCGTGGCGGCACCGAGCAGCTCGCGGACGTCGGCCACCGGCAGCATCTCCCGGACCCAGAACACGCCCTCGCGCGCGGCCTGCAGGTCGGCCACCGCCCGGGCGGTCTCCTGCTCCAGCTCCGGGGTGTCCGGTGCTCCCGCGCAGAGCACGAGCTGGGCGTCGGGGTGGAACCCGTGCGCCGCGGCCACGAGGTGGCCCACGCCCTTCTGCCGGGTGATCCGCCCGACGAACACCACCACCGGCCGCTCGGGGTCCACGCCGATCCGGCGGAGCACGTCGGTGGAGGTGGTCGGGTGGTAGAGCGCGGTGTCGATGCCGTTGCGCACCACGTGCAGCCGCGCCGGGTCCAGGTCGGGGTAGCAGGCGAGCACGTCGGTGGCCATGCCCTCGCTGACGGCGATGACGGCGCTGGCACCCTCCACGGCGGTCTTCTCCACCCACGAGCTGACCCGGTACCCGCCGCCGAGCTGCTCGGCCTTCCACGGCCGCCGCGGCTCCAGCGAGTGCGCGGTCAGCACGTGCGGGACCCCGTGCAGCAGGCCCGCGAGGTGCCCGGCCATCCCGGTGTACCAGGTGTGGCTGTGCACCAGGTCGACCCCGGCGACCCCCTGGACCATGGAGAGGTCCGACGAGAGCGTGGTCAGCGCGGGGTTCGCCCCGGCCAGCGCGGGGTCCACCCCGTGCACGGTCGCGTCGGTGCGCGGACCGCCCGTGCAGTGCACGTCCACCTCGCACAGGGCCCGCAGCCGGGGCACCAGCTCGGCCACGTGCACACCCGCTCCGCCGTAGACCTCCGGGGGCCACTCCCGCGTCACCATCGCAACTCGCACGGCTCGGAACCTAGCGCGTGATCCTCCTGTGGCCCAGGACACGCGGATGCCGATAGGTTCGCAGGGTGAGGAACCAGCCGCACGTGCTCGGGATCGTGCTCGCCGGCGGGGAGGGCAAGCGCCTGTACCCGCTGACGGCGGACCGGGCCAAGCCCGCCGTTCCCTTCGGCGGGGCCTACCGCCTCATCGACTTCGTCCTGAGCAACCTCGTCAACGCCGGCTACATGCGGATCTGCGTGCTGACCCAGTACAAGTCGCACTCGCTGGACCGGCACATCTCCCAGACGTGGCGGATGTCGGGGCTGACCGGGGAGTACATCACCCCGGTCCCGGCGCAGCAGCGTCTCGGCCCGCGCTGGTACACCGGCTCCGCCGACGCGATCTTCCAGTCGCTCAACCTGATCCACGACGAGCGTCCTGACGTCGTCGTCGTCTTCGGGGCCGACCACGTCTACCGGATGGACCCGCGGCAGATGGTGGCCGAGCACGTCGCCTCCGGGGCGGGGGTCACCGTCGCCGGCATCCGCGTCCCCCGCAGCGAGGCCCACGCCTTCGGCTGCATCGACGCCGACGCGGACGGCAAGATCACCCGCTTCCTCGAGAAGCCGAAGGACCCGCCCCACACCGCGGACGACCCGGACGTCACGTTCGCCTCGATGGGCAACTACGTGTTCTCCACCGACGCCCTGCTCGAGGCGATCCGGGCCGACTCGGAGGTGGGCGACTCCGCGCACGACATGGGCGGCGACATCATCCCGGCGCTCGTGGCCGCGGGGCAGGCCCACGTCTACGACTTCGCCGACAACGTGGTCCCCGGCGCGACGGCGCGCGACAGCGGGTACTGGCGCGACGTTGGGACCCTCGACGCCTTCTACGACGCCCACATGGACCTCGTGTCGGTGCACCCGGTGTTCAACCTCTACAACCAGCTCTGGCCCATCCGAAGCAGCTTCGAGATGCTGCCGCCGGCCAAGTTCGTGCAGGGGGGGCTCGCGCAGGACTCGATGGTCGGGGAGGGCTGCATCATCTCCGCGGCCACCGTGCGGCACTCCGTGCTGAGCTCGGACGTCGTCGTCGAGGACGGGGCGACGGTGGAGGGCAGCGTGCTCATGCCCGGCGTGCGCGTGGGCAAGGGTGCGGTGGTCCGCCGGGCGATCCTGGACAAGAACGTCGTCATCGGACCCGGCGAGATCATCGGTGTGGACCACGAGCGCGACCGGCAGCGCTACACCCTGAGCCCCGGAGGGGTGGTCGCCGTCGGCAAGGGTGTGCGCGTCGGCTGAGTCAGGCGTCGGCCAGGCGGGTGGCCACCAGCAGGCCCTCGCCCAGCGGCAGCAGCGCGGGCACCCACTGCTCGTCCTCGGCGACCACCCGGGCGGCCTCCCGCAGCGCCACGGTCGCTGCGTCGCGCTGGGCCGGGTCCGCCACCCGACCGCCGGCCAGCGCCCCGTGCAGCACCACGACGCCCCCGGGGCGCAGCAGGCGCACGGCCTCGGCCAGGTACCGCGGGTGGTCGGTGGCCCCGGCGTCGACCACCACGAGGTCGTAGCCGGAGTCGGTCAGCCGGGGCAGCACCTCGAGGGCGCGGCCGTTGATGAGCCGGAAGCGCCCCGGCCCCACCCCGGCCTCGAGGAAGGCCTGCCGGGCGCTGCGCTGGTGCTCGGGCTCGGTGTCGATGGTGGTCAGCACTCCGTCGGCCCGCATCCCCCTGAGCAGCCACACCCCGCTGACCCCGGCCCCGGTGCCGATCTCCACCACCGTGCGCGCGCCCAGGACCCGGGTCAGGAAGGTGAGCGCAGCGCCCACGGCGGGGCTGACCGCGACCACCCCCAGGTCGACGGAGCGCTCGCGCGCGGCCCGCAGCACGTCGTCCTCCGCGGCCGAGCTCTCCACGTGCTCGAGGACGGTCTCGGCGGTGGAGGACGGCGTGCTCGGGGAGGGGCTCACGCGCGGAGGTTAGCCCGGGCTGCGGTGCGCCCCGGCCAGGCGCGCGGTGGTGCACGTCTCGTGCCCGGCTGGGCGGTTCTCAGGCGATCCTCAGGTCGTTCTCACCCCGCGCACACCCTGGTCGGTCACGATCTGCACCAACGACGCCAGGGACCCCGGGGGTCGCACGCGGAACACCCGGTCCCGAGCGGTCGTTGCAACCAGCACCGAGGTCCGCACGGTCCGAGGTCACCACCCAGGAGGTCCGCACCAGCCCGATGAGCACCGCCGTCGAACGCCACCCCGTCGCTCCGTCCGAGCACGCGGCCGTCCCGCCGCCCGCCGGGTCCCGGACGCCGGTGCCGGACGAGGTGCAGGAGCTCAGCGGGACCGCGGTGTTCGACGCGACCGGGGCGGACTGGGCCATGCCCACCTGGGACGAGGTCGTGCGCCAGCACGCCGATCGCACCTACCGCCTGGCCTACCGGCTCTCGGGCAACGCCCAGGACGCCGAGGACCTCACGCAGGAGACCTTCATCCGCGTCTTCCGGTCGCTCTCGAGCTACCAGCCGGGCACGTTCGAGGGCTGGATGCACCGCATCACGACCAACCTGTTCCTCGACATGGTGCGCCGGCGCAACCGGGTCAGGATGGACCCGCTGCCCGAGGACTACGACAGGGTGCCCGGCGACGAGCCGAGCCCCGAGCAGGCCTTCACCGCGACCAACCTCGACCCGGACCTGCAGGAGGCGCTCGACTCCCTGGCGCCGGAGTTCCGCGCGGCCGTGGTGCTCTGCGACGTGGAGGGCTTGTCCTACGAGGAGATCGGGGCGACCCTGGGGGTGAAGCTCGGCACCGTGCGCAGCCGCATCCACCGCGGCCGCCAGGCGCTCCGGGCCTCCCTGGAGAGCAAGGGCAAGATGGACTCCAGCGCCGTGGCCGCCGGCTGAGCCGGTCGGGGCACCGACGAGGACGACCGACCAGGACCGACAGGAGGCACGGGGTGCACCCCGACGGACAGCACGGAGACCGCGAGCCGCGGCCGTCGTCCTGGACCTCGCGCGCCCTCGGTGCGGGCGGGCGGGCCCTGGGTACGGCGGGCCACGCCCTGAGCAGCGCGGAGCAGCGGGGCTCCTCGCACCTGGGCTCGGCCCACCTCGGGACGGAGGCGCTCGTCGCCTACGTCGACGGTGAGCTCGGCATGGGGGCGCACCAGCGCGCCGCCGCGCACCTCGCGCTGTGCACCGAGTGCACCGGGGACGTGCAGGCCCAGCTGCAGGCCAGGTCCGCGGTCCGTGCGGCCGTGACGCCGTGCACCCCCGCCGGACTCCTCGGGGCGCTGCGGCAGATCCCCGACGTGCAGCCGCCCCCCGTGCGCCACCCCGGCGCCACCGTGCGCGGCGCCGTGGTGCTGGACGCCGACGGGGCCTGGGTGTCGGTGCTGCGGCCCGAGCGCTTCGGGGCCACCGCGCCGGCGGCGCCCGGGAGTCCCGCCCAGCGTCGCGGGGGCTTCCCCCTGGTGGTGCTCACCGTCTCCGCGCTCGCCGTGGGCGTGCTGGTGGCCGCACCGTCGGCCACCGAGGCGCCCGTGGCCGGCACCGGCGCCGCCCCCGTGCACACCGCGAGGCTGCCGGGGCTCACCCCGCCGACCACCGCCACGGTCGTCGTGGGTGTCTCGAGCCCCCCGCAGACGGCGACTTCACCGGCCGCAGGGCAGGCTGTTCCCGCCGGCGCACGCGCGCAGGTCTGACCGCGGACGCCGCTGCGGCGCCAGCGACACCGACGAGGGGCCCGGACCGCACACGATGAGCGACCGTTCCTCGGACGCCGCGCCCCGGCTGACGCCCCGGCCCGTGCACCGCCCTCCCGTGGACCCCGCGCACGCCGCCGTCTTCGGACGCCCCGGCGGGACCACGGGACCGTTCGGGCCGCGCCAGGCCCCGGACCCCCGGGTGCACCGTGCGCCGCCTCCGGACGCGGTCCTCGTCGAGGCGTTCGGCCGTCCGGCCGGTGCCACCGAGCCGCTGCAGCGCGATCCCCGGTCCACCACACCCGCACCACCGCTGCGCACGGCCGGCGACCCGTGGCGCGACCCCTCCGCGGCCGCCGTGCTCGGGGCACCCGCCCTCGCCGAGGACGTCACCGGCGCTCCGCCGGCACCCACCGAGCGCCTGGGCGTGCGGGAGGTCCTGCTCGGCGGCCGCGTCCGTCCGCGCGCGCTGGTCGTCCTCGGGGTGCTCGCGCTGGTGGTCGGTCTGCTCGGCGGCGTGGTGGTCCGCGAGGCCGACCGGGCGAGCCGGGCGCTGACCGATCCCTCGGTCACGCTGGCCCAGGTGCCGGCGGGGGCGACGGCGCCGACCGCCGCCGGGGTGGCCTCGGTGGCGGCGGCCGTGCTGCCCGCGGTGGTCTCCGTGGAGTCGCGCAGCGGCACCTCCGGCGGAACCGGTTCCGGGGTCGTCATCGACGGCAGCGGCTACATCGTCACCAACAACCACGTCATCTCCCAGGCGGCCAACGACCCGCAGGGCACGACCTTGTCGGTGGTCTTCTCCGACGGCACCCGAGCCGCCGCGCAGATCGTCGGCCGCGACACCAAGACCGACCTGGCGGTGCTCCGCGCCGCGGTCACCAACCCCACCGTCGCGCAGCTGGGCACCTCGGCCGACCTCGCCGTGGGCGACCAGGTGATCGCGGTGGGTTCCCCGCTGGGGCTGGCGGGCACGGTCACCACCGGCATCATCAGCGCCGTGCAGCGCCCGGTGCGGCTCTCCGGCGACGGCACGGACACCAACGCCGTGATCGACGCCGTGCAGACCGACGCCGCCATCAACCCGGGCAACTCCGGTGGCCCGCTGGTGGACCTGCAGGGCCGGGTGGTGGCCATCAACACCGCCATCCGGACCTCGGGCGCGGCCTCCGGCGGCTCCATCGGCCTGGGGTTCGCCATCCCCGTCGACGAGGTGGCCCTGGTGGCGCAGGAGCTCATCCGCACGGGCCAGGTCAAGCACCCCGACCTGGGGGTCAACGCCCGCTCGGTCAGCGACGGCACGGTGGTGGGGGCGGAGGTGGCCAACGTGCAGGACGGCAGCGCCGCCGCGAGGGCCGGCCTCGTCGAGGGTGACGTCATCACCAGGGTGGGCGACCGCACGGTCAAGACGGCCGACGAGCTGCAGGTGGCCGTCATGGCCGAGCGGATCGGGCAGACGGTGACCCTGCAGGTGGTGCGGGCCGGGCGCGCGGTCGCCGTCGAGGTGACGCTGCAGTCGGACTGACCCGGGCCCACCGCGCACCGGTGACGGTACGACGGTCGGCACGTACGCTCGGGACGTGTTCGGGAACATCGGCTGGGCCGAGATCGTGGTGCTGCTCTTCGCCGGGCTGTTCATCCTCGGCCCCGAGCGGCTGCCCGGTGCGGCCGCGTGGCTCGGAAAGACCGTCAAGCAGGTCCGCGAGTACGCCACGGGCGCCCGCCAGCAGCTCAAGGACGAGCTCGGTCCCGAGTTCGACGACCTCCGCAAGCCCCTGGCCGACCTGCAGCAGCTGCGCGGGCTGAACCCCAGGGCGGCGCTGACCAAGCACCTGTTCGACGGCGACGAGAGCTCCTTCTTCGGCGACGCACCGTCCACGGCCGGGTCCGTCTCCACGGCGGGGACCGCAGCGGCCAGGCCCGTTCTCACCAAGCCCGTCACGCTGGACCCGCGGACGGCGCCGAAGCCCCTGGCCCAGGGCGAGCGCCCCCCGTTCGACCCCGACGCGACCTGAGCGGATCCGGGCCAGGCCCGGCACGGGTCAGGAGCTGCGCACCGAGCTCACGCTGAGCGACATCCCGGCGAGGCCCCGGGCCCGGGTGGTGAGCCGGTCGGCCACCGCACGCAGGGCCACCGCGGCGGGGGAGCCGGGGTCGGCGAGCACGATCGGCACACCCGAGTCCCCGCCCTCGCGGACCGCCGTCTCCAGCGGCACCTGGCCCAGCAGGGGAACGTCCGCACCCACCGCCTTGGTCAGGCTGTCGGCCACCACCTGGCCGCCGCCGAAGCCGAAGATCTCCATCCGGGTGCCGTCGGGGAGCTCCATCCAGCTCATGTTCTCCACCACGCCGACGATGCGCTGGCGGGTCTGCAGGGCGATGGCCCCGGCGCGCTCGGCGACCTCGGCCGCGGCCTGCTGCGGGGTGGTGACGACCAGGATCTCCGCGCCCGGCACGAGCTGCGCGACGGAGATGGCGACGTCACCGGTGCCCGGCGGCAGGTCGAGCAGGAGCACGTCGAGGTCGCCCCAGAACACGTCGGCCAGGAACTGCTGCAGGGCACGGTGCAGCATCGGTCCGCGCCACACCACCGGGGCGTTGCCCGGGGTGAACTGGGCGATGGAGATGAGCTTCACCCCGTGCGCCTGCGGCGGCATGATCATGTTGTCCACCTGGGTGGGCCGGGCGTCGGTGCCCATCATCCGGGGCACGGAGTGGCCGTAGATGTCCGCGTCGAGCACCCCCACCGAGAGGCCCTTGGCGGCCATCGCGGCAGCCAGGTTCACCGTGACGCTGGACTTGCCCACCCCGCCCTTGCCGGAGGCCACCGCGTAGACACGGGTCAGCGAGCCGGGCTGGGCGAAGGGGATGACCGGTTCGGCGGCGTCCCCGCGCAGGCTCTTGCGGAGCTCGGTGCGCTGGACGTCGTCCATCACGTCCAGCACCACCCGCACGGCCCCCACCCCGGGCACGTCGGCCACCGCGGTGCTGACCCGCTGGGTGATCTCGGTGCGCATCGGGCACCCGGCCACCGTGAGCCAGATGGCGACGTCAACGCTGCCGTCGGGCTGCACGTCCACGCTCTTGACCATCTTCAGCTCGGTGATCGGCTTGCGGATCTCCGGGTCGTCCACCCGGGACAGGGCGGCGTGGATGGCGTCAGGACTGGGCAGCGTCGTCGGGGTGCTCACGGGCCCGATCGTAGGCGTGGTGGCGAACGCGGCCCGCCGGGCCCGGCCCCTAGGATCCTCAGATGCCCGCACGTCCTGCGACCGAGCGCCCCCGCCCCACCCCCGGGCAGGACGAGCTGCGGACGTGGCGGCGGTACCTGGTCGCCCACGCCCGCATCACCCGTGCCCTCGAGGCGGAGCTGCTCGCCACCGAGAACCTCTCCCTGGCCTCCTACGACGTGCTGGTCCAGCTGTCCGAGGCGCCGGGAGGCACGCTGCGGATGACCGAGCTGGCCGAGGCGGTGCTGCTCTCGCGCTCGGGGGTCACCCGTCTGGTGGAGCGGCTGGAGCAGGGCGGGCTGGTGCAGCGGCGGCCCGCCGCGGAGGACGGGCGCGGGGTGCAGGCCGTCATCACCCCCGACGGGCAGGAGCGGCTCCGGGTGGCGGCGCGCACGCACCTGGCCGGCGTCACCGAGCACTTCGTCGAGCCGCTCGGCCAGCAGGGCCTCGGGGAGCTCGACGCCGCGCTGGACCGGCTGCTGCGCCCGTAGCGCCTCAGCCGCGGTCGTGCTCGCGGTCGGCCGCCTCCATCCGCTGCTCGACGACCAGGCCGCGCAGCTCGTCGAGCTCGCGACGCAGGTAGTCGCGGGTGGCGACCTCGCCGATGGCGATCCGGAGGGCGGCGATCTCCCGGGCCAGGAACTCTGTGTCGGCCTTGGTCCGCTCCGCGCGCGAGCGGTCCTCCTCCAGGGACACGCGGTCCCGGTTCTCCTGCCGGTTCTGGGCCAGCAGGATCAGCGGTGCGGCGTAGGCGGCCTGGGTGGAGAAGGCCAGGTTGAGCAGGATGAACGGGTAGGGGTCCCAGCGCAGCGCCACCGCGAACACGTTGAGCAGGATCCAGATGATGACGATGAGGGTCTGGATGGCGAGGTAGCTGCCGGTGCCCAGGAACCGGGCGACCCGCTCGCTGTACTGCCCGACCACGTCCATGTTCAGCTGCGGCACCAGCCGCCGGGTCGAGCGCGGGGTGTCCAGGCGCTGACGGCCGCCCTCAGCCACGGGTGGTGCCCTCCTGCGACTCGGGTGCGCGCCAGTTCTCCGGCAGCAGGTGGTCGAGCACGTCGTCCACGGTGACGGCGCCGAGCAGGTGTCCCTGCTCGTCGACCACGGGTCCGCACACCAGGTTGTAGGTGGCGAAGTAGCGGGTGACCTCGCTCAGCGGGGCGTCCGGACCCAGCTTGGGCAGCCCGGCGTCCAGCACCCCGCCCACCAGCTCGGAGGGGGGCTCGCGCAGCAGCCGCTGCAGGTGCACGCAGCCGAGGTAACGGCCGCTGGGGGTGGCCGTGGGTGGGCGCACCACGAACACGAGGCTCGACAGGGCGGGGGTGAGGTCCGCGTTGCGCGCCCGGGCCAGCGCCTCGGCCACCGTGGCAGCGGGGGTCAGCACCACCGGCTGGGGCGTCATCATGCCGCCCGCGGTGTCGGGGGAGTGCTCCAGCAGCCGGCGCACCGGGGCGGAGTCCTCGGGGTCCATCAGCTCCAGCAGGGCCTCGGCCTCGGTGTCGGGGAGCTCGCCCAGCAGGTCGGCCGCGTCGTCGGGGTCCATGGCCTCGAGCACGTCCGCGGCGCGCTCGAGCTCCAGGTGCATGAGCAGGTCGGTCTGGTCGTCCTGGGGGAGCTCCTGCACCACGTCGGCCAGGCGCTCGTCGTCCAGCGCCTCGGCCACCTCGTGGCGGCGCTTGAGCGGCAGGTCGTGCAGGGCCTGCGCCACGTCGGCCGCGCGCATCCCCTCGAACTGGCTGATGAGGTGCGCGGTGCCCTGCCCGGGCAGGGCCATGTCGGTGGGCGTGAGGCCCTGCACGGCGTCCCACCCCACCACGGCCACCGCGCCGCGACGGCTGAGCCGGGCCCGGTGCGCGCGCACGGCCACCCGGCTCAGCACCCAGTCCCGGCTGCGGGTCACCTCGATCGCGACGTCGGTGACGGCGGCCGGCCCGGGGTGCTCCGCGTCGGTGACGGTGACCCGGGCGTCGAGCACCTGGGCCATCACGAGGACCTCCGTGGCCCGCTGGGTGAACCGGCGGAGGCTGACGTTGCCGGTGGTGAGGGTGACCGCCCCGGGCTCGATGGCGGTGACCCGGAGCATGGGCACGAAGATCCTGCGACGGGTGGCCAGCTCGACCACCAGGCCCAGCACCCGCGGCTGCTGCCGGAGCAGGCGCACGGTGAGCACCACGTCGCGCACCCGGCCCACGGACTCGCCGTCAGGTCCCAGCACCTGCAGCCCGGCCAGCCGGGACACGTAGACCCTGCTCGCTGCCGCCACGCGGGCGAGGGTAGCGGGAGGTGGTGGGAGGGCGGTCTCAGCCGTCGACCAGGGCCAGGGCGAGCACGGCGGTCCACCCCGGAGCCCCGTTGCGGCGGGCGGCGGCCAGCGCGGTCCGGGTGGCCTCGTCGGGGGTGGTGGCCACCGCGGTGGTGGTCACCGTGGCGAGCCGCGAGCGCGTGCCCGGCCGCGCCACCACGACGGTGACGGTGGCGCCGTCGACCAGGCCCGGCACCTCCTGCTCGGTGCCTCCGGTGGCGACCAGGAGAGAGCCGGCCAGGGGTCCGCGGGAGGGCCACAGCGCCCAGACCAGGCGGCTGGGGTGGTGCTCCGGCTGGACCCACACCGCCGCCGACTTGCGCAGGGCGGCGTCGAGCTGGGACCGCAGGGACCCGGGCGCGGTCACGAGCGACCTGCGGAACTCGCCAGCACGACGCCGCGCTGCGGCGGCCAGGGGGGCTGTCCGCACGGGCTGCTCATGCGGGCAGTCCACCAGGGTGGGGCCGCGGGGTCCAGCGTCGACGACCGTTCGTCCGGCACCACCGCGGAGATGGTCCTACCGTCGTGCCCATGGCTACCAACCCGAAGTACACCGTGCCCGGCATGACCCCGGAGCAGGGCGGCGAGGTCGCCGCGCTCCTGCAGGACCGGCTGCACGCCTACAACGACCTGCACCTCACGCTCAAGCACGCGCACTGGAACGTGGTGGGCCCCAACTTCATCTCGGTGCACGAGATGATCGACCCCCAGGTGGAGGCCGTGCGCGGCTTCGCCGATGCCGTCGCCGAGCGCATCGCGACGCTGGGCGGCTCCCCGAAGGGCACCCCGGGCTCCATCGTCGCCGAGCGCCAGTGGGAGGACTACTCCATCGGTCGCGACACCGTGATCGCCCACCTCGCCGCGCTGGACGTCGTCTACCAGGGCGTCATCTCGAGCGTGCGCGACGTCATCGCGAAGACGGGTGAGCTGGACCCGATCACCGAGGACATGCTCATCGGGCAGTCCGCCGAGCTGGAGCTGTTCCACTGGTTCGTCCGGGCCCACCTGGAGAACTCCGGTGGCGCGCTGAGCACCGGGGACGCGAAGAGCGAGAAGAAGGCGGCGGCCAGGGCCACCAGCTAGACCCTCCGCACCCCCCGACAGCGGGCTGCCCGCACCTATCGGTGCCGGCGGCCCGCTGTCCTCGTCGGTGGGTGCGGCGAGCGCCATCTCACAGCGCCGCCGCCGCCCGGAACGCCCATACTGCTCGGTAACCCAGTGCCGGGTGCTCCCTGCCCCGGCGTGCGTCCCCGCGTCGAAGGAGTGCCCCCATGGCCCGGCTCGCCCAGACCGCTGACCTGACCGAGGTCCAGCGCGAGATCCTGTCCACCGTCCGCGCCTTCGTGGACAAGGAGATCATCCCGCGTGCGCAGGAGCTGGAGCACTCGGACACCTACCCGCAGGAGATCGTCGACGGGATGAAGGAGATGGGCCTGTTCGGGCTCATGATCCCCGAGGAGTTCGGCGGTCTCGGCGAGAGCCTGCTGACCTACGTGCTGGTGGTCGAGGAGATCGCGCGCGGCTGGATGAGCGTCTCCGGCGTGATCAACACGCACTTCATCGTCGCGTACATGCTCATCCAGCACGGGACGCAGGAGCAGAAGGAGCGCTTCCTGCCCCGGATGGCCACCGGTGAGGTGCGCGGTGCGTTCTCCATGTCCGAGCCGGGCCTGGGCTCCGACGTCGCGGCCATCCGCACGAAGGCGACCCTGGACGCCGACGGCAGCTACACCATCGACGGGGCGAAGATGTGGCTGACCAACGGTGGCAGCTCCACCCTGGTCGCGACGCTGGTCAAGACCGACCTCGGCCACGAGAAGGCCCACCAGAACCTCACGGCGTTCCTCGTCGAGAAGCCCTCGGGCTTCGGCGAGGTCAAGCCCGGGCTCACCATTCCCGGCAAGATCGAGAAGATGGGCTACAAGGGCGTGGACACCACCGAGATGGTGTTCGACGGCTACCGCGCCGAGGCCGAGGACATCCTCGGCGGGGAGCCCGGCAAGGGCTTCGCGCAGATGATGGACGGGGTCGAGGTCGGCCGCGTGAACGTCGCGGCCCGGGCGTGCGGCATCTCCATCCGGGCCTTCGAGCTGGCCGTCGAGTACGCCCAGCAGCGCACCACCTTCGGCAAGCCCATCGCCCAGCACCAGGCCATCGCGTTCCAGCTCGCCGAGATGGCCACCAAGGTCGAGGCCAGCCACATGATGATGGTCAACGCAGCGAAGCTGAAGGACTCCGGGAAGCGCAACGACGTCGAGGCCGGCATGGCCAAGCTGCTCGCCAGCGAGTACTGCGCCGAGGTGACCACGCAGGCCTTCCGCATCCACGGCGGCTACGGCTACTCGAAGGAGTACGAGATCGAGCGCCTCATGCGCGAGGCCCCGTTCCTGCTCATCGGTGAGGGCACGTCCGAGATCCAGAAGACGATCATCAGCCGCGGGCTGCTCAAGGAGTACGCCTCGCGCCGCTGAGCGGAGCGAACCGGACACGCGTCACACGTCGACCTCACGGCCCCGGGCACGATCTCCGTGCCCGGGGCGTTGTCCTGGTGAGCTCCACACCCGCATAGCACGGTCACCCCACGGACAGGAGAACCCGAGATGAGCAGCCCGATGTCGTCGCCCATGGCCAGCGGGATGGGAGGGCAGCGCAAGGGGCTCCCGACGCCCACGCCGCCGACCGGGTGGCCGATCGGCGCCTACCCCACCTACGCCGAGGCCCAGCGGGCGGTGGACCACCTCTCCGACAGCGAGTTCTCCGTGCAGGACGTCACCATCGTCGGCGTGGACCTGATGCAGGTCGAGCGCGTGACGGGCCGTCTCACCTGGAGCCGCGTGCTCACCGCCGGTGCCGCCTCGGGGGCGTGGCTGGGCCTGTTCGTGGGGCTCGTGCTCAACATCGTCAGCGGCAACAGCTTCGCCGCGTCGATCCTGACCGGGCTGCTGATCGGCATCGTGTTCGGCGTCATCTCCGGTGCGCTCACCTACGGCGCCACCCGCGGCCAGCGTGACTTCTCCTCGACCATGCAGCTGGTGGCCGGCCGCTACGACGTGCTGTGCGAGCCGCGCAGCGCCGAGCAGGCCCGCGACCTGCTCTCCCGCCTGTCCGTCGGCGGCGAGCAGCGGCACTGAGCCGGGGGGCGTGCACGCCGTGGACGTCGTCGCAGCGGTGCGGGCGCACCTGCGCCTCGAGCTCGGTCCCTCGGAGCCGGTGTCGGCCTCGGTGACCTTCCTCGGGGTGCAGCCGCTGGACGTGCTGCGCTTCGGTCCCGACGCCGAGCGCCTGGTCCGCTACGGCACCGTCGGGTGCGCGCGGCACCCGATGGGAGAGCCGGACGAGCTGGTGGCCGATCCCGTGCGCGGCCCGCGTGCCGAGCTCCTGGTCGCCCTGCGCGGCGGTGTCGACGGGGTGCTCCGCTCGCTCGCGGTGCTGGCCGCCACGCCCGCGGTCGAAGGTCTGGTGCTGCAGGCGGACGCGCTGGTCGACCTGGGCGCGCCCCTGTGGGAGGGCTCCGCGTTCACCGCGGTCCTGCTCGCGGCGAGCGAGGAGGTGCCGCCGCTGGAGCTCGGCGATCCCTACGAGGACGTGCAGTTCCTCGACGTGGTGCCGCTGACCGGCACCGAGGCCGCCTGGGTGCGGCTGCGGGGGGCCGACGCGCTGCGGACGGCGTGGACCGAGGCCGGCATCGACACCCGGGACCCCGGCCGTCCAGCCGCCTCCCGTGTGTGATTTCTGGATCCAGGGCGCGAGGTTTCGTTCACAGGGGGTGGGGGTGTGAGCACGGCGCACCTAGCCGGGCTGCTGCGCGAGCAGGCGAGCGGCTGCCTGCCGGTGAGCCCGCTCACCCACGCCCTGCTGACCGGGGCCGCGGCCGACCTCGACTCGGGCGGGGTGTGCGCAGGGCTGCTCGCCGACGAGCTCGGCGCCACCGCGGGGTCGGTGCCGGGCCTGCGCCTGGCCGCTGCGCTGCACCGGCTGGTGCTGGAACGGGCGGCGCCCCGGCTCGCGCTGCACTACCCGAGCGTCGGGGGATCGGCCCGGCCCGAGCGCCTGTGGGCGGACGCCGCGCAGGTGCTCGTCGAGCACGCCGAGCAGGTGCGGACCCGGCTGGCGGCCACGGCGGTGCAGACCAACGAGGTCGGCCGCAGCGCCCCGCTGTGGGGTGGGCTCCAGGTGGCCGGGCAGCGCGCCGGCGTGCCGGGCGTGCGGCTGCTCGAGGTGGGCGCCAGCGGGGGGTTGAACCTGCGACCGGACCGGATCGGCTACCTCGTGGACGGCGAGGTGCTGGGTGACCCCGGATCGGCGCTGCGGCTGGACACGGGCTGGACCGGGCGCCCGCCGGCCGACCTGGACGTCCCGCTGCGGGTGGTGCACCGGGCCGGCTGCGACGTGCACCCGGTGGACGTGTCCACCGCCGACGGCCGGCTGCACCTGGGCTCGTTCGTGTGGCCGGACGACACCGCGCGCTGGGAGCGGCTGCGCGCGGCCCTGACTCTTGCCGCCGCCGAGCCCGTGGCGGTGCAGCCGCTCTCGGGGCCGGACTTCCTGCTCCGTGAGCTCGCCCGTCCGCACCCCGGCGAGCTGACCGTGGTGTGGCACTCCGTGGTGTGGCAGTACGTGTCCCCCGCCGATCGCAGGCGCGGTCGGGACGTGCTGGCCCGCGCAGCGGCGGCCGCCACCGCCGAGGCGCCGCTGGCCCTGCTGGTGCTGGAGCCCGTGCGCACCGGCGGCGGGTTCCGCTTCGAGCTGCGGCTTCAGGTGTGGCCCGCCGCGCCCGAGGTGGCCGTGCTCGGCCACGGCAGCGGGCACGGAACCCCGTTCACCTGGGCCTGAGCGCTACAGCCAGCCGTTGCGGCGGAACCCCCGCCAGAGCAGCCCGCAGATCGCGACCATGACCACGAGAACCACGGGGTACCCGTACTGGGTGCCGAGCTCAGGCATGTGCTCGAAGTTCATCCCGTAGATCCCGGCGATCATCGTCGGCACGGTGATGATGGCGGCGTACGCAGCGATCTTGCGCATGTCCCCGTTCTGCTGCACGGTCACCTTCGCCAGGGCGGCGTCGACCAGGGTGTTGAGCACCTCGTCGTAGGCGGCGACGCGCTCGGCCACCGCCGTCTGGTGGTCGTCCACGTCGCGGAAGTAGCGCCGGATCTCCTTGGGCACCAGCGTGCTCCGGTCGGCCACGAGCCGCTTGAGGGGTACCCCGAGCGGGGCCACGGCGCGGCGGAACTCCACCACCTCCCGCTTCATCAGGTAGATCTGCTCGATGTCGACGTTCGTGCGCGGGGAGAAGATCTGCTCCTCCAGCGCGTCGATGTCACCCTCCACCGCGTCGGCCACCTCGAGGTAGGAGTCGACGACGTGGTCGGCGATGCGGTGCAGCACCGCGGCCGGGCCCAGGGCCAGCTGCTCCGGGTCGGCCTCCAGGGACGCGCGCAGCGTGCCCAGGGCGGAGTGCTCGCCGTGCCGGACGGTCACCACGAAGTCGGCGCCGACGAACACCATGATCTCGCCGGACTCGACGATCTCCTTGGCGGTGTCGATCGACTCGTGGGCCACGTAGGTGACCGTCTTGACCACCATGAACAGCGTGTCGTCGTAGCGCTCGAGCTTGGGCCGCTGGTGGGCGTGCACGGCGTCCTCGGCGGCCAGGTCGTGCAGGCCGAAGGTCTCGGCGACCGACGTCATCTGCCCCGCGTCCGGCGCGTGCAGACCCACCCAGACGAACCCCTCGCCACGGCGGCGCACCTCGGCCAGCGCGCCGGCGTGCGTCCAGCGGCCGGGCTGGCGGATGCCGCAGACGTAGACGGCGCAGTCGACCACCGCCTCGGAGGCGGGCAGGGACAGCTTCTGCAGGGACGGGACGGCCTTGGCGCCGCGCACCGGGGGGCGCAGCGAGGGAAGGGTGGGCACGGACACCTCCGGGGGGCAGGGTGGACCCGTGTGACGGACCGCTCTGCGACGTTACTCCCGGGCCCGTCACACTGGGCGGGACGAGACGGGCAGCCCGCCCGGCCGCGACGGTGCGAAGGAGACGAACGGTGCAGTTCGGTCGCTACTACGAGGAGTTCGAGGTCGGGGCCGTCTACAAGCACTGGCCGGGAAAGACGGTCACCGAGTACGACGACCACCTGTTCTGCCTGCTCACCATGAACCACCACCCGCTGCACCTGGACAGCCACTTCGCCGCGGAGACCACCGACTTCGGCAAGAACGTGGTGGTGGGCAACTACGTGTACTCGCTGCTGCTGGGGATGAGCGTGGCCGACGTCTCCGGCAAGGCCATCGCCAACCTCGAGGTGGAGAGCCTCAAGCACGTCAAGCCGACCTTCCACGGCGACACCATCTACGGCGAGACCGAGGTGCTGGACAAGACCCTGTCGAGGTCCAAGGACGACCGAGGGATCGTGCACGTGGAGACCACGGGCTACAAGCAGGACGGGCAGATCGTCTGCGTGTTCCGCCGGAAGGTGATGGTCCCCAAGGAGTCCTACGGCCAGGCGCGCGGCGGCGAGCAGCCCGGCCGGCCGGTCCCGCACCCGTGAACCGGTGGCGGCCGCGCCCGGCGTGGCGTGGCCGCCAGCGCGGCGGAGTGCGGTAGGAACCTGTGACTGCTGGTTCGGCGAGGTGATGGAGAGGCTCTGTGGACGTCAAGAAGCTTGCGGGCTTCCTCGTGCTCGCGTTCGTGATCTTCTACGTGATCACGCAGCCCGTGGCGTCGGCGAACGTCGTGAAGAGTGCCGGCGGCGTCGTCGCGACGGCCGCGAGCTCCATGTCGACGTTCGTCACCTCCCTGTTCTGACCGGCGATGTACTTGACCGCGATGTACTTCACCGCGATGTCCCGACCGGCGATGTCCTGACGGGAGGCCGGCGGTGCGGTTCGGCGACGTCGAGCACCTGATCCCGGGCGAGGAGCTGCGCATCTCGGTGCGCCGGCACGCCGCCTGCCTGACCTGGCCCGTCACCCGCGCGGCGGTCGGGGTACTCGCGCTGCTCGTCCTGGCCCTCGAGCTGCCCGACGACCAGGTGGTCGTGCAGAACGTGCTCTGGTGGGCCTCGGTGGCGGTGCTGGTGCACCTGTCGGTGCTGCTGCGCTCGTGGTGGGTGGAGCGCCTGGAGGTGACCACCCAGCGGATGCTGCTGACCCAGGGGATCGTCACGAAGACGGTGACGATGATGCCGCTGCGCAAGGTCACCGACCTGACCTTCACCCACACCCCGTTCGGCCGGGTGCTCGGCTACGCCACCATGAGCGTGGAGTCCGCCGGGGCCGACCAGGCGCTGTCGCGGCTGACCTACATGCCGTGGGGCGAGCAGCTGCGCCACGACCTCACCGCGCTGGTGTTCACCAAGCAGGGCAGCGCGGACGGGGAGTGAGGGCGGCGCTGTCGGTGCCGTGGGCCAGACTGGGAACGTGCTCATCGACCTCCACTGCCACTCCAGCGCCTCCGACGGCACGGACTCCCCGGCCGGGCTCGTGCGGGCCGGGGCCGCCGCCGGGCTGGACGTCATGGCCATCACCGACCACGACACCACCTCCGGGTGGGCCGGGGCCGCCGCGGCGCTGGGCGAGGGGATGACCCTGGTCCGGGGTGCGGAGCTCTCCTGCGAGGCGGTGGGGGAGACCGGTGCGGAGGTCACCGTGCACCTGCTGGCCCACCTGTTCGACCCCGCGCACCCCGAGCTGGAGGCCGAGCTCACCCGGTTGCGCGGGGAGCGGGTGCGCCGGCTGCGGGTGATGGCGCAGCGGATGGCCGCCGACGGGCTGCCCATCGACGTCGAGGCCGTGCTCGCCTCCGCCGGGGACACCCTGGGGCGTCCCCACCTGGGCGCCGCGCTCATCGAGGCCGGCTACGTCGCCACCATGGACGAGGCCTTCGCGGGTGTGCTCAGCCGCGACGGCGGGTACTACGAGGACAAGCGCGACATCCCCCTGCTCGAGGCCGTGCGCCTGGTGACCGCCGCGGGCGGGGTGAGCACGTTGGCCCACAGCCGCGCCACCACCCGGGGCGGGGTGCTCGCCGAGTCCGCGATCGCCGAGCTGGCCGTGGCCGGGCTCACCGGGCTCGAGGTGGACCACGTGGACCACGCCCCCGCCGACCGGGCGCGGCTGCGGGTGCTGGCCGCGGAGCTGGGCCTGGTCCCCACCGGGTCCAGCGACTACCACGGCACCAACAAGACGGTCCGCCTCGCGGGGGACACCACCGGCCGGGCGCAGTACGAGCAGCTGGTCTCCGGCGCCACCGGCACCCCGCTGCTGCACGGCCCCCAGGACGTGCAGCGGGTCCCGGCGTGAGCTTCTTCGACGTGACGCTCTACCTCAGCGCCACCATCACGCTGTTCGTGATCATGGATCCGCCCGGCAGCATCCCGGTGTTCCTCAGCCTCGTCGGCCGCAAGGCCCCGGCGGCGCGCAACCGGGCCGCCCGCCAGGCCGTGGCGGTGTCACTCGGGGTGATCGCGGGGTTCGCGCTCGCCGGGGGCGCCATCCTGAGCTACCTGGGCATCGGCATCCCCGCCCTCCAGGGCGCCGGGGGGCTCCTGCTGCTGCTCATCGCCCTGGACCTGCTCACCGGCAAGGAGTCGGCCCAGCCCCAGGGGGCGGAGGACGTCAACGTCGCGCTGGTCCCGCTCGGCACCCCGCTGCTCGCGGGACCGGGGGCCATCGCCGCCACCATCGTCTACGTGCGCGACGCGAACGGCCAGGTCGGCTCCTACCTCGCGCTGGCCGCGGCGATCATCACCATCCACCTCGTGCTCTTCCTGTTCCTGCGCTACTCCGGCGTGATCATCCGGGTGCTCCGGGAGAGCGGCATCACGCTGCTGGCACGCATCGCCGGGCTGCTGCTGGCCGCCATCGCGGTCCAGCTGGTCGCCAACTCCGTGCGCGGCTTCGTGGCGGGCGGCTGAGCCGGTGGCGCGCGCGGAGGAACCGTCCCAGCTGGGGTTCGACGGCATGCCGACCCGGCTCGTCAAGGTCACCCCGTCCAAGCTGAGCACCTGGGGCAGCTGCCGGCGGCGCTACCGGATGACCTACCTCGACCGGCCCGCGCCGCCGCGGGGCGGGGCCTGGGCGCACAGCACCCTGGGCGCCGTGGTGCACGCGGCGCTGCGCAGCTTCTACGACACGGCGCCACCGCGGCGCACCGTCGAGGCGGCGCGGGTGGCCGTGGCCACGGCGTGGTCCGGGGAGGGTTTCGCCGACGCCGCGCAGCAGGCCCGCTACCGGGAGCGCGCGCAGGACTGGGTCGCCCGGTACGTCACGGAGAACGACCCCACCCAGGTCGACGCCGTGGGCCTGGAGCGCTGGGTCTCCGCACCGGTGGGGACCGTGGTGGTGGAGGGTCGGGTGGACCGGCTGGACTCCCGCCGCCAGCCCGAGGCCCCGGAGGGCGAGGAGGTCGTGGTGGTGGACTACAAGACCGGTCGGCGTCCGCTCACCGAGCACGACACCCGCAGCTCGCAGGCCCTGGCGCTGTACGTCCTGGCCAGCCGCCGCACCCTGCGCCGCCCGTGCCGCCGGGTGGAGCTGCACCACCTGCCCACCGGGGAGGTGCACGCTTTCGACCACACGGCCGAGTCGCTCGCGCGCCAGCTGGCCCGGGCCGAGGAGCAGGCCGCCGAGATCGCGCTGCACACCGACACCCTGGCTGCCGGGGCCGACGGGGACGAGCTGTTCCCGGCGAGCCCCGGTGCGCAGTGCTCGTGGTGCGACCTGCGCCGCAGCTGCCCCGAGGGGCGGGCGGCGGCCCCCGGGCTGGACCCGTGGGCGGGGCTGGCCCCGTGAGGGTGCTGCGCGCCGTCAGCGGGGTGGTCGTCGGCGGGGTGGTCGTCCTGACGATCGTGGTCGTGGCGGCCGCCGTGCTCGCCGGCCAGCGATCGGTGCAGGGCCCCGGGGTGGGGGTGGTGGCCGCGCACGTGGTCGCGGCTGTCGTGGTGGTGGGCGCGCAGGTGCTCGCCGATCGTCAGCGCCGGCCGTCCGGGGTGGTCCTGGGCTCGGGGGTGGCGCTCGGGGTGAGCGCGGCCCTGCTGTGGACCCAGTGGGGGGTCTGAGCCCTGGGTCCGTGAGCCCTCAGGCCGCCGGGGCAGCGACGAGCCCGGCACGGGCGTGGGCGGCCAGCACCAGCGGACCGAGGCGCCGCTGCTCGGGCAGCTGCAGCGCGGCCAGCCGCAGCGCGCGCACGGCCACCGTGGCCCCCAGGTCCGTGCTCGGCAGGCCCGGCAGCCGGTAGAGCCGCCGGGCCCAGCGCGGCAGCAGGCAGAACCCCAGCCCCGCCAGCCCCGCCCAGGCCGGCCGGGCCGGGGTCAGCAGCTGCACCCGCCACGGCATCGGCGGGGCGAGCAGCAGGCGGGCACCGTCCCGGGTGTGGGCCGAGCACACCAGCTGCGGCCGCACCTGCTGCAGGTACTCGGCCACCTCGGCCCGGGACGAGGGCACCTCCGTGGCCCCGAGCAGCCGCGCCACCTGGACCTGCTCGAGGAAGTACTGGTCCTGCTCCTCGGGGCTGAGACCCAGCCCCCCGCGCTGCACCGCGTCGAGGAACCCGTGCACCTCGGTGACGTGCACCCACGTGATGAGCTCCGGGTTGCCCGCGGAGTACTCCGCACCGGTCACCGGATCGGTGCCCCGGACGTAGGTGTGCATCTTCCGCACCCGCGCGGCCATCGCGTCGACCTCACCGGTGGTACCGAAGTTGACCGTGGTGACGTACTGCGCGGTGCGCTGGAAGCGCGGCCAGAAGTCGGCGTCGTAGCTGGAGTGCTCGAACACCCCCGCCATGGCCAACGGGTGCAGGGCCTGCAGGAACAGCGCACCGAGCCCGCCCACCCCGGCCACCGGGTCGGACTGCACCCGCCAGCTCACGCTGCCCGGGCCGAAGAGCCCGAGATCCGCCGCGGACGCCGTTGCTGCCATGTCACCAGGGTCACCCCTGAGGTCGTCGACGGCCAGTCGGGGGGTCCGCGTGCAACGATCAGGCCGTGACCCGCACCCTCGCCGTGGCCAACCAGAAGGGCGGCGTGGCCAAGACGACCACGGTGGCCTCGCTCGGCGCCGCCCTGGCCGCCGCCGGTCGGCGGGTGCTGCTCGTCGACCTCGACCCGCAGGGTTCGCTGACCTTCTCCCTGGGCCACGACCCGGACGCGCTGGAGTCCTCGGTCCACGAGGTGCTGCTGGGCGACGTGGCCGCGTCGGACGTGCTGCTGGAGACGGTCGACGGTCCGAGCCTGCTGCCGGCCACCATCGACCTGGCCGGGGCCGAGGCGATGCTGCTCATGCGCGCCGGCCGCGAGTTCGCCCTGCGCCGCGCCCTGGGCACCATCGCCGCCGACTTCGACGTGGTGCTCATCGACTGCCCGCCCTCCCTCGGCGTGCTGACCCTCAACGGCCTCACCGCCGCCGACGAGGTGCTGGTGCCGCTGCAGTGCGAGACGCTGGCGCACCGCGGGGTGGGTCAGCTGTTGCGCACCGTGGCCGACGTGCAGGCCATCACCAACCCCGGGCTGACCCTGCTGGGTGTGCTGCCCACCCTCTACGACGCCCGCACCACGCACAGCCGTGACGTGCTCGCCGACGTCTCCGGCCGCTACGGGGTGGACCTGCTCGCCCCGCCTATCCCCCGGACGGTGCGCTTCGCGGAGGCCTCGGCCTCGGGCAGCTCGGTGCTGCACGGTCGCAAGAACAAGGGCGGCGAGGCCTACCGGCAGCTCGCGGCGAACCTGCTGGCGCACTGGGACGGTGGCGCGGACCTCGTCCTCGTCGACGCGGGCTGACCCCGGCTCGCGGGGTCGTCGTTCAGGATCCCAGCGCCGCCAGGGTGGGACCACGCTGCTCCAGGAGCACCGGGCCGGCGGTGGCGAGCTGCACGGGTCCCGTCCAGCCGCCACGGTCCACCGGCACCGCACGCCCCACGGTGCCAGTGGTGGGATCGAGCTCGGTGACCGCCCCGTCGGTGGGCACGAGCAGAGCTCCGCCGACCAGAGTGCCGGCCCCGAGGACCCCGGCCGTGCTCCACCGCAGCGCGAGGTCCGAGCTGCCCAGCGCGAGAGCCGTGGCGCCCACGGTGACGACGGTGACGGCCCCGGTGGCGACCGTCGGGAGCACGGGAGAGCTGGTGAGCGCGGCGAGGTCGGCCGCGGTGAGCGGAACCGGCTCCTGAGACACGAGCACCCCGGATCCGCTGTACACGGCCACCTGCGGGCCCCCGTCGGCCTCGGGCAGCAGCACGGCCTCCTCGGTGGCGGTGACGGCGAGGACCCGCGCGCCCGAGGACGGCAGCAGCACGGAGGCCCGGATCTCCGGCTTCGCGGCGTCGGCCGGTGCGGGGTCGAGCAGGGTGAGGCGGTCGGCGGCGTCACCGGGGCAGGTCTCCACGACGGTCAGCCGCGCGGGCACCGAGGCCGCCGAGCGCAGCGTGCAGCCGCTGCGTGGCTGGAAGCCGGGCGAGATCAGCTGGTCCACCCGGCCGTACTCCAGGGTGCGCACCAGGTCCGAGCGCCACACCTCCAGGCGGGTGCTGCCCACCGAGGCGAGGTAGGTGCCGTCCCCGGTCAGGGACACCGCGTCGTCGGCCTCGCTGCTGCGCTGGGGTCCGCGCTCGCCGGTGGCTCCCTCCAGGGAGGTGACCTGGCTGCAGCCCTGGCCGTCGCGGTACACCGCCACCGCCCGGGACCACTCGGCGGCGACGGCGCACAGCGCCAGGTCGCGGGTGTAGCTCCACACGACGGCGCCGGTGGACGGGTCCCGGCCCTGCACCCCGGACCCGTCCCCGGTGACCACCGCACCGGCGGCGACCGCCGGGATCCGGGTCGCCGCGCTCGGCGCCGTCCACAGCGGGGTCAGCGTGGTCGGCGACGCGGCGGCGGGCACGAGCGCGGACAGGGGGCTCGCGGCCGTGATCGAGGTGGTGGCGCGTGCGTCGCTGCGCACCCACACCACGGCAGCCGCCACCGCCACCACGACGACGATCGCGGTGGCGGCCAGCAGGTCACGACGGCTGCGGCGCTCGGGGGCCAGCACCGGGGGCTCAGTCGGAGCTGGTCTGACCGGCCGGGGCCGATCCGCCCTGGCTCGCGCCGCCGCCACCGCCACCACCGCGCCGACGACGGCGACGACGGGGCGTGCCGGAGGTGTCGCCGGACGCGGCGGGTGCCTCGGGAGTCGAGGAACCACCGGTGGACGAGGTGCTGGTGCGCTCGGTGCTCGTGTGCTCGGTGGGTGCGCCCTCGGTGGCGGGGGCCACGGCGGCGCCCGACCGGGTGCGCCGCCGGCCGCTGCGGCGCGGGGGGGCGTCTCCGTCGGTCGTGGTGCCGGTGGTCGCGGGCTCGTCGGTCTGCGGGTCACCGGTGCTCGGAGCGTCGGTGCGCGGGGCCGACCGGCGACCACGACCACCGCCGTCACGAGCACCGCCGTCCCGGCCACCCTCGCGGGAGCTGCCGCCACCGTCACGGCCGCCCTCGCGGGAGCCGCCGCCACCGTCACGACCGCCCTCGCGGGAGCCGCCGCCGTCACGACCGCCGCGGCCGCCGCCACTGGCGCCACGCGACCCGCGGGCACCGGGCAGGTCCTCGACGGACTCGGCACCCAGCCCGGCGCGGGTGCGCTCGGAGCGGGGCAGCCGGCCGGTGACCCCCTCGGGGATGTCCAGCTCGGCGAACAGGTGCGGGGAGTTGGAGTAGGTCTCGACCGGGTCGGCCATGCCGAGGTCGAGCGCGGTGTCGATGAGCTTCCACTTGGGGAGGTCGTCCCAGTCGACGAGCGTGACGGCGACCCCGGTCTTGCCCGCGCGGCCGGTACGGCCGATGCGGTGGACGTAGGTCTTCTCCTCGTCGGGGCACTGGTAGTTCACGACGTGCGTCACGTCGGTGACGTCGATGCCGCGGGCAGCGACGTCGGTGGCCACGAGCACGTCGATCTTGCCGGTGCGGAACGCGCGCAGGGCCTGCTCGCGGGCGCCCTGGCCCAGGTCGCCGTGCACCGCACCCACGGCGAACCCGCGCTCGGCCAGCTCGTCGGCCACCTTCTGCGCGGTGCGCTTGGTGCGGGTGAAGATCATGGTCAGGCCTCGGCCGCGGGCCTGCAGCACCCGGGAGAGCATCTCCACCTTGTCCATCGCGTGGGCGCGGTAGACGTGCTGGGCGGTGTTCTCGTGGGTGGCGCCGGAGTCGGGCTCCTCCGCGCGGATGTGGGTCGGCTGCGTGAGGAACGTGCGGGCCAGGGTGATGATCGGCCCGGGCATGGTGGCGGAGAACAGCATGGTCTGGCGCGCGTCGGGGACCATGCGCAGGATGCGCTCGATGTCGGGCAGGAAGCCCAGGTCGAGCATCTCGTCGGCCTCGTCCAGGACGAGCACGCCGATCTTGCCGAGCACCAGGTGGCCCTGCTGCGCGAGGTCGAGCAGGCGCCCGGGGGTGCCGACGACGAGGTCGATCCCCTTCTGCAGCGCCGCGACCTGCGGCTCGTAGGGGCGACCGCCGTAGATGGACAGCACGCGCAGCCCGAGGTGCTTGCTGGCGTCGGCCAGGTCCTGGGTCACCTGGACGGCGAGCTCCCGGGTGGGGACCACGACCAGGGCGCGGGGGGTGCCGTCGAGGGTGGTGGTGCCCGAGCCGGTGGTGGTGATCCGGTGCAGCAGCGGGACGCCGAAGCCCAGCGTCTTGCCCATGCCGGTGCGGGCCTGGCCGATGAGGTCGTCGCCGGCCAGGGCCAGGGGGAGGGTGAGCTCCTGGATGGCGAACGTGCGGTCGATGCCCGACTCGTGCAGGGCGCGGACGATCTCCTCGCGCACCCCGAGCTCGGCGAAGGTGGGGGACTCGGGGGCGACGGGCGCGTCGCCGGTCAGCGGGTGCGCCACGGGCTCGGTCTCGGCGGCGGTCTCGGTGTCCGGGTGGGCCGCGGCGGCGGTCTCGGTGTCGGGGTGGGCCGCGGCGGCGGTCTCGGTGTCCGGGTGGGCCGCGGCGGCGGTCTCGGTGTCGGGGTGGGTCGTCTCGGTGCTCAGGAGTGGTGCCTCTCTCGTGGCCGCACGCACGCGACGAGTCCGGTGAGACCCGAGTCCTGCGGCGAGGCGCCCGCGGCGGTGACCGATCGAACGGTGCTCCGGCGGGCGCGGCACGGGGAGCAGGCAGGTGCGCGCACAAGTTCTGGCAGCAGCATGTCGCTGCGTGCCGGCCCTCATGCTAGCCCGTGACCTGCGATCGACCGGCCGGTGACGCGCTCGGCTCTACCCTCACGGGCATGGACCCCGCTGCCACGACCTCGCCGGCCTCCGTCCCGCCGCTCGTGGCTCCGGGGGTGGTGGACCTCATGGGGGTGCTGGCCTACGGCGAGCTGTCCGCCTTCGACCGTCTCGCCGAGGACGCCCGCGCGGCGCCCACCATGTCCGGCCGGGCTGCGCTGGCGGCGATGGCGGGGGCGGAGATGGCGCACTACGAGGTGCTGGAGAGCTTCCTGGGCGCCAGGGGGGTCTCCGTGCTCGATGCGATGGCTCCCTTCGTGGCTCCGTTGGACGAGTACCACCGCTCCACGGCACCGGCCAGCTGGTTGGAGTCGCTGGTCAAGGCCTACGTCGGCGACGGGCTGGCCGCGGACTTCTACCGGGAGATCAGCGGGCTGCTCGACTCCGAGGGCGGCGAGACGGTGCGGGTGGTGCTGGCCGAGACGGGGCACTCCGCCTTCGCCGAGCGCGAGGTGAGCGCGGCGTGCGCCGCCGACCCACGGCTGACCGCCCGGCTGACCCTGTGGGGGCGGCGGCTGCTCGGCGAGGCCGTCATCCAGGCGCAGCACGTGCTGGCCCAGCGCGACGCCCTGGCCGAGCTCGTCATCTCCGGCTCCGGCGACTTGGCCGGCATCGCGGCGCTGTTCCGCCGGCTGCAGAACCAGCACACGCGACGGATGTCGGCGCTCGGGCTGGGCTGAGCGCCCCGTCGTTCGCTCTGGGCGCAGCACAGCCGACGGGCGCGTCGACGGCGCTGCACTAACCTCGACCGGGTCAGCACGACCCATCGCAGTGAACGTTCGGAGGTCGACCGTGGAGGTCAAGATCGGTGTGGCGGACAGCCCCCGGGAGCTGCTGGTCACCAGCGGCCAGACGCCCGAGGAGGTGGAGGCGCTGGTCAGCGCCGCGCTGGAGGGTGACCGCGCCGGCGTGCTCGCCCTGACCGACGAGAAGGGCCGCAAGTTCGTCCTGCCGGCGGCGCGGGTGTCCTACGTGGAGATCGGCCCGGCCGACTCGCGCCGCGTGGGGTTCAACGTCAGCTGACGACGCCGGCCGGCTCAGCCCGGCTCGTGCTGGAGCGGCAGGTGCGCCACCCCGCGCCACGCCAGCGAGCTCGTGATCGCGACCGCCTCGTCCTTCGGGACTGGGCGGTCGTGGTCCAACCAGTACCGCGCGCTGACCTGGCTCGCGCCCACCAGGCCCACCGCGAACATCCGCGCCCGCGGCAGGTCGAGGCCCGCGTCGGTGATGACGGCCTCCGCCACGGCCTCGATGCACGCCTCCAGCGCCCGGTCCACCCGCTGCTGCACCGAGGGCTCGCCCAGCAGGTCGGACTCGAACACCAGCCGGTAGCCCTGGGCCTCGTCGTCGATGAAGTCGAAGTAGGCCTGCACGGCGGCGCGCACCCGGAGCTTGTTGTCGCCGGTGGAGGCGAGCGCCTCGCGGACGCCACGGACGAGGTCGTCGACGTAGCTGTGCAGCAGGTCCAGGTAGAGGTCGAGCTTCCCGGGGAAGTGCTGGTAGAGCACGGGCTTGCTGACCCCCGCTCGTTCGGCGATCTCGTCCATCCCGGCCGCGTGGTACCCGCGGGCCACGAAGACGTCGCGGGCGGCGGCCATCAGCTGTGCGCGCCGGGCGGTGCGGGGCAGGCGGGCGTTGCGCCGGGGCACGGGACTGCTCACGGTGTCCTGCCCCGGGGTCTGCGCGGTCTCGGCGGGGCCGGTCATCAGGTCTCCTGGGGCGGGGTCGGGCACCGGGTGGGTGCGGTGACGGACACCGCCGTGGTCCGCGGTGGCGTCGCGCAGAGTTTACCCGCCGGTAGGGGCGTCGACGACGTGCTCGCGCCCCGACGTGCCCCCGCGGTGGCGGCTGACGCATCCTGGTGGGGTGACGCAGCGAGCCGCTCTCCCGACAGGCACCACCGACGACCCGGACGGGCTGGCCCCCCTGGACCTGCAGCAGGAGCCGTGGCCCGGCGCCACCGAGGTGCTCGCGGGCCAGGAGGTGCACGTGCGGCGGACCCCGGGGCCCGCGGGCGCCACCCCGGCGGTGTTCGTGCACGGCCTCGGCGGATCGGCCAGCAACTGGACCGACCTCGCCGGGCTGCTGTCCCCGCTCGCCCCGGGGGTGGCGCTGGACCTGCCCGGCTTCGGGCGCTCCGCCCCCCCGGCGCACGGCCGCTACTCGTTGACCGGCAGTGCCGACGTGGTGGTGGCGCTGCTGGAGCAGACCGGTCCCGCCCACCTGTTCGGCAACTCCATGGGCGGGGCCGTCTCGATCCTCGTGGCGGCCCGGCGCCCGGACCTCGTGCGGACCCTGACGCTGGTCTCGCCCGCGGTGCCCGACCTCCGGCCCGACCCGCGGCGGATATCCGACCCCCGGCTGCCGCTGGCCTACCTGCCCGTCGTCGGCGGCATCTTCCGGCGCCGGCTGCAGGCCTCCACCCCCCGGGAGCGGGCGCAGGCCCTGGTCCGGCTGTGCTTCGCCGAGCCGGACCTGGTGCCCGAGCACCGCATCGAGCAGGCCGTGTCCGAGGCGCAGGAGCGGGGCGGCCAGTCCTGGGCGGCCGACGCCCTGGGCCGCAGCTTCGGCGCGCTGCTGCAGTCGTGGCTGGTGCTGCCGGCCCGGTCGTTGTGGGCCGAGGCCGCCCGGGTCCAGGCGCCGACGCTGGTGGTGTGGGGCGCCCAGGACAAGCTCGTCAGCGTCGACCGCGGCCCCCGGCTCGTCTCCACCTTGCCGAGGGGCCGGCTGCTGGTGCTGAACCGGGTCGGCCACGTCGCGCAGATGGAGCAGCCCTTGACCGTCGCCAGGGCAGTGGTCGCCATGCTGCGCTCGGTGGAGCTGGGGGAGTGGTGAGCGGGCGGGCGCGTCGCAGGGCCCGCCCGGGGCCTTGTGGCACCCTGGGACGGTGACCCGACCGCCGCGCGAGGACCGTGGTCGCAGCAGGGACCCACGGGCCCGGCGCAGCACGGCCCTGGACGTCCGGGCGTGGCCCGACGAGCGCGGCAGGCCCCACGAGCGCGGCAGGCCCGACGAGCGCGGGGACGGTCCCCAGCCGCTGCGTGCCTCCTGGGACCCGATAGGCGGCGAGCCCTCCCGGGTGCGTCCCTCGCGACGACCGGAACGCACCGGGGTCCGCAGCCGCAGCCGAGCGGGTCGTCTCGTCGCCACCTACGGCTGGCGCGCCTACGCCGTGCCGTTCCTCGTCGCCGTCACCGTCCTCGCGGTCGTCGACGTGGTCCAGCCGGGCACCCCGACCACCTCGACCGTCGCGACGAGCACCTCGGCGGACGGGACCGACCCCGGCAGCACCGACTTCGGCTCGCTGAGCACCGGGGCCGACGGACCCGACATCATCGGCGTGCCGCCCGCCGGGGACGGCACCTTCAACCCCGCCGTCGTCTCGGGCTCGCTGCCCGACGGCGGCACCTTCCCGGTGACGGGAGCGGGGACCTGGCACGTGGTGCCGGGCAGCACCGGTCAGGTGGGCACGGGGACCACGTCGGTGATCAAGTACACCGTGGAGGTCGAGGACGGCATGGACACGACCCCCTTCGGGGGGGACGCCGCCGTGGCCTCCCTGGTGGACCAGACGCTGGCGAACCCCAAGAGCTGGACCAGCGACGGACGCTTCGCCCTCCAGCGGATCGACTCGGGCACCCCCACCTTCCGGATCAGCCTCTCGTCGCAGATGACGGTGCGGGCCGACGACGAGTGCGGCTACCAGATCGAGCTCGAGACCTCCTGCTACAACCGCACCGCCGGACGGGTGGTGCTGAACGTCGCGCGGTGGGTGCGGGGGGCGATCGCCTTCCAGGGTGACACCGGCTCGTACCGGCAGTACATGGTCAACCACGAGGTGGGGCACGCCATCGGGTTCCGCCAGCACCAGCCCTGCGAGTCCGACGGGGGGCTCGCCCCGGTCATGATGCAGCAGACGTTCGGGGTGGCCAACGATGCCATCGCGGCGCTGGACCCGGCGGGCGTGGTGCCCGCCAACGGCTTCACCTGCCGGTTCAACCCCTGGCCCTTCCCCCGCGGCTGAGCCTGCCGACGGACCTGCCGTGGCGCGCTCGGCCAGCAGCAGGACGACACGACCCTGAGGAGTGCCTGATGGCATCACTGCCCCCGCTGGTGGAACCGGCCGCGGAGCTGAGCAAGGACGAGGTGGCCCGCTACAGCCGGCACCTCATCATCCCGGAGGTGGGGATGGTCGGGCAGAAGCGGCTGAAGAACGCGAAGGTGCTCGTCATCGGCGCCGGAGGCCTCGGCTCGCCCGCCCTGCTCTACCTGGCCGCGGCCGGCGTGGGCACCCTCGGCATCGTCGACTTCGACGTGGTGGACGCCTCCAACCTGCAGCGCCAGGTCATCCACGGCGTCTCCGACGTGGACAGGGCGAAGGCGGTCAGCGCGCAGGAGTCGATCGCCGAGATCAACCCCCACGTCGACGTGCGGCTGCACCAGGTGCGCCTGGAGGCCGACAACGTCCTGGAGATCTTCGCCGACTACGACCTCGTGGTCGACGGCACGGACAACTTCGCGACGCGGTACCTCGTCAACGACGCGGCCGTGCTGCTCGGCAAGCCCTACGTGTGGGGCTCCATCTACCGGTTCGAGGGGCAGGCGTCGGTGTTCTGGGAGGCCGCCCCGGACGGGCGCGGGCTCAACTACCGCGACCTCTACCCGGTGGCCCCGCCGCCCGGCACGGTCCCCTCGTGCGCCGAGGGCGGTGTGCTCGGCATCCTCTGCGCGTCCATCGGCTCCATCATGGGCACCGAGGCGATCAAGCTGATCATGGGGATCGGTGAGCCCCTGCTCGGCCGGCTGGTGGTCTACGACGCCCTGGACATGACCTACCGCACCATCACGCTGCGCAAGGACCCCGAGGCGGAGCGGGTCACCGGGCTCATCGACTACGAGGCGTTCTGCGGGGTGGTCTCCGACGCGGCCCGGAGCGCGGCCGCCGGCAGCACCGTCACGGCCCCGGAGCTCAAGGCGCTGATGGACGCGGGCACCGAGCTGTTCCTGGTCGACGTGCGCGAGCCGGTGGAGTGGGACATCGTCCGGATCCCGGGCGCCACGCTCATCCCCAAGGACCGGATCCTGTCGGGGGAGGCGCTCGCCGAGCTCCCGCGCGACCGGCCGGTCGTGCTGCACTGCAAGTCCGGGGCGCGCTCCGCCGAGGCCCTGGCCGCCCTGCGGGAGGCGGGGTTCGCCGACGCCAGGCACCTGCAGGGCGGAGTGCTGGCGTGGGCGGCGCAGGTGGACCCGAGCATGCCGACCTACTGACGTCGACGCCCGTGTCGGCCGGGCCGGGCGGGCACCCGCCGGTAGCGTGCCGGGGGTGAGCACCCCCCCGCCGACGCACGTGCGCGCCACCTTCGGCCTGCGTGGCCCCCAGGACGAGGAGCCGCACGGCGACGGGTGGCGCTTCGGGGACGTGGTGCTGACGCCGGTCGTGGACCACGCCAGGGCCACCTGGTCGGCCGGGGTGCGCGAGACCCTGACCGTGGAGGGGCTCCGCCTCGCCCGCCCGGTCCGCTCCACCGATGGTCGCTGGGTGGTCTCCGGGTGGTCGGCCGACACCTTCCTGGCCGGTGAGCCCGAGCCGCGGCACGACGAGGTGGTCCAGGTGGCCGGGCGGCTGCACGCCGCCACCGCCGCCCTGCCCTGCCCGCGCTTCCTGGCCCCCGCGGCCCGCAGCGTCGAGGACGCGGTGCTGACGCTGGCCGACCGGGCCGCGTGGGGCGAGCAGGTGCCGCCGTTCTCCGACCCGCCCGGGCCGTCCGCCGGGCTGGACCCGCCGAGCGTCGTGCTGTTCCGCGACCTCGCCCGGGCCCGGCGGCGCGTGCAGGGCACCCCGCAGGTGGTGCACGGGGACCTGTTCGGCACCGTCCTGTTCGCCGGCTCGGCCGATCCCGGGATCGTCGACATCACGCCCTACTGGCACCCGGCCTCCTGGGCGGCGGCGGTCGCGGTGGTGGACGCCGTGGCGTGGGGCGGCTCGGACGAGGGCCTGGTGGACCGCTGGTCGGAGCAGGACGACTGGCCCCAGGTGCTGCTGCGGGCCGTGCTGTTCCGGCTGGCGGTGCACACCCTGCACGCTCGCTCCACCCCGGAGGGCTTCCCCGGCCTCGCCCGCACCGCGGACCTGGTGCGCAGGCACCTTTGACCGGGGTGCGCAGGCACCTGTGACCGGGGTGCGCGGGCACCTGTGAACCGGGTGCGGGCGAGGCCGCCGACCACCCGTCCGTCCGTCCGCGTCAGTAGGGTCGGGTGAGGCGCGACCGGTGCGGTCGCGCATCCAGGACCGGCGATCGAGCGGGTCCGCGACCGACGGGAGCTCGCAGGTGGCAGTCAACCTCGGCAAGGGCGGAAACGTCTCGCTGACCAAGGAGGCGGGGGCCGCTGGTCTCGCCGCCGTCACCGTGGGCCTGGGGTGGGACGTGCGCACCTCGACGGGCGTCGACTTCGACCTCGACGCGTCGGCGCTGCTCTGCGGGGAGAACGGCAAGGTCCTCTCCGACGAGAACTTCGTGTTCTTCAACAACCTCACCAGCCCCGACGGCTCCGTCGAGCACACCGGGGACAACCTCACCGGCGAGGGCGAGGGCGACGACGAGGCCATCAAGATCAACCTGGTCGCGGTCCCGCCGACGGTCACGACCATCGTGTTCCCCGTCTCCATCTACGACGCCGAGACCCGCGGGCAGAGCTTCGGCCAGGTGCGCAACGCCTACATCCGGGTGGTGAACCAGGCGGGCGAGACCGAGCTGGCCCGGTTCGACCTCACCGAGGACGCCTCCTCGGAGACCGCGATGGTGTTCGGCGAGCTCTACCGCCGCGGCGAGGAGTGGAAGTTCCGGGCCGTCGGCCAGGGATACGCGAGCGGGCTGCGCGGCATCGCGCTGGACTACGGGGTGAACGTCTGATGGCGGTCGACATGAACAAGGTGACGTTGACCAAGGCCTCGCCCCAGGTCTCGCTGAGCAAGGCTGCTGCCTCGGGCGGGGTCATGCGGGTGAACCTGAACTGGACGGCCCGCCCCACCGGCTCCGGTGGAGGTGGGTTCCTCAAGAAGCTGATGGGCGCCAGCTCGGCCATCGACCTCGACCTGGCGTGCCTGTACGAGCTGGCCGACGGGTCCAAGGGCGTGGTGCAGGCCCTGGGCAACAGCTTCACGTCCGATCCGGGTCCCACCCCGGTGGTGCGGCTGGACGGCGACGACCGCTCGGGCACCAGCACCGACGGCGAGAACCTCTTCGTCGACCTCTCCCAGCTGGCGAGGCTGAAGCGGGTGCTGGTGTTCGCCTTCATCTACGAGGGTGTGCCGAACTGGTCGGCGGCCGACGCGGTGGTCACCCTGCACCCGCAGGAGGGCCCGCCCGTGGAGGTCCGCCTGGACGAGCACGCCGCCAACGCGTCGATGTGTGCGGTGGCGATGCTGGAGAACGTCGGCGGGGAGCTCGTCGTCCGTCGCGAGGTCCGCTACGTCGGCCGGGGCCACAAGGAGCTCGACGAGATCTACGGCTGGGGCCTGGAGTGGACGGCGGGGCGCAAGTGACCCGCGTGCGACCAGGTCAGCGCACCAGGCGGTAGGCGGCCAGCGGGATCCGGCCGTCGTCGGCGAGCACGCCCTCCGTGCGCAGCCGGGCGAGCTGCTCGGTGGCGATGTGCTCGGGGGGCACCCCGCTGGCCCGGAGCACCCGGTGCCACGGCAGGTCGTGCCCGTCGGTGCGCAGGATGGTGCCCACGATCCGGGGTGAGGTGAGCCCCGCCGCGGCGGCGACGTCCCCGTAGGTGGTCACCCGCCCCGGGGGCACGGCCGCGACGAGCGCGCGCACGGTCTCGACCTGCTCGTCGGTGATCCGGGCCATCAGGGTTCCAGCCGCGCCCGGACTAGTGCGCCCACCGCGGTGGGCAGCAGGTACGGCACCATGTGGTCGCAGTCCAGCGGGTGCTCGGTGACGTGGTCCAGCGCGGTCAGCGCCCCGCGGTAGGCCTCGGCCAGCAGCGGGGGCTGCACCCGCAGGGCGGGGACCAGCAGCGTCCGGACCCCGGGCGGGGGCAGCACCGGTGCGCGCGCCATCTCGCTCCACGCCGCCACCACCGCCGGGGTGCAGGTGCGCCAGGCCCAGCGCCCGTCCGGCTGCTGGGCGAGGTGCTCGGCCACCTCGTGCTCGACCAGTGCCCGCGGCACCCCTGCCCAGTCGCCCGCCTTCGCCCGGGCCGCGGCGGCCGGTTCCGCCCAGGTGTCCGGCGTGCACGAGTCCTGCGCGGCCTCCAGCGCGTCGGTGGGGTCGATGCCGGTGGCCGGGTCCAGCAGGACGAGGGTGTGCACCCGCTCCGGCGCCGTGCGCGCCAGGTGCAGCCCGATCGCGCCGCCGAAGGAGTGGGTGAGGACGAGGACGCGCCCGAGGCCGGCGTCGTCCAGCACCGCGAGCAGGTCTGCGGCGTGCTGCTCCAGGGTCCACGGCGGGGCCCAGGGTGAGCGGCCGTGCCCGCGCAGGTCCGGGGCCAGCACGCGCGCGGTGGGCAGCTCGGCCTCGGCCAGGGCCCGCCAGCGCGCCCCGTGCCCGGTCACCCCGTGCACGGCCAGGACGGGCGGACCGTCGACCGGGCCGGAGGTGTGCATGTGCAGGAGGCTCACGTGACCATCGTGGCAGGAGCAACGTCCGGCGGCGCGGGAGTGTCGGTGCTCCGTGCTCTGATGGACCGGTGCGGGGGGACCAGCGGGTGCGGGTGGTGCGCGGGACGCACGGCGGCACCGCGCACCCCGGAGCAGCGCGTCGGTGGGAGGGCTCCGCGGCCGAGCTCGTGGACGCGGCCCCGGCGGGCGGCGCCGGGTGGGACCCGGTGCAGGTGCTGGGCGGCCCGGGCACCGGCAAGACCGCGCTGCTGGTCGACGTCGCGGTCAGCCGGCTGCGCAGCGCGTCGACGGGGCCGGAGTCGGTCCTGGTGCTCACCGCCGGCTCACGGGCCGCCCGCGAGGTGCGCCGCCAGGTCACGGCCGGGCTGACCGGGGGCGGTGCGGCCACCGGCACCCGGACGGTGCGTGAGCCCCTGGTGCGGACCGTGCACTCCTACGCCTTCGCCGTGCTCCGGGTGCAGGCCGCTCGGCACGGGAACCCTCCGCCGCGGCTCGTCACCGGCCCCGAGCAGGACGTGGTGGTGCGGGAGCTGCTCCGCGGCGACGTGCTGGACGGCGCGCAGCACTGGCCGGAGTCGCTGAGGCCCGCGCTGGGCCTGACCGGGTTCGCCAGCGAGCTGCGGGACCTGTTGCTGCGCGCCACCGAGCGCGGCCAGGGCCCGGAGGACCTGGTGAGGCTGGGGCGGCTGCACCGGCGACCGGAGTGGGTCGCCGCGGGCCGGTTCGGCCTGCAGTACGAGCAGTCGGCGCTGCTGCGCTCCTCCGTGGGCATGGAGGCACCGCAGGCCAGCGCCCCGGCCGTGGACGCCGCCGGCCTGATCTCCGCCGCGCTCGACGCGCTCGCGGGGGACGTCGCCCTGCTGGCCGCCGAGCGGGACCGGGTGCGCCACCTGCTGGTGGACGACGCGCAGCACCTCGACGCCGGGGCGGCGCAGCTCGTCGCCCTGCTCGGCACCGGCGCCGAGGAGACCGTGGTGGCGGGCGACCCCGACCAGGCGGTGTTCGGCTTCCGCGGTGCCGATCCCGCATTCCTCACCGGGCTCGAGGGCCGTCGCGTCCTGCTGCGCACCACCCACCGCTGCGCCCCCGCGGTCGCCCGGGCGGTGGCCTCGGTGAGCGAGCGGCTCGCCGGCCGCGGTCCGCAGCGGGGTCCGGAGCCGGTGGCGGGAGCGTCCGAGCCGGGCTCGGTGGACGTCCGTCTGCTGGGCACCGTGGCCCAGGAGGCGTCGACGGTGGCCGACACCCTGCGCCGGGCGCACCTTGTCGACGGGGTCGGGTGGGGGGAGATGGCGGTGGTGGTGCGCTCGAGCGCACGGAGCCTTCCGCCGCTGCGCCGCGCCCTGCTCGCCGCCGGAGTGCCGATGACGGTGCCCGCGGCCGAGCTGCCGCTGGGCCGCCAGCACGCCGTCACCGGCTTCCTGCTCGCCCTGCGCGCGCTCACCGCCGATCCCGACGACGAGGCAGCGTTCGACACCGAGTCCGCCCTGGCCCTGCTGAGCTCGCCGCTTGGGCGCGCCGATCCGGTGTCCCTGCGCCGGCTGCAGCGTGGGCTGCGCCGGGTCGAGCTCGCGGCCGGGGGGGTGCGGGACTCCGCCGGGCTGGTGCGCCAGCTGCTGCTGGAGCCCGGCTCCGTGCGGGGGCGGGGCGGCGCCGACGACCCGCTCCGCGGGCTCACCGACGCCGAGCTGGAACCGTTGCACCGGGTGCGCCGGGCCCTGGCTGCCGCCCGGGTGCCGCTGGGGGCCCGGCTCGGGGTGGAGGAGGTGCTGTGGGAGCTGTGGCGCAGCAGCGGCCTGGAGAGGCGCTGGGTGGATGCGGCCGACCGGGGTGGCTCGTCCGGCGCGCAGGCCGATCGCGACCTCGACGCCGTGGTGGCCCTGTTCGACGCGGTCGCCCGCTACGTCGACCGGTTGCCGCGCGCCACCGTCGGTGGGTTCGTCTCCTACCTCGCCGACCAGGAGATCGCCGGTGACGCCCGCTCCGACCGCGCTGAGGGCGAGGCGGCCGTCACCGTGCTCACCGCGCACTCCGCGGCCGGGCGGCAGTGGCGCGTGGTCGTGGTGGCCGGGGTGCAGGAGGGACTGTGGCCCTCGGTGCGCAGCCGGGGGAGCCTGCTGGGGGTGGAGCAGCTCGTCGAGGTGCTCAGCGGTGGCCCGGGCCCGGAGCTGGACGGGGTGGTCTCGCGGACCGCACCCCTGCTGGCCGACGAGCGGCGGCTGTTCCTCCTCGCGTGCAGCCGGGCCTCGGAGCGCCTGCTGGTGACGGCGGTGCAGAGCGCCGCCGGTGACGCCGAGCTCATGCCCTCGCGCTTCCTCGACGAGCTGGTGCCCTCGGTCGGGTCCACCGAGCGGGAGCCGGTGGCCGCCTCCGCCGCACCCCGAGGGCTGGTGCTCGGCGAGCTGGTGGCCGACCTCCGTGCCGCCGTGTGCGACCCCGCTGCCGCGCACGGCCGTCGTGAGCTCGCCGCCGGCCAGCTCGCCCGGCTGGCGGCGGCGGGGGTCCCGGGGGCGCACCCCGACCAGTGGTACGGCGTCCCCGGGCCGAGCACGGACGTCGCCCTGTGGGACCCGTCCGACGGCCCGGTGTCGGTGTCGCCGTCCACCGTGGAGCTGCTCGGGGCGTGCCCGCTGCGCTGGCTGCTGGAGCGCCACGGCGGCCAGGACGGATCCGCCGCCTCCGCGGTCGCCGGCACCCTCGTGCACACCCTCGTGCAGGCCATCGCCGGCCGCACGCCCGCCGAGACCGTGGACGCCGAGCTGGCCAGGACGTGGGCGTCGGTGGACCTCGGTGCCCCGTGGTTCGCCGAGCACGAGCTGGAGCGCACCCGCGCCATGCTGGGCAGCTTCCGCACCTGGTGGGAGCGCACCCGCACCGAGCTCACCGAGGTCGCCACCGAGGTGGGCGTGGACACCCAGCTGCGGGGGGAGGTCGACGGGGCGGCCGTCACGGCCCGGGTGCGCGGCCGGATCGACCGGCTCGAGCGCGACCAGCTCGGCCGGCTCGTCGTGGTGGACGTCAAGACCGGCAAGACCCCGGTGAGCAAGGAGGCCGCGGCGAACCACGCCCAGCTGGCCACCTACCAGCTCGCGGCCGCCGAAGGTGGGGTCGAGGAGCATCCCGAGCCGGCGGCCCTCGGTGGGGCCCGGCTGGTCTACGTGGCGAAGAACGGGCGGGACGGCGCGACCGAGCGGCTCCAGCCCGCCCCCGACGACGCGGTGCTCGCGCAGTGGCGCCAGGACGTGCTGGTCGCCGCTGCGGCCACCCGAGGCCCGTCGTTCGCCGCCACGGTCAACGATGGCTGCGACCACTGCCCGGTGCGCTCGGCGTGCCCGGCCCAGGACTCCGGGCGGCAGGTGACGCAGCCGTGAGCGCGCCCGACGGTGCGGCACGCACGCGTCCGGGCCCCACGCGTCCGGGCCCCACGCGCCTGGGACCGGCCCGGCTCAACGAGGCCCTCGGGCTGCCCGCGCCCACCGCCCAGCAGGTGGCCGTGATCGAGGCCGAGCTGAGCCCGTCGCTCGTCGTGGCCGGGGCCGGGGCGGGCAAGACCGAGACCATGGCGGCGCGCGTCGTGTGGCTGGTCGCGAACGACCTGGTGCGCCCGGAGCAGGTGCTGGGCCTCACGTTCACCCGCAAGGCCGCCCAGCAGCTGGCGGCGCGCATCCGGGGTCGGCTGCGGGTGCTGGCCGACAGCGCGGTCCTCGACGAGGTCGACCCGACCGGTGGGCTCCGCGCCCGGGTGCGCGGTGGTGAGCCCGAGGTGAGCACCTACCACGCCTACGCCGGGCGGCTCCTGGCCGAGCACGGCCTCCGGCTGCCGGTCGAGCCCTCGGCGCGGCTGCTCAGCGAGACCGCGTCGTGGCAGGTGGCCCACCGGGTGGTGAGCACGTGGTCGGACCCGCTGGCGGTCGACCTGACCCCCGCGACCGTGGTGGCCCGGGTTCGCGGTCTGGCGGGGCAGCTCGCCGAGCACCTCGTCGACGCCGAGCAGCTCCGGGCCGCGAGCACCGAGCTCGAGCACCTGGTGGCGACGCTGCCGCGCGGGCCCGGTCAGCGCGCGGCGCCCTCGGCCAAGCTGGGTGAGATCGTCGCCGCCCAGCACCAGCGGCTGGCCCTGCTGCCGCTGCTGGAACGGCTCACCGAGACCATGCGGCGGGAGTCCTCCTTGGACTTCGGCAGCCAGATGTCGCTGGCCGCCACCGTGGCGCGTGACCACCCGGAGGTTGGTCTGGCCGAGCGCGGGCGCTTCCGGGCGGTGCTGCTCGACGAGTACCAGGACACCGGGCACGCCCAGCGCGTCCTGCTGCGCGCCCTGTTCGGCGCCGGGGTGGACCCCTCCCTGGCGCTCACCGCGGTGGGTGACCCGATCCAGTCCATCTACGGCTGGCGCGGGGCCTCGGCGGCGAACCTCCCGCGCTTCGCCGCGGACTTCCCGCTGGACCGCTCCGGCACGCCCGCCCCCCGGCGCGAGCTGCTGACGAGCTGGCGCAACCCGCCCGAGGCGCTGACCCTGGCCAACGGGGTCTCCGAGCTGCTGCGCGCGACCGGCGTGCCCGTCTCCGAGCTGCAGGCCAAGCCCGCGGCCGGAGCCGGCGAGGTGCGCCTGGCGCTCACCGCCACCGTTGCGGAGGAGCTGACCTGGCTGGCCGGTCACGTCCGGCGGCGGTACGACGAGGTGCTGGAGCGGACGGCGGCTGCCGGCGACCGGAAGCCGCCCACCGCCGCCGTGCTGGTGCGCCGCCGGGCGGACATGGCCGCGGTGGCGGACGCGCTGCGCGCGGAGGGGCTCCCGGTGGAGGTCGTGGGCCTGGGCGGGCTGCTCGACACGCCCGAGGTGCGCGACGTGGTCAGCGTGCTGCGGCTGCTGGCCGACCCGCTCGCGGGAACCGCCGCGGCCCGGGTCCTGACCGGTGCTCGCTGGCAGCTCGGGGCGGCCGACCTGGCGGCGCTGTGGCGCCGGGCGCGCGAGCTCGCCATCCGCGGGGGCGGCACCGAGCTGGGTGAGGCGCCGGACGAGGAGGCGCTACGAGCGGCCCTGGCCTCGGCGCACCCCGGCGAGCAGGCGGAGCAGGCCGGGCTGGCCGATGCCCTCGCCGACCCCGGCCGCCGGGAGCGCTACTCCGTCGCGGGGTGGAGCCGCATCACCGCCGTCGCCGAGGAGCTCGCCTCGCTCCGCGAACGGATCGGCCAGCCGCTGCCCGAGCTGGTCGCGGAGGTCGAGCGCACCCTGCGGGTGGACGTCGAGGTGTCGGCGCGCCCGGGCGGGGTGGCCGTGGGTCGGACGCACCTCGATGCGTTCGCGGACGTCGTGGTCGGCTGGAGCACCTCCGTGGGGGTGCCGAGCCTGCCGGGTCTGCTCAGCTACCTCGCCGCGGCGCAGGACGAGGAGGACGGGCTGAGCCCTGGCGAGGTCGAGGTGGACCCGGACCGGGTGCAGGTGCTCACCGTGCACGCGGCGAAGGGGTTGGAGTGGGAGGTGGTCGCCGTCCCGCACCTGTGCACCGGGGTGTTCCCGGCGGCCAAGCGGAGCTCGAGCTGGCTGCGCAACCCCGTGGAGCTGCCCTCGCACCTGCGGGGCGATGCCGCCGACCCCGAGGCCGACGCCAGCACGGGGGCCGGGGTGGGCGTCCCCGTGCTCGACCTGTCCGGCTGCAGCACCCGCAAGGACCTCGAGGCGGTCCTGGCCGCGCACGAGTCGGCGGTGGACGCCCGGCGCCTGGAGGAGGAGCGGCGGCTGCTCTACGTGGCGCTGACCCGGACCGAGCACACGCTGCTGGTCTCCGGCAGCCACTGGGGCGCCACCGGGAGCAGGCCCCGGGTGCCCTCGGAGTTCCTGGTGGAGCTGCGCGCGCTGGTGGAGGGAACCGGTGGTGTCCCCGGCGCGGGCACGGTCGACGAGTGGGCACCGGCGCCGGAGGAGGGCACGGTGAACCCCGCGAGCGAGCAGGTCCGCACCGCGCGGTGGCCGGTGGACCCGCTGGGGCAGCGGCGGGCTGCGGTGACCGCCGGTGCCGGGCTGGTCCGCGACGCGCTCGAGGCGCTCCCGACGGGGGACCGCGGCAACCCGACGCCCGTCGAGCAGCCCCGGGGCGGCGAGCGCCCGCCCGACGACGAGCAGCCGGCCGACCCGGACGGCTGGGTCACCGACGTGGACGCGCTGCTGGCCGAGCGCGAGCGTCGGCGCAGCCGGGTGCGCGAGGTGGAGCTGCCCGCCCAGCTCTCGGTGAGCCAGCTGGTGCAGCTGCGGAGCGACCCGGTGGAGTTCGCGGCGCGGCTGCGTCGGCCGCTGCCCTACCCGCCGAACCCGCTCGCCCGGCGCGGCACCGAGTTCCACGCGTGGGTCGAGCGGCGGTTCGGGGCCACCCGGTTGCTGGACCTCGACGACCTCCCCGGAGCCGGGGACGAGGGTGCGGCCCCCGACGCCGATCTCGCGGCGCTGCAGGCCGCGTTCCTGCGCTCGCCGTGGGCCGACCGCCGACCGCTGGAGGTGGAGGTGCCCTTCGAGACCGAGCTGGCCGGCACTGTCGTCCGCGGCCGTATCGACGCCGTGTTCGGCGAGCCCGACGGGCGGTTCACGGTGGTGGACTGGAAGACCGGTGCGGTGCCTGACGCCGCCCGGCGACCGGCGCTGCTCGTCCAGCTCGCGGCCTACCGGCTGGCCTGGGCGGAGCTGGCCGGGGTGGCGCCCGAGCGGGTGGACGCCGCCTTCGTCTACGTCCGGCACGGCCACACCCTCGCCGCCCCGGACCTGCTCGACGCCGCGGGGCTGCAGGCCCTGCTGGTCGACGCGACCGCCGAACCCGACGCGACCGCCGAACCCGGCTAGCCCCGTCGGGCCACCACCAGCCCCCACAGGACCAGCGGCACCTGCAGCGGCAGCCGCGCCCAGGTGAGCACCTGTGCCGCCGTCGACCCGCCCGCCGAGTCCACCGCCATGGACACGTTGGCCGGGAACACGGCCACGAACAGCCCGGCCGCCAACCAACCACCGACCCGGCGGGTGCGGGGGTGGGCGACGGTGGCGGCCACCCCCAGCTCGGCCACCCCTGAGACGTAGGTCCAGGTGCGCGCCGCACCCGGCAGCGCCTGCGGCACCATCCCGTCGAAGGTGATCGGCCGCAGCAGGTGCAGGGCACCGGCGCCGGCCAGCAGCGCGGCCAGCGCCAGGGCCGGGCGCGCACCGGCTCGGGACGCACGGGAGCTGGGCAGGTGGGGCCGGGGCACCCG
Source organism: Rhodococcus antarcticus (assembly GCF_026153295.1). Lineage (NCBI taxonomy): Bacteria > Bacillati > Actinomycetota > Actinomycetes > Mycobacteriales > Nocardiaceae > Rhodococcus > Rhodococcus antarcticus. Next base: position 2,483,117 of record NZ_CP110615.1, on the reverse strand, counting down.
TTCAGCCTGCCAGGCGCGCCTCGACCGCGTGCGCGGGCGCGGGAGCCCCTACGCTTCGCCCCCGTGCCCCGCCGACCGCGCACCGCCCAGGACCGGCTCGTCGACCGGCCCGACCACGCCCTCGTCGGCATCGTCCGCATCCCGGTGCACCTCACCAGCCCCTACCGCGCGATCGGTCGTCGGGTGCTGGGGGCGACCGCCGCCCTCGCCCTCTCGGTGCTGCTGGTCTACGTCGACCGCGGCGGCTACCGGGACGCCAACGGCGACGGGATGACCCTGCTCGACTGCGTCTACTACGCGACGGTCTCGCTCTCGACGACGGGCTACGGCGACATCGCCCCGTTCACCCCGAGCGCCCGGCTGGTGAACGTCCTCGTCATCACCCCGCTGCGGGTCATGTTCCTCATCGTCCTGGTCGGCACCACCCTGGAGGTGCTCACCGAGCGCTCCCGCCAGGCATTCAAGATCCAGCGCTGGAGGCACAAGGTGCGTGCACACACGGTCGTCGTCGGGTACGGGACGAAGGGCCGCTCGGCCGTCGCGGCCATGCTCGGCGACGGCGTCGAGCCCGAGCGCATCGTCGTGGTCGACACCGACCAGCAGGTGCTCGACGCCGCATCGGCACTGGGGCTGGTGACCGTGCACGGCTCGGCCACCCGCTCGGACGTGCTGCGCCTGGCGGGCGCGTCCGGGGCCACGTCGGTGGTGGTCGCGACGAACCGGGACGACACCGCCGTGCTCGTGACGCTCACGGCCCGGGAGCTGGCTCCGACGGCCACGATCGTGGTCTCGGTGCGCGAGGCGGAGAACGTCCACCTGCTGAAGCAGTCCGGGGCCGACAGCGTGGTGATCTCCTCGGAGACGGCCGGCCGGCTGCTCGGCATCGCCACCACCACACCGTCGGTGGTGGAGATGATGGAGGACCTGCTCACGCCCGACGCCGGGTTCGCGATCACCGAGCGGGAGGTGGAGCGCGAGGAGGTGGGCGGATCACCCCGGCACCTGGCCGACATCGTGCTCGGCGTGGTGCGCGCCGGGGTGCTCAACCGCGTCGATGCGCCGGAGGTGGACGCCCTCGAGCCCGGCGACCGGCTGCTGTACATCCGCCACGTGTCCGCCTGACCCGCTCCCGCCCCGCGACCTGCCACGATCACCCCGTGCCTCCCGCCCGCCCGCATCACGACCACCCCGGTGCCCGGGTGCTGCTGGCCGGGGCGGCCGGGGCCCTGCTAGCTGCCGGCTGGACCCTGGCCACCGTGCCCGCCGGCGCCGCGGGCGCCGTCGTGCCGGCCGTGGTCACCACCTCGGCGAGCTGCTCGGGCGGGGGACAGGACACCGTCTCCGTCCAGCTCGATACGGGCGCGGTGTCCGCGCGGCTCGACGCCTGCGGCCAGCCGGAGGGCAGTGCGGTCTCGGTGGTGCTCGCCGCCGACGGCTCCGTGGGCGAGCCCGTCGCCATGGCCGGCACCCGCTCCGGCCGCGGCCCCTCCGCGCTGCCGGTGGTCGTGCTCACCGTGGGCAGCGTCCTCACCGTGGGCTCGGTGGCGGCCAGCGTGCGCGCCGGGCGGGCCGGCCGGGACCGAGGATAGGGTCGTCGGGTGGTCCACGCTGCTCCGCCGCCTGCCCTGCGCTCCCTCGTCCTCGACAACGGTCTGCGCGTGCTCATCGCTCCCGACCCGTCGGCCCCGGTCATCGCCGTGTCGGTGCACTACGACGTCGGCTTCCGGTCGGAGCCTGAGGGCCGCACCGGGTTCGCGCACCTGTTCGAGCACCTCATGTTCCAGGGCAGCGAGAGCCTCGCGAAGCTCGAGCACTTCCGGGTGGTGCAGAGCTCGGGCGGGGTCTTCAACGGGTCCACCCACCCCGACTACACCGACTACTTCCAGGTGCTTCCCTCGGCCGCGCTGGAGCGGGCGATCTTCCTCGAGGCCGACCGCATGCGGGCGCCGAAGATCACCGCGGAGAACCTGGCCAACCAGGTCGAGGTGGTCAAGGAGGAGATTCGGCTCAACGTCCACAACCGGCCCTACGGCGGTCTGCCGTGGATCCTGCTGCCGCCGGTGCTGTTCGACACGTTCCCCAACGCGCACAACGGGTACGGCGACTTCAGCCACCTCGAGCAGGCCTCGGTGGACGACTGCGCCGACTTCTTCGACACCTGGTACGCGCCGGCCAACGCCGTGCTGACCGTCGCGGGTGACCTCGATCCGGACGTGGCGGAGGCCTTGGTGCGCAAGCACTTCGGCGACGTGCCGGTCCGGCCCGAGCCCGTGCGCGCGTCCTTCGCCGAGCCGCAGCTGAGCAGCGAGCGCTGGGAGGTCCACGTCGACGCCCACGCCCCGCTGCCCGCCGTCGCCGTCGGGTACCGCCTGCCCGACCCGGCCGCCGACCTGCCCGGCTACCTCGCGGCCGTCGTGCTGGGGGCGGTGCTCACCGACTCCGACTCGTCGCGGCTGCAGCGCACCCTGGTGCAGCGGGACGGTCTCGTCACCGACATCTCCGCGGGCTGCGGCCTGTTCGGCGAGCCGCTGGACGCCCGGGACCCGGACCCGTTCGTCGTCACCGCCATCCACTCGCCGGAGGCCTCCGCCCGGCAGGTTCTCGACGCCGTGGACGCCGAGATCGCGACCCTGGCCGCCGACGGCCCCAGCGCGGTCGAGCTGGCCGGGGTGGTGGCCCGCTGGCGCGCTGGCACGCACCGCAGCCGGGACCGGCTCGTCTCCCGGACGCTGGAGGCCGGCGCGTCGGAGCTGCTGTTCGGCAACCCGCACCTCTCCGCCGAGCTGCCCGACCTCGTGGCCGCCGTGACCCCCGAGCAGGTGGCCGCCGCCGCGGCCGCGCTGCGCCCCGACGCCCGCGCCGTGCTGGAAGTCCAGCCAGGAGGAGCCGCATGAGCCGCACCGCCACCGAGCCCGCGAGCCGCACCGCGGCCGAGCCCGCCAGCCGCACCGCGGCCGAGCCCGCCAGCCGCACCGCGGCGCAGATCGCCACCACAGAGACGGGGCCGCGAGAGCTCCCCCCGCTCGGTACCCAGAGCGCGGGTGCCGAGCTCGTCAGCTCCGACGCGGTGCTGGAGAACGGGCTGCGCGTGCTCGTGGTGCAGCGCGCCACGGTGCCGGTGGTCGAGGCGCGCCTGGTCGTGCCCTTTGCCGAGCCCCAGGGCTTCACCACCGGCGCCCCGCACGTCGGTACCGCCGAGGTGCTCGCCGCGACCCTGCTGGCCGGCACCGCCCGTCGCGACCGGCTGGCCCTGGACACCGAGCTCGCGGCCGTCGGTGCGGAGGTCGGCGCGTCGGTCGACCCCGAGCGGCTCGTCGTCGGCGGCTCGGTGCTCGCCGAGGGCCTGCCCGTGCTGCTGGACGTCCTCGCCGACGTCCTGACCGGCGCCACCCACCCCACCGAGGAGGTGGACAGCGAGCGCGACCGGCTCGTCGAGCGCCTCGAGGTGGCCCGTTCCCAGCCCGGGGTGCTCGCCCGCGAGGCGGTGCTGCGGCGCAGCCTGGCCGGGCACCCCTCCGCGCACGAGGTGCCCGAGGTCGACGAGGTCACGGTGGTCACGGCCGAGGACGTCCGCGCCCTGCACGCCCGCGCCGTGGTGCCGCGCGGCGCCCTGCTCGTGCTCGTCGGTGACGTGGAGCCCGAGGCCGTGCTGGAGCAGGTGCGCACCGCGCTCGCGGGCTGGACCAGCGAGCACTCCGCCACCGTCCTCTCCCCGTGGCCGACCATCACCCCGGCCCCGACGCTGCTGGTCGACCGCGCCGGCGCGGTGCAGTCGCAGATCAGGCTCGTCGCCCAGGGCGTGTCCCGCAGCGATGCCGGCTACCCGGCCGCGCAGCTGGCGAACCTGGTGCTCGGCGGGTACTTCTCCTCGCGGCTGATGGAGAACGTGCGCGAGGACAAGGGCTACACCTACGGGGCGTCCTCGGGCCTCGACGCGAGCCAGGCGGGGCAGGTCCTCACCGTCGAGCTCGACACGTCGCGGGAGACCACCGCGGCAGCGCTGATGGAGACCGTCTACGAGCTCTCCCGGGTGGTGCTCGTGCCGCCCACCGACGCCGAGATCAGCTCGGCGCGGCAGTACGCCATCGGCGCGCTGTCCATCTCGCTGGCCACCCAGAGCGGGCTGGCCAGCACCCTGTCGCGGCTCGTCCCGCTGGGCCTGGAGCCGAGCTGGGTCCGCGAGCACCCCGCGCGGCTCGCGGCGACCACCGACGACGAGGTGCGGGCCGCCGCCGCCCGGATGTTCGGCCCCGGTCGGTTCACCGGCATCGTCCAGGGTGACGCCGCGGTGCTCTCGGACGTGCTGGTCGCCCTCGGCGGGGTGGCGGTGTGAGCGCACGGTTCGTCCTGGACCGCGAGCCGAGCCTGTCCCGCTCCACGGTGGTCCGCGACGAGCTCCTGCGGGTGGACCCGGAGCGTCTGACCGCGGGCTGGGCGCACGCGCAGGTGCTGCGGGTCGACCCGGCCGGACGGGTCGCGGCGAAGGACGGCCGGCTGGTGCTGGAGTCGGCGTCGACCACGGGCGCGGCGCCGGCCAAGGACGCCGTGCTGCTCGGCGAGGACGGCGACACCCCGGTGTGGGCGGTGCCCACCCCCGAGCTGGAGGTGCTCGAGGGCGAGCAGGCCGTGGACCTGCGCTCGGGCGGCGCGCTGCTCGACGACACCGGTGCCGGTCTGCTCACCACGGCAGCGGCCCTGCTCGCCTGGCACGCCATGGCCCGGTTCTGCACCGTCTGCGGGGGCCGCACCAAGCCGGTGAGCTCCGGCTGGGCGCGACGCTGCGCCCAGTGCGGGCGCGAGGAGTACCCGCGCACCGACCCGGCCGTGATCTGCCTGGTGCACGACGGCGCCGACCAGGTCCTGCTCGGCCGCCAGCCGACGTGGCCGGTGGGCCGGTTCTCCGTGCTCGCGGGATTCGTCGAGGCGGGGGAGTCGCTGGAGGACTGCGTGGAGCGCGAGGTGGGCGAGGAGGTCGGCGCCGCCGTCACCGACATCCACTACCTGGGCAGCCAGCCGTGGCCGTTCCCGCGCTCGATCATGCTGGGCTTCGAGGCCACGGCCGACGCCGCCGCCCCGGTCGTCCCCCGCGACGGTGAGATCGCCGAGGCCCGCTGGTTCACCAAGGACGACGTCCGCGAGGCACTGGCCCGGGGGGAGTGGACGGGCAACCCCGACGACCCCGGCGAGGAGGTCCCCCTGCTGCTGCCCGGGTCGATCTCCATCGCACGGGTCATGCTCGAGTCCTGGGTCGGCTGAGCCCGGGTCGCTCAGGCGGCGAGCTTGGCCTGCACCTGCGCGAGGCTCGGGTTCGTCGCGGTCGATCCGTCGGCGAAGCGCAGCGTCGGCACAACCTGGTTGCCGTTGTTCACGCTCTCGACGAACGAGGCGGCGTCGGGGTCGCCCTCGATGTCGACGTCGGTGTAGGTGATGCCCGCCTGCGCGAGCTGGGACTTGAGGCGCGCGCAGAATCCGCACCAGCCGGTCGAGTACATCGTGAAGTCAGCCATGCCCGACTCAACCACCGGCGGGGCCGCAGGCTTCCCGCCCGCCCCGCCGCTGACGAACGACTCCTTCATCCAGGGCGCGCGCAGCAGCACGAACGGCAGTCCCACGAACACCACCACGACCCCGGCGAGCACCAGCCACGTCACGGGCGCAGCGTAGGGCGTGGCAGCATCGCGGGCGTGGCTGAGCTGACGATCGTCCCCTTCACCGCCGAGCGGACCGAGGTCGAGGGCCTGTGGGTCCTCACGATGAAGCAGGTCACCGACGACCGCGGCACCGTGCGCGAGTTCTACCGGGAGTCGGCGTTCGTGGCGGCCGGGCTGCCGTCGATGGGCCCGTGGGTGCAGGTGAACCTCACGGCCACCTCGCAGGGCGCCGTGCGCGGTCTGCACGGGGAGTCGATGACCAAGCTGGTGGGGGTCGCGGCCGGGGAGGCGTTCGGTGCCTACGTCGACACCCGGGCGGGCTCGGCCACCTTCGGCCGCGTGGTCACCGTCGCCCTCACCCCCGGCGTCCAGGTCCTCGTGCCGGCGGGCGTGTGCAACGGTTTCCAGCCCACCAGCGAGGGCGTCACCCAGTACCTGTACGCCTTCGACGCCGAGTGGGTGCCCGGGATGGCCGGTACCGCCCTGACCCCGCTGGACCCCGAGCTGGGCATCGCCTGGCCCATCCCGCTCGACGACGAGGACCGCGCGCAGGTCTCCGCGAAGGACGCGGCCGCCCCGCGGCTGGCCGACCTGCGCTGATCCCGCCCCCGCCCCCAGCGGCGCGGAGTGTCGGTGCGGGCTGGGAGACTGCCCGGGTGAGTGACACCGGCCTCGACCCGCAGCAGCAGGCCGCCGTCGACGCCCCCCGCGGCCCGGTCTGCGTGCTGGCCGGGGCGGGCACCGGCAAGACGCGCACCATCACCCGTCGCATCGCGCACCTGGTCGACTCCGGGCACGTCGCCCCCGGCCAGGTCCTGGCGGTCACCTTCACCTCGCGGGCGGCCGGCGAGATGCGCACCCGGCTGCGCACCCTGGGCATCGGCGGGGTGCAGGCCCGCACCTTCCACGCCGCCGCGCTGCGCCAGCTGCGGTACTTCTGGCCACAGGTGGTGGGGGACACCCCGTGGGAGCTGCTCGACCGCAAGCTCGGGCTGGTGGGCCAGTCGGCCAGCAGGGCCGGGGTCTCCACCAGCGCGGACAGCCTGCGTGACCTGGCCGGGGAGATCGAGTGGTCCAAGGCCACGCTCATCGCCCCCGAGGACTACCCGGCCGCCGCCGTTCGCGCGCACCGCGACCCGCCCGGCTCGGCCGAGCAGGTGGCCGCTGTCTACGCAGGGTACGAGGCGCTGAAGACCCGCAACGGCGTTCTCGACTTCGACGACCTCCTGCTGCACACCGCCGCCGCCCTCGAGGAGCACTCCGAGGTGGCGCGCGAGTTCCGCGACCGCTACCGCTGCTTCGTCGTCGACGAGTACCAGGACGTGACCCCGCTGCAGCAGCGCGTGCTCGACGCGTGGCTCGGTGAGCGGGACGACCTCACGGTGGTGGGCGATGCGAACCAGACCATCTACTCGTTCACCGGCGCCACCCCACGGTTCCTGCTCGACTTCTCCCGGCGCTTCTCCGAGGCCACCGTGGTCCGCCTGGAGCGCGACTACCGCTCGACCCCCGAGGTGGTGAGCCTGGCCAACCGCGTGATCGGCGCGGCCCGGGGGCGCATCGCGGGCAGCCGGCTGCAGCTCGTCGGCCAGCGCCCGCCCGGCCCGGCCCCGGAGTTCGCCGAGCACCCCGACGAGTCCGCGGAGGCCACCGCCGTCGCCGCCCGGATCCGGAAGCTGGTCGACGCGGGAACCCCGGCGGCCGAGATCGCCGTGCTCTACCGGATCAACGCCCAGTCCGAGGTGCACGAGCAGGCGCTGACCGAGGTCGGCATCCCGTACCAGGTGCGTGGCGGGGACCGCTTCTTCGCCCGCCCCGAGGTCCGCTCGGCCGTGGCCGCGCTGCGCCAGGCTGCGCAGCAGGGCGCCGGCCGCGACGGTGACGAGGTGGACGCGGACCTGCTCGAGGTGGTCCGCGCCGTCCTCGAGCCGGTGGGGCTCACGGTCACCGCACCGCCCGGGGGCGCGGTCCGGGAGCGCTGGGAGTCGCTGACCGCGCTGGTGGAGCTGGCCGAGGAGCTGCTCACCGTGCAGCCCGCGGCCGGCCTGCCGCAGCTGCTGACCGAGCTGCAGACCCGGGCCGACGCCCGGCACCCACCCACGGTCCAGGGCGTCACGCTGGCGTCGCTGCACGCCGCCAAGGGCCTGGAGTGGGACGCGGTGTTCCTCGTCGGTCTCAACGACGGCACGCTGCCCATCCAGCACGCCCTGGGGGAAGGTGGTGCGGCGGAGGAGGCCGCGGTCGAGGAGGAGCGGCGGCTGCTCTACGTCGGGGTGACGCGGGCCCGCGAGGTGCTGAGCCTGTCCTGGTCGCTGAGCCGCAACCCGGGCGGGCGGCCGAACCGCCGCCGCTCCCGCTTCCTGCACGGACTCGTCCCCGAGGACCACCCGGCAGCGCGCCTGCCGGCGAAGGCGGCACCCAGGGACACTCGCAAGCGGGGGCGCTGCCGGGTGTGCGGCCAGCCGCTGGTCGGCGCCATGCCCACCAAGCTCGGTCGGTGCGAGAGCTGTCCGAGCAACGTCGACGACGAGCTGCTGGAGTCGCTGCGCACCTGGCGCAAGGAACGCTCGACCGAGCTCAAGGTGCCCGCCTACGTGGTGTTCACCGACGCCACCCTCACGGCCATCGCCGAGCAGAAGCCGGGCGACGCGGCGGCGCTGGTCGCCATCCCCGGCATCGGCGCGGCCAAGCTCGAGCGGTTCGGCCCCGACGTGCTCACGCTGGTGCGTGGCGAGCAGCCCGCTCCCGGCGCAGGCTGAACCGCCATCGTCGCAGGTGGAAAATCGATTGTGCTCCCGGCGGGTGCCGTCATAGCCTGCTGTCACCATGAACGACTGACGAGCACCGGCGAGGAGGTGGCGAACGTGATCATCATGACCAGCACGGCGGGCAGGACCCGTCTCGGCGCTGTCGCCGCCCCGCTGCGCGCAGGCGCACCCGGTGCCGTCGCGCCCAGCGCCCCCGAGAACGACGCACAGCTGCGCGCGTCCGTGCGCCCGAGGCGTGATCTGTAGGTAGATCACGCCCCACCAGGCCACGGACCCGCGGACGACGCGGACCCGTGGCCTTCTCTCTGCGACCAGCTCGCTGGCGAGGCAGGACCCGGGACACGCATCCCGAACCGCCCCGATCCACCAGCTCTGCCGCACAGGAGAAGGAGAACGACGTGTCCACAGCGACCATGGAGACGCTGGGAACGACGCTGCCGGGGGCTCCCCTCACCACGGAGCCGGGGGAGCTGCCCTGCCGGGTGGCCGACGCGGACCTCTGGTTCGCCGAGGCCCCCGCCGAGCTCGAGCTCGCCAAGGCGCTCTGCGCCGAGTGCCCCGTCCGCCAGCGCTGCCTGCGGACCGCGCTGGAGCGGGGCGAGCCCTGGGGGGTCTGGGGCGGCGAGATCTTCGAGCGCGGTGAGGTCATCGCCCGCAAGCGGCCCCGGGGCCGCCCGCGCAAGGACGCCCGTCCGGGGCTCACCGGGTCCGCAGCGTGAGCGGCCCGCGGGCCACCGCCCGGCGCAGCACCAGCAACCACCACACCGTGACGGCGCCGCGAGAGCACCCGCCGCGCGACCGACCTCAGGAGAACGCCATGCACACGATGTACGAAGTCCTCGCGCGGGAGCGCATGCGCGAGGACCAGCGCTGCGCCGCCCACCGCCGTCAGGCGGACCGGCTCGTTGCCCAGCGGCGCTGGCGGAGGCTGGCGCGCTTCGCCCAGAACCGGGCGGAGAGGCTCGACCTCTGACCCGCCGGGGGCCGCTCGCGGGACGCCTCCCGCCCGCGGCCCCCGGTGGGTGGACGTGCCTATGCTGCGCTCGTGGACGAGGCCAGCTGTGACCGGTGCGGGGCAGAGCTGCCCACCGAACCCGGACGGCGGCTCGCGTGGAGCCACCACGTGCAGGCGGGCCGACCGGGATGGACCTGCCCCGCCTGCACCCGCGAGCACAGCCGCTCCATCGAGGCGCGGCTGGACGGGCAGTGGTGGTGACCAGCCCTGGTCAGGCTTCGCGGACCCCGGGCTGCCACGTGTGCACGATGTCCCAGAACGGGAGCTCGGCGTCGAGCTGGCACAGGATCGCGATCGAGCCCATGGTCACCCGGTAGATCAGCAGGTACTCCGCCGGGAGGTTCATCGACCGGGCCATCTCCATCTCGGGGCCGCGCGCGTCGCCGAAGCGGTTCGCCTGGCCCTGCAGCCAGCGGCGGGTGAAGTGGAAGATGTCCCCGCGCATCGGCTCGACGAACGGTGCCAGGTACTCCAGCACGGCGCCGGGGTCCATCTCGATGCCGGGGCGGACGAACCCGGCCTCCCGCATGAGGCTGAACAGCTCGGTGGGCCGGTCCTCCAGCGCGAGCACGGACATGCGGCCCAGCGTGGTGGGCATGCCGTGGGGCAGGCGTGCGACCGCCCCGAAGTCGATGACGATGAGGCGCCCGTCCGGCGCCACCATGAAGTTGCCGGGGTGCGGGTCGGAGTGCAGCAGCCCCGACCGGGCAGGGGAGGAGAAGTGGAAGACGCTGAGCTTGCGGCCCACCTCGTCCCGCTGGGCCTTGTCGCCGGAGGCGATGACGGCGGCGAGCTTGACGCCCTCGACCCACTCGCTCACGACCACCTTCGGAGCGCTGGCCACCACCTTCGGCACCAGGAACTCGGGATCACCGTCGAAGGCCGCGGCGAAGGTCCGCTGGTTGTCGGCCTCGGCCCGGTAGTCGAGCTCTTCGACCATCCGGTCGCGCAGCTCGGCGATGAGCGGCTTGATCTCCAGTCCCGGCGCCACCGCCTGGAACAGCCGGCTGAACCGCTGCACCTGCTTGAGGTCCGAGCGCAGGGCCTCGTCCGCCCCCGGGTACTGCACCTTGACGGCGACGTCGCGACCGTCGCTCCAGACGGCTCGGTGCACCTGGCCGATGCTGGCCGACGCCGCCGGGCTGTCGTCGAAGCTGGCGAAGCGGCTGCGCCAGCCCGTGCCGAGCTGCTCGGCGAGCACGCGGTGCACGGTGGTGGCCGGCATCGGGGGGGCGCCGGACTGCAGCTTGGTCAAGGCCTCCCGGTAGGGCTCGGCCAGCTCCTCGGGCACGGCGGCCTCGAAGACGCTGAGAGCCTGCCCGAACTTCATGGCCCCGCCCTTGAGCTCACCGAGCACCGAGAACAGCTGCTCGGCCGTCTTCGCGCTCATGTCCGCGCTGACCTGCTCGCTGGTCTGGCCCGCGATCCGCTTGCCCCACCCCGCGGCCGTTCGCCCGGCGAAGCCCAGGGGCAGGCTCGCGAGCTTGGCTGTTCTGGCCGCTCCGCGGCGGGGGATGTCGGACACGACCCCATCATCCCCGACCACCCGTGCCGGCGCAGCAGGCCAGGTCACCGGTGTGCACCGCAGCCGCAGCGGGGATGGGGCAACCACGGTCGGCGACGGAGGGTGTCGGTGCGCAGGTCGAGCTCGAGGGTCGCGCCCAGGCTCCCGGGGGCACCCTCGCCGCCGGCTCCGTCGCGCAGCAGGTGCTCGACCTGGCCCAGCGCCAGGGCCGCGGTCGCCCGGACCACCGCGGGGGAGCCGTGCCCCGTGCGGCCCATGAGCTGAGCCGCCAGCGCCGGCCACTCCGGGTCGAGCTCGCTGCGGTGCAGGTCCGCGCAGCGGACGCAGCTGCTGCGCCCGGGGAGCACCAGTGGTCCGACGAGCCCGGTCCCGTCGCGCAGCCGCACCACCAGGTGAGGGGTGCGGGCGGCCACCAGCTCCGCGAGCAGGCACGGGTCGACCACCTGCTGGTCGCACAGCAGCACGAGGTCCACCTCGCGGCCGTCCGGGCCGCGACCGTGCGCGCGGTGCACCTGCAGCCCGGCCGCGCGCAACCCGTCGACCAGCACGTCCGTGAGCGGTCCTCTGCCGTGGACGAGGGCGCGACGACGGTGCTCGGTGCCCGGTGGCGGGGTCCAGCGCACCAGCCCCGCGGACACGAGCGCCCCGAGCAGCTCGTCGAGCGCGGGTGGGTCGAGCCCTGCTGCAGCGGCCAGCGGCTGCAGCTCGGCCAGGGTGCGCACCCCGTCGACGGACCGCAGCAGGGCGGCGAGGGTGTCCGTGCCGCCCGGCGCGGCGGGACGCACCAGCAGGGCACGGTCGGGTGACCATCCCACCTGGACGTCCCCGCAGCGGCGCGTGAGCACGGCGGCGGCGAGGTCGAGGTTGGGGCGGAGGTCGCCGGCGGTGCGGGGTGCGGCGGCGGTGCGGGGTGCGGCAGTGCGGGGTGCGGCGGTGCGGGGTGCGGCTGCGGCTGCTGTGGTCATGGTGGTGGACCCTCGCAGCCGGTCGGGGGCCGAGAACGGTCCGAGGGCGGGGTTGTCCACAGGCCAGCGGGGCTGCACCGCATCATCGCCGCAGGTCACGACATCGTGGCGGGTCCAGGATCGTCCGGTTCCGATACGGTGCGCCGGTGCCTGCGATCCCGTCCGGTGACGTGCCCCCGGTCGAGGTGCGGCGCAGCACGAGGCGCCGGCGGACCGTGAGCGCCCACCGGGAGGGTGACACGGTGGTCGTGCTGCTGCCCGCCAGGATGAGCGCAGCCGAGGAGCAGCGCTGGGTGGCGGAGATGCTCGCGCGGCTGGCGCGCACCGAGGCGCGTCGACGTACCTCGGCGAGCCGCTCCGATGCCGAGCTCGTGCGCCGGGCCGGCGAGCTCTCCCGACGGTGGCTGGACGGCCGCGCCGAGCCGGACGTGGTGCGGTGGGTGCCGCCCATGCGCAGCCGGTGGGCGTCGTGCACCCCGGCCGAGCGGAGCATCCGGGTCAGCGAGCGGCTGCGCGAGACGCCGGGCTGGGTGCTCGACTACGTGCTGGTCCACGAGCTCGCCCACCTGCTCGAGCCCGGCCACGGCCCCGAGTTCTGGGCCTGGGTGCAGCGCTACCCCCGGACCGAGCGCGCGAGGGGCTACCTCGAGGGGCTCTCCGCGGCCGCCGCCCTGGGCATCGAGGCCCTGGACGCCGAGGCCCCGGACGTCGAGGCCCCGGACGTCGAGGCCCGCGACGAGCCCTGCACGTCGCCGTAGCAGCGCGCGATCGACCCGCGGGTCAGACGGTGGCAGGCCCGTCGGGGTCGTCGGACTGCTCGTCGGCCGCGGCCCCGTCCGCCTCGTCCATCTTCTGCTCCGCCGACAGCGTCTTCTCGAGCTCGGCCATGGGGTCCTCGGAGTCCCCGGAGAGCATCGTGTCCACGAATGCCGCCGGGTCGTCCAGATCGGCCGAGACGGGCAGCAGGTCCGGGTGCGACCACAGCCCGTCCCTCGTCTCGACGTCCCCCTTCTCGGCCAGCAGCCGCCACAGCTCAGCCGCCTCGCGCAACCGCCGCGGGCGCAGCTCCAGCCCGACCAGCGTGGCGAACGTCTGCTCCGCCGGCCCGCCCGAGGCGCGGCGCCGACGCAGCGTCTCCCGCAGCGCGGGGGCGCCGGGCAGCCGGTCGGTCACCGCGTCGGAGACCACGGCGTCCACCCAGCCCTCGACGAGGGCGAGCAGCGTCTCCAGCCGGTCCAGCGCAGCCTGCTGGGCCGGCGTGGTCTTGGGCTCGAACGCCCCGCCCTGCATGATCTTCTCCAGCGCGGCCGGGTCCTGCAGTGCTGACGGGTCGAGCCCGCGAGCCATCTCCTCCATGGCGGAGAAGTCCACGGTGATGCCGCGGGCGTACTCCTCGACGGTGGCGAGCAGCCGCTGCCGCAACCACGGCACGTGGCCGAACAGGCGCTGGTGGGCGGCCTCGCGGGCCGCGAGGTAGACCAGCACCTCGTGCTGGGGCCGGTCGAGACCCTCGGTGAGCTTCGCGACCGCACCGGGCAGCAGCGCGGCCGTGCCCTCGGGGCCCAGCGGCAGACCGACGTCGGTGGAGGTCAGCACCTCGCCCGCCAGCTGGCCCAGGGCCTGCCCGAGCTGGGAGCCGAAGGCCATGCCGCCCATCTGCCCCATCATCCCGATCATGGGGCCGGCCATCGCCCGGGCCTCCTCGGGCAGGCCCTGCACCCACGCGGAGGCGACCTGCTGCGCCACCGGGTCGCACAGCCGCTGCCAGGTGGGCATGGTCGCGTCGAGCCACTGCTGCGGGGTCCAGGCCACGGTCGTGCGCACGCCCGAGGGGAGGGTCGTCACGTCGTCGAGCCACAGCTCGGCCAGACGCACCGCGTCGGTGACGGCCTGGGTCTCCGAGGACCGGATGGGCGACTGGGTGCCCAGCTGCTGCACCGCGAGCTGCTTGGCCAGGTCGTAGTTCACCGGGCCGCTGGAGCTGCCGGAGCTGCTCAGCATCTGCCCGAGCTGGGTGAGCATCTGCCCGAGCTGGGCGGGGTCGAAGCCGCCGCCGCCGGGGCCGCCCGCTCCGAAGCCGAACCCGCCGCCACCGCCCGAGCCGCCCGCCCCGCCGGCGGCGCCGTCGCCGTGTCCGTCGTCGGGTCCGCGGAAGCCGAAGGGGAGGTCACTCATGACCGAAACGGTACTCGGCACCGGCGGGGTGCACGGGGACCGAGCGCGTGCTCTGCGCGAACACCGCGCCGCGCGTGCCTACTGTGGTTGCGTGACTCGTCGAACGGTGACCCTGCTGACCGGGCTCGCGCTCGTGGTGGTGCTCGGAGCGCTCGGGTCGGCGGTACGGGTGCCGTTCGTGGCCCTGGGCCCCGGACCCACGTACAACACCCTCGCCGACGTGGGCGGGACCCCGGTCGTCGACATCGAGGGCACGCAGACCTACCCGACGGCCGGCAACCTGAACATGACCACGGTGTCGGTCCGCGACGGCATCACCCTGTTCGGGGCGGTCGGGCTCTGGCTCAGCGGGCGCGACGCCCTGGTGCCCCGCGAGACGGTCTACCCCGCCGACCGGTCCACCCAGCAGATCGAGCAGCAGAACACGGCCGACTTCCAGCAGTCGGAGTCGAGCGCGGTGGTCGCTGCCCTCGGCTACCTGAAGTACCCGTTCACGATCAAGGTCGCCCAGCTGGCTGACGCCTCACCGGCGGCCGGGGTGCTCCAGGCCGGCGACCAGATCACCTCGGTCGACGGCACCGCCATCACCTCCACCACGGGGGTCCGCGACGCGCTCGCGGCCAGCGCACCGGGCCAGCGGGTGCGGCTCGGCTACACCCGAGGGGGCACGGCAGCCACGGGATCGGTGGTGCTCGGCACGTTCCCCGACGGCCAGACGCAGGGATTCCTGGGCGTGACCACCTCGGCGGAGCCCGACGTCCCCTTCACCGTGAAGATCAGCCTGCAGGACGTGGGCGGCCCGTCGGCCGGGTTGATGTTCGCCCTGGGCGTGGTGGACAAGCTCACGACCGGTGAGCTGAACAACGGCGCGTTCGTGGCCGGCACCGGCACCATCGACTCCGTGGGCACGGTGGGGCCCATCGGTGGCATCCCGTTCAAGCTCGTCGCGGCCAGGGAGGCCGGGGCCAGCACCTTCCTGGTCCCGGCCCAGAACTGCGCGGAGGCGCTGGCGAACGCCCCCGACGGCCTGCGGCTGGTCAAGGTCGACACCCTGGCCGACGCCGTGGGCGACCTCGACAGCCTCGCGGCCGGGGCCGACGTGCCCAGCTGCTGAGCCCGCCCCCCGGGAGCTCAGTCGGCGAACGTGGCGTGCAGGGCGGCGACGAGGCCGGGCGCGAGATCCGGGTGCTCCAGCAGCTCCGGTGACCCGTCGGCCGGGGAGTCCGCCCGCAGCTGCAGCAGGCACAGCGCCTGCCCGTCGCGCAGCACCGCCGCCACCACACGGGCCTCGCGCCGCTCGGGGTGCGCGGCGGCCCGGGCCAGCGCGTCGGTCCCCGCGCCGGCCGCGTCCAGCTCCGCCTCCGCGTCGGGGGGCAGGATCAGCACCTCCTGCACCAGCGCGCACCCCGACACCCCGGCCGGCCAGAGGATCTGGGCGAGGGCGGCGTCGAGCTCGGGGGCGGCGCCCTCGACCCCGCCCGGCAGCGCGTCCTGGGCCACCGGGGTCAGCTCGGCCGTGGCGTCGAGCTGACCGTGCAGGTCCGGCTCCTGGGCGAGCAGCTCGGCCGTGGGGACCAGGGCGAACAGCTGGGGCGGCTGGTCCCAGCCCCCGGCGTCGACGAACTCGACGACCTCGCGCACACAGGTGGACAGCGCCGTGGGGGTGAGCTGGCTCATGTGTGCATCCTCGCAGCCGGGGACCGGACGCCGCACGGGCCACAGGAGTCCCACACCGCCGTCCGTAGAGTGGTCCTCGACGGTGACGCGCGAGCGCCGCCGTCGTGCACCCGTGAGCGGCCCCCGGGCCGTGCGACAAGAGCTGGAGCGTGACCCGTGGCCGTGCGGCCCCCTTCCGGAGTTCCCGGACTGTCCCGGCGCAGTCGACTGCTGCTGATCGCGGGGGTCGTGCTGCTCGTCGTCCTCTTCGGTGGCACGCGGCTCATCGAGACCTACGTGAACTGGCTCTGGTTCGGCGAGGTCGGCCAGCGCGGGGTGTTCACCACCGTCATCGTGACGCGTGCGGTGCTCTTCCTGGTCTTCACCGTGCTCGTGGCGGGGGCGATCAGCGGTGCGCTGCTGCTGGCCTACCGGTCGCGCCCGGTGTTCGTGCCCGTGGCCGGCCCGGACGACCCGGTGGCCCGGTACCGCACGACGATCATGACGCGGCTGCGCTGGTTCGGCCTGGGCATCCCGCTGGTGGTGGGAGTGCTGTCCGGACTGGTAGCACAGGCCAGCTGGACCACGGTGCAGCTGTGGATGAACGGCACCAGCTTCGGCACCACCGACCCGGTGTTCAACCTCGACGTCGGCTTCTACGCCTTCGACCTGCCGTTCTACCGGCTGATCCTCGACTGGCTGTTCGTGATCCTGGTCCTGGCGTTCCTGGCCAACCTGGTCACCCACTACATCTTCGGCGGCCTGCGCCTGGCCGGCCGCGGGGGTCAGCTCACCCGGGCCGCCCGGGTGCAGCTCGCCACGCTGGCCGGGGTGTTCGTCCTGGTCAAGGCGGTGGCCTACTGGTTCGACCGCTACGCGCTGCTCTCCAGCAACCGCAACACCCGTTTCACCGGTGCCACGTACACCGACCTCAACGCGGTGCTGCCCGCACGGCTGATCCTGCTGGCCATCGCGATCATCTGCGCCGCATCCTTCTTCGCCGGCGTGGTGCTGCGCGACCTGCGGGTGCCGGCCCTGGGCCTGGCTCTGCTGGTCTTCTCCTCGGTGGTGGTCGGCGCTGCCTGGCCCGCCGTGCTGCAGCAGTTCTCGGTCAACCCCAACGAGGCGCAGCGCGAGGCCACGTCGATCCAGCGCAACATCGACGCCACCCGGCAGGCGTACAACATCGGCGGCGACAACGTCAGCTACGTCAGCTACTCCGGGACCGACACCGTCGCCCCCAGCGACGTGAAGACCGACCCGACCATCTCCAACGTCCGCCTGCTCGACCCCAACGTCGTCTCGCCCACGTTCACCCAGCAGCAGCAGCTGAAGAACTTCTACGGCTTCCCGAACACGCTCAACGTCGACCGGTACACCGTGAAGGGCGAGCAGCGCGACTACGTCGTCGCCGCGCGCGAGCTGGACCCGGCAAACCTCAGCGGCAACCAGACCAACTGGATCAACCGCCACACCGTCTACACCCACGGCGACGGGATCGTCGCGGCGCCGGCCAACCAGGTCAACGCCGCCGTGGGTGACGCGAGCGGGGGCGGGGGCAGCGGCAACGCCGGCTCCCCGGTCTACACCGTCAGCGACCTGGCCTCGCCGGGTGACGCGGCCACCGACCCGCTCGCCGTCGTGCAGCCGCGCATCTACTACGGCCCGCTCATCGGCGGCTCGAACCCCGACTACGCCATCGTCGGCGGCAACGGGGCCTCCCGCGAGTACGACACGGACACCGCGACCTCCACCTACGACGGATCCGGTGGAGTGCCCGTGGGCAGCCTGCTGCACCGCCTCGCCTTCGCCGGGCAGTACGGCGAGCGCAACCTGCTGTTCTCCAGCGCGGTCTCGGGCGACTCCAAGATCCTGTTCAAGCGCGACCCGGCCACCCGCGTGAAGGCCATCGCGCCGTGGCTGACCACCGACAGCGAGACCTACCCGGCCGTGGTCGACGGGCGCATCCAGTGGATCGTCGACGGCTACACGACCCTGAACTCGTTCCCCTACGCCCAGAGCACCTCGCTGACGACCGCCACCACCGACAGCACCGAGACCACGGGCATCCAGCAGCTGCCCACCGACCAGGTGTCCTACATCCGCAACTCGGTGAAGGCCACGGTCGACGCCTACGACGGCACGGTCACGCTGTACGCCAGCGACGAGAGCGACCCGGTCCTGAAGGCGTGGGAGAAGGTGTTCCCCGGAGTGGTCAAGCCGGCCAGCGAGGTCTCGCCGGACCTGCGGGCGCACTTCCGGGTCCCGCAGGACCTGTTCAAGGTGCAGCGCGAGCTGCTGACCAAGTACCACGTGTCCGACCCGACGGAGTTCTACAACAGCAACAACTTCTGGGACGTGGCGACCGACCCGACGATCGAGAACAAGACCGGGAGCCTCAACCAGCCGCCGTACTACATCCTCGCCGCCGACCCCGAGGACAAGACCAAGACGTCCTTCCAGCTCACCAGCGCCCTGGTCGGGCTGAACCGGCAGTTCCTCTCCGCCTACGTCACCGCCAGCTCGGATCCCAGCACCTACGGCAAGATCACCGTCCTGCAGCTCCCCACCACGGTGCAGTCCGAGGGGCCGCAACAGGTGCAGAACCGGATGGTCTCCGACGGGGCCGTGGCCGGTGAGCTCAACCCGATCCGGCAGAACTCCACGACCGTGACCTACGGCAACCTGCTCACGCTGCCCATCGGCGCGTCGGGGCTGCTGTACGTGGAGCCGGTGTACCTGCGACGCTCGGGCCAGTCGTCCTCGTTCCCCCAGCTGGCCCGCGTCATCGTCAGCTACAACAACAAGATCGGCTACGCCTCGACCCTGGGTGCGGCCCTGGACCAGGTCATCGGGGCCGGTGCAGGATCAGGGGTGACGCCGCCGGCCGACGGTCCGACGCCCGGGACCACCACGGCCCCGCCGACGAGCACCACGGCACCGCCCACGAGCTCGGCGCCGGGCGGGACGGTCACCCAGAACCAGGCGGTGGCGGGGCTGAACTCCGCGCTGGCCCAGGTGAAGTCGGCGCAGACCAGCGGTGACCTCGGCCGGCTGGGCACCGCGCTCACCCAGCTCGACGCGGCCGTGCAGGCCTACGAGCGGGCCACCGGTCAGCCCGTCCCGACGACGGCACTGACGGCTCCGCCCACCCCGGCGACGCCCACGCCGACCGCGACGGGGTAGCGCCCGCGAGGTGACCCACGTCATGCCCGGGGGCGGGCCCAGGATTTGCACCTGCGCTCCGCCCCCCGGTAACGTCTGGTTCACACCAACGACGCGGGGTGGAGCAGCTCGGTAGCTCGCTGGGCTCATAACCCAGAGGTCGCAGGTTCAAATCCTGCCCCCGCTACCACGGTTCGACGAAGGCCCCCAGGGTTGACCTGGGGGCCTTTGTCACGGGTGGGGTCGCGGAGAGCCTGCCGTGCGACGATCGCCCGATGAGCGCCTACTGGATCAGCACCTACGCCGATATCCTCGATGACGAGAAGATGGCGGCCTACGCCGCGCTGGCCGGTCCCGCGCTGACCGCGGCCGGCGGCACCTTCCTCGCCCGCGGCACCGCAGCGGCCTGGTTCGAGCAGGGGGTCGAGCAGCGGTCGGTGCTGCTGGAGTTCCCGTCCGTCGAGGCCGCGGTGGCGGCGCACGACGGGGCCGACTACCAGGCGGCGCTGGCGGCCCTCGGCGACGGGGCGGTCCGCGACATCCGGATCGTGCCGGGTCTGCAGCCGTAGAGCTCACGGTTACCCGCCGGTAGGTCGAACGGGGTCCCCGGCAGCAGTACGGTTGTCCTGTGAGCATCTCCGCGAACCGCAGCCGCATCGACCCCGGGATCGCCCGGTCCTGGCTGCTCGTGCCGGCGAACCGGCCGGAGCGCTTCACTTCGGCTGCCGACGGAGCCGCCGACGTCGTGGTCCTGGACGTCGAGGACGCCGTGGCGGAGACGGGGAAGACCCTCGCCCGCGCGAACGTGCTCGCGTGGTTGCGGGCGGGCGGCCAGGCGTGGGTGCGCGTGAACGGCACCACGACCGCGCACTGGGCCACCGACCTCGACGCCCTCGCCGACACACCCGGCCTGCTCGGCGTGGTGCTGGCGAAGACCGAGAGCGCCGCGGAGGTCGACGACACCGCCGCCCGGCTGCCGGCCGGCACCCCGGTGGTGGCCCTGGTCGAGTCCGCCCTGGGTGTCGAGGCGGCGCTCGAGGTGGCGCGCGCGTCGGCCACCCTGCGGCTGGCCTTCGGCGTGGGCGACTACTGCCGCGACACCGGAGCGAGCAAGGATCCCCTGGCCCTGGCCTACCCACGCTCACGGCTGGTCGTGGCCAGCCGGGCCGCCGGGCTGGGGGGGCCGGTCGACGGACCCACCCTGGCCGTCGACGAGGCGGCGCTGGTCCGGGAGACGCAGCTGGCGGCGTCGCTGGGGATGACGGGTCGGCTCAGCCTGCGTGCGGAGCAGGCCCCCACGCTGAACCGGCTGCTGTCCCCGGGTGCCCCCGCCGTGGCTGCGGCCCGAGGGGTGGTGGCCGAGCTCGGGGAGGACGGGGCCCGCGTCCGCGACGGAAGCGACGGACCCCGCCTTGCCGGGGCCAAGAAGGTGCTCGCGCTCGCCGCGGCCCTCGCCGGGCACCCCGCGCCGTGAGGTTCGTGCGCGCCTAGGGTTCGGTGCATGGTTGCGCGCGCGGGCATCGTCGTCACCGGCACCGAGGTCCTCACGGGCCGGGTGCCCGACCGCAACGGACCCTGGCTGGCCGAGGCGCTGCGTCGCCTCGGGGTGGACGTCGGGCACGTCGTGGTCGTGGGGGACCGGCCGGACGACCTCTCCGCCGCGCTCCGGTTCCTGGCCGACACCGGCGCGGACCTCGTCATCACCACCGGTGGGCTCGGGCCCACCGCCGACGACCTCACCGCGCAGCTCGTCGGTCAGGTCCAGGGCCGGGCCCCGGAGCTCGACGTGGCCCTCGAGGGCCGGATCACCGAGATCGTCGCGCGGCTCAGCCGCGACCGGGGCTGGCGGATGGACCCCGGGGCGACCGCGGCCGGCACCCGGAAGCAGGCCGTGGTGCCGGCCGGGGCCGAGGTGATCGAGCCGGTGGGCACCGCGCCCGGGCTGGTGGTGCCGGTGGCCGACGGGCGCACCGGACCGCCCGTGCTGGTGCTGCCCGGCCCGCCGGGGGAGCTGAGGGGCATGTGGCCCGCAGCGCTGGAGTCGCCGCGGGTCCGGGCCGCGCTGGCCGGGGCGACCGAGCTGCGCCAGCGGACCGTGCGCCTGTGGGGGACACCGGAGTCCGAGCTCGCCGCCACGCTGCGTGGGCTCGAGGGCACCCTCGACGGCCTGGAGATCACCACGTGCCTGCGCGGCGGCGAGCTGGAGGTGGTCACCCGCTTCGGCCCCGAGCACCAGGCGGGCTACGACGCCCTCGTGGCCGCGGTGCACGGCGCGCACGGGTCCACCGTGTTCTCCACCGACGGGGCCGAGGTCGACGAGC
Source organism: Rhodococcus antarcticus (assembly GCF_026153295.1). Taxonomy (NCBI): domain Bacteria; kingdom Bacillati; phylum Actinomycetota; class Actinomycetes; order Mycobacteriales; family Nocardiaceae; genus Rhodococcus; species Rhodococcus antarcticus. Next base: position 2,461,876 of record NZ_CP110615.1, on the reverse strand, counting down.
TGCTGGCCCGGGCCCTGGACACCCGCGGCTGGACGATCGCCACCGCCGAGTCGTGCACCGCGGGGATGCTCGTGGCCCGGCTGACCGACCCGGCGGGCTCCTCGGTGCGGGTGCTCGGCGGGATCGCCTCGTACTCCAACGGCGTCAAGACCGCAGCGCTCGGCGTGCCGGCCGAGCTCATCGACGCCCTGGGCGCGGTGAGCGCCGAGGTGGCCGTGGCGATGGCGTCGGGGGTCCGGGAGCGCCTCGGTGCCGACGTGGGTGTCGGCATCACCGGGATCGCCGGACCCGGGGGCGGCAGCGCGGACAAGCCCGTGGGCCTGGTGCACGTGTGCGTGCAGAGCCCGCTGCGGTCGGTCTCCCGCGAGCTGCACGTGCCGGGTGGGCGGGCGGACGTCCGCGAGCGCACCGTGCGCGTGGTGCTGCAGCTGCTGCTGGAGCTCGTCGCGCCCTGACCCCTCGCCGCCGGTGCCCTCGCCCGCGGGCCCGGGACGGGAGCTCGAGCACGCCCGCGGCCAGGATCACCGGCGTGGCCGGCAGGAGGTCGAGCTCGGCGGCGTCCTCGTTGGACGGGGGTGGTGCAGGCTGTGGGGGTGCACGTCCTGGTCCGGCCCTCGCTGTGGGGGGTGCGCACGCGCTCGGCACTGGCCGCCGCCCTCGTCGTGACGGTGGCCTTCGCCCTGGCCTCCGGGGCGCTGCTGCTGGTGCTGCAGCGGTCGCTGCAGTCCGCGGGTGACACGTCCTCGGCCTCGCGCGCGGCGGAGATCAGCACCCAGCTGGAGTCGGTCGCCCCCGGGGACCTCGCCCCTGAGCTGCTCGCCACCGACGGTCGCACGGCCGCGGTGCAGGTGCTGGACGCGGACGGGGTGGTGGTGCTGGCCTCGCCCGGCGCCCCCGAGCTCCCGATGATCGCGACGCGGCCATCGGTGGGGCAGGTGCTGGTGGTCGACGAGGACTCCAGCCCCCTCGTCCCTGACGACTTCCGGGTGACCGCGCAGGCCGTGGACGGAGCGCAGGGTGAGCTGACGGTCCTGGTGGCGGCCGGGCAGGAGCCGGTCGAGAGCACCCTGGTGACCGTGGCCGCCCTGCTCGCGGTGGGCCTGCCGGTCATCGTGCTCGTCGTGGGGGTGGCGACGTACGCGCTCGTCGGCCGCTCGCTGCGACCGGTGGAGCGGATGCGGGTGCAGGTGGCCGCGGTGAGCTCGGCCGACCTCGCCGAGCGGGTGCCGGTTCCGGCTCCGCAGGACGAGATCGCGCGCCTGGCCCGCACCATGAACGCGATGCTGAGCCGGTTGCAGGCGGGCCAGGAGGCGCAGCGGCGGTTCGTGGGTGACGCCTCCCACGAGCTGCGCAGCCCGCTGACCACGATCACCGCGGCGCTGGAGCTCGCCCGCGACCACCCCGAGACCCTCGATGCCGAGGTGGTCGGTGGGGTGCTGCTGCCCGAGGCGGAGCGGATGCGCCAGCTCGTGGCCGACCTGCTCCTGCTCGCGAGCGCCGACGAGCGCGGACTCCCGCTGCAGGTGGGCGACGTGGACCTCGACGACCTGGTCGACGCCGAGGTCGCCCGGACCCGGGCCGGGGGGCTCGACGTCGTGGCGGCGGTGCACCCCGTGCGGGTGCGCGGGGACGCCGCGCGCCTGGCCAGGGTCGTGCGCAACCTCACCGACAACGCCGTGCGCCACGCCCACGGCCGCATCTGGGCGAGCTGCCGCGCCGACGGTGGCTGGGCCGTGCTGACGGTGGGCGACGACGGGCCGGGCATCCCCGCGGTCGAGCGGGACCGGGTGCTGGAGCGCTTCGTCCGCCTCGACGCCGATCGGGCCCGCTCGGCGGGGGGGTCCGGACTGGGCCTGGCGATCGTCGTGGAGATCGTCACCGCGCACGGGGGCAGCGTGGTGGTGGGGGAGTCCGCCGCCGGGGGGGCCGAGGTCGGGGTGCGCCTGCCGCTGGGGTGAGCGGGGGCCTGCTCAGCCGCCGTCGGCGTGCAGCCGGTAGCCGACCCCGCGCACGGTCTCGATGGCCCGGCGGTCGAACGGGGTGTCGATCTTGCGGCGGAGGTAGCCGACGTAGACCTCCACGACGTTGTCGTCGCCGGAGTAGTGCGCGTCCCACACCCCCCGCAGGATCTCCCCCTTGGTCACCACGTTCCCCTTGTGCCGCAGGAGGAACTCGAGCAGACCGTGCTCGCGGGGGGTCAGCGAGAGCTCGGTGGTGCCGCGGACCACCCGGCGCCGGCCGGGGTCCAGGGAGAGGTCGCCCGCCTCGAGCACGGTGGGGCGCGCCGGAGCGCCCCGGCGCTGCAGGGCCCGCAGTCGCGCCACGAGGACGACGAACGAGAACGGCTTGGTCAGGTAGTCGTCGGCGCCGAGGTCGAAGGCGTCGGCCTGGTCGTACTCGCCGTCCTTGGCGGTGAGCATCAGCACGGGCGTCCAGACGTCCTTCGCGCGCAGGCCCTTGAGCACGTCGTACCCGTTCAGCCGCGGCAGCATGATGTCGAGCACGATGACGTCGTAGGTGGCGTTGGTGCCCATCCAGAGCCCGTCGACACCATTGTCGGCGATCTCGACCACGACGCCCTCGGCGGTGAGCCCCCGGCGCACCGTCTCGGCCAGGCGCGGCTCGTCCTCGACCACCAGCACCCGCATGGGCTCACGGTACCCACCAGCGGTTGCTCCCAGATGGTGGGAGGGCACGGTTGACGTGGCGGTGTCGGCGCCGCCAAGATCCACCACAGGTCACGAGTGCCAGCGTCAAGCCCCGGCTCGCTGGCCGGCAACCCTCCGCCACGGTGGGGTGCTCCGGGTGACGACCAGGCCCCGGTGACCACCGGGGCAAGCGTGGACCTCCGGGTCCTGGACAAGGGGAGCCGCCGTGCCTGAGCACCGCACCGATCTCCTCGGCGTGCACCCGCTGGCCGTCGCCGACGTGGACTGTCGCTGACCCCGGTCGTCCCCGCCTCCTGGTCCATCCCTCGCCGAGCCGCCCGTCGCGCGCGCCCGGTCCCACCTCCGGAGACCTCGTGTCCCGATCCCTGCGTCCCCGCGTGCCCCTGGTGCGCCGCCGTGCCGTCGATCTCCGGCGCACGGCGAGCGCGGTGTGTCCCTGAGCTCGTCGCCAGGACCACACCCCCTCGATCCGCCCCTCGATCCTCCAGGAGCTCCCCGTGACTGCCCAGCTCGACACCCGTCCCGCCCCGCTCGACCCCGGCACCACCCCGTTCGAGGCCGCCCTGGCCCGCGCGGACCTCGTCGCCGCCACCCTGCGCGCCACCGCCGCTGAGCGGGACCACCTCGGCGCCAGCCCGCGCGCGGAGGTCGAGCTGCTCCGCGAGCACGACCTGCTCCAGGTCCAGGAGCCCGTGGTCCTCGGCGGGGCCGGGCTCGGCTACGCGCAGGCCTCGCTGCTCACCCGCCGCGTCGCGCGCGGCGACACCTCCATCGCCCACCTGCTGGGCTACCACTACGCCCAGACCCGGATCGCGCACCTGTTCGGCACCGCCGAGCAGGCTGCCGAGCACTCCCGGCGCAACGCCGAGGGCCGGCTGTTCTGGGGCGGGGTGCAGAACCCCCGCGGCGCCGACGGGCTCGTGCTGACCCGCGACGGGGACGGCTTCCGCCTGAGCGGGCGGCGCACCTTCGCCTCGGGTGCGAGCCTGGGCGACCACCTCTCGGTCACCGCGACCCTCGACGACAGCCTCGTGTTCGTCTCGCTGCCCGCCGGTCGGGCCGGGTTCACCGCCCTCGGCGACTGGGACAACATCGGTCAGCGCCTGACCGACTCCGGGGGCGTGGTCTTCGAGAACGCGAGGGTCGAGCGCTCGGAGATCCTGGGCGAGGACCCCCTGACGGGCCGGACCCCGAGTCCGTACCAGACGCTCGTCACCCCGCACTGGCAGCTCGCGTTCGTCAACTTCTACCTCGGGACGGCTGAGGGGGCGCTGGAGGAGGCCCTGGACTGGGTGCGGCTGCACGGCACCGCGTGGGAGAGCTCGGGCGTGGACCGGGCCGGCGACGACCCCTACGTCCTGCAGACCATCGGGGAGGTGCGCAGCGAGGTCCGGGCGGCGGCGCTGCTCGCGGACCGGGCGGGACGGGCGCTGCAGACGGCCCTGGACACCGGGCCGGAGCTGACCGACGACGAGCGGGCGGAGGCAGCCGTCGCGATCTACGAGGCGAAGGTCGTGACCACGACGACCTCGTTGTCCGCGGCCAGCCGGTTGTTCGAGATCCAGGGGGCGCGGGCCACCACCAGCGGCTACGGCTTCGACCGGCACTGGCGCAACCTGCGCACCCACACCCTGCACGACCCGGTGGCCTACAAGGCCCGCGAGGTCGGCGACTGGGCGCTGAACCGTCGGGCACCGGAGTTCTCGCTCTACCGCTGACCCCCGTGGACCGGTGACCGGGGAGCGCTCGTGGTCGTGTCGAGCACGAGCGCTCCCCGTCCCCCGCATCCCGGGAGGCGGGGGACGGGGAGCGGCTTGACAGCACCGACGACTGGCGAACAAGATCACCCCAGGTCACGAGCGCCAGCGCCGAGCCCCGGCGCGCTGGCCGGCATCCCCGCACTGCGGCGGGGTGCTCCGGGTGACGACCAGGCCCCGGCGTCGCGTCGGGGCCCGCGAGGACCTCCAGGCGCACCCCCAACGGTGGTGACGCCCGGTGCCCAGGACGGACGAGGACCACCGTGAACACCCCGCTGCTGACCCCCACCACCCACAACCGCCTCACCACCCGGCTGGCCGAGCTCGTCACCGCCGCGGCGGCGCGACCGGACCTGTGGCGCCCGCTCGTGCGCTTCTCCGAGCGCGACCGCTGCTGGAGCCGGCTGGAGGGCCCGGGCGACGTGGACCTGTGGCTGCTCACGTGGACCCGCAGCCAGAGCACCGACCTGCACGACCACGGGCGGTCGACCGCGGCGCTGACCGTGGTGCAGGGCACGGTGACCGAGGTCCGACCGGACGGACACGGAGGTCTGCGGGCCGACACCCTGGGCGTGGGCGGGCTCCGCACCGTGGATCCCGGTCACATCCACGACATCCGCAACGACGGTGACGAGCCCGCCGTGAGCATCCACGGGTACTCCCCGCGCCTCGAGCAGATGACCTTCTACCGGGTGGTGGACGGCACGCCCGTCGTCGACCGCACGGTGCGAACCGACCAGCCGGAGCTCTGAGCCACCCCCGACCACGTCGCTGCACCGACCGCCTTGTCACAGGTCGGTGCGCAGGGGCGTCGACGGTGGCCGCCTCCCGGGGTCGTGGAGGTCAGCGGTCGCTCAGGGGTGGGGGAGCCGCCGCCGTGCGCGGGGCCAGCGCCCCCAGCACCGCACCGTGCAGGCGCCCGTTGCTGGCCACCGCGCTGCCCGCGTGCGGGCCGGGGGTGCCGTCCAGCGCGGTGAACGCACCCCCGGCCTCGCGGACCAGGACGTCGAGCGGGGCGAGGTCCCACAGCGACACCTCGGGCTCGGCCGCCACGTCCACCGCACCCTCGGCGACCAGGCAGTAGGAGAAGAAGTCCCCGTGGCCGCGCACCCGCCAGACGGCGTCGGTGAGGTCGAGGAACGCCTCGCGCAGCCCGGCGTCGCGCCACCCGGACAGGCTGGAGAACCCCAGGCTCGCGGCGTCGAGGGAGTCCACCGCCGACACCGCGAGCCGGCGGACCGGCGCGTCCTGCACCCGTAGCCACGCGCCGTCGCCGGCACTGGCCCACCACCGCCGACCCAGGGCCGGGGCGCTGACCACGCCGACCACGGGGACGCCGTCCACCAGCAGGGCGACCAGCGTGGCCCACACCGGGACCCCACGGACGTAGCTCTTGGTTCCGTCGATCGGGTCGAGGACCCAGCAGCGGCCGGCGTTCACCACCGTGCCGCCGAGCTCCTCGCCGAGCACCGCGTCGGCCGGGCGCTCGTCGGCCAGCAGGTCCCGCACCGCGCGCTCCACGGCCAGGTCGGCGTCGGAGACCGGGGTGAGGTCGGGCTTCGAGCTCACCTGCAGGTCCAGCGCACCGAACCGGGCGGTGGTGATGGCGTCGGCGGTGTCGGCCAGCCGGTGGGCGAGGGCGAGGTCGGCGGAGAACCCGGTGTCGGTCACGAGCGGCGACGCTACCGTCGACCGGTGACCGGTCCGGCGACCGTGCCACCCTGGGCTGCCACCTCGTGGACGCCGGGCCGCTGGTGCGCACCCGCGGGGTGCACCGCCGCGTCTAGCTCGGGTCGCTGCCCTGCACGGCGGCCGCCCACAGCGCCAGCGCCGCGGTGACCAGGGTGGCGCCCAGCCAGACCGGCACCCCGCCGCCGTCGAGCAGCACCCAGAAGATGCCGACGAACGGCGCGGGGGCCAGCAGCACGCCGTCCACCTGGAGCTGGCGTCGCAGGGGGGCGCTGCGTGCGGCGCGCTCCCGGGCCCCGGTGTCGGGGCGGGAGGGGTTGTCGATCAGCCGGCCCTTGGGCTCCGCCGTGCGCACCCGGCCGGAGGGGTACACCCAGCCGCCGTCCACCTGGAGCGCGCGGAGGGCGCCGGTACCGTGCACCGCCACCTCGGCGGGGGACGCGAGGGTGACGAGCACGGGGTCGAAGTACACCGGGAAGCGCTGCACCGGGGTGGTTCCGACCACCTCGATCCACGAGCGGGACAGCAGCCGGTGCTGCTGGCGGACCCGGCGCACCCGGAGCAGCCGGGGTGCGGAGCGGCGCAGCCGGGCGCGGGTGAGGATGCGCTGCAGCCCCACGCCGAGCACCACCACCACCAGCAGGACCAGGACGGCGAGGTGGGTCGTGGCCCGGTCGCCGGACACCACGGGTGGGCTCCCGGGCAGCACGACGCGCGTGGGGTCGGCGGGGTCGTAGGCGACCGTGGTGGGGGAGGTGGGCACCCCGTCGACGGCCACCTGCACCGTCCGCGCCCGCCCGTCGCCACCGGTGAACGTCACGGTGGCTCTGCCGTCGGCCGCCGCGGTCACGGTGGCCGATGCTCGTGCCGTCAGCGGAGCGAGGGCGCGGCCCGTGGTGTGGACGGTGCGCAGGTTCACCACGGCCAGGACGGCCAGGACGGCCAGGACCACCCCGGTGGTGAGCCCGCCGTGGCGGAGGGCGCGCGGACCGGGAGCTCTCACCGGTCCATCCTCGCGCACACCTGCCGGCGACAGGTGCACCACCCGACGACGCAGGGCCCGAGGAGGCGAACTCCTCGGGCCCTGCGGTGCAGCGGGTCGATCAGCTCTTCGTGAAGCCGATCTTGGTGTAGTCCACGTCGCCGAAGCCGGGCGAGCCGAAGTTCGCGACGGTGGAGCGCACGGCATGGTTCTGCGGGCGCTGGTAGAGCAGCAGGGAGAAGCCCTCGTCCCAGATGGCCTTGTCGATCTGGTTGGCCAGGTCGATCTTCTTGGCCGGGTCCAGCTCCTGGTTGGCCTGGGTGAACAGGTCGTTGATCGACGTGTCACCGATGCGGCCGTAGTTCTGCTGGACGTCGGCGTACTTGCCGTAGATGGAGCCCGAGGAGCTGACCGGGAACGGCGTGCCGAGCCACGCGAAGTGGGTGATGTCGAAGTTGCCCACGTTCACGAAGTCCTTGAAGAAGCCCGCGCTGGGCACCGTGTCGATGGTCAGCTTGACCCCGATGACCTGCAGGTTCTGCTGGACGATCTGGGCCTCCTGGGCGGAGGTGGCCACCCCGGTGGGGATGACGTCGCGGATCTCCAGGGTCTTGCCGTCCTTGGTGCGGGTGTCACCGTTCTTCACCCAGCCGAGCGCGTCGAGGGCCTTGGAGGCGGCGTCAGGGTCGTAGGAGACCACCGAGGAGTTGTCCTGGTAGCCGTCCAGACCCTCCACGTAGATGTGGTTGCCCAGGGTCTTCGGGTTCTGGGCGATACCGTTGAGCAGCGCCTGGGCGATGCCGTCGCGGTTGATGCCCTTCATGACCGCGACGCGCAGGTCCTTGTCCGAGAGGATGGATCCGGCGGCGCCGTTGAAGGTGAGGTGGCGGTAGTCCGGGGCCAGGGCCTGCCGCACGCTGACGCCCTGGGCGTCGCGGGCGGTCTTGTTGTCGTTGACGCTGGAACCGATGTTGGTGTAGTCGATCTCGTTGTTCACCAGGGCCTGCACCTGCGCCGCCTGGTCCAGCGCGACGTAGGTGATGGAGCCCAGCACGGGCTTGTCACCCCACCAGGCGGCGTCGGGCTTGAGCGTCACCGTCTTGGCCGTCTGGTCGGTGGAGTCGTACTTGAACGGTCCGGCGGTGACGCCAGGGCTGGTGGTCAGAGAGGTGTTGAAGGCGTCCGGCGTGGCGTTGACGGCCTTCGGGTAGAGCGGGCTGAACAGGGACTGCCAGTCGGAGAACTTGTTGGTGAAGGTCACCACGGCCTGCTGGGCGTTGGTGCCCATCTCGACCTTGGCGATGTCGGAGTAGCCGGTGCTCGAGGAAACCTGGAACGCTGGGTTGGTGCCGTTGAGCGCCTTGAACTGGGCGTCGAAGTCCTCCCAGCTCACTGCACTGCCGTCGCTCCACTTGGCCTTTGGGTTGATCGTGTAGGTGACGACCTGCGGGTCGGTGGACGTCAGCTTCACGTCGGTGAAGTAGTCGGCGAAGACGGTGGGCTTGCCCGCGGCGTCGAAGAAGAAGGGGCGCGGGTACAACGAGTTGATGATGTCGGCGTTGTCCGACAACGTCCCGTCGAGCTCGTTGTAGTTGAAGTTTGGGGGGATTTCGTTGATGGCCCAGCGGAAGTTGCCGCCCTGCTGCAGGGAGCTGACGTCCTGGGGGTTGATGTCGGCCTGGCCGGCCGTCTGCGGAGCCGCCGCGGCCCCGCCACTGTTGTTGCTGCCACTGCTGCCGCACGCGCCGGCGAGCAGCGCGAGGACGGCCAGGGGTGCGGCCAACCTCCACGCGCGTCGGTTCAGGCTCACTCGAGATCCTCCTGGGACTGTCGGGGACGGCACCGGATCGGTGTCGTGATGGCGGGAACCTTACGACACCGTGAGCGTGGCGAACATTGCGGAAACGTCACGATCGCGAGACATGCGAACTGCTGTGGGGCAACGGGATGCGACCGATCGCCCGTCCGTCCACTGGGGACGGACGGGTGACGTGACGACCCGTCAGGGGGTGGCCGGGGCCCCCGCGAAGTGGCAGGCCACGTCGTGGTCGGCGCCGTGGGACTCCCGCACGGGCTCGACGTCGATGCAACGGGACTTCTGGGTCTCGTCGAGGGTGAGGAACTTGGGGCAGCGCGTCCTGAAGCGGCAGCCCGACGGCGGGTTCGCGGGACTCGGCAGGTCGCCGGTGAGCAGGATCCGCTCCCGGGTCCGCTCCGTGACCGGGTCGGGCACCGGGATCGCCGAGAGCAGAGCCTGCGTGTAGGGGTGCTGCGGGGACCGGAACACGGTCTCGACGTCGCCGATCTCCATCACCTTGCCGAGGTACATCACCGCGACCCGGTCGGCGATGTGCCGCACGACGGAGAGGTCGTGGGCCACGAACAGGTAGGACAGGCCCAGCTTCGCCTTGAGGTCGTCGAGCAGGTTGATGACCCCGGCCTGGATGGAGACGTCCAGGGCGGAGACGGGTTCGTCGAGCACGATGAGCTTGGGCTCCAGCGCCAGGGCCCGCGCGATGCCGATGCGCTGGCGCTGCCCGCCGGAGAACTCGTTGGGGTACCGGCCGCCCTGCTCCGGCCGAAGACCCACGAGCTCCAGCAGCTCGGGCACCCTGGCGGCGATCGTCGCCGCGTCCACCCCGTGC